>CAMOMP010000006.1:0-81127 GCA_946619915.1 uncultured Prevotellaceae bacterium | reverse complement strand
CCGAAGTCTGACACCTGCCTATCGCCTTGATATCAACAAGCGCGGCTTTGTCCGTGGTATCGTTACCGGCGACTATAAGTTTGCCCGTTATTTCTCTCCCGTCAACTTTAACACGCCTGCGGATATCGATGCCCTCTATACGAACAATGATGTGGAGATGTTCACCTATGGTAGCGCAGAGACCGAGAATCTGGCATGGCCAAAGGGTAACAACCAGTCTGCCGTAGAGCAGATGAACCAGAAGTTGAACACCCTTATCCAGCAAGAAATCGGTGTTGATGACGGCCATGAGACATTCACCTATTCCCCCTATGGCGTAAGGCCATTTGCCAAACCTACCATACAGTAAAGTCGCAAATGATTCCGGACGACTTTCGCCACTATGCGATAGAGGTAAAACCCATTGGTGCAGCCTGCAACCTCCGTTGCGAGTACTGTTACTATCTGGGCAAAGAGAAAACCCTCTCCTCTCCCTCTGCGGAGGGGGTGGGGGCTCTTATGTCGGACGAGGTGTTGGAACGCTACATCCAGCAGGTCATTGCCATCCACGGTCAGTTGGCCGAGATAGAGTTTGCCTGGCATGGCGGTGAGCCCACGATGTGCGGTATCCCCTTCTTTGAGAAGGCTGTCCGGCTGCAGCGGAAATACGGCTCTGACCGCCGTATCCTGAATACGCTGCAGACCAATGGGACATTGCTCACCGACGACTGGTGTCGCTTCTTCCGCAACCATCGCTTCCGCATCGGGCTGAGTATAGACGGGCCGGAGCATCTGCATAATATCTATAGGAAAGACGCACATGGCGAGGGGACTTTCTCGCGTACTATGCATGGACTGGAATTGCTGCGGAAACACGGAGTGGAGTTCAATACGCTGACCACCGTCAATGCAGCCAATGCCGCTCATGCCGCTGAGGTCTATGATTTCCTGCGCGAGTTCAGTAACTTCATGCAGTTTCTGCCCGTAGTGGAGAGTCTTTCGGAAAGTCAGGGCGGAAATGTCAGCCTGCCTCCGGGTCTTTATACCACAGAGCGGTCCGGACAATTGGCGTCGTTCAGTGTCCCTGCCGATGCCTACGGCAGATTCCTCTGTACCGTGCTGGATCAATGGATGAAAAAAGACTTGGGCCGCAAGTTTGTGCAAGTCATCGAGGCAGCCATTGGTAACCTGACGCACCGTCCTGCAGGTCTTTGCGTCCACGAGGCTGTCTGCGGGCACTGTGGCGTCATAGAGAAGAACGGAGACCTGTATCGGTGCGACCGTTATGTGTTCCCGGAGTATCGTGTTGGCAATATCCAGGATGCCCCGTTGCATGATATGATGCAGACCAACCGCAGATTTGGTGAATATAAGTTGGATAGCCTGCCCAGTCATTGCCTGCATTGCGACGTCGCCGACCTCTGCTTTGGCGGTTGTCCCAAGGACCGGCTTCTGGAACGCCTGACGGTGGCTGCTACTCCTGCCGGAACTGTTCCAAAGGTGGAGCGGCGTAATTACCTGTGCCCTGGTTATAAGATGTTCTTCGGCTACATCCGCCGGCAATACCCTAAAATACTTCGTGCCGCCCAAGACCGCTAATTTGCGGGCGCGTGCGGTTCAGGCCTAAAGACAAGCATGGGAGTCAGACTTATGTCCGGCTCCCATGTCTGTTTGTTATAGGTGTAGGGGTTACTCAACAGCAACCTTCTTGCCGTTCACAATGTAGAGACCCTTCTGAACTCTGTTGACCTTGCGACCACTGAGGTCGTAGATAGCCTCGGCATCATTGCGAGTCGCGGATTGTGAGTTGTCGATTCCGCCAATGCCAACTTCGTCATCGTTCACATAGCCACAGAAGGTGGTGTAGCTGCCGTGTTCTACCTGCCAGTTCAGGATAGGCCACCCGTTACCGATGGTGCCATTGCTGTTCCAACCTTCCCACTTGCTAACGGTTGAGCAGATTTCCTGCTGGTTAGAGCCGTTGTAGAAGGGGTAGCTTATCTTCAGGATGTTACCACCGCCAATCAGACTGTTTGCCTGGCTGCCGTTAGCCTTTCCTGCAGAATAACTTCTCTGGAAATCGTACTGACCCTCGACAGAACCAATCATGTCACCAATTGTACCATTGCCCTGAACGGCAGCACATGTGTAGCTGTTGCTGATGGTGGTGTTGCTCATGATTGTACCAATAAGGGCTCCGGCAGTACCATCCTCAGCATCAATCGTACCGCTAACATATACACCATTGATGGTTGCGGAAGCATTCTCGTCTTCAGCATCGCCTGTGCGTCCTGCCAGACCGCCTACAGAAGAGGTGCTGCCACCCTGTACGGTGATGTTCCAGAGACCCAGGTTCTGAACGCTACCTACCAAGGTGCCGAAGAAGCCTGTCTCGTCTGTATTTTCATCATTAGCAGCAATGGTCAGGTTCTTGATGATATGATTGTTACCATCCAGGCTGACATGCTTGCCATAGCCCTCAGAGAAGCTGTTGCCGAAGAAGTTGGCATTCAGTGGCCACCAACCCTTACCTGTCATGTTAATATCGTCCATGAGCTTGAAGTATGTGGTCTGGCCGTTTACCAGTCGGTCTTGCATACTCTGCAGGTCGGCAGTTGTTGCAATCTGATAGGGATCAGTCTCTGTACCGCGACCCTTGGTCTGAAGGAGAGTGGCCTTCATGGTAGCTTTGTTCATATCGAACTCTATGAGGTACTTACCTGCAGGTGAGATGCGCCATGTGCGGTCCAGTCCGCGTACCAGACTGTCAACCTTCTGACCGCTTTCAATCTGCAAGTACTGCTCGCTGCTTCCATAGCGGGCTTCCGTCCAACTGCTGCGGGCTGTGGTGCTGTAGTTAACCATATCCTGAGTGCTACGACATGCCATGATGCCGAATGAGCAGAACGAGTTGGCATTGTCCAGAACCATATCCACAGTACCTACGTACTTACCATTGCCTACATGCTGCAGTGGCCACTGTTCGGTGTTCTTCCAACGTGAGGTGGCACCGCTGCGATCAGTCAGTGTACCAGTTACATATACTTGGTTGTCCCAATTGTACTGATCCTGCAGTTGGCAGTCCACGGTTCCGTTCTCCAAATCCAATACGATATTATATGTACCGTTCAGTGCCTGTAGGTCTGTTCCGCCCTCCTGTATGCCAAAGATGTGGTTGGCAGGTGTTACGAAGTTGCGGTTGGCATCGTTACACTTATAGATGGTATTGACACGACGGAAGTAGAAACCTGCACGCTGGCCACTTTGGCTGCGACGGCTGCGATCCTGCAATGTGACAGAACCTACCCATTTACCGTCTGCATTCTGGTGGAGGGGGTACAAAGCGCACATGTGGCTGTAATCCCATTCGCCATTCTCGGAGTTCTCATCGTAAAGGTCACCCTGAACGTAGATGACACCACCAAAGAAGGAATCCTTCATCAGACTCTCAATCTTCTCTTCTGCTTCCTGGTCGGTGTACCTACCGTCAACAATAACGTCAGTTAGCTCGTTATAGAGTCGATCCAGGTATTCGGCCAATTCGCCAGTCTTCAGTCCGTCAGACATGTCGATGGCAAACTGACTCAGATCAGCCAACTGCTTGTACAAGTTAATACTGGTCTCTAAAGAGTTGAATTCGTCGTTGATGAGGCTAATGAACTCAAACTGTTTACTTGTATCGCTGTTGGTGCGAACCTGACCTATATATTTGTGGATGTTGTCGATGTGTGACTGACTCAGGTATCGTTCCTGATCGTTTCGTTGAATCTCCAGCAACTCCAGTCGAGTCTCGTACTGATCCATCATGTCACTAATAGCCTGTTGACTCTCTCCCTGATAGATAAGTTGGAATCCGCCCCATACAGTATGGTTCTTATTGCGCCAAGGAGTAGCATCGTTTCTAACACCCAGTTTCAGTGTTCCGTCTGTTACTACAGCATATGCGCTCTGACGGTAACGGTTGCCGTTGAAGGCAAAGCTGGCAGTGTAGGTGTTGTCTGGGAAGTAGCCGTAACCCTCTATGAAGATATCCGTGCTACCAGTCTCTTCGCCGTTGTGGGGAGCATCAGGATCTGTAGTGCTGTCATAGCGGCAGTTTTCGCCGTTAATAGCGTTCTCCACTTCCAAAGGATCTCCATATACACTCATGATAGGTGTGTTATAATTGTTCAGGAACAATTTTGCGGGGATAGCATCGGTGCCATCATACAGTCCTTCACGACCAGCGCCGGGACGATGGTATGCATTGGCTCTTAGCTCATAGATACCATTGGGAATGCCTGTAACCTCTTGTTCTACCACGAAGGTTGAGTTGTAGCCTGCTGCCACGGGGAAGACGTCAGTAAAGCCGGCATTGTCAACGATGTTACCATTCTGGCTGTCATCCAGTTGAACGTTCCATCCCTTCCAGTTACCCTCGTTGAAGTTGGGGTTCACGATGAAGGAAGTTACATCCATACCCTCTGTGGGGTTGGCTGTTACGGCCTTTGAGAGAAGGGTGCGGGCAAACTGCATTTCGTCTTGTAGTTCCTGAATACCCAGTTCACGATTCTCCTTGATGTAGAGATAGGTTCCGTTGGGGAACTGCTCAGAGGGTCCTTCTTCCTCGGTCAGGTAAGCCTCTAACTGGTCAGCCTCTTCTCCTGTCATCTTATCGTTGTTCTCCTCCCAGTATGCATTGATATCTGCTATGGCAGCATAGTAAGCCTGGTAAACGGGAACGCAGAGTTTAATCATGTCGGGCAGACGTGAAGCCTTGTCGGCAGCTGCCAGAATCTGATTCTTGTCTGTCAGGGACTCTACATTGTCAACAGCAGCCTCATATTCATTGATGAGGGTTGTCTGACTTTCCAGAAGCTGAACCTCCTGGATATCCTCTGCAACCTGCTGTGCTATGAGGCTGTATGCTTCGTCGTCGTCGCCTATGTACTCCATACGTATACGGTCAATGGCTGAATAGCAGTAAGCATTATTAACCTGATTGCTGAAGCCAATGGTCAGCGTGTCTGAGGTGACAGCGAAATAGAGGTAGTTCCAATACTTACCTTTGCTGAAGTACTTGGCTGTACCTGCGACAGAAGAAGGTACGTAAGTGTCGTTGGAGAGCAAGGTTTCACCCTGGCCGTCGTTCAACTTATACTCCATAGCCTCGGCTGTGATGTCTGACAGTCGGATTGCGGTACGCAGACCGTTACTTTCGGCATAGACATAAGTGTTACGGTTCAGATTGTCGAAGTTATCGGGGTCTCCGTAAACTTCCTCGTTGTTGAGCGCCGCAGAACGGCTGTAACCCTGAACGCGTAAGCGGTAAACACCAGGTTGCAACCCGGTTATCTGCTGCCATGTGTCAAAGGTCTTGTTTGTCTGTTCTGCCAGACCTTCTGTTACGTTAGGAGCAGTACCTTCCCAACCAAAGTTATCTACGTTAAAGTCGGGGTTCTTGATACCCTTGACAAAGCCTTCATAAGTCATGTCCTCCTGACCGCAGACGGTACAGAAGCCGTGGCTGAACTCATGGTCAGGTATGATGACTTCCTTATTGTTGGAGTATGTGACAGAAGAAGGATCTACAGTACCGTCGCACAACATCTTACCCTTGGGATATACCACACCGTGGCCGTTGGCAAAGGGAACGGGCTGAGCATCCACCTCGTTGTCATTATCCAGATTCTGGAACCAAGTGAAAGAAGTCTGGTCGCCATTGAGCTTGTAGCAAAGCTCGCCCGATTCAATGATTTCAGCATCTTCTATGATGACACCCTGCTCGCCTTGTGTGGCATAGAGGTTAGCGAAGACTCCGCTGCCGTGACGTACAAGCCACATGTCTGCACGGTCGTTGCCGGAAACTTCGGCACAAGACCAACTGTTGCTGACTGCAGGACTATTGCTTCCTGCCCATCCTACGAGGGCTGCGCACTGGTCAGAACCTTCGATGATACCCGATGAGAAACAGTTTTCCAATACCAACTTGGTTTGGCTACCAGTATTACCGCCAAAGATACCTGCTGCCTGCTTGCCGGTGGCATAGACATTACCCTTGTTGCCAAGGTTGCGCAGTGTGACGTTACCGTTCATCTGGTTGGTACCGCCTACCAAACCGGCACATTCGCCTGTGGCATTGATAGAGCAGGTCTCGTCCAGCAATAGGTTTTCAATAAGGGCACCGGCACCGAGCTGGCCGAAGAAACCTGCATAGCTGTTCCAGTTGACGTGCAGATTGCTGATACTGTGACCTTGTCCATCGAAATGACCGCTGTATCTGGCTCCGTTGCTTCCAAGGGGAGCGAACAAGTCAGAATACTCCTCCATGTCAATGTCAGCAGTAAGGCGTACATCCCAGTTTCCGCAGTTCTTCTCGTTCACCATACGGGTTAGCCAATACAGCTTGGAGTCGGTATCTATACAGTGGAAACCATCCACAACCTCAGCGTAGTCCAACTGGGGTGCGTCGCAATTGACACAGAAACCGTCCTCGAACTCGTGGGGAGGCAGATCTCCACCATCGGTGTTGCTATATACAACAGAACCCAAGGGAGTTCCATCGCAACTGAGTTCACCATTGGCAAATACCTTGCCACCCTCAATATAATAAGGTACAGGTGTTGCATCAGTGCCGATCTTCTGATACCATGAGATAGTAGACTGGTCGCCGTTCAGCAGATAGCAGAGTTCGCCCTCTTCTACAGGGTTATCTGTTGTCCAATCCTCATAGACACCCTGTCCGATGTCCTCCGTCTCGCTTACATCAAAGCAGTTGGTAACACTCATGGTGCCGGGTTCGTAGCGAACCAGGTTACAGAGATAGCTAAATTTGCCGCCTGAATTATCAACGCCATTGATGACACCTGTGTTCAAGCAGTTGATCATAGAACTGCCACCAGCGTTCAGCCAAGAACAGAAGGCAGAAGCAGGTGTTCCGGTTATCTCGCCTGTGTTCAGACAGTTAATTATATTCATGGATGGGTATGCACTCATTCCAGCGCCTATAATACCTCCTGTGGCACCTGTACCAAGAACGGTAGCCTCGTTGGTACAGTTTTCGATAGTGAGTGGCGAACTGCCATTGGTCTGAATAGCACCAATAAGGCCGCCGACCCTTCCGTTACCGATAATCTCGCAACTCTTGTCGATGATAAGGTTGCGGATGACTGTTCCGCCACGGACATAGCCGAAGAAACCAACACCATCCTGTTGCAGATTGAGAATCATGTTCTTGATGCGATGCCCCTGACCGTCAAAGATACCATTGTACTTGTAGGTGGTATTGGGCCCGATGGGAGTGTGAGCATTTTCCACGCCGCCAAAATCAATGTCGGCAGTAAGTTTACCGTTGATGGTTAAAAGGCCAGCCTCGTTAACCATAGCAGTAAACCACTTAACATCGGCTGCTGTAGCCAGAGGCAGGAATCCGTCGGCATCGGGGGTGATATGGTTTTGCAGCAGGTTGCCGCAGACAGTACACCAACCGTCCACATCATTATGCTGGGGAGTAGGAGAGGTGTTCTCGTTCGAGTAAGTAAGTTCACCCTCTAATACGGTACCATCGCAACGTTTGTTGCCAATACCATACACGTCCTTATGCGTGTTGAAAGGAACTGGGAATTCATCTTGACCAAGTGTCTGGAAAAAGACGGGGTGGTCTAAAGCCTTGTTTACCATGTAGCAAAGCTCACCAGTACCAAGGATGGATGAATTAATATAGGTTGTACCAGTAGGCGCATTACCGCCGTCACCGTCTTGTTCGTAGGCAAAACAGTTAATGGTGGAAACCTTGTTCTGAGGGTTGCAGAAACTGAAGGCGTTGGGCAACTCTGTTTCCATAATGGAGATACAGTTACGAGCCTCAACAGAACCAGCGCTATTCACCCAACCGCAGAAGGCCATGTTGTAGGCATCCGTTCCTGTAAACTTAATGGCCGATACGCAGTTGGTGATAGTGGTGCTGCCGTTTACGTAGCCGATGAAAGCTGCATTAGAGGCATTTGCACCGCAGTTAGAATTGATAGTGGACAGAATCACTACATTCTCGAACGTACCAAAGCCAGTGCCGCCTAAGGCAGCTGAGTTCTTGTACGTGGCGTTGATGTTACCATCTACGATGAGGTTCTTGACAGTTCCTTTGAACTTAACGAACATAGCGGCCTGCTCACCAGGGAAGTTGTAGTTGACCGTAATGGTGTGTCCGTCTCCGTCAAGGGTTCCGGTAAAATCACTTGCGGTAGCCATTCTGAAGTCCAGGTCGGGGATGTCTGCTGTTAGCTTGACATTCGTCCTCTCGTAGCCGGCGACCTTAGTCCATGCCTGAAGGTCGGCCTTGCTGCCAATCAGATACGCACCGCTTCCGTCTGTTTGCAGCGTTTGTGCAAAGACGTTGGTTCCTAATAGCCACATGGTGGCAATTTGGAACAAAAGGTGTAGTCTTGTCTTCATTGTTAATTTGTTGGGGTTAGAATGTTATTAGTTTATATGTTATCTTAGAGTTAATGGATGATATACTTCTTTCCTTTCATTATGTATATGCCAGGATGTGTGGGACGGTTGGGGAGCCTACGGCCGGACAGGTCATAAAATGGATTATCCTGGATTTTGAAATTTGGATTCTGGAATTTGAATGCTGAATCAATGCCGTCTGCGGCATCCGTATTTGTCTCCACCTCTTCGATGCGGAAGTAATCCACACGGAACTTACCCGTACGGTCGGTTCCTGTTACCAGTTTTCCGTCACCCTTTCTGCAACCGGATCGGATGCCAAGGGTAAGGTCTTCTCCTTCGCCCACTGTAACCAGTACACTTAGCTCCTGCAAAGCGGTGGCGTTGATACCTACACCATCGGTATATGAGGCAAAGGTGGACACTTCGCCCTCCGTCAGGTTGTTCTGGTAGGTGCGAGGCGTGCTGAAGTATTGAACCTGATTATTCGCAAATAGGCGACCTTGACCCTCCAGACCTTTCTCGCTCCAGAACAAGCAGCTCACACGATAGGTGGTATTGGCCTTTAGCTTGCTGGCAGGTATGGTCTGGTAGAGGCAGAAATCTTCGGGGATGGGACGGTAACCGTTGGGAGTAAAGGCGCAGTAGTTCTGCCCGTGCATACCTTCGCCTTTTCCATAGATACCCGAGGTAGTCATGGTGTAATTGCCCGTGTAGGACATCTGCCATCCGTAGGGGACGACGTTCAATACGTTCTTGCCTTCGGCTAACACATCAGCTTCCTTGTATTCGAAGTCAGGATTTACCAGCAGTTCCTGTGTTAGCGAATCGGGATCTGTGGTGGGGAGGTCAGCTAAGCGTCGGATGGTGAAATGATCCACCTTGAACCATCCTGTATCGTCAGTCTGTGCTCCGGCATTACTGATGCAGCTGGTCTTAATACCCAGGCGAAGGTCTTCGCCTTCCTGTACCTTTAACACTACACGCATCGGGTGCATGATGGTATGTGTCTCGTATCCTGCTTTGTAACCGGCAAAGGTGTTTACCTCGTCGTCTTTGAGAATCTGGTCGTAATCATGCTTGTAGGCATAATATTGAACCTGGTTGTTGGCAAAAAGACGGCAAGAACCGCGTCTGCCCGACTGCACCCATAGCCAACAGCCTACTTCGTAGATGCCCGGTGTAAGCTTCTCTGCAGGTATGGTTTGGTATAGCTCACAATCCTCAGGCATGGGCTTTGATTTAATCCAGCATAGGTTACTATCATCATTCTTGATGGAAGCATCCTTGTTGATACCATACGAGTTACCTGTGAGCGTTCCTTTCAATGTCCATCCGTAGGGGACACCGCGTCGAATGGAACCGTCGGTATTGGTTAGCACGCTACTACCGCTCTTGTATTGTTCAAAATCGGGATTCACCATCAGTTTCGGAGCCAGGTTGTCTTCCTCGGCAGCATCCATCTGGCGATACATAATCTGACTGACAACAAGGGCAGGATTCATGGCGTAGATACGCAATTGGTAATCCTTCTCGCTGGTAGCCTTATAGGTAAAGCGTGCTTCCGAGTAGCCATACATTACGTTGTCGCTCCAGACGTTTGTCTCTGCGCTACACTTTATGCTGGCTGTTGATACGGAACCTGTTCCCATAGCCATTCCCACAACCAGGTCGTTGCTGGTGGTAATAGGGAAGGTGGGAAGGCATCGCACCACAATCTGGTAAGAGCCTTTCTTCAGTGGAATGCTGTACTCCAGATATGGGCCTTTGCTTCGAGCTGTGGTTGCGGTGTATTTGGTGTAGTCTATGGGCCAAACGGTCATACTGCTGTCGCTGACACCTAAGTTCTGCAGCAACTTCCACTCACCTCTACTATTGGTATAGTCTGCGGCGGCTATGAGTGTCATATCGTCTGTAAACATCTCGCCCTTCACGTCGTTTACCTCACTTGTTGTTGCGGCATAAACGGGGCCAAACTGACTGGTCATGCTAGCATTAGGACGCATGCTCATGATGCCGTTCCATTTGCCACCGGCCAGTGTGTTATTGAAGTAATCGGTCAGATAGACAATATTGTCATAGCTGGTGCGCGATAAGGCAGCATACAACATACTGTTCTGGCGATCGCCCATGCCGGCGTACCAGAAACTTAGGTTGGCACCCAGCAGTTTGATGTTCATATCTGCTGTGGCAACAATGGGATAGGTGAAGAGTTGGAAGTAGGCATCTTTCAGTCGGGTAGGGATGCTGGCTTCCAGATTCTGAACCCTGCGAGCCAGATGCTGATAGTCGAGGATGCGCTGTTTCATCTCCTCGTGTGTGAAGACAACTTCGCGCACTGTCTCAGGTTTGCTCTGCGCTGCCAGACGATAATGCTCCAGACGGATGTCTGCCATCTCATCGGCTAAATCCTCGCCAAAGGTTTTTGCTGCCCACCACCGATTAAACTTCCATGCGTTCTCTGGCGTCCAGCTCTTAACGTTCCATGCCAGCTCCATACAGAATTCAAACTCCACCTCGGCAGGTTTTATATCGCCTACGTTAATCATCCAAAAGCGCTGCATGCCGTTCTCGTATGCCTTGCAGAGCTCGTAGCTAATCAATGAGGGCGAAATAGTGCTGAGCCAGATGTAGGAGCATGGGTTACCTAAATATGACAGGTGGTAGTATATGCCATTGCCACCGCTGCGCTTCTGCTCTGTGGCTGTTGGTAACTGGCGGATGTAGGCATAATTGTCATCAACCCAACAGAGTGTAACATCGTCGGGGATTTTCAATCCAGCATTGTAAAGCGTCAATGCTTCTTTATAGGGAATGTATATCTGTGGAACCTTTGTCGGATCACCGCCCAAAGAATCCGTGATAATCTGACGCTGGCATTCTATGATATCCTTCAAGCCTGCCAACTGGGCTTCCTGTCCTTCGTAGCCCAAAAGTGCTACATCCTGCAGACCACGCATACCTATGTCATAGATGCCTTCGTACTCTCGTGCCTCACCTGCTCGTTTGCCCCAGTAATCAGTGCAGCCCTCGGGATTATAGGCAAAACTGAAGTTACTGCTGTTATTGCCGCTTTTGAAGCGAGGCCATTCCCACAGGTTGTCGCGTAGCATGCTGTCACCGCTGCTCATAATTATTGCCCATGCCTTGGCCAGGCGTTTGTTCTCCTCCATCGACCAGAAAGCTTTGGAACTGCCGTGTTTGGCAGGCCACAGACAGTTGGCACGCAGGCGAAGTAGCAGTTCCATTACCTTATTATAAGTGTTAGGACCAATGTTGTTACAACCGGTATCGATGGTTTTCTTGGCCCAAGGGAGTAATGCCCAATCCTCGTCGTTGATGAATAGGCCTCTGTATTTTACCGATGGAGCCTCCACTTCTGTTCGATCACCGTTCGCGTAAATGACGTTCATGGGTGCGGGTGCCACATCAGCCCACCAGATATAGGGCGAAACGCCTATGCGCCGACTGATTTCAAACAGTCCGTATGCCGTACCTCTTGGTGTTCCGCCTAACACCACCAAAGCCTCTTCTATGCCTTCTGCAGGATTCTTTATGAGCTGTAGGGTATAAGCCTCCCATCTGCCAGTCACGCCAGTGGTATCTATCTTGCCAGCCTCCAACAGGTTGGCAATGAGGGCAGAACTGCCTAATGTTCCTGCAATAACGGGATAGTCGCCGCTATGCAATTCGTTGTGTAGCAGTAGTGTTTGGCCTGTAACGGCCTTGATGTCTTGGATTACACAGTTTGCCACGGTTGTTACGACTTCATCGTCATGGGCATCCACAACAAAAACAGCATTCTTGTTGTTACCTACTATCGCGAATCCGTTGGTCGCCGTTTCGGTGAAGGTGATATCTGCTTTTGCAATGGTAACGCAAAGTAGCATCACCAACAGTAATGCATTGTGTAACAATCTATGTAAATTTGAACGGTTGTTTATCATTTCCTTTGTATTTGTTTGCAAAAATAGCAAATATCCTATTGCAAACAAACAAAAGTGTGCAAAAATGTGCAAAAAGTACAAAAAGATACATGAATTTTAACAGAAAGCAGTATACGCGGCAATTTTAATGGGTATTTAATGAACATTTGTGCGTATTTAATTGAAGAATAAGCGATTTAGTTTAAAATGCACACGTTTTTTGTTTACTTTACTACCTTATTTATATATAAAGCCGCATGTTTTTTATATTTTATAGTGTTTCTGCATGAAAAAAAATGTATCAGAGTCCTTGCATATTAGAATAATGTTTAACTTTGCTCGCTGAAAGACATGAATAAACCGTAAAACCTTTTCTATATATGAGAAACAAAAGGCTTTTCTTTATTGTTGTATTAACGCTCTTCCTGTCACATGTTAGGGCACAGGAGTGGATGACGGTGGGTCCGTACTTGCAGGAACTGACAACAGATGGCGTTACCGTTGTTTTTGAGCATGGAATTCCATCTGTGTCGTGGATTGAGGTTAGGGAAAAAGGCAGTTCCGAGATAACGGAATACTACCAGACCGTGAACGGAAGGGTTAAAGCTTACAGCCAGATTCTGAACAGCAAGAACTCTGCCGTACCTGTACAGAACTTTGCCGTCAGGGCAGAGGGCCTGAAGCCTGCCACAACATACGAGTATCGTATAAAGGCACATAAGGTCTTGTCTGAGAATTCCAACGGAGTTTCTGCCAGTACATCTTTCTCTGGCGTCTATACTGGTAGTTGGTATCAGTTTACTACGCAGGATCCGCATCAATCGGAACATCATCTCTTTATCACCAGCGATATGCATAACCGTCCTGATACGTTGGAGGCATTGCTGAAATATCTCGACTATCAGACCTGTGATCGCATTATCTACAATGGTGATATGATTAACTATATGCAACACGGGTCGCAGGAACCCTACAAGGGCTTTATCAATACCAGTGTAAATCTGTTTGCCAAGAATAAACCCTTCGAGTACCTACGTGGCAACCACGAGACACGTGGTGATATGTCTCGGCATATCATGGAATACTTTCCTCGTAAGAGCGGAAATATCTATAATGCCTATCGATGGGGTGACCTGGAGATTATATTGTTGGATTGCGGAGAGGATAAGATCGATACCGCAGAAGAGTATTTCGGTATGGCTTCGTTCTTCAGTTATCGCGAGGAGATGGCCCGCTGGTTTCAGCAGCTCATCCAAACGGACGAATTCCGCACGGCCAAGTACCGCATTATTATCTGTCACTTCACCATGCTGCAGAATGACGATAAGCCAACGGATAAATTTGGTGGTGAGCCGCATCTTATCAGCCTGCTTACCCCCTTGCTCAAGCAGTGCAATATAGATATGCTTATTAGCGGACATTATCACCCTCAGACCTACACCTACATGGGTAAGAACTATAACAATAAAGGTAACCAGTTCGAGGAATACAATATCGGTAATCACAGCGCTATGCGAATCGATATTGCCGATGGAAACTTCAATCTGAAGATTGTCTCCTCGCTGGGAACTGTGCTGTTGGACAAGCAGGTGAAGGATTCCAAGTCAAGCAGGAAACTTATTTACATAACTACCAAGTTGGATGAGTGAGTTTTTTCAATTCATAATTCATAATTTTAAGTGAAGAATGAAGAGTGAAGAATGAAGAATTTGCTACCGCCTTGCAGTAATGTTCAATGCTCAATGTTCAATGAATAAAATTATCAATTCTCAATATTCCCTCCCATTTGGGGGAGGGTTAGGGAGAGGGGCCTCCCGATTCTCAATACTCCTTGTCTTATTGATAACGACAAGTTGGGGATGGGCCCAGGAGCCCATTCTCGACGGGTATTATACTATAGGAGCCCTGGCACAAGAGAAAGACGGGTATCTGTATTCCTATGATACAGATGCTCTGCGCAGTGTCTATGGTAATGCTGTTGATTACAAGAATCCGTATGGCAAGAACGGAGAACATGCATATTTCTACAGCATAACTACCACATCTGCCAATCTGACTAACAGGGCATATTACCTTACAGCCAACCCTGATGGCAGCTATACCATACAGAGTTGTTCGGGCGAGCCATATTCATATCTTGATGTCGCTCGTTATGACCGACACTTGGTAATACACAGTGCCAGACCGGGACGTCGTTTCTTCTTGCGTCAAGAGGAGGATACCTCAGAGTGGCCCGAAGACCATTACATTATGCAGCAGTTCCAGAAGGCAGCGCTTTTTGATTCGTTGGCCGCTAGGGCACATGGACTGGATGCCCTGCAGGTGCTTACCCTTCTGGACGAGGATAAGGTAACACCCTCTATTAGGATTCGCAGGACCTTGGGACATGCACGTGGCGCGTTGGCCCTCTATCCCAGCGGAGACAATCCTGGACAGGTGACACCTCTGTTGAACAGTTCACTGAGGGAATGTATAGATGAGGCGCTGGCATTAGCTGATGATAAGAATATCACCTCGGAGCAAGCTGATGAGATTATCCTGCGCCTCCAACAAGCAACGCAAGCATACGAGGAGACGGCTCCCACAGCTATTAATCCTCTGGTGGAGGGTTATTACTGGCTGAACAGTGCCTACCGGGCCTTTGTGCTTCGCCAGAACAAGCAGAAGGTGATGCGCATTCAGGAAACAGACGGACAACCGGCGTTGCGATGGAACAATGCCAGCGTTAATGATGGCTCAACGGCTTTCTATTTGTCTCCCAAGGGTGAGAATGTTATCATGAAGGATTATATGGACAGATGGTCCAGTCGTCAGCTTTTCCGCTATGATACAGAAGGCCTGTTTACCATTGCCGATGCAGATGCTCCAGATAACCTCCTGACGGCAGACGATTCGTGGATAGGCGAGAAAGGCCTCTATGGTAAGCCCTCGGATGGTCCGGTTACTGCCCGTTCTGACAGCTACCTGTATCCTGGTTATTGCGCTTCTTGGTTCCTGCAGCGTGCCTATCATCAGGTTACTGTTCCTATGGCAGGGTGGGCTGTATTGAGTGCTTCCTTCCCCGCAGAAGTTCCTGAAGGCGTAGAAGTGTTTAGCGTGAAGGAGAAGGACGGCGTAATTTACATGGAACCTTATGAAAACAATGTAATCCCTGCCCGAACAGCTGTTGTGCTACATGCAGCCAAAGGTACTTATACCTTCTGGAGCACAGCCCAGGAGGTTCCTGCCATAGAAGGAAATGCCCTGGTGCCTGTTTGCGAGGATCGTAAAGATGTGGAGGCTGGCAGTATGGCGTTGTTGAAGGTGAAGAATGGAGTGGTAGGATTCCAGAAGTCCACTTCCAAGCAGATTTCTGCAGGCTCAGCCTATATCCCGTATTCTGAGGGACAGGAAGAGTTCCGCCAACTGCAAGAATCAGAAACTGGGATTCAGTCAGAATTCGAAGTTCAAAATTCAAAATCCAAAATTGCTGATTCTCAATCATTATATGATATTTCTGGGCGCAAGGTTTCTGAGGCCCATAAGGGTGTTATCATTGTTAACAATAAAAAGATGCTGAAAAGATGAAAAAGATATATTCTCTTTTGTTGGTTCTCGTGATGGCGCTGTTGCCAGTAAATCTTAATGCTGACACAACATGCTTCCGCGGTTCGCCTTACCTGCAGGAACTCTCGCATGATGGCGTTACGGTGATGTGCGAGAATACGTTACCCACTTATGCCTGGGTGGAATTGCGCAAGAAGGGGCAATCTCCGGTGACCAAATATTATCAGGAAATGAAAGGACAGCATCAGGTGTACGATAATATTCTGGCTCCGTCTGTGGTGTTGCCTGTACAGAACTTTGCAATACGCGTAGATGGACTGGTTGCGGCAACGGACTATGAGTACCGTGTCTGCTCTCAGAAGGTTGACGAGTTGAAGCCGTACGCTTCCACGTTCACCACCCAGTATGCATCTGACTGGTATAGCTTCCGTACATTGGATGACAACGCTACGTCGCATAGCTTGTTGGTATTGAGCGACATGCATAACCGCCCTGCTACGTTAGAGAAATTCCTGACAGTGCTGGAACCGCTTACAGCAGACCATATTATCTATGCCGGAGATATGATGGATAATATGCAGGTTGGTACCCCTCCGAGCACAGCGCTGAAAGCAGAGGAACCTTACACCTCGTTCATCAATGTCAGTTCCAGTCTCTTTGCCACACAGAAGGATTTCTGTATGTTGCGTGGCGATCATGAGACCAAGGGTGATGCTGCCGATTATTTTGACAGGTACTTCCCTCACCAGAGCGGAAAGTTGTATAATGCTTACCGATGGGGAGATTTAGAGATTGTTCTTCTAGATGGCGGAGAGGCTTTGCCCGATGACAATCCTACGGCACGTAATACCTTTTTGGCAGCTTATAATGCCTACAGGAGGGAGGAAGCGCAATGGCTGGAACAACTTATACAGACCGAGGAATACCAGACGGCAAAATACCGTATCGTGGTAAGTCATCTTCCCATTCCGAATGCTACGACGGATGAGTCACAGGCAGGTGCCAAGTTCTTTGCCGATCTGATGACGCCTATCTTGAACCGTGCAAATGTGGATTTGCTGGTATGCGGACACTTGCATCCCGATACCTACACGTTCCTTGACGCAACAGAGGAAGCTACCTTCCCCACCTTGGTGCAAGGCTACAATTCGGCTTTGCGCATGGAGGTTGCAGAAGGAAAGATTACATTGAAGGTGGTTGATGAGAACGGAACGGTTCTGCTTGAGAAGACGTTGTAGCAGAACTTATTTCCTGTATTTCTCGGCATCCTTGTCTTCCAGCATAGACAAGTAGCTGCTGTAACGGCTTTGGGCTATGCGTTGTTCCTCAACGGCTTGCAGGACTGCACAGCCAGGCTCGTTTGTGTGGGTACAGTCGCCAAAGCGGCAATCCTGCCCAATCTGGAATATCTCGCGGAAGTAATGAGCCACCTCGGTTCGTTCCATATCGAAGGTACCGAACCCTTTTATTCCAGGAGTGTCAATTACATAAGAGTTGAGAGTTGAGGGTTGAGAGTTGAGGGCTGGTAAGCTATACATCTCAGAGAAAGTGGTGGTGTGCATGCCTGTATCGTGGGCAGTGCTGATTTCTGCCGTCTTGACTTTGGCCTCTGGAATGAGTTGGTTTAGCAACGTGCTCTTTCCTACACCACTATTTCCGCTCAGCAAGGTGGTCTTGCCGGCAAATGCCTGAAGGATAGCCTCTATTCCCTCGCCTTTGGAGGCGCTGCATCGTAGGCAGCTGTATCCTAAGGATTCGTAAAGTGTGATGATAGCTTGCAGATAACGCAACTCATCCTCGGAGTATATGTCGGTCTTGTTGAAAATCAGTACCACAGGGACGCGATAAGCTTCTGCACTGGCCAGGAAGCGGTCTATGAAGGTGGTACTGGTCTCGGGGTGTGAGATGGTAACCACAAGTGCAGCCTGATCCACATTGGCTGCAATGATGTGGCTTTGTTTGCTAAGGTTGCTGGCCTTGCGGATGATGTAGTTCCTGCGGTCCTCCAGGCTCTCGATAAGCGCTGTCTTGCCATCTGCTCCAGGCGTGATGCTCACCCTGTCGCCCACGGCCACGGGGTTGGTGCTGCGGATACCTTTCAGGCGAAAGTTGCCTTTAACCTTACAATCAAAAAGCTGGTCGTCGTCAGTTCTGACAACGTACCAGCTTCCTGTATTCTTAATGACGATTCCTTTCATTTAATTCATAATTCATAATTCTCAATTCATAATAACGGCAACGTCTGGCGAACCAGATGCAACAAATAATTGTGAATTATGAATTCTTAATTATGAATTGATTTTTTAAACCGTCATGATTTCTTTTTCCTTAGCTGCCATCAGGGATTCAATCTGCTTGATGTACTTGTCGTGCATCTTCTGCAGCTTGTCCTCGGCATCCTTCTCGGCATCTTCTGCCAAGCCGTCCTTGATGCCCTTCTTCAGTTTCTCCAGGATGTCGCGACGGGCATTGCGGACGCTGATCTTAGCCTGCTCCTCTTCCTTGCCGCACTGCTTTACCAGCTGCTTACGGCGCTCCTCTGTCAGAGGGGGAATAGAGAGGCGGATAATCTCGCCGTTGTTATCGGGCATGATGCCGACCTCGCTGTCGATAATGGCCTTTTCGATAACCTTGAACATACTCTTGTCCCAAGGCTTGATGGCAATGGTGCGGGCATCGGGGGTGTTGATGGCTGCCACATTGTTCAAGGGAACAAGGCTTCCGTAGCTGTCAACACGGATACCATCCAATATCTTAACGTTGGCCTTTCCTGCACGGATGCGTGCCAGAGAATCATCCAGATACATTACGGCTTCTTCCATTTTCTCCTCGGCGAATGCCAAAGTTTCCTTAACATCAATCATAATAGGTCTTTATTTACTTCGGTTCTTAATTACTTTCCCTCAATTATGAAGCAAAAGTAGGCTAATTATTTGAAAAAAACAAGTTGCCCGCGGCAGAAATGTATATTTTTTCCTATATTTGTGCCGATTATTATGCAATATGATGGAAATTGATGCCCGTATTAACGAGTTGTTGCAGCATTTGGACCCCATAACATTGGAACAAATGTCCAGTATTCGTCTGATGAACCGGACGGACACTAAGTTTGTTACCAGTAAGGAGAATCTGGCCAAGTTGTTGGAGCTGGCCCAGGGGAAGTATTATGCGCAGTACAACAACGACAGCAAGATAGCCAATTACATGACTACCTACTGGGATACGGAGGGACATCGTTTCTTCCTGGAGCATCATAACGGCAGGGCTCCCCGCCAGAAGGTGCGTGTGAGGACCTATATGGATAGTGGCATAACTTTCCTCGAGGTAAAGACCAAGAACAACCATGGTCGTACCAAGAAGAAACGTGTGGAGGTACCTTCGCAGGAGATAGATGTTCAGGGTGCCAACGGAGAGTTCGTCGAAGGCTTGGTTCATCAGGGACTTACGGAGATGCACCCCACAGTCCGTAACCAGTTTCATCGTATAACATTGGTGAATTACGCCAAGACTGAGCGCCTGACCATTGATTACGACGTACACTTCCATAACATGGAAACAGGTAACGATGCCGAAACGGGTCCGTTGGTAATCATCGAACTGAAGCGCGACGGAAACGTCTATAGCCCTGTGCTGGAGATTCTGCGCATTCTGCGTATCAAACCCTCGGGATTCAGTAAATACTGCATTGGTAGTGTGATGACCAACAAGAGTCTAAAGCACAACATCTTCAAGGAAAAGATGATAACCCTCGGCAAATTGGCTAATACGAAAATAAACTAAAATAAAGATAACTAACATTCAATATGGATTTCTTTAACGACATTAACTATCAACTGGGTAATCTTATTGGGTTGACACTCTTCGACCCTCAGCATTTCATCTCGCTGGTGATGCGTTTCGTCATCAACTTGGCAGTAGTATGCGTCATTGCACGCTGTTTTTACTTCCCCCGCAGCCAGCGACGTGACTATATGTTTATTTTTATTCTCATGTCCGCCAGCATCTTCCTGCTGGTAACGCTGATGGAGGGCGATGGTATGAACCTGGGTGCTGCCATGGGTCTGTTTGCCATCTTCGGCATTATGCGTTTCCGTACGGAGGCAGTGCCCATTCGTGAGATGACGTATCTTTTTATGCTCATTGCCGTGAGTGTGATAAATGCGCTGAGTAGGGCTGAGTATCATCCCAAGGCCGACTATTGGGACGGCTTCGGCATTGTCACCATTGTCTTCGTGAACGCGGTGTTCGTGGGCATGGCGTGGCTGTTCGAGAGCAGCAAACTGGTTAGCACCCTGTGCAGCAAATATATCAAATATGATAATGTGGCCCTGATTTCGCCTGATAAGCGCGATGAGCTGAAGGCTGACCTGGAGAAACGTACCGGTCTGAAGATTCTGCGTATAGAAGTGGGAATGATAGACTATCTCAAGGACAGCTGTCTGATTCGCATCTATTACGACGAGCCCAAGGACCGCGGTAACAGTATTGAAGGTATAATGAAAATGCCCCGTTAACAGTATGAAAAAGATTCTTCTGATAGCAACATTGCTTCTTCCAGCCGTGCTGAATGCACAATGGACTGATGAGTATGGCACCTGGGTTAGTGTGGGTGCCAAGAAGAGTCTGGGTACCCAATGGAGCCTGGGCCTGGAGGCCGAGTACCGTGCACAGGACAACTCCAGATGGGCTTTCGGCTTGGATGCCGGCTATAAGCTGAACAAGGCCATTAAGTTTGGCGCAGGCTATACCCTGTTGTATAACAGAAGGCCGGAGAAGCTGAAAGGCGATCCAACGGTTGACGATGAATACACCAGGACTCCTGCCTACTGCTATCCCCGCCACAGGTTCATTGTGGAAGCTACTGCCGACAAGCGATTCTGGAAGTGGCTGCGCGTCTCGTTGCGTGAGCGCTATCAGCTTACCTATCGCCCTGAGAAGGATTACAGCAAGATGGAGTATAGCAAAGTTCCTATATTCGATGATGACTGGAACTATCTGGGAGATGAGTGGATGGAAAGTGTTACGCAGAAGACCAAGTCGTCCACAACCACGCAGCTGCTCCGCAGCCGTCTGAAACTGGAGGTGGATAAGAAGGGGTGGAAGTTTACTCCCTTTGCCTCGGCAGAACTCTGCAACAGCGTACGTGTCGGCGACCGTTTTAACGTAGACAAGGTGAGAACAGCCTTTGGAACCAGCTATAAGCTGAACAAGCAGCACGAGTTCACCTTGGCCTATGTGCTGACGTATGTCTTTAATGACGACGAAGAGAAACCAGACGCTTTTAACAACCGTATCCATGCCGTAAGCGTGGGATATAATTTTAAATTCTGAAAACAAATTAACAACTGATAGATTATGAAGAAGTTTGTTCTGATGGCCGTCATGATGATGGCATTCACCACTATGTGGGCTGACAAGTATAATTATCTTACTGTTTCTGCAACTGGCGAAGAGTTTATCTCTCTGCCTACAATCCAGAAGATAACTTTTGCCAACGGTAACTGCGTGGTTGCCACTACTGCCGGCGAGTATACCTATCCGCTGTCAGAGATTAAGAAGATGTATTTCTCTGTAGAGGATCCTACGGCTATTGAGGCATTGCCCGGTGAAGCCGAGAACCTGCAGTACAAGGATGGCAAGCTGAAGGTTGACGGCGATGGCATGCTGCGTATCTATGGCTCAAACGGAGCCTTGGTACAGATGGCTAACGTGAAGAAGGGTGCTAACATCAGTCTCAGCAACCTGAAGCCTGGTCTGTATATTGTCAATATGGGCAATAAGACCATTAAGTTGACAAAGTAAGGAACCCTATTTTAGAGCTTTAATAAAGTGAAGAAAATATTTTCACTTCTTTTGCTATTGGCTGTGTCTCTTTTTGCCTCGGCTCAGGAGTATATGCGAATCTGGCAGAACGGCGATAATACCAAGGTGCCTCTGTCCGAGGTTACCTATGCTGACAATGGAACCTCCTTTACAGCAGAGGGTGTTACGTATCAGACCAGCGAGGTGGACAGCATCACCTTTGTGCATATCATTACCGTAACATGGAATGGGGCACAGGCTACTGTCGAGAAAGGCAATGTCTTGGGTGTTGAATACACCGTAGAGGGTGGTGATGTGGTAATAAACAGCACTAATACACATAACGAGTTGGAGCTTGTCCTGCAAGGTGCCAGCACCAATGGCTCACTGACATACACAGGAAGTCTTAAGTGCAGGTTCCATCTGAACGGCCTGCATCTTATTTCCACCAAAGGTGCCGCATTGGATATCCTGTGTGGTAAGCGCGTGGCATTGAAACTGAATGAGGGAACTGATAATACGCTCGAAGATGCACCTGGCGGTCAGCAGAAGGCTGCCCTCTATTGCAAAGGTCACCTCGAGATCGAAGGCGGCGGCAGTCTTACCGTTACGGGTAGGGCAAGGCACGGCATTTGTACAAAGGAATACTTGCAGCTAAAGAGGAGTACGGGTACCGTTACTGTTAATGGCGCTGAGAGCGATGCAATCCATGTTGGTCAGTACTTCCTGATGAATGGAGGTGCGTTAAATGTCAGTGGTCAGAAGGGCGATGGCATTCAGACAGAGATATTGACCCTTGATGATGATATTACACCTAATCCTGATAAGGAGTTCAATGGGCAGGTCTTCATAAAAGGCGGTACCATTAATGTTGGTGTTACGGGCGCGACCCGAAAGGGTATCAAGTCGGATGATATGATGACCATCTCTGGCGGAACGGTTATTGTTACAGCTTCGGCTGAAGGTAGCAAGGGTATCTCTGTCGGTAAGCATCTGCTTATCAACCAGGACACCGCCACAACCGACATACGTGTATCCGCAGCGGGGGGAATCTATGAAGACGAGGAAACCGAGGAGGAGACCAGATGCATGGGTGTTAAGGTTTCCAAAAATATGGCTATCACAGCAGGCTCATTAAAAGTTACCAATAAAGGGTACGGGTCTCGTGGCGTAAAAGTCGATGGACAGTATTACAAGGAGGCTGCTGCTACTGTGACTGCCACTGTATATGATGTAAAGAACCATCAGGTTTATACAATGCCACCAATGGATTAATGAAAAAGTATTTGTTTTTTATTCAAGCAGCTGTAATGCTTGCGGTATCAAGTGTAGGCTTGGTATCATGCGGCAAGGACGACGTAGTTCACGGCGGCAAGACGATTGTTGTTTATAGTGTCGTGGGCGGTTGGTATAAGTGGCTGACGAGCAGTACGATTATTGGCTGTCGTTTCGATGCCAATGGCGATGCCTATTTCGATAGCTGGTCTAATTCCCCCAGCTGGGAGGATCCTGGCAAGTGGTCTGTCAGTGGTAACGTCCTTACCGTTAAGTCTCAGGAAGAGGAGGTTATCTTTACTTGCAACTTCCTTGTTTCTGAGGAAGGTAAGAGTGTAGTTTTTACCAACATCCAGACAACGGACGAATGGCAGTTCCTCAGCAATCTGGAGGGTGAACTCATCAGAATGCAGGTTAAAGAGGACAATACAGAAGAATAAAGCAACATCAGTTAACGAATATAACCTTTCCTGATTCATTCGGGAAAGGTTTTTTTGTCCATTGTTCTTTTTGTCCGTAGGCTTCGGACTCTTTGTCCGCGCGTTACGGACTGTCAGTCCGCTCCCTACGGACTTTTCCCATCTAATAGGAAAACGATTTTACTTGGCTGTCTTTTCTTATAGCTTGATTATGTTCAATAATTAAGTTGGATATTATTTTATTTAACTTACTTTTGGGGCAAGAATGGCAACTACGACAAGAATATAAGGTATTCGGAATCTGTTGATTATTAGGAATAGACCTTACGCTCCCTAGTGTTAATTTTTATTATAATATGATTATTATAAGATGATAATTGAATTATAATAATTATCTTTGCTGCGAGAAAAACAAGATAGTATGGTCAACAATCCATTTATACTCTATGGCTATGAGTCTGAAAAGTACTTTTGTGATAGAAAGACTGAGACTCAGGAATTGAAACGATTGGTTACGAATGGCAACCACGTGGCATTGATTGCCCCAAGACGCATTGGCAAAACGGGACTGATCGAGAATCTATTTCATCAGAAGGACATTCAGAAGGATTATTACACGTTTCTCATTGATATTTATGCCACAAAGAATATCGAGGAACTGATTATGGCTATGGGGGCATCCATGTTATCCTCTTTACGCCCTAAAGGAGCAAAAGTGATACAGAAGTTTGTCGATATACTGTCCTCATTGCGCACAGGCATTTCATTTGATGCCATGGGAAATCCTTCGTGGAATGTTGAAGTTGGAGATATTCGTTTGCCAAGGACAACATTAGATGAGATTTTCGAATATATCGATACGGCAGATAAGCCATGCATTATAGCTATTGACGAATTCCAAACTGTTTCTTGCTATAATGATGGAAAAATCGAGGCGTTACTGCGTACTTACATACAACATTGCCGTAACGCCCACTTCATCTTTTCTGGATCACAACGTACGATGATGGGTGAAATGTTCCTAAGCCCTTCCAGACCATTCTACCAGAGTACTTCAATGATGAACATTGGCAGCATTCCTATAGACAAATATTCCGCGTTTGCGCAGAAGCATTTTAAAGAGGCGGACAAAGGTATTTCCGTCCAGGCCATAACCAAGGTTTATCAGCGATTTGAAGGTGTCACGTGGTATGTTCAACGTGTAATGAATGAACTTTTCTCTCTTACTCCACAGCATGGGACCTGTGATGAGGATATGTTGGATATAGCTATCAAGAATATATTACGTGCCAATGAATTTACCTATCAGTCCTTACTGTTTCAGTTGCCAATTAAGCAAAAAGAATTGTTAATGGCTATTGCTAGGGAAGGGAAAGCCCAAAACCTAACCTCATCGGCGTTTGTCAAGAAATACCGTCTTACCAGCAGTAGCAGTGTGCAGTCTGCCATCAAGGGCTTGTTAGAAAAGAATTTTGTAACTTCTAATCTTGGAGTTTACGAGGTTTATGACAAATTCTTTGCCCTATGGCTGTTAAAGTAAGGTGTAATAGAAAAAGACATATCAAACAATGAAGAAACTATTTAATGCATGGATGTTTGCGCTTGTGATGGGAAGCCTGCTGCTTACGGGTTGTAGTAAAGAACTGACATACTATCCTCCTGAAATAAGATGTGAGGGTGTTGCATTGACATCTTCTGATAATGGTGTGAATTATACTGGGACAATTCCTCAAGAAGGGACGGAGTTCGTAATAACATGCTCCCAACCCATCACAAATATAGTGATTAAGCGTGGAGCGAATAATGTGGAGGTTTGGGATCCTGCAATATCAGGTGGTTATTGGGGAGAGATTATTTCGGAATCTGAGAATCGCTATAGATTTAAGATAAACTCGAATACCTCTGACAACGACAGGGAGCTTATTTTCACCTTTGGAACCAACTTCGAATCGTGTAGGATAACGTTACGGCAGGTACATTAGTCATAGATTATACTCTGAAAGGAGTAACATGTCTTTCTCCGTTCTGTACAAATCTAATCATGTGGGATTCTAGTAATATTATACAGAAGAGTATTATGAAATTAAACAGAAGAAACAATTGTATATTAGGCATGGTCTTTATCATTTTAGGCTTGTTTTCTTCCTGCGTAATAGACTATGGATGTAGTGCGTCTTTCAAGAATTGCACGAGTGATACGTTGTTTATAGGTTCGTCTCTTTACAATAATATGGATAGTGTTAAATGTGTTGTTTGGGGCGAAAGTCCTTCCTCTGACAGTAAGCCTGATACTCTGTTGAAGAATGGCGATTTTTATTTTGAGAGTAGAGATGTCGTTTATCCAGACTCTACATGCTTTATAAATTGTTGCAATTTGTCTTATAACAGTGACACCTGTTATTTCTTCCTGATTAAATGGAGTGATGCGAAGCGGTACTCATGGGATGAAATCCGTGAACAGAAACGCTATCATACTTGGATAGTTGCAAGAGATAAGAATGGCAACTACGACAAGAATATAAGGTACTCGGATGATTGCTTAGAAGAAACGAGGTGAGTGTGTGTCTGTGAAGAGAATGGGATAACCTCATTGCGACTTGGGGAAGTTCCCCCCTTGCTTCCCCCTAGCTACCCCCTTGCCTTACTCCAGCCTGCTTCCAGCCTTACTCTAGCCTGCTTCTAGCCTTACTCTAGCCATACTCATTGAATAAGGCTAGAGTATGCTTAGAGTATGACTGCAGTATGGCAGCAGTATGGCTAGAGCACTGTGACTTTTCCTTGCTCCACATTGATGGTTACTATGATTTCGACAACGATCTGCAAATACTATTGGAAAAATTGGAATAAAAAAAGTGGTTTAAGGTTAATTATAAAAATCTCCCCAGTTAGAAAAAGATATCATCTAGCTGGGGAGATTTCGTTTATCGGTTAAACGTTTCTTAGTTGTGAACGAGGGTTCCGATTTCTTCGCCATCCAACACCTTCTTCAGATTGCCTACGATGTCCATATTGAAGACGTAGATGGGCAGGTTGTTCTGCATACACATGGCGGTGGCGGTGATATCCATCACCTTCAGGTTACGGGCAATAACATCGGCATAGGTGATGTCGTGGAACTTGGTGGCTGTGGGGTCCTTCTCGGGGTCGGCAGTATAGATGCCATCCACGCGAGTACCCTTGAGCATTACATCAGCCTCAATCTCTATACCACGCAGGGAAGAACCTGTGTCGGTGGTGAAGTAGGGATTACCTGTTCCGGCACTCATGATAACAACTTCGCCGTTTTCCATAGCCTCGATAGCCTTCCATTTGTTGTAGAACTCACCAATAGGCTCCATACGGATAGCTGTGAGCACGCGGTTCTTCTGGCCGATAGCACCCAAGGCGCTGCTCAGGGCCAGTGAATTGATAACGGTGGCGCACATACCCATCTGGTCGCCCTTCACGCGATCGAAACCTTTCCCGGCTCCAGTCAATCCGCGGAAGATATTGCCGCCGCCTATCACAATACCAATCTGCACACCCATCTGGGTGGCTTCCTTAATCTGCTGTGCATACTCGTTCAGACGCTTTACATCGATGCCGTAACCTTGTTCGCCCATCAGACTCTCGCCTGACAGCTTCAGTAGAATTCTTTCAAATCTTGCCATACTTATTTAATTCATAATTCATAATTCACAATTCATAATTGACCTGCGGTCGAGCCTGCTCACGCTCGGGATTATAAACAAGTTTTTCTTCTCTCATTCAATCGCAGCCTTCAATGTTCAATGATGAACGTCACTTCCTTAAAGTCATAGCGCCTTTGCTCTCCGTTCTCGCATTCCAGAACAAGATGCCCCGAGGGTTCCACATCAATGATGCGGGCCAGGAAGGTACCTGTGGTGTCCGAGTAGGTGTGTAACTCTCCCTTGTGATAGAGGTACTGCATATAGCGGTTGTGCAGCTCGGAGAACTGCTCACGTTCCATCATACCGTAGTAATGGTTGAACTGCTGCATGATGCTGTTCAGTACATGGTCGCGCTCAACCTCCTTGCCCAATATCTGTGCCAGGGAAACTGGGTTGGGCGCATCGCTGAGGAAACGTGTCTGGTTGATGTCCACCCCCACGCCAATGATGGAGCGGTAAACCCACTTCCCTCGCAAATCATTCTCTATAAGCATGCCCACGATTTTCTTGTCGTTGTGATAGATGTCGTTGGGCCATTTTATCTGGAATCCCGGCGTATAGCTGCTGAGGGCATCTCTGATGGCGAGGGCGGTAACCTCCGAGAGGGCAAACATCTGGTTGGCCTGTAATCCCTTGGGGTAGGAGATGAGGCTGAAGAGTAGGTTCTGACTACGCTCAGATTCCCACGTGTTGGTGCCTGCCCCACGTCCAGCCGTCTGGAACTCGGCAGTAACCAAGGTTAACTCGTGACTCTCGTCCTCGGGCATTTCCTTGGCATACCTGTTGGTGGAAATTGTTTCGTCTAATACTATTCTCTTCATGTTCAACCTTTAACCCCTTAACCCCTTAACTTTTTAACCCTTTAACTTTTTAACCTTCCAACCTCCAATCACCTGTACCAAACCGGGGAACGGAACGCATCCTCAATGTGATTGATAATGTCGCTGTTGCTGACAATAGATATAATGTCGAAGCGGACAGGCAGATCAATGCGATTGAAACGGATGTAGGCGTCGGCAGCAAGGACGGTATTCCGTATTTTACGGGAAGAGACGGCATCCTCGGGGTTGCCGTATTTGTCGCTCTTGCGCGTTTTTACCTCTACCACTACCAGCGTGCCGTCTTTCTCGGCTACGATGTCCAGTTCCTTGTGGCCGCTTTTCCAATTACGATCCAGAATGAGGTAGCCCTCCCTGATAAGGTAGTTGACGGCCTTGTCCTCGCCTTCTAAGCCAAATTCGTTGTGTGCAGCCATTTTAACTCTCTTTATTAGGTGCAAAATTAGAGAAAAATTGTAATTTTGCATGCAAAAGCAATGGAAAAACTTTATGGCAGACGATAATTTCTATATGAAGCAGGCGCTTCAGGAAGCTAAATGTGCTTTCGAGGAAGACGAGATTCCCGTGGGGGCTGTTATTGTGTGCGGCGATCGCATCATAGCCCGTGCCCATAACCTAACGGAACGCCTCTCGGATGTTACGGCACATGCCGAGATGCAGGCCATTACGGCTGCATCGGAATATTTGGGTGGAAAGTACCTGAACGACTGTACTCTGTTTGTAACAGTAGAGCCCTGTATTATGTGTGCCGGGGCTTTGGGCTGGTCGCAGATTGGAAAGGTGGTTTATGGCGCTGGCGATGAGAAGCGGGGCTTCCGACGTTTTGCCCCTCAGGCTCTGCACCCTAAGACGCAACTGGTCTCTGGCGTGATGGAAGAGGAATGCGCCGCACTGATGAAGGAGTTCTTCCAGAGAAAAAGATAGGCTTTAGGCTTCAGACTTTAGACTCTAGCTAACTTTCCAACTCAGGAACTCAAGAACTTAAGAACTGATCAACTCAAGAACTCACGAACTCATCAACTCATAAATAATGTAAAAATGGGTGGCATTACGAATAAAATGCCTAACTTTGTGCACTATAAGAAAAAGAGTACAATAAAAACATACAACTATGGCAAGTTCAATTAAAGAATTGGATCCCCAGATTATCTGGAAGAACTTTTATCTGCTTACTCAGGTACCCCGTCCTAGTGGACACTTAGAGAAGATTCAGCAGTTCCTGCTCGATTGGTCAAAGGAGCATGGCATTGAGGCCTTCAAGGACAATGCCGGCAATATCGTAATGCGCAAGCCTGCCACTCCTGGTATGGAGGGTCATAAGACTGCTGTCCTGCAGGCACACATGGATATGGTTCCCCAGAAGACAGACGAGAGTACCCATAACTTTGAGACTGATCCCATAGAGACCTACATAGACGGCGAATGGGTAAAGGCTAAAGGTACCACGTTGGGTTCCGACGATGGTATGGGTGTGGCTGCTATCATGGCCGTTATGGAAAGCGCCGATTTGGTGCATGGCCCCTTGGAGGCACTTATTACTGCCGACGAGGAGAGCACCATGTATGGTGTTAACAACTTGGCTGCTGATACACTGAAGGGTGACATTCTGCTGAACATCGACAACGAGACGATGGGTGAGTTTGTTATTGGTTCTGCCGGTGGCGTAAACATCTCTGCTACCATGCAGTACAAGGAGGTTGCTCCCGAAGAGGGTGACATAGCCGTTAAGGTTATGCTGAGGAACCTGCGTGGCGGTCACAGTGGCCTGGAAATCAACGAGGGCCGTGCCAATGCCAATAAGTTGATGGCTCGCTTTGTTCGTCAGGCTATTGCTGATGATGAGGCTCGTCTCTGCACTTGGAATGGTGGTAACATGCGTAATGCTATCCCACGTACAGCTACCGTAGTGCTGAGTCTTCCCAAGGAGAATCTTGAAGACCTGAAGGATCTGGCTCTGTATTGCGAGAAGACCTTCCAGGACGAATACCGTGGTGTGGAAGAGGGCATCTCCCTGGCCGTTGAAACAACAGCACTGCCTGCTGGACAGGTTCCTGTGGAGATTCAGGATAACCTGGTGGATGCTATTATGGCTTGCCACAATGGTGTGCTGCGTAATATTCCCAGCATCCCATCAGTAGTTGAGACCAGTAGCAACCTGGGTATCATCAATATCGGTGGCGGTGAGGCCAGCATTCTGATCTTGGGTCGTTCCAGCAACGAGACCATGATGGAGTACCTCCAGGAGATGCAGGAGTGCTGCTTCTCGATGGCTGGTATGAAGGTGGAATACAGCGGTCAGTATGGTGCTTGGCAGCCTAACTTCGACAGCCCCATCGTAGCAACTATGGTGAAGGTTTACAAGGATATCTTCAACGAGGATGCCCGTGTGGAGGTTTGTCATGCGGGTCTGGAGTGCAGCATCATAGGCGGTGTATATCCCAAGATGGATTTGGTAAGCTTCGGTCCAACCTTGCGTAGCCCCCATACGCCTGACGAGCGTTGTAACATCCCCAGCGTAGCTAAGTTCTGGGAGTTCCTAAAGGCATTGCTGAAGGCAATCTAATTAGAGAAAGAAGAATGAATTTAGATAATTTCTATAAGGCAAGGTATGTGCTGAGCCAGGTCATCCGACGTACTGACTTGGTTCAGGCTCCTCGCTTGAACCCTGCTGCCGACATCTACCTGAAGCCTGAGAACCTGCAGGTAACGGGCTCCTTCAAGGTACGTGGTGCCTGTTATAAGATTTCGCAGCTGACGGACGAGGAGAAATCACGCGGTGTTATTGCCTGTTCGGCTGGTAACCATGCACAGGGTGTGGCCCTTGGTGCCAGCTTCAATAAGATAAAGAGCCTGATTTGTCTGCCCGACGGCGCTCCCATCAGCAAGGTGGAGGCTACACGTCGTTACGGTGCCGAGATATGTCTGGTGCCAGGTGTTTATGACGACGCCTACCAAAAAGCTATCCAATTGAGGGACGAGCATGGCTATACCTTTGTACATCCCTTTGACGACGAGAATGTGATAGCTGGACAGGGCACAATAGGTTTGGAGCTGTTAGAGCAACTGCCAGGCGTGGAGGTTGTGCTGGTTCCCATCGGAGGCGGTGGTCTGGCTTCAGGTGTAGCGTATGCCATCAAGAGCCTGAATCCCAAGGTTCAGGTGTGGGGCGTGCAGGCAGCTGGCGCTCCCAGTATGTACCAGAGTCTGGTGGATCATCAGATTCTCCGTCTGAACGCAGTAAACACCATTGCCGACGGTATTGCCGTGAAGGAACCGGGCGTGTTGACCTACGATGTCTGCCAGAAGTATCTGGATGGCGTGGTTACAGTTACGGAGGATGAGATTTGTGCTGCTATCCTGGCATTGATAGAACAACAGAAGATGGTAGCCGAAGGTGCGGGCGCTGTGAGCGTGGCAGCTGCTATGTTCAACAAGGTGCCTATAGCTGGCAAGAAGACCATCTGTATTGTCAGCGGTGGTAACATCGACGTAACCATCCTGAACCGTGTAATTAACCGTGGTCTCTTCAAGAGTGGCAGAACCTATACGTTCGTGGTAGAACTGGATGATAAGCCCGGACAGCTGGTTGGCGTGAGTCAGATTGTTGCCAGCCTTGGTGGTAACGTTATCAGCGTGCGTCACGAGCGTAACGATGATGCCGAGAGGGTAACAGCCTGCCAGTTGCGTCTGAAGGTGGAGACTCGCGACGAGGAACAGATAAATGAGATTAGAAAAGCATTGAAGAAGAATCATTATAAATTAGTATAAGAAAATGAAAGTTATCAGTACAACAAAGGCTCCTGCAGCCATTGGCCCCTATAGTCAGGCCATAGAGGTAAACGGTTTCGTATATGCAAGTGGTCAGATTCCCATCGACCCCGCAACAGGCCAGTTCGTAGAAGGTGGCATCAAGGAGCAGACTCGTCAGTCACTGACAAATGCGCAGAATATCCTCAAGGAAGCTGGCACCGACCTCTCTCATGTAGTAAAGACAACGGTTTATCTGAGTGATATCGATAATTTTGCTCCCATGAACGAGGTGTATGCCGAGTTCTTTACTGAGCCTTATCCCGCTCGTAGCGCTGTAGCAGTTAAGGATCTGCCCAAGGGTGCCTTGGTCGAGATAGAGGTGCTGGCAGCTAAGTAAATATATCCTAACGTAACAAATATCCATGATGAGAACTTCAAGAATTCTTTCCTTCCTTTTGTTGGCAGCTTCCTGCGTTTCAGGCTTTGCCCAGAAGGTTGTTAGTGCCCAGAGTCCCAACGGGCAGACAAGTGTGAGTGTGACACTTTCTGACCGCATTTATTATGATGTGGTAAGTCATAATGAGACGCTGCTGAAGCAGAGCATAATTGGCATGCAACTCTCTGACAAGACGTTAGGTGCCAATCCTGTCCTGAAGAAGAAGAGCGTACGAACTGTCAAGGAGACAGTAAAGCCTGTTCTTCCTCTGAAGTACAGCCAGGTGGAAAACAACTATACGTTGCTTTCCCTGGATATGAAGGGCGGTTATGCCGTTGACTTCCGTCTCTATGACGATGGCGTAGCCTTCCGTATGAGAACTTCCCTCCCGGGCGAGATAGAGGTGATGCAGGAGAATACCGTGTTCCAGTTGGCAGACAACTGCGACTTAGTGCTGCAGCAGCCTGGCGGCTTTAAGACAAGCTGCGAGGAGAACTACTCTTTTGTCAAGAGCAACGAATGGAAGAAGGAAGACAGAATGTCTGAACTGCCTATTCTTATCATGGGTAAGAACCAGAAGATTTTGCTGAGCGAGTTCGACCTTGTCAGCTATCCGGCTTTCTTCCTGAAGGGAAATGCCGACAACAGCCTTTCTGTTATCCAGCCCAAGAATCCCATAGAGTATGAGGATCAGGGCGACCGTAGTCATCGTATCCTTAAAGAGGCAGATTACATTGCCAAGACAAAGGGTACACGTACTTTCCCCTGGCGTTATATGCTCATTACTCAGGAGGATGGCCGCTTGGCAGAGAACGCTATGCCTATGCGTCTGGCACAGAAGTGTCAGATTGAGGATACCAGTTGGATTAAGCCCGGACAGACCTGCTGGGACTGGTTGAATGGTATTCCTTACGGTGCAGACGTAACCTTCAAGAGTGGTATCAATCTGGATACCTATAAGTACTTCGTGGATTTTGCTTCACGAAACGGTGTTCCTTATATCATAATGGATGAGGGTTGGGCACTGGATACCCGCGACCCCTTCCGTACCAATCCTGAGGTGAACCTGCCTGAGTTGATTCGTTATGGCAAGAGTAAGAACGTAGGTATATGGGTTTGGCTGCCTTGGCTGACGGTTGAGCACCATATGGACCTCTTCGAGAAATTCGAGGAGTGGGGTATTGTAGGTACCAAGATTGACTTTATGGACCGTCAGGACCAGTGGATGGTTGACTTCTATGACCGTGTGGCAAAGGAGGCTGCTAAGCATCATATCATGGTTGACTTCCACGGAGCCTTCCATCCCAGCGGTCTGGAATACCGTTATCCCAACATCCTGACTTACGAGGGTGTGCGCGGTATGGAGTATAATGGCGGCTGTACGCCCAAGAACAGTATTTGGTTTCCCTTCCTGCGTAATGCCGTAGGTCCTATGGATTACACCCCAGGTTCTATGCTTTGCTACCAGCCCGAGTCACATCATGGCAACCGTCCTATCTGTTCTGGTGTTGGAACCAAGGCTTACCACATGGCAGTCTTCGTAATCTTCGAGACGAACCTGCAGATGCTGATGGACAATCCTTGCCGTTATGACAAGTGGCCCGACTGCCGCGACTTCATAACCGGTGTTCCTGTGAACTGGGACGAGACACGCGTCCTGGCAGCAGAGGCCGGACAGTATATTGTTATGGCTAAGCGCAAAGGCCAGAAGTGGTTTATTGGTGGTATTACCAACGATAAACAGCGTGAGTTGGATGTTACACTTAATGTCCTTCCTGAAGGCAAGACCTTACAGATGACCTCTTTCGTGGATGGTGTGAATGCCGACCGTATGGCTATGGATTACCGTCAGGAGAAAGCTTCTGTAAACAAGAATACCAAGCTCCACATTAAGATGGTTCGCAACGGTGGTTTTGCTGCTGTGATAGAATAGACCCTCTCCCCTTCCCTCCCGCCTCTAAGGGGTGGGAGGAAACAAGTCAATAATAAAAGACACCCAATATAAAAAGCCCCTAAATCTACACTCCTCCCATTGTGGAGACTGTAAAGGGGCTTTTTTGTTTTTGAATTTTGAATTTATAATTTTTGAATTTATATGATGCGCCGTTTCCTGTTTTTCCTTTTCTTTTTGCCAGTTATGGCATGGGCGGGTAAAGAAACACCTGCCAAGAAGTTGGTATCATTGCTTACCGAGTGTAAGGAACGTGAGGAACTGGTTCCAGATTCCTTCTTCTCCGACGTGCTGCTTCTGAAGCAGGAAATAAAGGAGCAGAATGATTCGGCTGCCAAGGCTATCTATAGTGCCACACTGGCTCATCTGCTGATGCAGAATCAGCATTTGTCGCAGAAATGGAGTTCGGAAACGAAGAGTCATCCTGATAGCATAAGGGAATGGAGTAGGGAGGAGTATATGCAGCATGCATCCGACCTCTACAAGTATGCCCTTCGGGATTTGGATCTTCTTCATCGTGTACCTACCAAGGAGTGGATTCCCCTTGTTAAGAGAGGAAAGGACGAGAAAGTGTATGGTAGCAGCATGCTTGCCGTTATTTGGCAAGCGATGTACAGTGATATCTATTATGAAAAGCGGAAAACGAATGGCCTTCCCTTATTCGGGACATTTATCAACTTCTATAAGGAGCGTGGACTCAGAGAGGCGGCTTTCCGTCTGAGCCTGGATTCAGTTTTTGAAACGAAAAAGGCAATGCGGGAGGCATATCTGTTGCAACTCAAGGAGGAATGTGCCGATTTGCCCTCTTGCGACAAGGTTTATATACAGCTTGCCCAATTAAAGAATACCCCCGAGAAGAAACGCCAAGTCATAGAAGAGGGCTTACGTCTGTATCCCAAGTCGGTAGAGCTTAAGAATTGGATAACAGAGCAGGAGACTCCTAATCTGTATTTCAGGATGCCAACTTTCTTGTATCCTGATTCAGAAGGAGAGGTAGAGCTGGAAGTGCAAAATTTGCAAAGTGTGTCGACTTGTATTTATCGCCTCCCTGACGATTTTCAGCAGGATGATGAGCAGGAACTACTCACTCAGGTGCTTCGCAAGGGTAGGCTTGTAAGCAAGGACGTACATGCCTTTGCTCCTCATCCGCCTTATGAGAAATGGAATGATACCCTGCACCTGCAAATGCCATCATTGGGTGTGTATGCTATGGTGATGCAGGCAAATACACAAGTTCCCATGGAGAAGAAACCTGAATCACAGGTTCATCTTTTCTATGTGTCCAGATTGCGTGCTTTCTCAGTGGCATTGCCCAATAAGAGGACCCAGATTGTTGTTGTGGACGGACAGAGTGGAAAGCCTGTTCCAGGTGCCAGTGTAAAACTAATGCCCGTTCAAGACTCTTCGGCTAGAAAGTCATATACAGAATATACAACAGATGAGCGTGGAAAGGCGGAGTTCTATACTCAGTCTGTGCGGAATAGAATGAAGGTGAAACTGAGCAAGGGCGAAGACTGTATTTTGCCTGAACAAGAGCTTAATGGCTCCTCTTTCTATAATTCCTTTACTGCGGATAAAAACGTACCCAATAAGAATTTGCGCATATTTACGGACAGAATTATCTATCGCCCAGGTCAGACAGTTTATGTGGGTGCTGTTGCCTATAGCCAGAAAGGCTGGGAGACTCAGGTTGAAGAAGCTGGGGAGTATAAGCTCACCGTAAAGGATGCAAAGGGCAACATGCTGTCAGAGCGCATTCTAAGAACCGACGAGTTCGGCGTTCTTAATGATTCTGTTACCTTGCCTAAAGAAGCTACCCCAGGTTATTATACCATAAAGATAGGTTCAACAACACACAGTATCCGTGTGGAGGAATATCGCCGTCCTGTCTTCTATGTTGAAATGGATCCCGTTCCAGCTGTTGCATTGCCAGTTGATAGCATTCGGATAACGGGTAAGGCCATTACTTATAGCGGTGTTCCTGTAGCTGGTGCACGTGTGACGGGTAAGTCCAGCAGTTATACAGGTTTCTGGTGGTATCAACGAGACTTTTCGGATTCCCAGATTTTGGATACCGTCTATACTGACGCAGAGGGACGCTTCTCTGTGAATGTTTCCCTGGAAAGCGTGAAAAATGATCTCCGTACAGGGGCTAACTTTGTTGTGGATGTGGATGTGCTAAGCAAACAGGGCGAGACTCAACAGGGAAATACAAGGTTCTCTCTCTGTTCACGTCCTTATGTGTTGCGAGGCGATATCCCCAGTTGTCAAGATAAAGAAAGATTGCAGCCTTGGTCGTTCGAACTTTGTGCCAGCACTGGTGCTAAGGTCGAAGGTGATATCCTTTGCCGTATCATTGAAGGTAAGGATACGAAAAAGGCATCCTTTGTGCTGCCTGCAGGCAAGTCGGTAATACCGTCGGAATTAAAGAATATTCCCAGTGGGTCTTATCAGGTAGTGGCTCAGTATGTGAACGGTAAGGATACCGCCCGTTATGAGCAAAAGATGGAACTCTTCTCAATGACAGATACACGTCTGGTGGAGCAGAAAGACTTGAGCATCTATACCCCATGTGACACATTCTCTATCAGCCGACCGGCTCAGGTGCAGATAGGAACTTCTTTGAAGGAGGCATGGATTTATCTTACTATGGCTCATCATGAAAAGGTATTTTTGGATACTTTAATCTGCGCACACGATACTGCTTTCGTTTGGGAGATACCTTATAAGGAAGAATATGGTGATGGCATAAGAATCAGTGCGGCTCTTTATCATAAAAGACTAAACACTGCTGTCGCGGCGTTACGTCTGGCCTTGCCGCAGAAGGAACTGAAATCATGTTGGAAGACTTTCCGCAACCGCCTGCGTCCTGGTCAGCAGGAGGAGTGGCAACTTTCTTTGCGTCATACGGATGGTACTCCTGCTAATGCTAATGTTTTGCTGAGTATGTACGATGCTTCCTTGGATGCTATCAGGAAGCACAAAATAGACTTTGGATTAAGTTATTCATATCTTATACCTTGGATCCGCTATGGACAGCTGGGGGGCATGTCATCTGGTTATAACTTCTATTTCCCTGTACGTTTCTTGAAGACAAAGGACTGGCAGTTCAGCGAGTACGATCCTGACTATATATATGATGTTTTTTCTTTGCAAAATGTTACGCTTGGGACTACTTCAACACTCACGGGTGCTAAAAATGGGCGTACATTACGCTTAAGGGGAGCACCCACAGCAGTGGTGATGACGTCTGAATCTGCCCAGCCGACGTCAAGATCCAAACAACTTGTTCAAGTTGCTTCGCCACTAGCATTTGAGTCTGTTGATCAGACATTACAGGGGCAGATAGCAGGTCTGGATGTGGTGAATTCTGATTTGCCCGAAGGCGAGATGCGTGGAACAAAGAAAGATGCTTTCTCTGAACTGGCATTCTTCCATCCCACACTTCGCACAGATGCCAATGGTGAGGTGAAGATTAGCTTCACACTGCCTGAGAGTCTTACCAGCTGGCACTTAACGGGATTTGCTCACGACAAGGATTTGTTTGCTGCTCTGATAGACGAGACCATTGTGGCACAGAAGGAACTGATGGCTGAACTGTATCTGCCTCGCTTTCTGCGTAGCGGCGATGAGGCTTCCTTTACTGCCAGCATCCGCAATATGTCTGAACGCTTGCAACAGGGTAAGGCTAATTGCATCATCATGGATGCTGAGACAGAGAAAGTACTTGCCCGATTCCCTGTTCAGTTCCGTTTGGAGGCTGCGTCGGATACGGTATATACCTTCCCTGTCGGTTCTTTGGACAATCATACAGCTCTGTTGGTTAAATGGGTAGCTGAGGGAACGGATTATTCTGATGGCGAACAGCGTCAGCTTCCTGTCCTGTCGGATTTGGAGACCGTTACAGAGACGCGCGCTTTCTCTGTTAACGAAAAAGGTACGTCGAAGTTTAACTTGGAGAGCCTCTTTGCCCACAATCATCCCAGCGCTACCAACCGTAACATGGTGGTTGAATATACGGCTCGTCCTGCGTGGTTGGCTCTCAAGGCGTTGCCCTCATTGTTTACTCCGCATTGCAAGTGTGTGCTCTGCACCTCGGCAGCTTATTATGCTACCAGTATGGCACAGCACATTTTGCGTCAGGTTCCTGATGCCGATGCTTTGGTTGATTCTTTGCAGTATGGCGACATGCTATCGTTGGACTACCGCATGTCTTTGCTCTCATCACTCTCTGCGTTGCAACTTCAAGATGGATCATTCTGTTGGTTCCCTGGTATGAAAGGAAATGCTTACCTTACACGCGAGGTTGCTTTCCAGTTGGTGCGCCTTCGCCATGTAAATGTTGTAGCAGATGCTGCAACGGTTGTTGCTGAGCGTATGCTTAATAGTGCTGTGAATTATCTGGGTAGGGAGATGCACAAGCAGGTGCAGTGGATGCAAAAGGAGAAGAACGTGCAGGTGGGCCTTTCAATACTTCGTTATTTGTATATCCTTAGTCTCTCTGGCAATAAACTATATGAGGACTATCAGAAAGATGAGAAATATCTTATAGATCTTCTGATTCAGTCTTCTGGGGATAAGAAGGTGAGCATTGAAGAGGCTTCCCTTGCTGCTGTTGTACTGGAACGTAAGGGACAGACTAAGTTGGCAAATAAGTATCTGGAAGGATTGGACAAGAAGGTTACTCATCCCGATGGTTATTACATCTCTTATCCCAGCGGTAGCTTTACCAGCATAGACCGTAAAGTGCAGACACATGTTCAGGTGATGGAAGCTTTCCAGGAGGTGAAACCTTCTGAGCAGAAGTTGCTGAACGGTATGACGGAATGGCTCTTGCAGCAGAAACGTACCCAGCAGTGGGATGAGCCTGTTAAGACCGTGAATGCCGTTTATGCCTTGTTGTTGGATGGTTCACAGCCGTTGGATAAGGGAAATAGCGATGTACTGAAATTGCGCGAAGGTCAGAAGACACATACCTTTGTAACGCCTCACACCTCTGTGGGTTATCTGCGTGATAGCCTCAGTGTTTCTGTTCCCAAGGAACTGAGGGTCGAGAAGCATGAGAAGGGCCTCTCCTGGGGTGCTGTTTATGCAACCTATCAGATGCCTTTGGATAGCGTAAGAGCCAGTTGGCAGGGCTTCCATATTCGCAGGGAGGTTTCTTCGCAGCAGCCTAAGGTAGGTGACCGTCTGCATGTGCGCTATACCATTACGGCTGATCGCGACTATGAGTTTGTACAGTTGACGGCTCCCCGTTCTGCAGCTGCTGAGCCTGATGCCAGCCTATCAGGCTATCGTTATCAGAGCGGGTTGGGATACTATCGTATGATACGTGATGACCGCACAGAATACTACTTCGATTCGATGCCAAAAGGCACTTATGTGATAGAGGAAGACTGGCTAATTTCACGCAACGGTAATTATCAGACGGGTTCAACCGTTATTCGGTGCCTTTACGCACCCGAATACCGGTCGTTTACCGACTCTGGCAGACTGCTTGTCAGGTAATATCATGCTTTTTTCATTATAAAGTTCTCTTTTTTTTGGTTGGAATGTAAAAAAACAATACATTTGTAATTGTTTTGTTATTTAAATCGAGAACTTTAACTATAAACACAATGAGAAAATTTGCATATATAGCCGGGGCGGTAGTGTCTCTATTCATGTTCAGTTGCTCTGAGTCAGTAGACGTGTCTGCTCGCTATGTCTTTAAGGAAGAAATAATTGCTGGTTACTTGCAGAAGCATGAGCAGTATAGCGAATATTGTAAGTTGCTGAAGCAGGTTCCCGTAAGCATGGTCTCCAACACATCTGTCTATCAGTTGTTGTCGGCACGTGGTAATTATACCGTCTTTGCACCTACCAATGAAGCTATACAGCTTTATTTGGATTCTTTGGTGAAGAAAAACCTTATTCCAGAGGCTTCGTGGGATGCATTCACCGATAGTGCGAAGTTAGACTCTGTCCGTAAGGTTATAGTCTATAACAGTATCATTGACGGTGGCGACGAGAATGGCTATTTCGAGGTGAATTCTTTCCCGGAGGGTGCTGCAGGTGCTACAACTGCTGAGATTGAGGTGCCTAACATGAACGACAGAAAGTTGGTGGTGAAATATACCGGTGATCCAGACAGCATCCTTATTAATGATTGTATGATAGACAAGATAAACCATGACATTCTGGCTATCAATGGTGTTGTTCACAGTATGCACGACGTTGTGGCCCCCAGCGGAGATTCCATGGCTTTCCTATTGAAGAATATGATAGAATCTAATAAGGGCGGCTATGTGGTGATGGCTAAACTTATACGTGCCTGTGGTCTGATGGATACTCTTGACAGAATTAAGGATGACGTCTATGAGTTAAAGTATCAGACAAAGAAGATTCCACAAATTATGCATGATAGTTCTGAAGGAGAGATGGACTTCTATTCTCCAGAACATCGTTATTTTGGCTACACCATTTTTGCTGAAACAGACGAATTCTGGTCTCGGAAGATTGGCAAGCCAATTGAGGAAATCTCTGTTGATGATATATACAACTACATAGACAGGATGGGACTCTATCCTGATGCAAATCGCGACAACAACTATAAGAGCATAGATAACCTGTTGAACCAGTTTGTTACTTATCACATGCTGCCCATGCGCCTGTCAGCAGATCGTTTGGTGAACCATTACAATGAGAAGGACTACGTAACAAGTTCGAAGAAGCCTACTGTTGCTATCTATGAGTTCTACACCACCATGGGTAAGCGCCGTTTGCTGAAGACCTTTGAGAGTAAGGAAAGTAATGGTATTTACCTAAACCGTTTCCCCAATCTTAATAATGGCCGTCGTGGTGACTATCACGAGAACTCCTGTGATCCACAGAACGTCGGTATATTGATAGGCGAGGCTAACCTGGAGGGAGAGAACAATGTTCGTAATGGTATCATTTATCCCATTGATGAATTACTTTGGTATAGCGACAATACCCGTAACCAGATGATGCGTGGTCGCATTCGTTGGAATGTTACTGCTATGTGGCCCGAGTTTATGAATAATGACATCCGTATATCAAAGATGACTGATGACCAACACTTGAATGTATATATTCCCACCGATGCAGAACTTGGTTATCAGTATCTTAATGATGTAATCATTGAAAAAGATACCAAGTTCTTCTACTGGACTGGCCGTGGACACGGGTGGGCTAATATGCAGGGTGATGAGATGTCTATCCGTGGTCTCTACGAGGTTACCATGAAGCTTCCGCCTGTACCTGTACGCGGAACCTACGAATTGCGCTTCGGTCAGCAGTGTGGTGGTAACAAGCGTGGTATGGCTCAGTTCTATTGGGGAAATGATGTTGATAAGTTGGCTGCCATGGGTATTCCTCTGGATCTTCGTCAGGGTGCTTATTATCTGCAGACAAAGAACGGCAACGTGCCAAGCGATATTGGTTACGAGGATGATGACAAAGAAGATGATGACTATAATGCCGCGATTGATAAGCAAATGCGTAATAACGACTTTATGAAGGGTTGTCAGCAATATGTCGCAGGCGGACCTGGCGGTAGTACATTGATGCGTGCTTCAAATATCTGTTTGCGTCGAATCATGTTCCGTCAAACCATGGATCCGAATGAAACATACTACGTTAAGTTCAAAACGGTAATGGACGATCCCACCCGCTTCTTCTATATGGACTATCTGGAGTATTGTGCCAAGGAGGTATATGATAATCCAGAAGAGCCGGAAGATATATGGTGATGTTCAAATTCAAAATTCAAAAATTATAAATTCAAAATTGGGTATAAAGTTTAAAGATAAAAGAAAGCGAGGTTTTTGCCTCGCTTTCTTTGTGTGGTTATTTTAATGTTTTTCTGCCGTCTCTTATAATAAGGTGAGAGGTTTTTGTAACCTTTCTGCCAGAGATATCATACACCGCGTCAGGCGAATGTTCAATGTTCAATGTTGAATGCTCAATGTTGTTTATCCCGACTTCTTGAGATGTTACGTTGAACTCGGGACCTTCTGTGAACGTTGAGCCTGTATATGTGGCGTCTATGGTTTGTACGCCCCACTTGTAGGTGCCTGCGGTGGGAGGATTGAATGTCCAAGTGTTAAGGCAACCTATGCGGCCCATACGGTTTATCTTGCGCACGCCATTCTTGTCTTCGCCTATGAAGGCTGGTGTGCCGTTCAGGAGATTGCCCACGTTGTCTTGTATAAAAACCTCGTATGTGTAACAGGCTTTTGCACTCTCAGGTGCTTCCCATGTAAGGGTCACGGAACCATCGGCATTCACTTCTGCCTGACAATTTTGGGGTGCGTCGGGTCTTTGGGGAATTGCTGCCAAGTTGTAGCAAAGAATTGCATTAATGCCTTTGGGGCAAAGGTTTAGGTAGTTCGCATCTGTGCAATTGCCGTATGTGACAAAGTCCTTGCGGCCGTCTCCGTTCCAGTCGGGGAATATGATGGAAGCGCTTGTGGCACCAGGTACAACGGTGTTCCTTGTCATGCGTCCTTTTCCGTTGTTCAGATAGAGTTGTCCCGTGCTGGTTTTTGCTGTTCCTTTCAGTCCGCCTATAAAGATGTCGTAGGTGCCGTCTCCGTTCCAGTCAATGATACCTGTGGAGTTGTTCACACTGGCTTGCATGTTGTAGGCATCAGTCAGGAGCTCGGAATTGGAGGACTGGCTAAAGGTAGGCTTGCTTTGCTGTTTGTTGGTATAAATACGCTGGCGAATAGCGGTTTCGCCTGATGAGCTTTCGCCTGTTCCTGCCAGATAAATATCTATCCATCCGTCGTTATTAAAGTCTGCCAGCTGGAGGGAGCCCTTGGATTTCCGCCTAATGCTACTTCCTGTATCTCCAAGTCCCTGACGCAGGAATTTGCCGTGTTGAAGGGTGTCGTTCAAATAGACGTCCGTAAAACATGTCTGCCCCTCTACATTATCCAATACAGAGGAGATGGCAAAATCCTGATAACCGTCGTTGTTTAGGTCGGCAGCCTGTATGATGGCCTCCGAGAACTGTAGTTCCTGTTCGTATGGCTCAACACAGAATGCCAGTTGGGATGGGGATGAACTTATGTTGCGTAGGATGACATTATAGTTTTCTTCGCCCAAGTGTCCGGCACAGACGATGTCCAATCTGCCATCATTATCTATGTCTAATACATCAGCGCTGCAAGGGCCACGCAGATTAAAAGCGCATGAGCTGCCGTCTGGGGTGGTGAAAGTTATGGCAGGGGCAGAGAAAGTTCCGTTTCCTGTTCCCAGAAAGATGCCTTCCTGGCTGTAATCTGAATCTGTGTCAGTGTTGTTCTCGAAGGCTACGATGTCCATGTTCCCGTCGTTGTTGATGTCGCAGGGGATGATGGATGGTGCATTGGCTACTTGAAATGTAGGACTGTTTGTTACTTTGCTCCACTTGTGTGTAGAAGGGAGGTACAGCATAGCATATGTGGTGCGTTTGCTTGTCTGCTCGTCTTCGGCGGAGTTCTGAACTTGGTTGGCATACCCACCGGCCACGATGTCTTGGTTGCCGTCATTGTTCAGATCTACGGTGACCGCTCCGCCGTTCTGAAAACCCCGCTCGCTGCTTATCATTTCAGGGTTGTAAGGAGCAGAGGTGGATAGCGTGGGTCTTATGATAGGTTCGTTGCTCATTGTCAGACGCGAACTTGTGGCGTTGACGGTGCCGATATACATCAGACGGTTACCCACTTTCTCTGTTGATTCGTGTGCATGGAAGACAATGCGCAAGATTCCTTCTTTGTCATAGAAAAGTGAGTGGTGCCCCGTTCCTACCAGGTCGTCGAACCTGCATAGGATGGGATTAGCTGTGTACTTAGTCCAGGTGCCGGAAGCAATATTGGTGGTAGTGGCATAGCCAACTCCATAGTCTTGTGAACGATAGTCGTTGCCTGAGTAGGTGAGGTAGTATCGTCTGCCAACCTTCAGTACGTTGGGGCCTTCATTCACGCGTCCCATCTTATTCTCCCAACTCTGTGATACGGCAAAGCATTTCCTGAGCGTGCCAACCTTGGGCGTTATGTAGTTGTCCTCCAACTCTGCTTGCCAGATGCAGTTTCCGTCAGTAAAGCGGACAAAGAAGACATAGGCTTTTCCGTTGTCGTCGAAGAATACGTGCGAGTCTATACATTTCTCGTTGCCTATCAGATTCTCCATTTGGTAAGAGCCTACTTGTGTGAAGGGACCTTTTGGCGAGTCGGCTGTTGCTGCAAACAGATGCTCGTTAGCCGAGAAATACATAATGTAATGTCCGTTCACGTGGTACACCTCTGGTGCCCAGAACCATTGCTGCTCCGTGGTGTTGGCCTTGTTTAGGGCCTGCCCCTCGTCCTTCCAGGTACGCAGGTCATCCGAGGAATAGCACCTGATACCACTGGCGTCGTGTGTGCCGTAGGCGTAGTATTTGCCATTCTCCAACAGGATGTACGGGTCGGCCAGTGGTACCTGACTAACCTCTCCTTCGGCTTTGGCTATCAGGCTTGTTGTTAGTACAATTAATAATGTAAGTAATTGTTTCATTTTCAAAAGGTTTTTTTTGAGTTTTTAGCTTAATTCTGCGCAAAGATAGTACTTTCTTTGCAAATACATGTGTTGATATCGGAGTTTTTTTCTGATTCAATAGTGAGAAACATTCTATCTCCAAAGAAAAAAAGTGTAATATGGGCTGATAAAACAATTTTCAAGCTTTGAAAATATATAACCAAGCTTTGAAAATATATTTTCAAGTCATGAAAATAAATTATCAGGCTTTGAAAATAGTTTTATTGCACGTGTTGGGATGTTTTATTTCGGGGATTAGCCAGTTTTATTCGGCGTCTCGGCAAATTTGTGACACCGCTTCTATAATAAGGTATGTTTCAAAGCCTCTGGATAAAGCGTGGCGGGTGAGCTTGCCTTTGCGGATGTAGGGGTCGGAGTCCTTGAGTTGCCTGTTTTTCTGCTCAAGAACATGGGTGAGGACTTCCAGATATTCTTCCTCAGGAATAGCTTCTAAGCCTTCGTTGATGTCTGAACTGTCCATCTCTAACATACGAAGCATCTGGCTTATCTTGATTCTGCCCCAATGATTGTATCGGAACTTATCGAGGCAATATGCCCTGCAGAAGCGCATATTGTCAATATATTTCTCTTTTTTGAGATAAGAAATAATGTCTTCGGCTTGGGTCGGTGTAAGTCCCCATTGGATGACTTTCTTGCGTATCTCGGAACTACAATGTTCGCTGCCGCTGCATAGCGAAGCAGCGCGTGAGAGGGCTTGCTCGTAGGTTAGGGGTTTCATTCTTTGATGGCTGAGATAAATCTTGATTTTCCAAAATTATCAGGATGTACGGTTACGTGGGTGTAACCCATCTGCTCCAGCAGGGAGGATGTCTCCGTGGGGTATGCCTCGTTGATTTCGAAGTACAGACGGCCGGATGCTTTCAGGTGCGTAGTGGCAAATTCTGCAATGGCACGATAAAAGAGTAAAGGGTCGTCGTTGGGGACAAAAAGGGCCAGATGAGGCTCGTAGTCCAATACATTAGCATCCATTAGACGTGCCTCTTCCTGACAAATATAAGGAGGATTGCTGACAATAACATCCCATAGACGTGTGTTGGGTGCTGGATGTAAAATATCTTCTCGCTCGAAAATGACGTCGGTATGGAGTGTTTGGGCATTCTCTCTTGCAATGCGTAGTGCATCTGGCGAGATGTCAAAAGCCGTTGCCTGATGGCCTGCCAAAGCCAATGAGATGGCAATGCATCCGCTGCCCGTTCCGATGTCAAGAACAGAACAAGGGGTAGGGTGCTGTTGGTTGATGAGATTGACAAGTTCCTGTGTTTCGGGCCTGGGGATTAGCACTCCTGGCTCTACATGGAAGGTGTGTCCACAGAAATCTGCTTGCCCCAAAATATACTGCACAGGTTCTTTTCTGACAAGTCTGCCAATAATATTTTGCAGTAACGCCTGCTTATCTTCAGATAATTCCTTATCTTTGCCTATCAAAACTTGTGTGGGAGTCAGCCCAAAAGCGACCTCCATGACCAGCATGTAAAGTGCACGGGCTTCGTGTGGCGGATAGACGGATAATAGCTGTTGTATCTGATTCATGCTGCAAAAGTACGAAAAAAAGTGAAGAATGAAGAGTGAATAGTGAAGAATTTTAGGTGAAGAATGAGGGGCGATTATGAATTTTGAACTATGAATTATGAATTAAAATACATGCAGCGTTGCATCCAATTGGCAAAGTGTGGCGAGATGGGTGCTCCTCCTAACCCAATGGTGGGCGCTGTAATTGTACGCAATGACGAGATAATAGGCGAGGGATACCATCGCAGATGTGGCGGTCCGCATGCCGAAGTGAATGCTATCCGAAGTGTTCGAGATGAATCGCTGTTAAAAGACAGTACCATTTATGTGAGCTTGGAACCTTGTTCGCATTATGGGAAAACACCTCCCTGTGCCGATTTGATTATCGAGAAGCAGATTCCACGTGTTGTGGTCGGTTGCTTGGATCCTTTTGCTAAGGTAAACGGACAGGGAATCAATAAGTTGCGAAATGCGGGAATAGAGGTTGTTGTGGGAGTTCTGGAGAAGGAATGTCTGGAACTGAATAGGAAATTCATAACCTTTCATCAACATCATAGACCCTGGGTAACGCTGAAATGGGCGCAGAGCGAGGACGGGTTTATGGATGTTCAGAGACAGCAGGGTGAGAAGCCTGCAAAGTTCTCCTCAGCCTTTACCCAAACCCTTGTACATCGTATGCGTGCCATGCATCAGGCTATTATGGTCGGCACACGAACTGTGCTGCTAGACAACCCGACATTAACGACCCGCATGTGGGACGGCCCTAATCCGCTAAGGGTTACCATAGACCGTAATAACGTACTGCCCGACTCTGTTTGTTTGAAAGACGGAAGCGTTCCGACTGTAATCTACAATAATGGAGATTTGAAGCAGATCTTGGATGATTTGTACACGAGGGGAATCCAGTCTTTGCTGGTTGAAGGCGGCGCCCAGTTGTTACAGCATTTCATCGATGCCGGTCTATGGGATGAGGCTCGGGTTGAGATTGCTCCGATGACTTTGGAGAGAGGTGTCCGTGTTCCAAAAATAGAGAAGGCTGATCTTGTGGGTAAGAGCATCCTGGACGGGCGAAAAATACTTAACTATAAGCGTGAAATGTAAAAAAACTGGCAAAAAGTGCAGTTTTAGGTCACATAAACCCTAATTTTACTTAATTCGAGGGCGGAATATGATGTAATGTCAAATATTAACTATACCTTTGCACTTTGGTTAAAGAATACCATTATAAATGTGCGCACATAAGACTATAAAGAAATACGGGATGTTGCTGATGGCAACAATGCCTTTCTTGTTGTTGGGTTCATGTATATCTAACGACGAGGTGAAGAATGATGATTATTGTTATATCTGGGAGGTGTCCTTGGGCTCACTGAAGCGTGAGGTTAATGTAATTAACGCTTTAGGGAAAGATACAACAATAATATCTTCCTATTCGGGAAGCCAATTCCCTATGACCATAAACCAACGTACGCAGACAATAGAGAACATGGATTCTTTGTTGTATGGTACCGTATTGCGAGCCGTACTGGTGGATATATCCTACAACGGTTCAACATTGGTATATCGTACAAAAGGGGATGAGGACAGTACGTGGCTGACCTACAGATCTTCCGACAGCTTGGATTTGCGTAAGCCTATTGAGCTGATGCTGGTTGCCAACGATGGTTTAAGTGCAAGACTCTATACGTTGCAGTTGAATGTGCATAGTGTGGAGGGTGATTCGCTATATTGGAAGAAAGCCGATGAAGCTGTTCCGCAATTGCAGAATATGGACCAGCAGCGCGCCCTTATTGTACAAGATAATGTGGCCGTTCTTGGTAAGGATGGTGATGCAATAACATTCGTGGAGCGCACTTCGGAGGGCGTGTGGGATAGTACACCTACAGACCTGCCGTCTGGTGCAGACCTGCAGACTCTTACCAAGAAGGGAAATGCTTTTTATGTTAGTACGGCAGAGGGTGATATCTACACCACTGCAAATGGAAAGAACTGGCAGAAGCTGAGTGCTCCTCAGCATCCTGGTATGGTGCTGGCAGGCGCAACGCCTGATTACCTGTATGCTCTGATGGATGGAGAACTGTACAGATGTTCAGAGGACGGACAGGGAGAGTGGTCCTTCTTGCCAGAGAACTTGGACGAAAGTTCTGCGTATCTGCCTTCAAAGGATGTGAGAATGCTGTTGATGAAGCAAGCTAATGGTAGTCAACGTTTAGTCTTGGTTGGCAATCGCTCTGATGAGAACGATAAGACCTCTGTTGTATGGACTAAGATGTGGAACGGTGATGTTTCGGAAAGCGATGCTGTCTGGATGTTTGTGAACCAAACAGAAGACAATAAATATGCATTGCCTCAGTTGGAGAGCTTAAACCTGATACAATACGATAAAAAGTGCTTGGCCTTTGGTGGCTCTTCTGTTGCAGGAAAGGGTACGAACGAGGCAATGGACGCTCTGTACGTAAGCGAGGACTATGGCATTTCGTGGCGTAAGGATTCTGATTTGCATCTGCCAACACAGCTGAAAGGCGTAAATGGTCCCATCTGTAGTGTGGTGGATGATAACAATGTAATATGGATAATTGCCAATGGTGAGGTATGGCGAGGAAAACTGAACAGACTGGACTTCGAACGACAGTAACGCTACTGCTCCTGTTGTGTTTCTTCTCTGCCAATCTTAAGGCGGAGGATCTGGAATACAAGATGGACATGGGAGCTGCCATAGGAACCTGTTTCTATATGGGAGATGCTAACAGCAAGCCATATGCTAACATGGGTTTCATGGGTGGAGTTACTGTTCGCCGTATCTTTAATCCAAGGATGGCGTTGAAGGCTAATCTGGCAATGGGCCATTTGAGTGGCACCGTGGATGGATTTATTCCTCAGGATCCTTGGAGCGGTTCAATAGAAGGCGGTGTGCCAGTAAAGGTGGATTTCTCGCGTAATGTGTTGGACCTGGGTGTTCAGTTTGAGATGAACTTCTGGGGCTTTGGCATGGGAGCCGGTTATAAGGAACTAAGTCGTATCACCCCTTATGCCTTGGCTGGCGTGGGTATGACAGTCGCCATGGGGGGCGGAGCCAGTGCATGTGGTGCCCTGTGTCTGCCTGTAGGTGTCGGTGTTAAATACAAACTTAAGCCACGTCTGAATATTGGATTCGAATGGACAATGCGCTTTACAACAAGCGACAGACTGGATGCTACGCCTGAGGGAACAACTCAGTTGGCGCATCCCTATGGAATAAAAAGCGTAGGACTGAAGAATAAGGACTGTTACAACTTTACAATGGTGTACCTGACTTATGAGTTTATGCCAAAACTGAGGAAGTGTAATAACTGAGAGAGTTGATGAGTTTTTGAGTTGATGAGTTTTTGAGTTTGTGAGGTGATAATTATGAATTATGAATTGTGAATTATGAATTGCAATAAAATAGAACTTGACATGAATAACATACCTGAGTCTATTGCCATTATCATGGATGGTAACGGACGATGGGCAAAGGAGAAAGGCTTGCCTCGCTCGGCAGGACATGTTGAGGGAGTGGATACTGTAACACGCATCACCTCGGAATGTGCGCGGTTGGGCGTGAAGTACCTGACCATGTACACATTCTCCACAGAAAACTGGAATCGTCCAGAGCCTGAAGTAGAGGCGCTGATGAATCTTATTGCCACTAAGTTGGAGGATGAGATATTCATGAAGAATAATGTCAGGTTCCGTTTGATTGGCGACATTACACGTCTGCCTCAGCATGCCAGAAAACGTCTGGAGGAATGTATGGCCAACACAGCCAACAATACTCGCATGACTGCTGTTACAGCACTTAACTACAGTAGCCGCTGGGAATTAACAAAAACCATGCAGCAGGTGGCAAGAGATGCTGCCGCAGGTAGGGTTAAAGCGGAGGAAATAGACGAGAAATATATATCAGACCATCTGGAAACCCACTTTATGACAGATCCTGACTTGCTTATCCGTACGGGTGGCGAACTTAGGATCAGTAATTATCTGCTTTGGCAGTGTGCCTATAGCGAATTCTATTTCTGCGACACATATTGGCCAGATTTTAAAGAGGAAGATCTGCACAAGGCTATTGCAGAATATCAGAGACGTCAGCGTAGATTCGGAAAGACGGGCGATCAGGTGGAAGAGGAACAGAAACTATAGACGTTAGTCTACTTTGAAATTTGAATTTATAAATTTTGAATTTTGTGAAACGAATATACCTTGTTATATTATTATTGACGACACTGCTATCGGATGTATGTGGTCAGGTGGGGCAGCGTGAAATAAAGCCTGTAATAGACTATAGTCGTTCGCCGCGTACCTATTATATCGCTAATATAGCTATAGATGGCATAAAGAACTACGATGAATATTTGTTGTTGGGACTCAGTGGCTTGAATGTCGGTCAGTCTATCACAATACCTGGTGAGGAAATATCTAACGTGGTTAAACGTTACTGGCGAAACGGTTTGTTCAGTAGCGTTGCAATCAGTGTGGATAGTTTGGTTAATGACTCGGTATATTTGCACATTCAGCTTGCACAAAGACCCAGAATATCCGAGATAAACTATAGTGGCGTAAGAAAAGGTGAACGTGACGAATTGCAGGAAAAGCTGGGTTTGATAAAAGACAACCAGTTGACACCTAATATGTTGGACCGCGCGAAGATTCTTTGTGAGAGGTATTTCTCTGATAAGGGGTTCAAGAATGCAGTGGTTAATATTCTGCAGCGTGATGACGCCAGCCATCCAGATAAGGTGATTCTGGATGTCAACGTGGAGAAGAAAGACAAGGTGAAGGTTCATAGAATCTATATTTCGGGAAACCAGAGCCTGAAGACGGGCAAGATAAAGGGTAACTTGATAAAGTCAGGTATTCTTAAGAAGATTCACGAGAAGGGTTCCTTGGCAGGTTGGTTCCGCAGCAAGAAATTCACAGACAGCAGGTATAAGGAGGCAAAGGAGAACTTGATGTCGAAATATGCCGAACTGGGTTATATGGATGCCATCTTGGTTTCTGACAGTGTCGCTCCTCATGAGAATGATGTGGATGTATTCCTGAAGGTAGAGGAAGGCCAGAAATACTATGTGCGTAACATAGAGTGGGTCGGTAATACACTTTATCCTACGATTTACCTGAATGAATTGTTGCGCATGAAGAAGGGTGATGTGTATAACCAAAAACTTCTGAATGACAGATTGAAGGTGGATGATGATGCTGTGGGTACCTTATATTATAATAATGGTTATATCTTCTCGCAACTTGATCCTGTAGTAGTGGATGTGGTGGAGGATTCTGTGGACTTGGAGATGCGTATCTTTGAGGGCACTCAGGCACATATCAGCCATGTAAGAATATCTGGAAACGACCGAGTTTACGAGAACGTTGTACGTAGGGAGTTAAGAAATAAACCCGGCGACCTCTTCTCTATGGAAGCATTAAAGCGTTCATACAGAGAAATTGCATCAATGGGACATTTTGATGCAGAAAACATCAAATATGATATTCAGCCTAATGCAGCTAATGGAACAGTGGATCTTGATTGGGGACTTACTACCAAGAGTAATGACCAGGTTGAGTTCTCGCTGGGTTATGGCCAGACAGGTGTGGTAGGTAAGATCGGTTTGAAGTTTGGTAACTTCTGTATGGCCAATCTGTTTAAAAAGAATGGCATAAGAAGAGGTGTTCTGCCTCAGGGTAATGGCGAGACCTTCAGTATCAGTGGTCAGACCAACGGTAGGTATTACCAGCAGTATAGTGTTAGCTATGTTAATCCTTGGTTCGGTGGAAAGCGTCCTAATACATTCAGTTTCGGTGCTTCGTTCAGTAAGTACACCGACATTAGCGATAACTATTATAATTCTGCCTACTATAATAACTATTACAGCTATTTGTATGGCTATGGATATGGTAATGGCTATGGTAACTATTACGAGAACTATTACGATCCGGATAAGCGTTTCATGACTTTCAGTTTCAGCCTCGGATGGGGAAAGCGCTTGCGTTGGCCTGATGACTGGTTCAACTTCTATGCTGATATCAGCTATACCCGATACATGCTGAAGGATTGGCAATACTTCCTTATTAACAATGGTAACTGTAACAATATCAGCCTTGGTCTGACGTTGAGCAGAAACAGCGTAATTAATCCTATCTTCCCTCGTAATGGTTCGGAATTCCAGTTGAGTGTAACGCTGACTCCTCCATATAGCTTATTTGATAAGAAGGATTATGCGAGTCTGGGAAATGATTATAATAGCGAGAATTATCAGCAGGAGATGCAGGAGAAGCACAGATGGATAGAGTATCATAAGTGGAAGCTGAAGCACCGTACTTATACAGCTCTTTCCAACGGCAATAAGTGTTTTGTTTTGTCCACTCGTGTCGAGCTTGGTCTGCTCGGACATTATAACAAGAATAAACGCTCTCCGTTCGAAACCTACTATATGGGTGGCGATGGTATGAGTGGATATAGTTCAACATATGCAACGGAGACCATTGGATTGCGTGGTTATGACAATGGCTCTCTTACGCCAAACGGTTATAATGGTTATGCCTACGACAGATTCTCTTTGGAGGTCCGCTATCCTTTCATGCTTAGTCCTAGTACAAATATCTATGGTCTTGCCTTCGTGGAAGGTGGTAATGCGTGGGATGACATAAAGAAATTCAATCCCTTCGATATGAAGAAATCTGCCGGTGTGGGCGTTCGTATCTTCTTGCCCATGGTGGGTATGTTAGGTATTGATTGGGCATATGGCTTTGATTCTGTATTCGGCTCAAGAACATATAGCGGTAGTCACTTCCACTTTGTTTTGGGACAAGAGTTTTAATAACACATATCATAATTTACGTATATGAAAAAGCTATTTTTGATTTTAATGGTAATGACAAGTGTCAATGCAATGGCACAGAAGTTTGCCCTGATAGATATGGAATATATATTGAAAAATGTTCCTGCTTACGAACGTGCCAATGAGCAGTTGAATCAGGTAAGCAAGAAGTGGCAGGCTGAAGTGGATGCCTTAACACAGGAGGCTCAGACATTGTATAAGAATTACCAGTCTGAGGCTGTCTTCCTGAGCAATGAGCAGAAGACCCAGCGCGAGGAGGCTATTGTTGCTAAAGAGAAGGAAGCTGCAGAGTTGAAGAGAAAGTACTTCGGCCCTGAAGGCGAATTGTACAAGAAGCGCGAAAGCCTGATGACTCCTATACAGGACGAAATCTACAATGCCGTGAAGGATATCTCTGACTTAAAGGGCTATAGTCTGATTTTGGACCGCGCCAGTGATGCCGGCATTATTTACGCCAATCCCAAGATTGACATTTCTAACGAGGTACTATCCAAGTTGGGATATAACTAAGCGAATATATTTTTAACGAATAATTAATAACAAATAATAAGACAAGATTATGAAGAAATTATTGATTGCTATCTTGATGATAGCTCCCCTGAGTGTGAATGCTCAGAAGTTTGCTCATTTCAACAGTGGTGACATCATTTCTAACATGAAGGAGTTCACTGCTGCTACAGAAGAGATTCAGTCAATGGCTAAGCAGTATGAGGATGATATCAAGTTGATGCAGGAAGAACTGCAGAAGAAAAGCGAGGAGTACCAGAAAGAGCAGGCTAAGCTGTTGGATAATGTTAAGCAGCGTCGTGAGCAGGAACTTCAGGATCTGTATCAGCGTCTGCAGCAGTCTTACCAGGACAATCAACAGGCTCTGGAGAAGGCTCGCCAGGAGAAGTTCGGTGTTATTAACGAGAAGGTTCTGGCTGCTGTGAAGAAAGTGGGTGAAGAAGGTGGCTATGTTTATGTCGTTGATATCAGCACTGGTGTTATCCCCTTTGTTAACACACAATTGAGCACCGATATATCTGCTCAGATTAAGAAAGAGCTTGGTATTCAATAATAATAAATAAAGAAATATGAAACGCCTATTTGTATTTCTCTTCGTTGTAATTCCTATCGTTGCCTCTGCTCAGATACAGTTTGGCTATTTAAGCTACCAGCAGGTAATAAAGGAAATGCCCGAGTACACTCAGGCTATGCAGGAATTGCAGACATTAAAGGCCAAGTACGACGAGGAGGCAGCAAGGGGAGAGGCTGAGTTCCAGAAGAAGTTTGTTGACTTCCTGCAGGGACAGAAGGACTTCCCTCAGACCATTATGCAGAAGCGACAGGCTGAACTGCAGACGTTAATGGATAATGGAGTTGCTTTCCGTGTACAGGTACAGAGCTTGTTAGCCCAGGCCGAGAAAGACCTGGTTGCTGAGGTACAGAAGAAGCTGAATAGGGTTCTTCTTGAAATTGGCGTGGAATATGGATATGGTTTTATCCTGAATACTGACGATAACGCTTGCCCTTACATTAATCCTGTTGTTGGCGTAGATGTAACAGAACTAGTACGCCAGAAACTGGGGACAGCGGTGTCACCTCAAGATGAACACAAATAATAAGTTCCCACAAACGCCAGGCCCGATAGGAATTTTTGATTCGGGCTATGGAGGTCTAACAATACTGCGGCAGATACGTTCGTTAATGCCGCAGTATGATTATTTGTACCTGGGAGACAATGCTCGTGCTCCGTATGGTACACGTTCGTTTGACATTGTTTACGAGTTTACGTTACAGGCCGTACAGTACCTCTTTGCCCGGGGATGCCATCTTGTTATTTTAGGCTGTAACACAGCATCGGCAAAGGCCTTGCGTAGCATACAGCAGAATGACCTTCCGCAAATGGATTCCCATCGACGTGTACTTGGCGTCATTCGTCCAACCGTTGAGGTCTTGGGAGGTATCTCTCAAAGCCGTCATGTTGGTATTATGGCTACTATGGGTACGATACGCAGTGCTACATACGATTTAGAGATTGCCAAGTTGCATCCCGATATACATGTCACGGGCGAGGCTTGCCCTATGTGGGTTCCTTTGGTAGAGAATGACGAATACGATGGCCCGGGTGCAGATTACTTTGTAAAGAAGAATATTGATAGCCTGCTCAGTCGTGATCCACAGATTGATAGTGTTATATTAGGTTGCACACACTATCCTCTTTTAATTGAGAAGATCCGAAAGTATATGCCATCCAATATTCATGTTATTGAACAAGGGTATTATGTGGCCAATAGCTTGCAGGATTATCTGAACCGTCATCCCGAGATGGAAGAACGGATTACCCAGGGCGGTTCAACAACGTATTTAACCACAGAGCAAGCCGAGGAATTTCAGAGTAAAGCAGCAGCCTTTATTGGTGAGCCGCTCACGGCAGAAAGAGTACATTTGGAATAGGATGAAAAAGATAAAGGAGTTACTTAGTCAGAAGGAGGTTCAGCAGTTTCTTCGTTTCTGTATTGTAGGTGGCACATGTGCCATGATAGATGCTGCTGTATTCTATGTGGTGAGGCTTTTTGCTCCTTACCAGGTAGCACTCATTTCGGGTTACCTCATCTCTTTCTGTGTTAACTACTTCCTCACTGTTTATTGGACGTTTAAGACCAGCCCGTCCGTACATAACCTTATAGGTATTATCGGTGCCCATATGTTCAACCTGTTTGTGGTTCGCATGGGACTTATGTGGCTGTTTGTTGAGGCATTCGGATTGGACGACTCCGTTGCTTATATACCTATGGCTATTATCAGCGCTGTAACAAATTTTATTGTGATACGCGCTGTTGTCAAGTTCTCCAAGAAAAAGAAGAACAACTAATCAGTATACTTTAAGTAACTGTCTTTTATGGCTTCCTCTCGTAAACCAGCATCCGTTGGTTTACGGTTACGGGCTCCATGACGTATTGCAGTAATATTCGCGGATAGGTGAGGTTCCAAAGGAACTTGTGCGGAGTGGTAATCAGCCTGTAGCGGAACAACTCCTCCTTGTCGTATATGCAATGAAAGTTGCTTGGTATGGGCGCATCATAGTATTCGTGACATGTTACGATGGCTCCAATCTCACGCACTAAGTATTTGACCTTACCTGAGGCAACCCATTCTGCCTGCTCCTTTTTGATTTCTGGATCCAGAATGCTGGAGATAAAGAAGTTTTTGTTGGGTGGCAGGTGACGTGTGTGCTGATAAATGCCAGTGTCGTATGAACTGAAAGTGAGCACTTCGCTGTCATCGCTCTTGTTTGCATTGATGATCTCGGCCATTTCCAGTACACTTTTTGGGAAGGTACCGTTTATGAGTGTAACTAAGTTCCAGTTGGTTGCAGCTGATGTAATGCCGATGAGTGCTATAATTATGTATGTTCGGGTTGTGGGTATGTGATTCCTGAAGAAGTAAATAACCAACGGAGAGAATACGTACATCAACAGGAAATAATAGAATTGCACGGTCATTGTTGCAAAAGAAAGCAGCAGAATGCCATACGTACCCAATACAAGAAGCTTTACCTCCCAGCGTGCACGCACAAAGTATATAGGTAGTGTCAGTACTGCCCATATAGATAGTTTCATGAGTGGGAACCACCAGAAATCAGGTTCGCCGTTGGTGGCTGTGCCGTGGTATTGGAAGATATTGACCATAAAGTATGAATCAATAAGTGCCTCTACCGTTCCGTGTGCTATGAAGTATGCCAAAACGGGTATTGTTGCCAGAATTACTCCGGCGATAACCCATAAAACGATATTCCAAAGTTCCTTCAGTTGCTGATGTTTCCATGCAATGAAGGCAAGTGCCATAATGCCACCAATGTAGAAGAATAGGATGTTGAATTTCGTCCAGAAAATAAGTCCTAATCCAACTCCTATAATCAGTGACTGCCACCAATGCGGGGTTTTCCTGTTCTTGGCAAAACGTAGCATGAAGTATAGGCAATGAGCCAGAATAGGTAGCGAGAATTCCTCAACACTGTCCCCGTAATAGAAAAGGTCCGATGATAAAGCGAGCCATCCTATCAGGCATGCCAGCGGCAATGTAACTTTGGAAGATGAGAAAAGCCGTATTGTACGTAGCGAGTACCACATAAAGCAGAAGCTACATAATATCTCAATAAGGTAGATTCCTACGAAGCTGCTACGCGATAGCATAGCCGCCATTTCGTGCATAAGGTAAAGAACGGGTCCCTTATGGTCGAAAATATCTACATACAGTTCCCTCCCGCTTAACATGGCATTGCCTATAGTCATATAGACATTAGCATCGTCCCATGGGTTTAGCGGATATAGGAAAGAACATGTGCTGAATAACGTGGTGATAAACAGTGCAAAAACAGAGAGGAACAGAGGTTCCTGATAGTTAGTGTACTTCATAAATGATAATAATTATTTTATTTGGCGACAAAAGTACACCTTTATTCTGGTTCATTAATTGTTTCTGTTAAAAAAAAACAACAAGAGGGGAAGTTTTTGGGTTCCTCTTTGCCATTCCCGGAAAAAGAGGATACCTTTGTGGGTGAGAATGCAAAAGGCTGAAAAGGTAGGCCTAAGGTAAAGCTAAGGAATAAACATGAGATTGTACCCCATTTTGATGTTGTTGTTCTTGCTCGTTTCTTGTACACCCCAAGACAAGAAAGCAAGGATTGTGGCCTCAAAGGGTTTGCCCAGCGAACTCCTTTTGGTGGTGGACGACAAAGTCTGGCACAGCGATATCGCGGATACACTCAAGGCAATAACTCAAGGAGCTGTTCCAGGGCTTATGCAGGAGGAACCCTATTTTAAAATGGTTAGGATATCGTCTCGTCATTATGTCCAGACATATACTACATTCCATAGCAAGCTTTTTGTTCGTATAGACCCCAGCCTGAAGCATGCTGTGGTGGGAGTAGAAAGGAATGTCGTGGCTCGTCCTCAAATAGAAGTTAAGGTGGCTGCACCTTCTGTTGACTCGCTTCGAGAGTTCCTCTCTGAGAATGGCATGAACATTCGACGGATAATAGATAATGCACAGATAGAGATGCGTGCGGATAATCTTCGTAAGCATTACAATAGGGACATGGAAAAGAAGTTTTCCGCTGCCGTTGGCTATGGCATAAAAGTCCCTGAGCAAATCCAAGCCAGCAAGGTGGGTAAGAATTTTATGTGGGCAGGCTCGAATCTTAACGAGAAAGACCTTAATGTGGTTGTGTATGCCCTGCCATGGGATGGCGAGAATATTGCTGATGAGGAAAAGTTTGTAGCTTGCAGAGACTCTGTAATGCGCATGAATATTCCTGGCAGTAACCCGGACCAGTGGATGCAGACAACCAAGATAGATGGTTCTCCTATTATTTCCTCTTGCTTGCGTGAGATAGGTGGGAAAAAAGTGTATGAAGTACGTGGATTTTGGGAGATGCGAAACGGGGCTTTGGGAGGTCCTTTCGTGTCACTGACGAGTATAGACTCTGTGAATAATAAGCTAATCGTTGCTGAAGGATTTGTATATTCTCCTTCAACAGATAAACGAGACCTCTTGCGCACGGTTGAGGCCTCTCTAAGAACATTATATAAAACAGACAAACAGAAATGAGAGTGAGATATATCTTTCTTTTTCTTTTTTTGATGAGTGCTGCTATGCTGCATGCACAACCCCGCTTTGTCCCTGATGTGGAGATTAAGAAGTTGGGCGAAGTGGAATTCCAACAGCCTAAGAAGGTGGTCTTTGGCTTTACGAACAGAGGCAATCAGCCGCTGAAGATAACATCGACAAAGGCGTCTTGCGGATGTATTGACGTTTCCTATCCAACGGCAGAAATCCCTGCAGGAAAGGGTGGGGAGATCTCCATGGTTTATGATGCCAACATCTTGGGCTCTTTTTACAAGGAGGTAGAGGTGTTTACGAATGCTTCGGAAGAGCCTGCTTACCTAACCATACAAGGGACTGTAGTGGTGGAAGTCAAGGATGTAGGAGAGGATTACCCGATAGACTTGGGCAATGTACAGATAGAGACAAACTATCTGGAGTTTGACGATGTTCACAAAGGCGAGCATCCTGTGGTTGAAATGTCGCTTATCAACAAGGAACATACGGCTTTCCGCCCTGAGCTGATGCATCTGCCAGCCTATCTGTCGGCTCAATATATTCCAGAGAACGTGCCAGCTGGCAAGAAGGGAATCATTCGTCTGACGCTGGATAGTGACAGATTACTGCAGATGGGTCTGAATAAGACTTCGGTATATCTCTCCCGTTATATGGGTGATAAGATTAGCGATGTCAACGAGATTCAGATCTCAGCAGTTCTGCTTCCTGATTTCTCCAAGATGACTGAGGAAGAGATGGAAAATGCTCCCAAGCTGCATGTGTCGGAATCAATGGTAGAGTTTGCCGCCTTGACAGGAAAGTCGAAGGCTTCCCATACGATTCTTGTTTATAATAACGGAAAGAGTGATTTGCATTTCGAGCAGGTACAGGTATTTAATGAAGCTGTTTCTGTAAGTTTGGGGAATAGGGTGCTCAAACCTGGTGCAAGTACAAAGCTGAAGGTTACCGTGACGCCCAAATACCTTAAGCGTGCCAAGGGAAGGCCAAGAGTCCTCTTGATTACAAACGACCCCATGCAGCCAAAGACTGTTATTAATATTGACATCAAACCTTAAAAGACCAGATATGGAACATCCTGAAAACAGCGCAGAATTTGAGGGCTTGAAGGTAAACGAGGGAGTAGGTCCGGTTTCCATAGTCAATCCTTATCTAAAACGCGGCAGGTTTGCCCGCCGTCAACTTACTGCGGGAGATTATGTTGAGGGAATATTACGCGGCGATGTCTCTATCCTGGGTCAGGCTGTGACATTGGTCGAGAGTACGAATCCAGCTCATCAGGCTATTGCTCAGGAGGTGATAGAGAAGTGCCTGCCTTATTCTGGTAAGAGTATAAGGGTAGGTATCAGCGGTGTTCCTGGTGCAGGAAAGAGTACCAGTATCGATGAATTCGGCATACATGTTCTGAAGGAATATGGTGGTAGGTTGGCTGTGCTGGCTATCGACCCCAGCAGCGAACGTACCAAGGGTAGTATCCTGGGTGACAAAACCCGTATGGAGAAACTCTCTGTTCATCCAGATTCTTTTATCCGCCCCAGTCCCTCGGCTGGTAGTCTTGGTGGTGTGGCCCGCAAGACGCGCGAGACGATAATCCTCTGCGAGGCTGCCGGTTTCGATAAGATTTTTGTTGAGACAGTAGGCGTCGGCCAAAGCGAGACCGCTTGTCATTCAATGGTTGACTTTTTCCTGTTGATTCAGCTGTCTGGCACAGGCGATGAGCTTCAGGGCATCAAGCGTGGTATTATGGAGATGGCTGATGGTATTGTTATCAACAAGTGCGATGGCAATAATGTTGATAAATGCCAGTTGGCAGCTACACAGTTCAGAAATGCATTGCAATTATTCCCTATGCCCGAAAGTGGCTGGCTACCTAAGGTTCTTACTTATAGTGGATTCTATGCTATAGGAATCAAGGAGATATGGGATATGATATACGAATATATGGACTTCGTCAAGAAAAACGGATACTTTGAATTCCGTCGTGCCGAGCAGTCTAAATATTGGATGTACGAGAGTATAAATGAGCAGCTACGTAACAATTTCTATCAGAACCCCACGATAGCAGATCTCTTGAAAGCAGCTGAAAAGAGTGTGCTGGATGGTCAGCGGTCATCTTTTGTTGCTGCCAAGCAACTCCTCGATTCTTATTTTGCACTCCTCCATTAGCCATTTGGGAGTACTTGTTGCTCCGCAGATACCAACTGAATTACAATCTTGCAGCCAGCGAAGTTCTATTTCGTTGGCTGTATCTATCATATAGGACTTGGGGTTAGCTTCCTTACACTCCTTGAACAGAACCCTTCCGTTGCTGCTTTTTTTCCCGCAAACAAAAAGAATTACATCATGTCTGTTGGCAAACTCCCTTATGTTGGGCATTCTGTTTGCTACCTGTCGGCATATCGTGTCGTAGAATGTAAACGTAGCATTGCTGCTGATATGTTCTTGTATGTACTCTACAATGCGTCGGAATTCATCCAGGGGTTTGGTGGTTTGCGAGTATAGGCAGATATCCTTGTTGTAGTCAAGCTTATGAAGGTCGGCAATTGATTCGATGACGATGGCCGTTCCTTCCGTCTGACCTACCAACCCTAATACCTCTGCATGACCGTTCTTGCCAAAGATTACAATCTGTTTTTTGTGTTCTGTGTCGTTGTCGTATTCTTTCTTGATGCGTTCCTGTAGGTGTAGTACTACGGGACATGTAGCATCTATTATCTCAATCTCGTTCTTCTCGGCAAGTTGGTATGTCGATGGCGGTTCGCCGTGTGCCCTTAGAAGAACCTTGGATTTGTGTATGTTCGTTAATTCCTCGTGATTGATGGTTGTAAGGCCTAAGCGTTGTAGGCGATCGCATTCTTTTCCGTTGTGAACGATATCGCCAAGACAGTATATGTGCCCGTCTTTGTTAAGCTCTTCCTCTGCTTTTCCGATAGCACGTGTTACACCGAAGCAAAAGCCGGAACCTTGGTCAATCTCGATTTTCATTTCCCAGTAACACGTTGGAATTGAGATATAAGCCATGCTTTCTGCTCGGCAATGGACATATTGCTGTTGTCCAATATGATGGCATCGTCAGCTTTCCTAAGCGGACTGACGGCACGTGTACTGTCTATTCTGTCACGCTCGCGGATATTGGCCAGGATATCCTCCATATTGCACTTCTCGCCTTTGGCGGTTAGTTCATCATATCTTCTTTGAGCACGAATCTCGTCGCTGGCTGTAACAAATATCTTAAGCTCTGCATTGGGGAATACAACAGTGCCTATGTCTCTTCCATCCATAATCACACCTTTTGCCTCGCCCATTAATCTTTGCAGGTCAACCATCGCTTCCCTTACAAAATCCAATGCGGCAACATAGCTTACTTTACTCGATACCTCCAGGGTGCGTATCTTGTCTTCTACGCAGATACCATTCAGATAGGTGTCGGGCTTCCCGGTGGTAGGATTCAGCAGGAATGTGATGGAGATTTCATTCATGTGCTTTCTTAGCTCCTCGGTGTCAACTTTCTCGTCTTTGATGAGCCCGTTCTGCAAGCAGAAAAGGGTCACTGCTCTGTACATGGCACCAGTGTCTATGTAAACATATCCAATCTCTCTTGCCAAGTCCTTGGCCATTGTGCTCTTGCCACATGAAGAATGACCGTCAATGGCTATTGTAATCTTATTCATGATGTAATTATATGCTAAAGTGTTGAGAACCTGTAAAAACGGATGCCGTTGCAGGTTAATCTTTGTCAGACTTCTGGAAGCTATATGCAAAGTTCAGTGAAAGGGTAGGGGCGCCCACGTGATATTTGGCATAGGCGATGCCTACTTTCACTTTCTTAAGGTTGGCTCCTGCACCAAAAGAAAGACCTGCGGCATGTGAGCTTCCTGCTGCTTTCATCTCGAATGCACGGCGGAAATTGAAACCTCCACAGATATATATGACAGGAATCGGATAAACATCTACGCCAAACTCAAGATGGTTGGTGAAGATTCTGCCTGCGCTGATTTCTCCCTCGGGAGAGTAGTAGTCGCTCTGGCTCCACCTGGTCAGGTCAACCAATGTTACAGAGAAATCAACGGGTGCGTGTCCTAATCCTTTTGTGAAGCCTATTCGCATGTCAAAGGGGATACGCTCTCCTACGTCACCGAATCTTTTTACCTGACCGCCAATGTTTCTGGCTACGGCAGAGAGGGAAAGGTTCTTCTCTTCCCAATAGTAGTTCAAACCTAGGTCAACGGCTAAGGCGCATGATGAAAATTCTCCGTAGTGAGAGTACACAATCTTTCCTGTGACACCTCCTGAGAGTCTGTCTGTGAGCATGTAGCTGTATTGCCCGCCAAAACAGAAATCCAGTGCCTTCATGTCTCCGATTATTTCGCCGGAAACATTTGTCTCCTTCATGGAGCCGTATCCCACAAACTGCGTGAATGCGCCCCATGTGCCTCTGCTGCCTACGGTCTGTGCGTATCCTGCTCCACCTGCTTTGCATCCCTGCATGTATGACATGAAGTTCACACCCACAGTCTTGTCACTTATATTTGAGAGTAAGGCGGGGTTGATTGCTGCAGTCTGGATTTCATCCTGAACCAGAGATATGTTTTTGCCACCCAATCCTGTTACGTGCGAGGAATTGGGGAGGTTCAGGAAGTTGAAGATACTGGTGCTTTCCTGGCAGAATGATTCTGTCTGCACAAATAATAATGCCCCAATAAGTGGAAGTATATGCTTCTTTGTCATTGTCCTTAGCATTTTGCGCTCAAAGTTAGTGCATTTTCTGTCAATAATGTCTTTTATTGGGACAAAATTTAAATTGAACTTAAAAAAAAACGTTGGAGAGCGACGGCGAATAAAAAAAATGTGCTAAATTTGCCCCAAATAGATGTGTTAAACGAGCAAAAATAAGAAAAATAACAATATGGAAGCTAACAAAACTGTAAATGAAGAACTGCAGGGACAGAAATCCACCAATATTCTTATTGGTTATGTTTTGTCTTTGGCTCTTATGTTCGTCGCTTTTGAGTACACTCAGCGTGAGGTGAAGATTGTTGAAGATGGTCCTATTTATAACCAGCCTATTGAGGAGGATATGATTCCTATTACTCATCAGGAAGAGACAATGGCTCCTCCCCCAGCTGCTGCTCCAACCGTTATGGAGATCATCAACGAGGTTGAGGATGATACCGAGTTGCCTGAGGAAGAGATTCAGACTACTGAGGAGGTTAATCAGGTTATTACAAATGTTGTAGGTACTGGTGCTCCCTCTAATGCTGTTGTTGCCTCAGGTCCTATTGTTGAGGCTGACGATGACGATCAGATCTTTAATGTTGTAGAGCAAGAGGCTCTGTTCCCTGGTGGTATGGAGGCCATGTACAAGTGGATTTCTGAACATTTGAACTATCCTTCCATCGCCAGAGAGCAGGAGATTCAGGGCCGTGTTACGGTTCAGTTCGTTGTAAACAAGGACGGTTCTATTACGGATGTTAAGATTCTGAAGAGTCCTGATGCAAGTCTCTCTAAGGAGGCCGAGCGCGTGGTTAAGGCGATGCCAAGATGGACAGCTGCTAAGCAGGGTAACAAGCCTGTTCGTAGCTACTTCCGTCTTCCTGTCAATTTCCGTCTGCAATAATTCAACTATCGAATATATTTAAGGCTGCTCTCCGTGTAGGTGGGCAGCCTTGTTTTTCCTTATTTTATTATAAAATAATTGATAATGTATAGTAGTAGCGAACTTTTGAAGATGGTTAACAATACCATCGATTCACTGCCATACGACAGAAAGCCTGCCGCTTTATACGACCCCATTAGGTATGTGCTGTCCTTGGGTGGAAAGCGTTTACGTCCCGTATTGATGTTAATGGCATATAATATGTATAAGGATGATGTGCAGAATATCCTGATGCCTGCAATAGCCATCGAGACCTACCATAACTTCACCCTTTTGCATGACGACCTTATGGATCGTGCCGAAGTTCGCCGCGGGAAACCTTGTGTACATAAGAAATGGAATGATAATGCCGCTATTCTTAGCGGTGATAATATGCTGGTGCTGGCTTTTCATCGTATGATCCAGTGCAATGAGAAGTATATGCCCACTGTCCTTCGTCTTTTTACGGAAACGGCCTTGGAGATTGATGAAGGACAACAGTACGACATTGATTTCGAGGATCGCTCGGATGTTACTGAGGCGGAATACATCGAGATGATACGTCTAAAGACCTCCGTTCTCTTGGCTTGTGCTCTGAAGATTGGAGCCGTCCTGGGTGGGGCTTCCGAACAGGATGCCGATGCATTGTACGAGTTCGGAGAGAAACTGGGACTTGCCTTCCAGCTGCAGGACGATTATCTGGATGTGTACGGAGATTTCAAGACCTTCGGTAAGCAGATAGGCGGCGATATCATGTGCAACAAGAAGACCTATATGCTTATCAATGCTCAGTTGTTGGCCAACAAGGAACAGGCTCAGGAACTGAACATGTGGCTGAATAAGGAGAATCCTGTACGCGAGGAGAAGGTGGCAGCCGTAACCCGTCTTTACGACGAGATTGGTGTGCCCCAACTGGTTCGTGACAAGATTAATCAGTATTATCAGGAGGCAGCGCAGGCTATTGCCCGTGTGTCATTGCCTCAGGAGCGCACGGCTATTCTGTGGGATTATGCCCAGTCTATGCTTAACCGCAAGTCATGATAGATACGCACAGTCATATCTACGGCCCTGAGTTTGAAGAGGATAGGGAACTTGTTGTGCAACGTGCACAGCAGGCGGGGGTGGAACGCATCCTGTTGCCTAATATCAATGAGGCGTCTGTAGAGCCTATGCTGGCTCTCTGCCAGTCTTATCCGGGCTATTGCTATCCTATGATGGGATTGCATCCCGAGGATGTGACTGAAGACTATCTTCAGGTCCTTGACAGAATGGAGGAGCGCCTGAAGGATTCTTCGCATCCATATATCGCTGTTGGCGAGGTGGGCCTGGATTTCTATTGGGACGCCAGCTATAAACAGCAGCAGATCGATGCTTTCACGCGCCAGATAGAATGGGCTGTCCAGTATGGACTTCCCCTGATGATTCATTCCCGTTCTGCACATTCAGAACTGGTGCAAGCACTTCGCCCATATGCGTCAGCGGGCTTGTCGGGCGTGTTCCATTGCTTTGGCGGGACGCTCGAAGAGGCAGAGGAACTGCTTGCTTTCGACAACTTCGTGCTGGGTATTGGTGGCGTGTCAACATTCAAGAAATCCCCCTTGCCAGATATTCTGCGGCATATTCCTTTGCAGCGTGTAGTCTTGGAGACGGACTCTCCATATCTTGCTCCTGTCCCTTATCGTGGTAAACGAAATGAGTCGGCTTATGTTGTGGAAGTCATGCGCAAACTGGCAGATATAAATAATGTAACGCCCGAAGAGGTGGAAAACGTAACCAATGCCAATGTAAAACGCCTTTTTTCGCGTGCGAAGTAGTTTCCGTGTGTGCAAATAGTCGAAAAAATCCATTTTACTCAAAAGTTTTTGCAATATCGTGTGGTAATGTTCAAAAAAAAAGATATTTTTGTAACCGAAAACGTATATAGTGACGCATAATATGTGCGTTTCTGCCTAAGGAGAGATGCTCGAGTGGCTGAAGAGGCACGCCTGGAAAGCGTGTATACGTCAAAAGCGTATCCGGGGTTCGAATCCCCGTCTCTCCGCAAGGCATGAGAAGGGGTTCAAAGCCGACAAGGCAGAAAGCCTTTGTTCGAATCCCCGTCTCTCCGCTTGTCCAATTATTGAGAATAAATAATAAAAGTAATAACATTAATCAATTTAAAACAACACAAAATGAAAAAGTTATTTGCAATTGTTGCGTTGGTAGCAGCATGTACTTTTGGAGCAACATCATCAGTTATGGCTCAGGAAGATGTGGAAGCTACTGCTGAGCAGGTGGACACTGTTGCTCCTGCTGACTCTGCTGTTGTAGACACTACTGCTGCTGAGGCAGAAACAGAAGCTGCTCCCGTTGTGGAAGAAGAAAGTGAAACTATCTTTAAGACTTTGAAGACAAAGTACATCGAGGGTGGCGCAGGCTTCATGTCATTGGTTGCCATCGCTTTGGTACTGGGTCTCGCATTCTGTATCGAGCGCGTTATCTATCTGTCTCTCGCTCAGATTAATACACGCAAGTTCACAAAGGATCTGGCTGCTAAGGTTGCTGCTGGTGACGTTGCCGGTGCTATTGACTTCTGCAAGGGCACACGTGGTCCTGTTGCACAGGTTAGTCGCAAGGCTATGGAGTGCTTGGCAAGTACAGACCGTAACGACATTGGTACTATCGAGAGTACTATCAACATGGAGGCTGAGGTTCAGGGCTCTTACCTCGAGCAGAACTGCTCTTGGATTACCCTCTTCATTGCTATGGCTCCCTCTCTCGGATTCTTGGGTACTGTAATCGGTATGGTTATGGCATTCGATGACATCCAGCGTGCTGGTGATATCAGTCCTACCGTTGTTGCTGGTGGTATGAAGGTGGCTTTGATTACCACTATCTTCGGTATTATCGTAGCTTTGATTCTTCAGATATTCTACAACTACATTTTGGCTAAGGTAGAATCTCTGACCAGTAATATGGAAGAGGCAGCTCAGGAGCTGTTGACCATGTGTGTACAGTCAGACAAGTGTAAGAAGTAATAACCCCGATTCAGAGAAAGTATTATGAAGATTGAGAAAATTTCCAAGATGGCTTTGTACATCTGCATTGGAATTATCTTGGTATCCTTCGCAGCGTTCTTGACGATCGGCTATGATAATCCTGTAGGTGACAACAATGAGCCAATACTGACAGACATCATCATGTGGTTGATGTACCTGTTGGTAATTGCAACAGCTGGACTTACAGTATGGTCTGGAATTAAGGGTCTTACAAGCAGCAAGGGTACTGATTCCGCTGCTTCAACCGGCGTTCCTGGTGGCAAGGTCTCTCTCATCACATGGGGCTTGTTCGTTGCTTCAGTGGTATTAGGCTTCGTATTGGGCCTGGGTGAGGAGTCTTTCAAAGCTGCAGACGGTACTGTTACCTCAGCTGGATGGGTTACTGTTGTAGATGCATTCTGTGTATCAATCGGTATCCTTATCCTAGCTGCTACAGCTGCTGTAATTGTCAGTATGACTGGCGTTCTTACAAAAAGTGCGATTAAAAAGTAACATCCTTTAAAAACAGTTAAGTAGATATGGCAAAGAAGAAAAAGAAAATGCCGGGCCTGAACACCAGTTCAACGGCTGACATCTCTTTCATGCTGCTTATCTTTTTCCTGGTGACAACATCAATGGATACGGATATGGGTTTGTCTCGCCGACTCCCCAATCCCCCAGATCCAGACCAGGAGAATGCCCAGGTGGACATCAAGTCCAGGAACATTATGTATGTTCGTCTGAACTCTGAAGGCCAGCTCTGGATAAAGGATGAGACCTTTAACGATTATGTTGATATAGGCATATTGCGTCAACGCGCTAAAGATTTTATCAAAAACGAGCAGAATCTCAGCAAGTGGCCTGAGAAGCATGTTAAGAATATTGATCATTTGGGTCGTTGCCTTGTAACTGACAAGCACGTTATCTCTGTTCAGACAGCCCGCGATACGCCATACTTTGCGTATTTCCAGGTTCAGAACGAGTTGGTGGCAGCTTATAACGAGTTGCGTAACGAGTATGCCAAGGAGAAGTTTGGACGTCCATACGATGCTTTGGATGATGATATCAAGAAGGCTATTCAGCTAGAATATTATCCCCAGCATATCTCTGAGGCTGAACCTAAACAGTATAAGCAGTAGAACAATGGCAGGATTTAAGAGAAAAGAAGGTCGTGAGATGGTCGAGATGAATACCTCATCTCTGCCCGACTTGATTTTTACCATCTTGTTCTTCTTCATGATGGTAACAACTATGCGTGAGGTTACGCTGAAGGTTAAGTTCGTTGTTCCCCAGGGTACAGAATTAACCAAGTTGGAGAAGAAGTCTGCCGTCTCATTCATCTATGTTGGTCCTCCAACAGATCAGCTTCGTGCTCAGATGGGTAGCGGTACACGTATTCAGCTGAACGACCGTTATGCAGAACCTAGGGAAGTAATGGACTTCGTTGCTGCAGAGCGTAAGGGTATGGTTAACGAGGGAGATCAGGTAATCTCCATCAAGGCCGACCAGCACACTCATATGGGTTATATTACCGATATCAAGGAAGTGTTGCGTAAGTCTTGGGCTCTGAAGATTAATTATTCAGCTTCGCGTCGTAACTGATAAATCACAGATTTCCTAATAAAAAAAGAGGTGACTTGTTTCTGCAAGTCGCCTTTTTTTTGTACTTTTGTGACCATATTTATTACACGGATTTCTTATGATCAGTATCATTGCTGCTGTGGCCCAGAACTTGGCCATAGGTTATCAGAATAAGCTGCTTTATTGGTTACCCAACGACCTGAAGCGCTTCAAAGCACTTACCACGGGACATACCATCATTATGGGCCGTCGCACCTTCGAGTCACTTCCCAAGGGTGCTCTGCCTAACCGTCGTAATGTGGTGCTTACACGCTCTCAGGTGACATTCCCTGGCGCAGAGACCTTCCCATCCCTGCAAGCTGCTTTGGCCTCCTGTACTCCAGACGAGGATATATATATAATAGGTGGAGCCAGTGTCTATAACGAGGCCCTGCCCATGGCAGACCGCCTTTGTCTGACTGAGATTGAGGATACCCCAGCACAGGCTGATGCCTTCTTTCCCCAGTTCTCAAAAGAAGAGTGGGTGGTAGCAGAAAAGGAAGAGCATGATGTTGACGAAAAGCATGCCCATCCCTACTGCTTTGTGAACTATGTGAAACGGTAAACAGTAAACAATAAATGAAACAATACTTAGACCTACTGCAGCGCATCCTCGACGAGGGTAACAAGAAGAGCGACCGTACCGGCACGGGTACCATTAGCATATTTGGCCATCAGATGCGTTTCAACCTCGAGGAAGGCTTCCCCTTGCTCACTACCAAGAAAGTACATCTTAAGAGTATTATCTACGAACTGCTTTGGTTCCTGCAGGGTAATACTAATGCCCATTGGTTGCAGGAGCGAGGTGTGCGTATTTGGAATGAGTGGGCTGACCCAGAGACGGGCGACCTAGGTCATATATACGGCTACCAGTGGCGTTCCTGGCCTGATTACGACGGAGGTTTCATCGACCAGATTCAACAAGCGGTGGATACTATCAAGAACGACCCCAACTGTCGTCGTATCATTGTTAGCGCCTGGAACGTAGCAGATCTCAAGAACATGAACCTTCCTCCCTGTCATGCTTTCTTCCAGTTCTATGTGGCAGACGGTAAACTCAGCCTGCAGCTCTATCAGCGCAGTGCCGACTGCTTCCTGGGTGTTCCCTTTAACATTGCCTCATATGCCTTGCTGTGTATGATGATGGCTCAGGTCTGTGGTCTCAAGCCCGGTGAGTTCATCCATACAACGGGTGATACGCATATCTATCTCAACCACATGGATCAGGTTAAGCTGCAGCTTAGCCGCGAGCCTCGTAAGTTGCCTAAGATGATTATTAATCCTGAGGTCAAGAATATCTTCGACTTCAAGTACGAGGATTTCCAACTTGTCGATTATGATCCCTGGCCAGCCATTAAGGGTGTTGTAAGCGTGTAACCGTTATGCAGTTGCCAGAGGACTTTGTACGTTTGATGCACGAGCAGTATGATACAGATACTGCCGATGCGCTGTGTCATGCTCTTCTGGAAACTGAGCCCGAGGTCTCTATCCGTCTGAACCCTCGCAAAGGCAAACCTCTCAATATCAGTGATACTGTACACACCGAGCCCGTTCCCTGGTGTCTCGATGCGTATTACTTGAGCGAGCGTCCCGCCTTCACTTTCGATCCCCTTCTACATGCCGGTGCCTACTACGTTCAGGAAGCATCCTCCATGTACGTTGCAAACCTGATAGACAGGTTTTTAATTCAAAATTCAAAATTGCCACTTCGTTCTCGCGTTCCGCTCGCGACCCCTTCGGCGTTCAAAATTCAAAAATCAGAAGGATCTCTAAACTCTAAACTCTCAACTCTCAACTTTGAAAGCAACGTTGTTGCTTTGGACCTCTGTGCTGCCCCTGGCGGCAAGAGTACGCTCCTTGCGGGCCTGTTGCCCGAGGGTTCCGTGCTTGTCAGCAACGAGCCAATGCCCAAACGTGCTCAGGTGCTTTCTGAGAATATGCAGAAGTGGACGCGTGTTACAGAGGGTGAATATCCTGTCCGTTGTTTTGTTACTCAGAATTACCCGGCTGATTTTGCAGCCTTTACAGACTGCTTCGATTTGTTGGTTGCCGATGTACCATGCTCAGGCGAAGGAATGTTCCGCAAGGACGAGGTTGCCGTTCAGGAATGGAGCCTACAGAATGTAGAGCATTGCTGGCAGCGTCAGCGTGAGATTATGCAGGATATCTGGCATGTGCTCAAACCTGGTGGTTTGCTTATCTATAGCACCTGCACCTTTAATCACTATGAAGACGAAGACAACGTCCGTTGGATTTGTGATACCTTGGGGGCAGAACTCTTGGAGGAGCGCCACTTCCTTCCTGGTCGTGATAGGGGAGAAGGGTTCTACTGTGCCGCCATTAGGAAAAATAGCCTCCCCCAGCCCCTCCCAAGGAGGGGTGACGAGTTGGCGCGTCTGGAAAATCTTCTCCCCTCTCTGGGAGGGGCCGGGGGAGGCTGTTTGCTTCCTGCATTCTCCGTTGATCCAGACGTCCCTCGCATAGAGCTTAATTACAACGAAGCCCTACAATATCTTCGTCGTGAGGCTATTCGTGTCCCAGCGCCCCGCGGAATGGTTCTCTTGTGCTATAAGGGTTATGTGTTAGGCCCAGGTAAGTGTGTGGGCAACCGCATCAACAATCTCTATCCAGAGCAGTGGCGCATTCGCACCACATATACCACCCCCTTTACATTAGCAGATTAAAGGGGCATAAAAATCAACTTGCAAAATATTTTTTTTAACTTGATTGTCGGTCAAAATCAAGTTGGAAAATCATCGCAATCAAGCCACAAAAGTTTAAAGGCTGAATTCAAGGTGAATTCTCCCCGAATTCAGCGTGCAAACGACCCGTATTCAGCCTTCATACTCGGAGCGGTATTATTGGTAACTCAAATACCCCTTTTCAAAAGCATCGGGGAAAAGAAATTTCTTCTCCATATCTGGGAAACGAATAATAATAAACTTCTCGTCTATCGACATTACTTCGCCTGATCCAAAGCTCTTGTGCACGACTTTATCACCAACTTGTAACGACTCCCATGGTTCTGCTGCAACCTCTGTAGCATTCTCTTTCGGTTCAGTTTCTTTTACGGGCATGCTTTCTTCTACAGTATCAATAACATCATCCCATCTGCCGATAAGAGTACCCTTGTGTTTGTCTATGCCAGCATATCCCAGCGAAGAATCTTCATAGCGTTTAAACTTATACACAGCGTCATTCATCAAGTCGCTGTTGAATACACCAAGGCTAACCAACAATTCAAAGTCCTTCAGTGTCAGACCTGTAACCTTACGGAACAGTTCAGGCTCCAACTGCATGATAACATCTTTCAGACTGTATTCACGGTAGTCCGTAAGATACATAAAGACGGGTATGCGCGTGGCGAACTTAATGAGTTTCTCCTGAATCTCCTTGCGTTTGCTCTTAAATTCCTTCTCCTCGTCCGTCAGTTGTTTTTTCTCCTTGGCTGTCAGATTATCGCCTTTCTCCTTCTTGGTGTTCTTTACGTGTTCAGATTTGTTGATAATGGTTTCTATATCCGAATTGAGGTTACGGAATCCTTCTATGTTCATTAGGGCTGCCATTGCCTCCGGATTATTCATCAATCGTTGTAGGGTGGCGTTATCTACATTCACCAGCACAGCACTTTCCCATCTACGAGCCAACAATGTTGCTGTTGTACCGCTCATGGCCATATCCAAAACGCCAGCGGCATCTATCTCTTTCATGGAGGAACCATCGAATGCCAGTATGGGCAAGAACTTGATAAACTTCTCCACTTTCTTCTCTGGGTTACTCTCCTCCACATTCAACTGACAGCTATATTCTTCCACCTGCCGCAAAGCACGGTTAGGAGCAAAGTCAAAGACATAACAGAATGGCTTCAGTATTACCTCTTTGCCATATTCATCTTTGGTGGTCCAAGGTGACTGAACACGGAAGGCTGCCTGGAAATATGTCTCTGGCGAGGTGGTGTTACGCAGCATCAAGATACCCGTCCAAGGTTTCACGGTTACGCCCGTTGAAAGTTTTCCACAAGAGAGTGTTATGGTCTTTGTTTGCTGCGGGTCTCCCATTGCGTTATATACAGGTGTTACGGCATTAGCTCCCATACCAGCCTCGTTGCCTGCTGCCACGATTACCTCGTAATCATCAAAGAAGCGGTTAGCACGTTTCCTCAGCAGTATGGCCATTGCTTTGCACGCTGCTACCGAAGGCAGGAACCAATAAGTATGTTGCAGGTAACTCAACAATCGACTGTCAGAGAAAGGCATTGGGGGCTTCTCCGTTCCAAGTTTCAGGTCTGTTACAAGATTCTCCGTATAGCTACCTCTTATCAGTTCCAGCCATTTCTGCACATATTCCTCATGAACGAAAGCATCGTTTTCGGCACGGAAGAACTCATTGAGGTCGAATTCATCAAACTCTCCTTGCGAAGCAATCTCCCTTATGCTGTCAGGCAACTGATAAGTCAGCATTACCATCTTTGGCAACTGAGCGTAAGGGTTATTGTCCCCTTGCCACTTTTCCTTTTCTGATTGCTCGTCAGAGTAAGTCCAGTTGTATATCTGCTCTTCAATGAATTCTCCTGTAGAGATGGCACGGAAGGGAGTACCAGATAGATAAAGATATGCTCCTGTGCGTAGTGGCATCAATTCCTCATCGTATAGCTCACGAATCTCCACTTCGCGTGCATTGTCAGCGTCTTCAGAGATGATTTCTCCCACTTCTTCTGCTTTCCTGAGTGCAGGGTCTTTCTTGTCGTAGAAACTCTTGGCATTCTTTCCCCAAGCACCGTAATGGTATTCATCCAGCACAATGCAGTCCCAACTGACCGTTTGAATCCATTCATTAGTAGCTTTGATTCCGCCAACGGCATTCTTGCCCAAAACATCTTGGAATGAGGCAAAGCAGACAAAGGGTTTCCTTTCATTCACATAGTTAAACTCTCTGTCTTCCTGTTTCTGGCAGAATTGCCAACCATCAAAGTCCTTGTGTGTCAGCAAGTCCTCTTCCCAGGCCGTCTTTACGGCAGGCTTGAAGGTCAGCACCAGCACCTTTGTCCACCCCATCTTTAGGGCCAGCTGATAAGTAGTGAAAGTCTTACCGAAACGCATCTTTGCATTCCAAAGGAAATGGGGTGTAAGTCCTCTGTTCGTAGGGTCTTGCCTAAAGGCAGTAAAGTATTTGGCAGTTTTCTCTACCGCCTTTCTTTGCTCTGGACGCATAGGGAAGCTATAGATGCGCTCCACCATTGTGTCTTTCCCCTCAACAGCTGTTGCAATTGCTTTCTCTACTTTCCTTGCATCGCAGACAAACCATTCGCCTTCAGGATTACGAACATGGTCTTTTCGGAGAATACGATGGATGAGATGGTCGTCAAACGACGTACCGTCCTTGCGCATAGCAGGGCGAACAAGCACTATCTTATAAGGTATATTGCCTGTTAGGTTCTGTTCCTTTACGCGGGTTTCCACATCGCGGGTAGTGTAGCCCACTTTAAGCCAACCTGCATGTGCTGGTATTCCCACATGCTCATAGGCATAGATGGTTGGCGTTTCTGCAACCTTGTTTCTCAGTAAATCTGTTGTTGCCATAACCATTACTGTTATGGCGCCCTGCAAATTGTGGGGTTGATTGTTAATCCTAGTCCATCTAGTAAATCTAGCCAGGCTAGAAGAACTAGAAAGGCTAGAAAAGGACTAGCCTGGCTAGACTATCTAGCCCGGCTAGCGGCCAACATGGCTTCCAGTCCTGCGATTCTGCGCTTGGCTGCTTCCAGTTCTTGCTTTAGTCTTGCTATTTCCTCACGCTGGTTGGTGCGGTAGCCCAAACGGGCTGCAGTCATTCGTTCCTTTATGCCACCCTCCTTTATAAATGTTTCTTCCTGTTGCCTCTGGTAGGTGATCATCATTCTGTCCACCATGTGGCATAGGGTAAGGGCAATGTTTGCCAGTTCTTCATCTGTCCACTTTTCAAAGAAGGGTTCGTAGTCTTCCAGTTTGTTATGGGTGCGGCAGAATTTCAACATCGCATCATAGCGTGGATTCTTTGCTGACCATCGATTCAGATGACGGGATACGATATAATCTTCATAATCCTCCTTCAACTCCTTGATGCTACTCCTGGCAACATTCAGGAGTTTTAGCTCCATCTCCATAGAAGTCACTCCGTCTGCCGAGCCTTCCACGATATTCTGCTTGCCAGAGCGGGCAGCTTGAATCATCTGGTCTATGGTGCGGTCACCTCTTATAAGGAAACGTTTGGTAAAGCCAAAAGTCAACTGGTATAGAACATTCGTTTTCTGATAGAAATATAACCCTTCCCAGTTAGGCTGTTTGCGAAGCACATCTTTTTCCATCTTACATCTTATAAATGAGATGCAAAGATAGTACTTTTTTAGATTTTTCTTCTATATATCAACCCACAAAATGTCAAAGAGCGCCGTTGTTTATTTCTATTTTTATTCCATTGGGCGAATCATGGATTCTACGAATGCTATTTCCTCTTTCGTCAAGCCGTACTTTTTGTAAAGCATCTCGTCTGTCCAAGGATGAGAGAAGTCTTGAAGAGGGACAAATTGAAATTTATCTTTTGACAAATTTATTGACGAGATAGCTTGTAGCATTAGAAAACGTGCAAATTTCGTTTTTAGGTATTCATATTCATTTATTACAATATGTTCTTCGGTATGCTCACCAATAATCAAGTATGAATCTGTTGACACTACATTAGGTGGTAAGACTTCCATTCTGGAAATAACTCTAAACATTCCATCCTTATCTGGCTCCCCCGCATGTTCGCATGTTACTTTACTTATTAGGATCTTATACTTACCAACAATATCTTTTCCTTGATTAACACTTGCCTTATCAATGAAAAAAGTTCCAACACTAGTAATAAGTTTATAGGAATCTTTATCTCCGTGGGTTGTCCCTCTTGTAGAAGAAGACAACCCAAAAGGATTTCTACTACTTACAATCGACATAAATGTCTGTTCTTTCTTCTCACGAATTTTGTCAATTATACAAATAGCCTCATTAAACCTGACAAATATATCGTACTTGCTTAGTGAGCGCTTCATACTATTTGAAAAGTTGCCATGAATATTTTGAACAAGACATTCACCTTGATATGAAGAGTCCCATAGAAAGAAACAAACACCTCCTCCTATACTTGTTTCCGGAAAACAATCCTTAGCATTAGGATAATCAACGAGAATCTTTATTCTATTGTCATTTAACATCGTCTCACGAAAGATATCCAATCCTTTTCCACCGGCAAACCATCTGGCTGGGGAAATAATTGACACATATTGGGGACGTAGTCTCTTAGATTGTTCGATGAAATGTTGGTATATGGGTTTTGCACTTGCTCCATTTCCACCATCGTCGAGTTGATACGGTGGATTGCCGACGATAACGTCAAATTTCATGTTTGGAAAGAATATATTAGGATTATTAGTGTGAATAAACATATAGGCGTATTGCTCTGCTTCGGAGCCCCGGTCGTAAACGGACTGGCTGGCTCCACAGAACTTACACTTGCTGTTCTCCCAAGTATGCTTTATGTTTTTATAGATAATGTTACCACTCTCTGTGCCGAACTTAGAGATGCTGAATTCACTGTTAGCTTTCTTGCTGCAATAGACAGAACGGCGAGCAAGCAAAGATGTCAATTCCGTAATTGCAATGCCAAACACCTGCTTATGCAGAATGTGGTCTATGCGTTCTTGGCGGTCAGGTATCCGAGACTCCAGTCCTCTGTCAAGTCGCTTTACTATCTCACGAAGGAAGACTCCGCTCTTGGTAAATGGGTCAAGAAACGTAGTGTTGGGATTGCCGAACAACTCTTGTGGCAAAAGGTCGAGTACTTTGTTTGCCAACTCTGGAGGCGTAAACACCTCATCATTACTCAAATTGGCGATGCAATTCAGCACATCGGGGTTATAGCCATTTGCTTTCATGGTTTATTCTTATTTTTGACCTAGTAAGTCTATGTATCGGATTTCTTGTTTGGCATCCCAGTCATAGATAACGCAGTAAGTGGTAAACATATCTGGGACGGGATTCTCATGCAGTTCACCTGGCGAAGGGTAATCTGGAGGAGTTCCTCGTAATCCATCCATTTGCCATAGGTTCCAAGAGATGATTTCTGCAATTCTGCAAATACTGTCTTGTGTGGGATTGTCGCTAAACTTGGCTTGATAGTAATCTATAAAAGTGAAAAGTAGAGCTTTGCGAGCCAAAAGCAGATTATCGCCCTGCCACTCGTAACCGTAGGTGTTCTGATAAGCTATCTCTGCCCACTTCGACCAATCGTCTTGTGTTTCTGTATTCTCAGAAACCATGCGCAATTTGCGGTCAAGCAGTCCTATACGTTTTTCGATAAGTATAGCTTCTCCTGTGGTAGCATCATAACGACTTACCAAGTAAGGCGCTTCCCCACAAGTTATTTCCAAGCAGGTTGTTCGGACATAGTCCTGCCAAAGACTCCCCTCTCTCATGGGAGAGGGGTTGGAGGTGAGGCTTTTATCTACAAGGTTGTTTTGTGCATCACATATCCAGGAAGGAGTAAAAACTTCCGCCATATCTTTGGAGCGATCAGTTTGGTTCTCCTTGGATTTGAGCACACGTGGTTGGATAACCTTGCTGTGTTCACCTGTAATCAAATGAGGCAGAATCTCAGCATGGTAATCGTATTCACTTCCAAGCGCCTCATAATCATGAGTAGCCCAGAAGATGTTCTTGCCTGTGGTGTGGTCGAGTAGCAATATAGCTAACACATCAGGCAACAACTCCAAGTCATTGTCTGGCATTCTTTGCGCTTATAGCTAGAGGCACAAGCACTTATCGGATTCTTCAGGAACTCACAACTATTGACACGAAAAAAGCGCGGACACTTATCATGTCTGCGGTTGTGAGAGGTACCTGAACGCTGATAAGCTTAATGTCCACGCCTATAAGCGCAGACATCAGACAATTATCGTTCGCGTTCGTATTCTAAAACTCTCACATTTCAGACAAACCGAATAACTGCTAATGCTGTTATTAATATTCCACTAAGATTGAAAGGAGCCTCCACTGAGGACTTGCAGCTCCATAAAGGAGCATATCTTCACTTTCTTTTGCAAAAATAACGAATATTCCCGATTCACACAAAGAAAAAGGGTATTTTTCTTGTATTTAGACCTTAGGCATTAGACATTAGACGTTAGCCAATAATAACTATCGCTAACCACGTCATGAGTAACATGCCGTTTCTCTGGCAGCGATACGCCGTTTCTCTGGTAGCGATACGCCGTTTCTCTGGCAGCGATACGCCGTTTTGCTTATAGGGAATCAACCTTCCTTTCTGAACTCCATGGGGGAGAGGCCTGTGATGCGGCGGAATGCGGTAGAGAAGTAGTCGGGGTTGTTGAAACCTACATCGTATGCAATTTCCTTGAGGGGCTTGGTGGTGTTCATAATGAGGAACTTGCTTTGCTTGATGCGCGTTTCCTGTATGTATTGGTAGGGCGTCATGCCGGTCTGTTGCAGGAAAACCTTGCGAAAGCGACTATATCCCCAATTGATGGCCTGCGCCACATCCTCCGAACGGATATCGTTCTGATAATTCTCGTGAATGAAGAGTAGGGCCTGATGTATGTCTTCTGCGGTTTCTTTCTCAGCCTGGCTGGATGCGTTGTCGTATGACGAGATATAGCCCAGCAGCATATTTACATAGCCACTCAGCAGTTGCTGGTAGCCTTTCTCCATGTGTTGCGCGGCTTCTATGCCTTGGTTGAAGAGGTGGATGATGTCATGACAAATGGCTACAGGCAGGTGGAACAATGGATGCTGGGTAGAGAAGAATCCATTCTTTACCTTCATCTCTATGTTGGGACCTCGGAATCCTATCCAATACTCCTTCCAGCCTGTTGTGACATCAGGGTGATAGGTATGCCGTTCCTGCGGGAAAAGCATCATCATGTCGCCCGCTTTTACGTGCATTTCTCCCGCTGTTTCTGTGCGAAATATACCCGAACCTTTTGAACAATAGACCAGCTGATACTCTTCGAGCATACGTTCGGTTGTCGGCTGGAATCTGTAAGATAGGGGATGCCCCTTCGGAGGATATTCCTCGCCAGGCAATACATCCTGCATTCCCACGCAGTTGATGGTAAGGCCCCAGCCCAGATCATGTTCTACCGAAGGAAGGTACTTGTAATTGAGATGCTCGTTCATATTGTGCCATATTTTAAAGGAAATGGGGATATTTTCTGCACAAATGTAGTCATAAACATCATATTAACTGGCAGATTTCTGCGTTTTTTTTTATAAAAAACCTCAAAAATGTATAGAATGTCATAAATCTATGGTATAATGTCATAATTTAAAGGTTGGTGATTTGTGTAACCGCTAATTTTGCCACCAAAATAGGTTCAGAGACCTCACTAACCACCAACCATTATTAATTAACCGCAACTATTATTAATAATTCAATGAAAAGATTTATTTTGTTTGCTACAGTATGTTTCGTGGCAATCAGTATGTTTGCGTTGGAGGTGAACAACCTGAAGACGCAAGCATACACCAATCCCATCGGTATTGACATTACGACACCCTCCTTCAGTTGGATGCTCAGTTCTACGGAGCGTGGTGTTGTGCAGGTATCTTATAATATAAAGGTCAGTACAGAGCGTGACTTCAGTGATGTGGTATGGGAGTCTGGAACCATAGAGAGTAACCTGTCAACTGATGTGATGGCAACGGGCTTCTCTCCCAAGGCCCGTACCCGCTATTATTGGCAGGTTACTGTTACTGATAATAAAGGTAATGCTGCGACCAGCCAGGAACGGGCTTACTTCGAGACCGGTCTTAAGACTGCCACAGCATGGGATAATGCTAAGTGGATAAAGGCTACCACCAATCCCAAGGGTGAGGGTTCCACGGATAACCCTTCCGAGATTAAAGACTATGAGGTGGAGGTGAAGTTCCAGATCCAGCAGTTGGCGGCTGGTCTGATCTTCGCCGCCAAGGATCACAACAGCTATTACATGTGGCAGGTGAACACTCTTACAGGTTCTCCCCGTTTTCGTCCTCACCGTTGGCAGAACGGTGGAGCTGCGTGTCTGTCAGAGAATGCGTTGGGCGTAAATGTTCAGAACGGCGAGGTACACACGTTGCGTATCGAAGTCAGGGATGCCAGCACAGCCACCACATACGTTGATGGCGTGCAAGTGGACACCCGGACAGGAGATTTCGTATATGGTGATTTCGGCTTCCGCGAGGATTATGACAATGGCAATGTAGCGGAGCAGGCATTCTTCGACGACTTTGTTGTTACTTCCGGTGGTAAGATTCTGCTACAGGAGCACTTTGATACGGAGGAGGGTAAGATGTTCAATGGTGGTAGTGTTCAGGACGGCCGTCTCTATGTGTCAGGACCTGCCAACTATTGCTGGCAGCTCAAGATGGGCAAATATGTTCATTATGATATAGAGGCAGATATGACCCTTGTTCAGGATAACGCCAGTATCTGTTTCTCTGCTACGGCTACTGACACTTACATGATGTGGGCCATCAATACATTCGATGTTTCACAGCCCGTGGTCCGCCGTCATGTTTATAGCGCAGGGGCGCTCACTTATAACGACACTCCCATTCAGGGGTTCACCAAGGCTGACCTCATAGGTAAGACGCATCACATCCGTATAGCGTGCGAGACACCTTATGTGCGTACCTATATCGATGATAAGTTGGTTGATACCTTTGTGGATGCTTCGGCAGTCCTGGCTGTGGGCGATGTGGGCTTCCGTGTCAGCGCTACGGGTAATGAGCGTGAGAAGGCTTATTTTGATAATCTCAAGGTCACCTCATACGATGCAGAAGGTAATGCCTCTGTTACCCTTTCAGAGGATTTCGAGCAGGCAACCAGCATTTTTGACAATGCCGATGTGCGTGATTACGACGGAAGTCGTCAGGTGTATATGGAGGCTGCTGTGGGTAATGCTAAGCGTATGATGCAGAGCGATGGCAGCGTCTTACCCGGAGCGCCCATGATGCGCAAGACTTTTGCCGCTACAGCTGCCATTAAGCGTGCCCGCCTGTATGCCACGGGTCTGGGCGTGTATAATGTATATATAAATGGAACTCGTGTGGGAATCACTCATGATGACGGAACCACAGAGCAGGATGAACTCAAACCAGGCTTCACAGAGTTCCTCAAGACAGTATTCTATACTACACACGATGTTACGGCTCTTATCCATGAGGGTGACAATGCTATAGGGGCAGAGCTCACCAGCGGCTGGTGG
>CAMOMP010000005.1:0-81207 GCA_946619915.1 uncultured Prevotellaceae bacterium | reverse complement strand
AGCTCGTAGATCTTGTCCAAGGGGCAAACATTACCGTCCATAGAGAAGACGCCGTCTGTTACGATAACACGGAAGCGGTTCTTCTGGGCAGCCTTCAACTGCTCCTCGAGGTCGGCCATATCAGCATTGGCATAACGGTAACGCTGTGCCTTGCAGAGACGAACACCGTCGATGATAGAAGCGTGGTTCAGGGCATCAGAGATGATGGCATCCTGATCTGTGAGCAGAGGCTCGAATACACCACCGTTAGCATCGAAGCAGGCTGCGTAGAGGATGGTATCCTCGGTGCCGAAGAACTCGGAAATCTTCTGCTCCAGCTTCTTATGAAGATCCTGACATCCGCAGATAAAACGTACACTGGCCATACCAAAGCCACGTGCATCCATACCCTTCTTGGCGGCCTCAATCAGTTCCTTGTTACCAGCAAGGCCCAGATAGTTGTTGGCGCAGAAGTTAAGGCACTTCTTACCCTTAACCAGAATCTCAGCACCCTGAGGGCTCTCGATGACGCGCTCGTTCTTGTACAAACCAGCTGCCTCAATTTCAGCCAGTTCCTTCTTCAGATGTTCTTGAAATTTTGTATACATGACGAAATATATTTTAAAGTTATTCTTTCCCTTAACGTTGGTATAAATGATGTTTTCCTCGACTCCAGGTCATTTCAGGTATGCAAAGTTACGTTTTTTCTGAATACGTTGTTATCACAATGTTAACTTTTTTTCTTTTTTTAGGTATTTTCCCGTATAGCTTTGCTTGCATTCTGCTATTTCCTCTGGTGTGCCGCATGCCACGATGTTGCCTCCTGCCTCTCCGCCTTCCGGACCTAAGTCTATAACATAATCGGCACACTTGATAATATCCATGTTGTGCTCTATTATTATTATGGTATGTCCGCGCTCTATCAACGCATCGAAAGAGGCGAGCAGCTTCTTGATATCGTGGAAATGAAGACCTGTGGTAGGCTCGTCGAAGATGAAGATGGTGGGCTGCTGCTTCTCCATGCCCAGATAGTATGCCAACTTGACGCGCTGGTTCTCACCACCTGAGAGGGTAGAGGAGGACTGACCCAACTTGATGTAACCCAAGCCTACGTCCTGCAGGGGCTTGAGCATAGAGACAATCTTCTTCTGCTTGTGTTCCGTAAAGAACTCTATGGCCATGTTGATGGTCATATTCAACACATCGTTAACGTTCTTTCCTTCGTAGCGAACCTCCAAGATATCTTGTTTGAAGCGCTGACCGTGACAGCTCTCGCATTCCAAGACAAGGTCCGCCATGAACTGCATCTCGACAGTGACGGTTCCTTCTCCCTTACACTCCTCGCATCGTCCGCCATCTGTATTGAAACTGAAATAGGCTGGGGTATAGCCCATCTGACGGGCAAGGGGCTGGTTGGCAAAAAGCTTGCGAATCTCGTCCCAAGCCTTGACGTAGGTGACGGGATTGGAACGTGTGCTCTTGCCAATGGGATTCTGATCGACGAACTCGACGTGACGAATCATCCTCATATCGCCCTTCAGTTCCAGGAACTCGCCTGGGCGTTCAGCTACCTCGTCCATGTGGCGCTTCATGGCATTATAGAAGATGTCGCGCACAAGGGAGCTCTTTCCGCTACCGCTGACACCAGTGACGCAGGTCAGCACATTCAGGGGGAAGCGGACGTCGATACCCTTCAGGTTGTTGGCTCGTGCACCTTTCACCTCGATGTAATTGTTCCAAGGTCTGCGAGAAGATGGCACCTCTATGCGGTCCTCTCCGCTCAGGAAAGCAAGGGTGTGGGAAGACCCACCCCCATGCCCCTCCCGTGGAGGGAGGGGAGTTGGTTTGCCTTGGAAGACAACTTGTCCGCCAAGGCGTCCTGCCTCGGGACCTATGTCTATAATCCAGTCGGCAGCACGCATGATGTCCTCGTCGTGCTCTACCACAATGACGGTATTGCCTAAGTCGCGCAACTCCTTCAGTACATGAATGAGTCGGTCGGTATCCCGACTATGAAGACCAATGCTGGGCTCGTCCAGTATGTAAAGGCTACCTACCAGACTGCTGCCAAGCGAGGTCGCCAGGTTGATACGCTGGCTCTCTCCACCTGAGAGTGAGTTGGAAAGGCGGTTCATAGTCAGATAGCCCAAGCCTACATCCAAGAGGAAGTGCAGGCGGTTCTTGATTTCCGTTAGTATGCGGTTGGCAATCTGCTGCTCGTGTTCTGTAAGCTGCAGGTTCTCTATCCAAGGAAGCAACTCTGTGACGGGCATTTCCACCAGTTCGGATATGCTCTTGCCGCAAATCTTAACATAGCCGGCCTCTGGCTTCAAGCGTGAGCCGTGACATTTGGGACACGTGGTTTTGCCCCTATAGCGTGCCAGCATAACGCGGTTCTGAATCTTGTATTGTCCTTGTCGGAGCATCTCGAAGAACTCGTCTATGCAGAGCATGCCCCATTCTTTCTCCTCGGGCGAAAGCTTCCATCCATCGGGAATCTTGATGCCTTCCTTGCCTTTAGGTGCATGCTGAATAGGACTTCCGTGCCAGAGCCAGTCTTTCTCGTCCTGTGTCAGTTCGAAGTAGGGCTTGAATATGGGGAATCCTCGTTCTGAGTTGAAGCGGATGAACCAATTCTTCCATTCTGCCATCTTTTCGCCTCGCCAACAGACAACGGCACCATCGTAAACGCTGAGGGCGCTGTTGGGGATGACGAGGTGCTCGTCGATGCCCATAATCTTGCCAAATCCCTCGCATTCGGGGCAGGCTCCGGCAGGAGAGTTAAAGGCAAACATATTGTCGGAGGGCTCCTCGAAGGTCATGCCATCAGCCTCGAAGCGGGTACAGAAATGCTCTGTCTCTCCCGTGGGAAGGTATTGCAGCGTCATCTCTCCGCCACCCTCATAGAATGCTGTCTCGGTAGAATCCACTAATCGGGCTATGGTGTCTTTCTCGTTTTTGGCTGACAAACGGTCAACCACCAGATAGACATCGTCCTGGGGCTGAGGCTGGTATTCATCGATACGCACTACTTCGCCGTTTACCAAAAGTCGGCTAAAGCCCTGCTGTTGCAGTATGTTTGTGCTGGCTTTGGTACGGCACAGCACCATCAGCTTGGTACCTTCCTCGCGAGAGAGCATGCTGCGCACCACATCTTCTGTGGTATGCTTCCTGACCTCCTTCCCGCTGATGGGACTGAAGGTGCGTCCTATTCTGGCATAGAGTAGACGCAGGTATTCGTAAATCTCGGTGCTGGTGCCAACCGTACTGCGTGGATTGCGGCTGGTGACTTTCTGCTCTATGGCTATGGCAGGTGGGATGCCCTTGATGTAATCACATTCGGGCTTGTTCATCCTGCCCAGGAACTGGCGGGCATAGGAGGAGAGACTCTCGACGTAACGTCGCTGCCCCTCGGCATAAAGTGTATCAAAGGCAAGACTGCTCTTACCGCTACCGCTTAAGCCTGTTATGACAACAAGCTTGCCACGTGGGATTTCCAAGTCTATATTCTTCAGGTTGTTAACCCTGGCGCCTTTTATCTTTATGCAATTCTCCATTGTTTACTGTTTACTGTTTACCGTTTACTGAGTTTCTGGCCGTTTCGAAATCTCAATGTTCCGAAATCTCGAACCTAATCTCTAATCTCTCAACTCTCAACTTATCTGGTTATTTCTCCGCAAAGATTGCTGTCCATCATCTCCTGCATGCGTTTTCTGGGTAGCTTGTGCCCCAACAGGAACATCAGTTTGGTGATGGCACATTCGGGCGTGCTGTCATAACCGCTTACAACGCCAGCCTCAATCAGTGGAAGGCTGGTTTCGTAAAGACCCATGTGAACACATCCTGCCTGGCATTGTGTGATGTTCACCAACAAGAGTCCTCTGTTATTGGCATCCTTCAGCTCCTCCTTGAACCATTGCAGCTGAGGAGCGTTTCCTGCGCCAAAGGTGCGGATGACGACAGCTTTCAGTCCAGGAATGTTCAGAACAGAATGAACCAGACTGCGCTGTATGCCAGGGAAAAGGGTCAGCACCACCACATTGGGGTCCACCAGATAGTGTGGCTTGAACGGCTTCGTGGGGTCGGGCTTACGGATGGCTGCCTCATTGAATTTGATGTGCATGCCAGCAGTAGCCAGGTCGGGATAGTTGAAAGAGCGGAAGGCATTAAACTGCTCGGCATTAATCTTGGTCGTGCGGTTGCCTCGCATCAGTTTCTCCTTGAAGTAGATGCAGACTTCAGGTACAATGGGCGTGCCGTCCTCGTGTTGGGCCGCAGCTATCTCTATGGCGGTAATGAGGTTTTCCTTGCCGTCCGTCCTAAGGGTTCCTATGGGCAGCTGTGAACCTGTAAGGATGACTGGCTTTCCCAGATTCTCGAGCATGAAGCTCAGCGCAGAAGCGGTATAAGCCATAGTGTCTGTTCCGTGCAGGATAACGAAACCGTCAAATAAATTATAATTACTCTCGATAATCTTTACCAGACTGCCCCAATGCTCTAATCCCATATCGCTGGAATCAATGGGTGGGTCGAAGGTAAAGGCGTGAATCTTGTAGTCAAAACGTTTCAGCTCAGGAACTTCATCTAAGATAAGGTTGAAGTTGAAGTTCTCTAAGGCTCCCGTCTCAGCATTCTCCCTCATTCCTATGGTTCCTCCTGTATAAATGAGGAGTACGCTGGGTCTATGTGTCTTAATAGTACTCATGTTTAAAATAAATGATGGCAAAGGTACGAAAATTTCGCAGAAATGAGCGCAGAACAATTGGATTTATATAAAAAAGAATGTGTATTATTAGGAAATGTATAGATTTTTTTTGTATTTTTGTACCGATATGAAGAACAAATGGTTTATTCTGCTGCTTTTTATAGCAGTATCGGCAGTAGCTCAAAACCCCAAGAGGGAGTTTAGAGGAGCTTGGATTCAGAGTGTTAATGGTCAGTTTCAGGGCATGGGTCGTGACCGTATGCAACAGGTACTGACAAGTCAGCTGAACGAACTTCAAAAGGATGGTATTAATGCTATCTTCTTCCAGGTTAGATGCGAGGGCGATGCCTTGTATCCAAGCGAGTTGGAGCCTTGGAGCCGCTATCTGACAGGGCAGCAGGGAACACCTCCAAATCCTTATTGGGATCCCTTGCAGTGGATGGTGGAGCAGTGTCATGCCCGCCAGATGGAGCTGCATGCATGGATAAATCCTTATCGTGCCAAGACCAAGGGAACCATGGCATTGGCAAATACACACGAGTACTTCCGCCATCCCAATCATTTCTTTGATTATGACGGGCTGATGCTCTTCGACCCGGGCTATCCCGAGAACCGTAACTACATCTGTAAGGTGGCTTGCGACATCGTGCGCCGCTATGATGTGGATGGTATTCATATCGACGATTACTTCTATCCTTATCCTGTGGCTGGTGTGGCTATTCCTGACGATAATTCCTATGCTCTCTATGGTAAGGGAATGGATCGTGCCGAGTGGCGTCGCCAGAATGTAAACCAGTTCGTGGAACAGATGTGCCGTCAGATAAGGGAAGTGAAGCCTTGGGTGAAGTTCGGTGTTTCTCCCTTTGGTATCTATCGCAACCAGAAGAACGACCCCAACGGAAGTGCTACCAACGGCTTGCAGAACTATGACGACCTCTATGCCGATGTACTGAAGTGGATAGAGAACGGATGGGTGGATTACAATATTCCTCAGTTGTACTGGGAAATTGGCCACAGCGCTGCAGATTACGAGACGCTGATTAACTGGTGGAGTGCCCATGCCGGTCGTCGTCCTCTTTATATCGGACAGGATGTGTTACGTACGGTAAAGGCTCCAGATCCTCAGAATCCTGCTTCTCATCAGATGCCTCGCAAGTATATGCTACAGCGTAGTCTGCCTGGTATCTTTGGTAGTTGCCAGTGGTATGCTGCCGCTGTGTGCGAGAATCCCGGCAACTACGGAACGATGTTGAGTCAGGTTTATCACAGCACACCTGCATTGCAGCCCCGTATGCCCTGGATTGATAACAAGGCACCTGGCAAGCCCCGCAAGACTGCTATTATCTGGACAGAGGACGGACCAATCCTCTTCTGGACTGCTCCTAAGGCCAAGACCGTTATGGATGAGGCTGTTCAGTATGTTGTGTACCGTTTCATCAAGGGCGAGAAGATAAACCTGGAGGATCCCTCTCATATCCTCTGTATTACACGTGATACAAATCTTCCTCTTACCTATCAGGGAGGTAGTTCGCCATACGTTTACGTAGTAACAGCCTTGGACCACGTACAAAACGAGTCTAAGGGTGCAAAGAAAAAAGTTAAGTTATGAAATCAAGAAGTTTCTTATACGTCTGCCTGTTTGCATCTGTCTTCTGTTCTTGCGTTGAGAATAAAGGACAGAATGACGGAAAGGATTCGGCAACAGCTGAACAACAGGCAACTGAACACCGTATGAAGGAATATAACCTTACAGACAGTGTTACACTGGGAAGTCATCTGTTTGTTTATACCATCCACCGCGAGGCTGATGACTCGCTGAAGGTTGTGGTAGATGAGAATGGGGATAAGTTTGTGGATAACTACTATGACCTGACTATCCTAAGGGACGGAGGGAACTTCTTCCGCCGTCGTTTTACGAAGGCCTCCTTTGCTTCACAGCTGGACGACAACTTCCGTAAGAACGGTATTCTTGACGGATTCCGTTTCATGTCGGCCAAAGAAGGTAAGCTGACCTTTGGCGTTTGTGTAAGTTTCCCAGAGAGCGATATGTTGACGCCCTTCGTGCTTACAATAGGTCCTGATGGGAGTTATACACTGGAACCTGATACGGCTCCTGATATAGAGGAAGAAGATACGTCAGTCTGAAAAGAACTTGGCTACATCCATCATGCCGGGCAGTACAATATCTGCACCGGCATTTTTTAATATAGCATCGTCAAGCGGGCCCGTATTGGCTGCTATGGTAAAGATGCCTGCTGCATGTCCAGCCTGTACGCCTAAAGGCGCATTCTCTACTACAATGCCTTCCTCTGGTTTAATACCAGCTTTCTGCAAGCCTTTCAGATAAGGTTCGGGGTAGGGCTTCCCCAGTTTGACATCAAAACCTGTAACCATTAAATCCTGATGGAAGAACCCTGGATAGCTGCGTTCCAACTTCTCTAACAGAGAGGCTTGAGCGCTACCTGTAACCAGTACAATCTTTAAGCCTTTTGCCTTAACAGCCTGAAGGGCTTCCAAAGCTCCGGGCATCGGCTTAGCCTCGGGGCAGGTGTTAAAGACTTTGCTTTTCGTGGCGTAGATAAACTGTTTCTCTTCTTCTGTGGCATCCCTGCCCCAAAAACGTTGGGCCAGCATGTTTATGGTGGCGCTACCTGTTCGCCCTTCATTCATATACACTTCTTCTGGTGTCATGGCCAGACCAAACTCTGTCATTGCATGACTCCATGCATAAGCATGATTCGGCATGCTGTCAAACAGCACGCCGTCCATATCAAACAATACCGCTTTGGGCGATATTGTTAATTCAAAATATTTTAATTCAAAATTCAAAATTATATGTTTGTTTTAGCAGAGTTTATATTACGTTTGGTAGAACTGATGATGGAACCTATAAGTTTTCGCAGTTCTTGGCAATCTATCATGATAGACTTGTATTCATCGTCTGTAATGTATTGGGTACGGTGAAGTAATATTATCCAATACTTGGTTTCGTTGGCTTCCTTTAGGGAAATCGTTAACTTATGAACGAAATCTTCAGTGGATTCTGCGGCTAATGCTTCACTTGCATTTGCTCCAATGGATGTGCCGCTTCGAAGAATCTGCTTGCTCATTATTGTCTCATGACGATCGTCTCGCAGAAGCTTGTGGAGATTTACAATGCGAACAGAGAAATCAAGAGTTTTCGCGACAAGAGGATTATCCTCCATGTCGCGATACTCTTGGTCATATTCTTTTTGAGTTTTATCTAAACCCAAAGTCCCAATTTTGAATTTATAAATTTTGAAATTTGAATTGAAACGGAAGTTTAAAATCTTGCCTTGATTGCTTCCGTTTCCTTCTCGTATCCGGGTTTGCCAAGCAGGGCAAACATGTTCTTCTTGTAGGCTTCAACACCAGGCTGGTTGAAGGGGTTAACACCCAACAGCAGACCGCTGATACCACAAGCCTTCTCGAAGAAGTAAATGATCTGACCCAAGTTGTACTCGTCGAGACGGGGAACGATAAGACGCATGTTGGGAACACCACCGTCAACGTGTGCCAACTGAGTACCCAACTCTGCCATCTTATTAACCTCGTCAACACGCTTGCCTGCCAAGAAGTTTAGACCATCCAGGTTCTCCTCGTCGCTGGGGAAGAGCAGCTTGTGCTCAGGCTCCTCGATACTTACAACGGTCTCGAAGATGGTGCGCTCGCCTTCCTGAATCCACTGACCCATAGAGTGGAGGTCGGTGCTGAAGTCAACGGCAGCTGTGAAGATGCCCTTGAAGTCCTTGCCCTCAGACTCTCCGTAGAGCTGCTTCCACCATTCGTTCATGAAGTGGAGCTTAGGCTGAAAGTTTACCAGAATCTCAATCTTCTTGCCCTCCTGATACAATGCGTTACGTACGGCTGCATACTGGGCGCAAATATTCTCGCTGAAAGGAACGTCAGATGCTGCGGCCAATTCCATATCGGCAGCACCCTTTACCAACTTGGCAATGTCGAAACCAGCAACGGCGATGGGCAGCAGACCTACGGGAGTAAGAACGCTGAAGCGACCACCTACGTTGTCGGGAATGATAAAGCTGGCGTAACCTTCCTTATCAGCACAAGTACGGGCTGCGCCTTTCTTGGCGTCAGTAATGGCAACGATAACCTTGCGTGCTGTTTCCTTACCACGCTGCTCCTCGCACTGCTTCTTAAGCAGACGGAAAGCCAAAGCTGTCTCGGTGGTAGTACCGCTCTTGCTGATGTTGATAACACCAAACTTCTTGTCTTTCAGATATTCTGTCAGTTCATACAGATAATCCTCACCTATGTTGTTACCTGCAAACAGAATGGTGGGATTCTCTCCCTTGTTTGTAAGCCACTGGAAGCTGTTGCTCAATGCCTCAATTACAGCACGGGCACCCAGATAAGAACCACCGATACCAGCTACAACAACGGTGTCGCAGTTCTCACGCAATGTCTGAGCACACTCCTGCAGTTCGGTCATGAACTCTGCAGAGATGCTGCTGGGAAGGTGCAACCAACCCAGAAAATCGTTACCGGCACATGTGCCGTTCTCTAAAGCCTGCTGTGCCTCGGCAACTTTGCCTTCGAAGGCGGCAACCTTATCGGCACTTATCAATGCCTTTGAAATGTCTAACTTGATCATAATATATAACCTTTAAACCTTTGTTGTTGAAATAATCTTTGTAACCTTATAACGCGATGTCGTAATAACAATCTATATACCTTATCTATTATAGAAGAATATTGTTAGCTTAACATCTCACATAGTTTCTTGATTTCCCTGTCTGGACGTGCTCGCTCATACAGGATATTGTACACGGCATCTACGATGGGCATGTCAATACCCATATGGTGTATGATGTCTTTCATACATTTACTACCAAAGTACCCTTCGGCCACCATCTCCATCTCCAGCTGTGCGCTCTTCACGCTATAACCTTGCCCGATCATTGTACCAAAGACGCGGTTGCGGCTGAAATGAGAGTATCCTGTAACCAGAAGGTCGCCCATGTAAACTGTATTGGTGATGTTACGTTCGATGGGGTAGATGGTATTCAGGAAGTGCTTCATTTCGCGGGCTGCATTACTGATGAGAACGGCCTGGAAGTTGTCTCCGTACTTCAGCCCGTGACAGATACCGGCCGCTATGGCGAATACATTCTTCAGCACCGAAGCATATTCAATACCTATCACATCATTGCTGGTGCTGGTCTTGACATAGTCGCTGGCCAGCATCTGAGCGAATGCTTCGGCTTTCTTCTGGTCGGCGCATCCTATGGTAAGGTAGGTAAGACGGTTCATAGCTACTTCCTCTGCATGGCTGGGACCACCAATAACAGCTAGATTCTCCTCAGGTACGTTATATTCCTGATTGAAGTAGTCTGAACATATCACATTCTCATCCGGCACAATACCCTTGATGGCTGTTACGATGAATTTGTCGTCCAGCCTGGTGTGGAGCTTCTTCAGATGTCCTTTCAGATAGGGCGATGGGGTGACAAAGATAAGCGTGTCAGCTTCTTCTACTACCTCGTTGATGTCGCTGCTGAAGTTAATTCTCTTAACATCAAACAGGACACTGGTCAGGTAGGCCGGGTTGTGCCTTAGACGCTTGAAGTCCTCTATACGGTCGTCTCGGCGCAGATACCACCATATGCTGTCGTTCTTCTCCAACAGCATTTTGGCTATAGCGGTTGCCCAACTACCTCCGCCCAATACGGCTATTTTTCCTAAACTGTCCAAGTTGCTATCGTATCTTGGCTGGGTTTCTCGATTTCCAGCTTATATTTCTTAACAATTTCAATAATCTGCTGCTGTATCTTGGCAGGAGCTACGCCTTGCAGCGTGCTTACCAAGTTATATCCTGCCTTACGCAGAATGGGAATAATCTCGGCAGGAATACCTTTCTCCAGGAACAACTCGTCCTTGTCACGTGGAGCCTTAACCTCGGGCTTCATCTGTGGAAACAGCATTACCTCGCCAATCTGGAACTTGCCAGTGAGCAACATTACGAGACGGTCGATGCCGATACCAATACCGAAGGTGGGAGGCATACCGTACTGGAGTGCACGCAAGAAGTCCTGGTCGATAATCATTGCTTCATCGTCTCCCTTCTCGGATAGACGCATCTGCTCCTTGAAGCGTTCTTCCTGGTCGATGGGGTCGTTCAACTCAGAGTAGGCGTTAGCCAGCTCCTTGCCGTTTACCATCAGCTCGAAACGCTCTGTCAGGCCGGGCTTGCTGCGGTGCATCTTTGTCAGAGGTGACATCTCTACGGGGTAGTCTGTGATGAAGGTGGGCTGGATGAAGGTTCCTTCGCAGGTCTCGCCAAAGATCTCGTCGATGAGCTTGCCCTTGCCCATAGTCTCATCAACTTCGATGTTCAACTTCTTGGCTACCTCGCGGATCTCGTCCTCGTTCATGGGGTAGAGGTCGTAACCAGTCTTTTCCTTGATGGCATCCAAAATAGGCAGACGGCGGAAGGGAGCCTTGAAAGAGATAACCTTGCCGTCAATCTCAACCTCGGGCTTACCATTAACGGCAGTACAGATCTGCTCCAGCATATTCTCTGTAAAGGTCATACCCCAGTTCAGGTCCTTGTAGCTGATGTACAGCTCCATACAGGTGAACTCTGGGTTGTGGGTCTTGTCCATACCTTCGTTACGGAAGTTCTTGCCCATTTCGTAAACACCCTCGAATCCGCCAACAATCAGACGCTTCAGGTAAAGCTCTGTGGCGATACGCATATACATGTCCTGATTCAGTGCGTTGAAGTGCGTCATGAAGGGACGGGCGCTGGCACCGCCAGGGATGTTCTGCAGAATGGGGGTGTCAACCTCAGTATAGCCTGCATTGTCCAGGATGCTACGCATAGTGCGGATGATAGTGGCACGCTTCAGGAAGGTCTCCTTAACGCCGCTGTTTACTATCAGGTCAACATAACGCTGACGATAGCGGAGCTCTGGATCATCGAATGAGTCGTATACGTTACCCTCGTTGTCAGTCTTGACGATGGGCAGTGGCTTCAGGCTCTTGCTCAGTACGGTCATTTCCTGAACGTGGACGCTAATCTCGCCTGTCTTGGTGCGGAAAACATAACCCTTAACGCCAATGAAATCGCCCAGGTCGAGGCACTTCTTGAAGACAATATTGTAGAGGTCCTTGTTCTCGTCAGGACAGATAGCGTCACGCTGTACATAAACCTGGATACGGCCTTTGGAGTCTTGCAATTCTGCAAAGGCAGCCTTACCCATGATACGCTTGCTCATGATACGACCAGCCACGCTTACTACGGGGCTGTTCTCTGGTGTGGCTGTTTCGCGTACATCATTGCCTTCTTCGTCCTTACCGATAATGGGAAGGTCCACGAAGTCCTTAATGATGTCTGTGCTCCATGCTTTTACGGGGTATTCGGCGGCGGGGTAGGGGTTGATGCCCAGGTCGCGCAGTTGCTGTAAGTTGTTTCTGCGAACTATCTCCTGTTCGCTCAGTTCCAGTATATTCATTATCCTAATTCAAAATTTGTATATTCAAAGTAGCTAATGCCTAAATTCCAACGTTTAACGTCTTCTTTTTGCGGCTGCAAAGGTACAACAATTCTTACAATTACCCAACTATGTTGGGGTAAAATCTCATTTCACCATCTTCTTGCCATTGGTGATGTAGATACCCTTTCTTAGTTGAGAGTTGAAAGTTGAGAGTTGAGAGTCGATTTTTCTTCCTTGCAGGTCGTATACGGCACTGTCGGATTTCTCACCTTTTTCTCCCTCATTTTTCACTTCTTTGATGCCGTCTGTGGCCTCTTTGTACATCCTGTTGTTCAGTATGATGAAGCCATAGGCTAAGTCAATGTCTGTTACAAGCCTTCCGCCACTTATGCCCCATCCTTTTACGGGGCTCCATCCTTCGTGCCCGTTCTGGTTGGCAGCTATCTTGACGGTATATTTGCCGTCTGCCAGTTCTTCTGGCAGGTTGCCGCTAAACGTGAATGAACTGCCATAGTAACCAAAAGAACTGGTGCTGGATGCCTCGTAGGACTGGTATGTTTTTTGCGGATTCCCAAATGGAGTTATCAGCTTATCTCCCTCGTCATAGACAGCCATAGAGAATTGTCCTGAGAAAGATTCACTTCCAAGATTCGTCAAATAAGACATCTTCATTTCTATGTGCCTTGTGTCTGCATCGAAGGACGTAACATCCATTTCCATTACTTGTATGTTGGATGCGTCCTCTGGCAGTTCCTCTTCTCCACCTTTGTGGTAGATAATCTTGCCGTCTTCCAGCCAGAAGGGGATATAGATTTCTTCCTCTACAAGCTGGCTTCCCTGCATCTTGTATCCTGTGACCTTTCCCCATTCCAGATAGCCTGATTGGTTGGCTGCCAGGTATAGGCGGTATGCACCATCTTCCAAGTAATCGGGCAGCTGACCTTCAAATGTGTAGGAGTATGGCATATAGTAGTCTTTTTCCAAGTTACTAATGTAGGCGACCTTCCCAAAATGGTTCAGAATATTTCCCTCGTTGTCTGCTACTGCCATTTGTAGCCAACCTGTGAAGGCCTTGGAGGCGTTGTTTTTGGGTAGGGTTGCAACAACACACATAGACAAACCGTTCCATTCTTCTCCCATATTAACAAGCTCGTTTATCATCATGTCGGGCGTATAGCTTTCTGTGATACTGGTAACGGTTAGGGTTTGGGGAGATGGGTAGGTTACTATCTCGGTTGTTTCGCTGTTGTCTGCCCTGCTACGCAGTACCACGGTGTAGTCGCCTTCTGCTGTGTTACGAGGTAGGGTGGCTTTGATAGAGAAGCTATTATAGCCATAACAGAGGGGAAGGCCGTTTATCTTCTGGCTGGTTCCAACTAAGGTTTCTTCTCCTTTTTCGTCTTTCAAATAAACTTCTATCTTGCCTGTGAATGCCTTGTAGCTGTAATTGAACAGCTTCATCGTTACGTTGAAAGTTTGAGTAGGCATCTTGGGGTTGAGTCTGGCTGTCGAGAGCATAACATCGTTAGCCTGGAAGAAGCATCCGTTGTCTTGCTTGCCGTTGTCTGGCTGAATGAAAATGATGGCCTCGTGTTCCTTCGAGAACTCCCAGCCGTCAGCATCCATGCTACTTAGCTTGAAGTAGTTGTCACAGTATCCTTCCCATCCCCAGTTTACGTGGTAGAAAGGGTATCCGTCCTCGTCTGCCTTGTAGCCATCGAGGATAAAGGAGTGTCCGCCTTCTGCAGGTGAGACGGCTGCATAGATGATGGGACGTGGGCTTGGGGCGTTCAGTTCGTTCAGCATCAGTGTCTGCCACTCGTTGGTGGTCATGAAGTCCTTCTGGAGGCAGGCTATGTCTGGGTCGTAACCAAAGTTCTCTACCATTGCCTTCACTTGGTCTGAGCTGGTGGCAGAGCTTCCTTTTAGACCGAAGTTCATCTTTGCGGCTACAGCACAGGCATAAAGCAGGTCTGCGACAGCATCTTGCTCTGCCTCAGTGGAACCATTGCGGTACTGGTTGCGCATGTTGGGCCAGTCGAAATGGAAGGTGGAAAGGTCTTCCTTGATAGGGATGTTGTAGGATAGAGTTGCGTAGTCAACTTCGCCTTTTGCTGAGTCGGGAAACTGGTAATATCGCATAGTCTGAGCTGTAGTAACGGCAACGCATCCTGTTATGCAACGTTCTCCTTGCCATTCGGGACATCTGTTGTTGAAGGGCTCGGCTTGCCCCCATTCTGTTGTCAGCAGAGGGCCGACCTGTTCCTGTACGCCTGCGATTTTTCGTCGTGCCAACATTGGCTGCTTGCCACTTGTCAGTGCCTCGTATTCCTTGGCATAGCTGTTCAGAAGTTCTTGCATGCCGGTAGGAATGTTTTCCGTGTCAAAACTTTGGCTTTGTGAAAAACCCAGAACGGGTGTCATCCTCTCGTCGGACGATATAACGGCAAATCCGTCTGCTCCTGCATCGCAAACATAGAAGGCGTCCTGCTTGTTACCCAGCAACTCTGATGCTGCTATAATCTGACGTGTTTTTGCTTTTTTCGCCCGTGCTTTGTTTCCCCATCTTGTGGGAATGTTGAGTATGGAGTCGGCAATGTGTTGCACGTCTGCCATCTTGCGTTGTTGGGCCATGCCGGGTGCTAATCCCAGTAGCCAGCATGTTAGTATAAGGATAGTTTTTTTCATTTTGCTAATCTAGCTAGATTTCCACGTTATCTTTAACTTTTTTGCTGATAACAAGTTATCAACAAACAAAGATACAAATTACCCTTAAGATATTATGCCCTTTCGATTCATTTTACAGATTTTTAACATTCCTTTCTGGTGATGAGAATGAGAAAAAATCCAGGCGAGGGAAGCTCTGTTTCGTAGGGGAAACCTTGGTTCAAAGGCTTTCTGTGGAAACTCTATATGGGAGGAAAAAGATTTTCTGTACGCTTCTCTTTCCGTTCCTGCATTTATTTTGTACTTTTGCAGTCAATTATGAAGCAATCAGAGTTTTTGTTTGAAGATGCAGAGTTGGGGCGTATCCTGTTGCGCACCAACAGCAGGGCCAGAAGATTCACCTTCCGAAGTATGGGCGAGGGGCTTATCTGTACAGCTCCTGTTTATTTCAGGAAGGCCGATTTGCTGAGGGCTATCGAGGAGTTGAGGCCTCGGCTCAAGACGATGATACAGCGTGCCGAGGAGCGTCGTGCTACACATCGGCAACTCACGCCCCAGGAGATAGAACTGCTCCGCAGGCAGGCTAAGCAAGTTCTTTTTCCACGCTTGCAAGTCCTTGCCGCTGCCAGAGGCTTACATTACCAGAAGGTGAGCATACGTAAGAGCCGTACCCGATGGGGCAGCTGTAGCAGTAAGGGAAATATCAGCCTGAGTCTTTATTTGATGCTTCTCCCTCCGTATCTGCAGGATTATGTCATGCAACACGAACTAACTCATTTGGTCGAGATGAATCACAGTCCTCGTTTCTGGGCTTTGCTTGACGAGGCTACAGAAGGCAACTCGCGTCAGTATCGTGCGGCACTAAAAAGGTTTTCTTCATCTGTCTTCTGAAAAGTATTGTGGTAATTCGTTTCTTCTTTTGTTTGATAACTTTTCTGGCCGTTTCCTATACAAAGGTTGGGGCGCAGAAAGTTCTCTGGTACAATGTGGAGAATGTATTCAACACGCAACATGATTCACTGAAAAACGATTGGGATTTCCTCCCGGAAGGCTCTTATCATTGGACGCCCTGGCGCTATTGGCGCAAGCTTGATAATATCTCGCGTGTGATAGCTGCTGTAGCAGAGCAGGGTGGATGGCCCATGTTGGTGGGTATGTGCGAGGTGGAAAACGACACGGTGCTGCGCGACCTAACTCTCCGTTCCCCCTTGCGTGCCGCTAAATACCGCTATGTGCATTCCGAGGGACCTGACCTTCGTGGTGTGGATTGCTGTCTGCTTTATCAGCCATTTCTTTTTCGTTTACAGGGCAGTGAAGCTATAAGGGTTCCTTCTGCTGAGCATGGGTTGCGCCCTACACGTGACATCCTGCATGTGTGGGGGAATTGGGTACGCACAGATTCATTGCTACATGTCTTTGTACTCCACTTCCCCAGTAGGGCAGGAGACAGTAAAAGCAGTACACAGAACCGTATGCTGGCAGCGGAGACGCTCTGTACGGCATTGGATAAGTTGCAGGGGCAGCGGATTATGGTGATGGGCGATTTTAATGCAGAACCTGACGATCCTGTTTTCCGTTCTATCCTGCAACGGCTTGTTAGCTTGATTCCTCAGAAGCGTAAAGAACTTAGGAAGGCGCAGGGTACTTATTACTATCAGGGATTGTGGGGATTCATAGACCATATACTGGTTTCTCCATCCATGCAGGAGTGTTGTGAGCCTCGTGCCCATGTTGCCAAATTTCCATTTTTGCTGACAGAAAAAGGAAAGCCTTGGCGCACTTTTCAAGGTCCTGTTTACAAAGGCGGATACTCAGATCACCTGCCTTTGTTTGTTGAAATTCAATAGAAAAAATAAATATGAAGGGATACTTTTACTTTAGCATCCTTACTATCTGATTTTCAGTCGCGTCCGTACAGATGCTTCTTAGCTGTTGGCAGATAAGTTCAAAGGATTCCTGAGGCGTACAGTCGCATTGGCAAGCATCCTTGCCATACAGCAATTCGGGTGTGGTAAGCAGGGACCATCCCCATCCGTAACTACGACCATGGCGGTCTGTGGGATAGACAAAATCCTCTGTTACGATGCGTGTTGCCATCTGCAGACGAGTGACATAGCTATCAAACTTGCTGCGCATCTTGGGGCCGTCGAAGCCACAGGCGGCACGTAGTTGACGGGTGATGAGGCTCTCGTTAGCCTCTAAAGTCAGTAGAATGCTCTCTTCGATACTTCCTTCAGTGGGAGCAGGGCGGGCGCTGCGACGATAGTTGCAAAAGTGCCGCCACCACTCACGACTGATAAAGCCTGCCTTTCCTGCGAAAAACTTGCCATAGACATGTCCGCCCTCAGTGATAATTTCACCCTTCCATTTCCACAGAGGCCAATCCCAACCTCCATCAGGAAAGACGACATACCTGCACTCTTCATCGACCATCTCTTCTGCAGAGAAGCCCTTGATGCCGCTGTCTAAAAGGGGCAGAAAGCCAATCTGTCCTATCAGCTCCATCAGTTGAGCGCTATTGTATATTCTCATGTCCTTATTTTTAATTCACAATTCATAATTCACAATTGTGTTTCTTGCTCCTAGATTGTGCATATCATCCTCCTCTTTTCGGAGAGGGGCTAGGCTATTTGCCTTTTAGGACAACTTCCTCTACTATTTTTGGGAAGTATTCCATTTCCAGCTTATGTTCTTTCGCTGCGATATCGTCAGCAGAGTCGGAGGGGAGGATGGCGACTTTGAATTGAGCTATAATTTCGCCAGAGTCACAGACGGGTGTCACGTAGTGAACCGTCATGCCTGTCTCTGTCTCGCCAGCGGCCTTGACCGCCTCGTGTACATGATGTCCCCACATACCTTTCCCACCATATTTGGGAAGCAGGGCAGGGTGCAGATTGATGATGCGACGTGGGAATGCGTTTACCAGATAAAGAGGAACCAGTGGCAGAAAGCCTGCCAAGACAATAAAATTGATATCGTGCTTCTGCAACAGAGGTAACATCACATTGGGGTTATTCAGTTCCTCTTTGCAGACGACAGCCGTGGGGACGCCCAGTCGTTCGGCTCTCGTCAAGGCATAGGCGTCGGGCTTGTTGCTGACCACTAGGGCGCAGTTGGCCACGTCTGAATGTTCAAAATGACGAATCAAGTTTTCGCAGTTCGAACCGCTGCCAGAAACAAAGATGGCGATGTGCGTAAGTCTCATGTTCCTCTTTTTTTTAGTAAGTTGATGCAAAGTTATGAAAAAAATGGATAGAATGTCCGTTTTTTCGGAAATAATGCTTACTTTTGCGTTTTGAATAGAATTTCTAACCGTTAAAAGCTTGTTTATGAACTCAAGAAAACTAATGCATCAATTGTTCGAGAAAAAATTATTTTGTCTGTTGCTAATTGCTGCAATGGGCTATTTGGCATATCACAACTGGCCACCAAAGGCTACAGCCAAGGCACCTAAGAGCATAAAGGGGGGCTGGCGTCTTGTTTGGTTCGATGAGTTCGATGAGGACGGTAGTCTGGATTCAGATAAATGGGATTTTGAAAAAGGCTTTGTACGTAACTATGAGGAACAATGGTATACGTCCGAGAACGCTTTTCAGCGCGATGGTAAACTGGTGATTGAGGCTCGCAAGGCCGCTTTCCCCTGTCCTGCTTACAGGGAGGATGAATCAAACTGGCGTACCAGTCGCGAGTGGGTAGAGTGGACAAGTGCCTCTGTTATAACGAAAGGTAAGTTCTCTTTCCTGTATGGTAGGATAGAGGTTTCTGCCCGCATTCCTGTTTGCAAGGGGGCATGGCCCGCCATCTGGCTGCTGGGAAGTGATCTTCCATGGCCTGCAAACGGAGAGATAGATATGCTGGAGTATTATCAGTATCAGGGAAAACCAACCATTCTGGCTAATGCCTGCTGGGCAGGGGATACAGAGGAAGATACCCAATGGGATTCCTCTTACACGCCTCTTACCCACTTCTCTGACCGTGATCCTGCATGGGCAACACGTTTCCATGTATGGCGTATGGATTGGGATCCTGATTATATCCGTCTTTATTTGGACGATGAGTTGTTGAACCAAGTTGACTTGAAGCGTACCATTAATGGAAAGGCACGTGGAGCGGGTATTAACCCTTTCCATTCTCCACAGTATCTGCTGCTCAATTTGGCACTTGACACTCGTGTAAAGGAGCTCAATCCCGCAGACTTCCCCATGCGCTATGAGATTGACTACGTGCGTGTGTATCAAAAATAGGAAAAGAAATATCTAATGCTATGGATATCAAGGAACAAGAGTTCTCGCGGATGGTCAGGGAGAATAAAAGCACCATTTACACAGTGTGCTATATGTTCTCTAATGACGAAGACGAGGTAAGTGACCTCTTTCAGGAGACGCTTATTAATCTATGGAAAGGTTTTGAATCTTTCCGCCATGAGAGCAAACTAAGTACATGGATTTACCGTGTAGCCATGAACACTTGCATCTCTGCTGACCGCAAAAAACGCAGGCAGGGCAGCAAAGTGCCCTTGTCTATGAACATTAACCTCTACGATGACGAGGACCATGAGACCAAACAAGTCCGTCAGCTGCATGAACGCATACAGCGGCTCGACCTTATAGATCGTGCTCTGGTGATGATGTGGCTGGAAGGTATGAGCTACGAAGAGATTGCCGAGGTGGTCGGAATCAGCGTTAAGAACGTGGGAGTGAAACTTGTTCGTATTAAAGAAAAACTGAAACAGAAATAAACTATGGAAGATATGAACTTTGAAGAGATGCGCAATCAGATTGCGCTACTTAAAGAAAAGCTTGACCGTCAGGAAATTGTCAGCGATCATCTCCTCCGTGAAACCATGCGTACTGGGGTGTCGGCTATCAACAAGAATAAGTTGTTGGCCTATGTCTGTGCCCTCCTTTGCCTCGTCTTATATCCGCTCCTTTATGTGTCGGGTACGTTTAGTAATGCCTTTGTGATAGCCACGTGCCTTATGATGCTACTTTGTTTCGTGGCTACATATTATATACACAGACCTGTTGACCGCATGAATCTGATGACGGAAGACCTTGTCACCGTAGCACGTGTTATGGCTAAGTTCCGTAGGCAGTACGACCAGTGGATGTATTATGTTACTCCATCGCTGCTTATTCCTTGGCTAAGTTGGGCTGTCTATGAGTTTGCATGGAAGAATGCACCAGCTGGAATGAACCACTGGCTGATGGCACTACCGTTGTTGGTAGGGGCTGGCATAGGGCTGCTGATAGGTTACTACATGCACAGGAATACTGTGAATGCAGCCCAGAAAATCATAGACCAAATAGAAGAAGTAAAATAATTAAAGGCTGTAATGCCTATTGCGTAAGACGGCATCCAGAATGGTGATGGCCGCCATTGCTTCAACAATAGGGACTGCACGTGGTAGAACGCAAGGATCGTGTCTGCCACGTGCTGTCAGTTTGGTGGCTTCTCCGTCTTTTGTTACGGTATCCTGTTCCATCAGCAGAGTTGCTACAGGCTTGAAGGCAACACGGAAGTAAATGTCCTCGCCGTTGGATATACCACCCTGAATGCCGCCGCTGTTATTGGTGGCAAAGCCAATCTTTCCGTCGGGTAGAGGGCACATTATATCGTTCTGCTGACTGCCACGAGCCGTAACACCAGCAAAGCCTTGCCCGTATTCAAATCCCTTGACAGCGTTTATGCTCAGCATGGCATGGCCCAAGAGAGCGTGTAACTTATCAAAGGCTGGTTCGCCCAATCCTACGGGGCAACCCTTTATGACGCATGATATAATGCCGCCTATGGTATCGCCTTCGGACTTTACCTCTGTAATCAGGTCGGCCATCTTCTGGGCGTATGTTGCATCAGGACAACGAACATCATTGGTCTCCGTTAGGGAGAGGTCGTAATCGTTGTACGTGCCAGGCAGGGCTATATTGCCAACCTGCTGGGTATAAGCTTGAATGATGATGCCCATCTGCTTCAGTGCCAGTTTGGCAAAGGCGCCTCCCACCACACGGCTGATGGTCTCGCGGGCAGAACTGCGCCCGCCGCCGCGATGATCGCGGATGCCGTATTTCTGCGTGTAGGTGTAGTCGGCATGGCTTGGACGGAATACATTTCGCATATTCTCGTAATCCTGGCTGTGCTGGTTGGTGTTGCGTACCACAAAGCCTATAGGCTGGCCTGTGGTCTTTCCTTCAAAGATACCACTCAGCAACTCCACCTTGTCAGCTTCATTACGTGCTGTGGTAAGCTTACTCTGTCCTGGTCGGCGACGATCCAGCTCATGCTGAATGAAGTCTTCATCCACAGCAATGCCGGCAGGCATGCCGTCGATAACACCACCTACGGCTGCACCATGGCTCTCGCCAAAGGTGGTTATGCGAAATATCTGTCCGAAAGTATTCATCTGATTAAATGAAGAGTGAAGAATGAAGAGTGAAGAATTTGCTGCCGCAATGTTAAACTATCAATTACTACAGCCGCCGCAACCACCTTCTCCACAGCTGCCACTGTCGCAACCGCCGCAGTTGCCACCACCGCATCCGCCACCGCATCCGCCACAGCCACCGCCAGTCAATACGTTCAGGGCATCCTGAATCTCCTGATTGGTAGCCTCGCGGCTTTCGATCACCTTACCCACGAAGTTCAGTTCCTTGCCTGCAAGAGGGTGGTTCAGGTCAACGGTAATCTCCTTCTCTGTAATCTCTGTGATGGTGCCGTTAAAACGCTCTCCGTCTGCATTCTGCAAGGGAACGACAGCACCCTCGTAGATGTAACGCTTGTCAATCTTGCCGTTTATCATGAAGATGCTGGCAGGTACCTTCTGAACAGCCTCAGGGACAAAGGGGCCGTAAGCCTCTTCTGTGCTCAGCTTTATATCAAAACTGGCTCCTGGGGTAAGAGGTGCTATCTGAGACTCGAAGGCATCCAATGTCATGCCAAGCGCTGAGATAAACTGGAAGGGACGTTCTTCTGTAGCCTCTTCGATAAGCTCGCGTTCGTTACCCTGCATAGGTGCATACAATTGGTATGCTACGGTAATGTATTTGTTTTCTGCCATACTATTTATGCTATTATTTGTTTTGGGGGACAAAATTACGAAAAATCGAGCGCAGAACAAAAGAATTCATTCTTTTTTTACCTTTTATATAGTGTTATAAACGGAAACCAAAGACCATACGGGCATGCCACTTGGTTTGGAAAGTGTAGTGCTTGAAATTGCCAAACGTTGATGAGTTGACTACGATATTGGATCCGATGAAGTATCTGGGACTGATGTTATAGATAATTGCTCCTCGGCTGTTAATCAGCAAATCAGGGAAGTGGGTAAATTCTTCTTTTTTTACATCATCCATGGTAATGTTGTTATAGTTGTAAACAATGATTGTGGGCATTGCGGATAGATGAAAGAGCCATTTCTGGTGTACAAAATTATAACCATAGCCACCGCCCAAAGCTATGTTCCTTACCTTGATTTGCAGGTTGTGAGATTCGGCTGGTGCATCTTCGCTGGTATTGACACTGCCTCCCATAAATGAAAAGCCTGCCATCCATGAGCCTGCTGAGCGTCGCTGGAAATAAGATTGTGAGAATGCGGCGGGGTATGAGAAACGCCGATGGTTGAAAATGTAGCAACCGGTGATGTTCAGCATCTTCATGCTGAGATAATCCTTGTCGATATGAAAATTCCCGTTTTTGGTGGTGATGTCACCTGAGAGAGTGTTGGATCTTTGGTAGCTGATGTCGAGGATATAACGGTTGGAGGATGCACTGATGTTTAGTTCGTAATCTGAGTTTTTCCCACTTATCTTCGCAGGATTGATAGAATATGAGGCTGCAATGCCCATGTAGCTTGCGCCCAGGCTAATTGTTCCCCTTGGGTCGGTAGAGATATGGGCATGCGAGTCGTTCCCGTCCTGCACATTCTTATACCGGATGGCGTTGCCAGATAAGTTGCCTCTTACCCTAATCAGAAGCCTTCTGTCGGGGCGACAGATATATTGCGTGTCGTAGGTAACCTTTTCGTACCTTTCGCGTAATATGCTGTCCGCTCGTAAATAGAGCTTCTTAAACATGCTCTGTGGGAAGGCGTTGGTGCCAGCCATCAGTATAAGTATGACAAGAAAAAGTTTTTTTTCCATGGTAGATATTCTAAACGTACTGTTATACGTTGATGTTCGGCCTTCTTTAAGATGGTTGGGTGTATATGAGGTAACACAGAGAGGATGCACGGTGCGTACATCCTCTCTGTGTGTATGATAGTGGTTTAGAAGCGAGAGGCCATAGAGCCAATAGCAACCATGCTACCTATCAGAACCAGGACATAAATAGCCAAAATGATGATGGTAAGGATGCCAATGAACTGCAGATAGCTGCGCATGCCGGCAAAACCACGTGCCAACTCATTCTCGTTGTTGGTGAGGCAGGCTGCCTTTGTGCCATTGGCAAACTGGAATCCCTTAATCAAGGGGTAGATCATGATTGCAGCGGTAATCAGATAGGCAGAGCTAAGTACGCCGCGCATCATGCCAAAGGGGGATGGGCTGGGGAAACGATTCCCGATAGCCAGGAAGACGACGGAAATAAGCACCATAAAGGCAACTCCAATACATCCTATAATGCAAAGGAACTTAGCCCACTTGGCTGAAGTAAGCAAATCAGCCTTCATACTCTCGTTAATTACCATTCCGGTAGTCTCTTGAACATTCATTTCTTCGCTCATTTTGATAATAGTTTTTACGTTAAATACTAGTTTTTAGGATTATTCGTTCACGAAAATACGAAGAATCTTCCACTTTGCGTGTAAATTGCATCACTTTTTTGTGAAAATATATGATATTTTCCTAACTGGGCCGTAAGTTTTCCCTAACTGGGCAACAAAAAATAACAAACAGTTGGTTTTTGACTAAAGAGAATGATGCTTCAGCTGGTGAAAAAGCTTTGTTTTATGTGCTGACATAATATGATTGAAAATACGGAATCGGACATTAGATTGGTACTGCTTTTGGGAAAATGGATATACATTTGTTACCGAAAGTGGATAAATATCAGGTAAATGGTTGCATAAGAGCAAGTTTTTGATTAATTTTGCCCCCTCATTTAAATAAGGTAAGGAGTAAAGATATGAAACATCAACTGAGGAGTGCCGTTTGTACCGAGGGTCGCCGTATGGCAGGCGCCCGTGCTTTGTGGGTGGCAAACGGTATGAAGCGCGAGCAGTTTGGCAAGCCCATTATTGCCATAGTGAACTCATTTACACAGTTTGTACCCGGTCATACCCATCTGCATGAGATTGGTCAGATTGTGAAGGCCGAGATAGAGAAACTGGGTTGCTATGCTGCTGAGTTCAATACCATTGCCGTGGACGACGGCATAGCCATGGGCCACGATGGTATGCTGTACTCTTTGCCTTCGCGCGACATTATTGCCGACTCTGTTGAGTATATGGTGAATGCACATAAGGCAGATGCCATGGTGTGCATCAGCAACTGTGATAAGGTTACGCCTGGTATGCTGATGGCTGCCATGCGTCTGAATATCCCTGCCGTCTTTGTCAGCGGCGGACCTATGGAGGCCGGTAAGGTAAACGGTGAGAATGCCGACCTGATTACAGCTATGATTAAGGGTGGCGACCCCACCGTCAGCGATGAGGAACTGGAGATTGTGGAACACAGCGCATGTCCAGGTTGTGGTGCTTGCTCGGGTATGTTCACGGCTAATTCTATGAACTCCCTGACAGAAGCATTGGGATTCTCGCTGCCAGGCAACGGAAGTATCTTGGCTACCCATGTAAACCGTGTACAGCTCTTCAAGGATGCTGCCAAACTGATTGTAAAAAATGCCTTTGCCTATTACGAGGATGGCGACGACTCGGTTCTGCCAAGGAGTATCGCTACTCGTCAGGCTTTCCTAAATGCTATGACATTGGATATTGCTATGGGTGCCTCTACCAATACGGTACTTCACTTGTTGGCTGTAGCTCAGGAAGGTGGGGTGGACTTTAAGATGAGTGACATTGATGCACTCTCACGTAAAGTACCCTTCCTCTGTAAGTTGGCTCCCAACTGGCAGAAGTATTCTATTCAGGAAGAGAACCGTGCAGGTGGTATCCTGGGTATTCTGGGCGAGTTGGCTAAGGGCAATCTGCTGGATTTAACCTGCAAGCGTGTAAACGGCGCTACGCTGGGTGAGGATATCAAGAAGTATTCTATCACGGGTGAGACTATCGACCCTGAGGCCGATCGTATCTATCACAGCGCTCCGGCCGGTAAGTTCTCTACCAAGATGGGTTCTCAGGATACTCGTTGGGAAAGTCTTGATACCGACCGTGTGAATGGATGTATCCGCGATATTGAGCATGCATACACAAAGGATGGCGGTATGGCCGTTCTCTTTGGAAATATCGCTCAGGACGGCTGCGTAGTTAAGACAGCTGGCGTAGCTCCTGAGTTGTGGCATTTCGAGGGCCCTGCTGTTTGTTTCGACTCTCAGGAAGATGCCTGCGAGGGAATCTTGGGTGGCAAGGTAAAGAAGGGTGACTGCGTGGTTATCACTCACGAAGGTCCTAAGGGTGGTCCTGGTATGCAGGAGATGCTTTACCCCACGTCGTATATCAAGAGTATGCACATGGGTAAGGAGTGTGCCCTGATTACTGACGGCCGTTTCAGCGGTGGTACCAGTGGCTTGAGCATCGGACATATCTCTCCCGAGGCTGCCAGTGGTGGTAACATTGGTAAGATTAAGGATGGTGACATCATTGTTATTGACATACCTTCCCGATCCATCAATGTGAAATTAACCGATGAAGAATTGGCTGCCCGTCCACAGCAGCCCCTGAAGCGTAAAAGAATTGTAAGTAAAGCCTTAAGGGCCTATGCTCAGTCTGTAGCTAGTGCCGACAAGGGTGGTGTTAGAATAATTGACTAAGAAATGGAAAAAGAAACTATATCTGGTGCAGAGGCTATGATGCGTAGCCTGGAGAATCAGGGAGTGGATGTACTCTTTGGCTATCCTGGTGGTGCTATTATGCCTACGTATGATGCACTCTATGACCATAAAGAAAAGTTGCACCATATTCTGGTGCGCCACGAACAGGCGGCTGTACACGCAGCTCAGGGTTATGCCCGTGTGAGCGGCAAGGTAGGTTGTGCCATCGTTACCAGCGGTCCTGGTGCCATGAACACCATAACGGGTGTGGCTGATGCCCTAATGGACTCAACCCCTTTGGTTGTTATTTGCGGACAGGTTGGAGCCGCCATGCTGGGTACAGATGCCTTTCAGGAGGTGGACGTAGTGGGTGTGACTCAGCCTATCACAAAATGGAATTACCAGATACGTAGGGCCGAAGATATAGCTTGGGCTGTAGCTCGTGCCTTCTTTATTGCCAGTAGTGGTCGTCCTGGTCCTGTAGTGCTGGACTTTACAAAGAATGCGCAGACTGCTATGATTGAGTACCAGCCTCAGACCATCGACTTCATCCGCAGCTATAATCCTACTCCACAACCTGCTGAAGGTGCTGTGGAAATGGCAGCTAAGATGATTAACGAGAGTGTAAAGCCCTTTATGTTAGTGGGACAGGGTGTAGAACTGGCTGGTGCTAACAAGGAACTGTTGGCATTGTGCGAGAAGGCCCAGATTCCTTTCGGAACAACTTTCTTGGGACTTTCTGCAGCCCCCTCAGATCATCCGCTGAATATGGGACGTCTGGGTATGCATGGCAACTTGTCTCCTAATGTGATGACCAACCAGTGTGACTTGCTGATTGCTGTCGGTATGCGCTTTGACGACCGTGTAACGGGTAATCTGAAAACCTATGCTAAGCAAGCTAAGATTATCCACTTGGAGATTGACCCCAGTGAGGTAGGCAAGAATGTGAAGGTGGATTTAGCTGTCTTAGGCGACTGCAAGCAGACCATGCCTGCTATCACCAGGTTGGTGGACAAGGCAAAGCACAAGGCTTGGATAGACGGGTTTAAACCTTACGATGAGAAAGAATATAATAAGGTAATAGAGCCTGCCCTGCATCCTGCAGAGGGCCCCTTGTTGATGGGAGAGGTAGTACGCAAAGTGAGCGATGCTGCCAACAGCGAGGCTATTTTGGTAACGGATGTGGGTCAGAACCAGATGTTCGGTTGTCGTTACTTTAAGTTCACCAAGCCCCGCTCGGTAGTAACAAGCGGCGGTTGCGGTACTATGGGCTTCGGTATTCCTGCAGCCATAGGTGCTACCTTTGGCGCTCCCGATAGAACGGTATGTATGTTCTGTGGAGATGGCGGATTCCAGATGACCATCCAGGAACTGGGAACTATCATGGAGCAGCGTTGTCCCGTGAAGATGATACTGTTGAACAACAACTACCTGGGCAATGTACGTCAGTGGCAATATATGTTCTTCAACAAGCGTTATTCATTCACGCCCATGTTGAATCCCGACTACGAGAAGATAGCTGTGGGTTATGGTATCCCCTGCAAAACTGTTATTGACAGAAAGGACTTGGATGCCGCAATCCAGGAGATGTTGCAGACAGACGGCCCCTACATCCTGCAATGTGCTGTCAAGGAAGAAGATAATGTCCTGCCTATGACACCTCCAGGAGGTAATGTGGATGAGATGTTGTTGGAAGTGAAATAAAAGTCCCTCTTCCCATCCCTCCCTAAATGGGAGGAAGAGAAAAAGGATATAATATAAGGAAAGAAACAGATGAAATCAAATAATAAAGGAAAAACGTCCTCTCCTCTAGAGGAGACAGAGAAGGCTCGTTATGGAGCTGCTGAGTGTGGTGACTGTAACACCTGCGGAAAGTGCGACGAGCAGAATGTAACGGAATCCTTTGATGCGGCTGTAAGGGCTGCCGCTTCTGTTGATCGTGACTCGTACGAGAAGAACCTCGCTCGTCAGCGTCAGGCTACCTTGGCTGATGATGTAAGGAGTGATGGCCAGTATGAGACTTTCAGCAGAAATGCTGTGGCACGTAGATCTACAGCTGGCAAGGAGGGCTCTCTGCTTAACCACAAGGGACTTACCCTCTACACATTGATTATTTATTCAGAGAACTACGCTGGTGTACTGAACCAGATTACTGCTGTCTTTACACGTCGTCAGGTGAACATCGAGTCGCTGAACGTTTGTTCATCCAGTACCCCCGGTGTTCACAAATACACCATTACTTGTTTCTGTAAGCAGGAAATGGCCGAGATGCTGTGCAAGCAGATAGAGAAGAAGATTGATGTCCTGCAGGCCAACTGCTTCCTGGAGGATGAGATTTTCATTCTGGAGACATCGTTGCTGAAACTCTCAACCCCAAGGGTATTGGCAAACCCCGAGATTTCACGTATTGTTCGTAGGTTTGATGCACGAATCGTGGAGGTTAATCCTACCTATACTACCGTAGAGAAGACAGGTGTAACAAGTGATGTGTTGGAACACTTCAAGTGTCTGGATAATCTGGGTTGCGTACTCCAGTTTGTCCGTTCTGGACGTATTGCTATCACCAAGTCGTGCGTAGAACGACTCGATCAGTATATTGCAAAGCGCGAGGAAGAAAGAGACAACGCATGAACGTGCTAGAGAAAATAGATACTCATCCCTTCTATGTAGAGCCCTTCCATGTTGATTTCACAGGGCGCATCTTTATGGGCATCCTGGGAAACCACTTGCTGAATGCAGCGGGTAACCACAGCCAAAAGAGAGGCTGGGGCATAGGAGCGCTCAACGAAAACCATTATACATGGGTGCTGAGTCGTTTGAGCATAGAGATGGAGGAGTTGCCCCGTCAATATGAGCATGCCGAGGTAAAGACGTGGGTAGAGAGCGTGATGAGGCTTTTTACTAATCGTAACTTTGCCATCCTCAGACCAGACGGAACGCCTTATGGCTATGCACGCAGCGTGTGGGCCATGATTGACATGGAGACACGTAAGCCCTGCGACCTGTTGAACCTCTACGACGGCGACATCCTTAATTATGTGGTGGAGCCTGAGGATAATATCTGTCCCATAGCCGGACATGGTAGGTTCCGCTTTAAGGAAGCGAAGCTGGTGCGCACCATAGATACGTATTACAGTGATGTGGACATAAACGGTCACATCAACAGTATCAAGTATATAGAGCACATTCTGGACTTGTTCCCACGAGAGAAGTACGAGAAACAAAGCATCCGTCGCTTTGAGATTGCCTATAAGGCAGAGTCTTATATGGGTGACCGACTGAGCTTCTACGTGCAGCCTGTTGATGAGAATGAAACGGATGTGGAGGTGCGTAAAAATGAAAGCGAAGTGGTCTGTCAAGCAAAAATTTGCTTCCGATAGTGCGTATTTCAATAATATTTTGTAAATTTGCAAACCATTATAGATAAAAGAATATCAATCAATTATAATCCACATAAAAAAATCAAACAATGGCAAAAATGAATTTTGGCGGCGTTATCGAAGAGGTAATGACCCGCGAAGAGTTTCCCTTGGAGAAAGCTCGTGAGATTTTGAAGGATGAGACTATCGCTGTTATCGGTTATGGTGTACAGGGTCCTGGTCAGGCTTGCAACCTGCGTGACAACGGTTTCAACGTAATCGTTGGCCAGCGTCAGGGCAAGACCTTCGAGAAGGCTGTTGCTGACGGATGGGTTCCCGGTGAGACTCTTTTCTCTATCGAGGAGGCTGCCACCAAGGGTACTATCGTAATGTGTCTGCTCTCTGATGCAGCAGTAATGAGCGTATGGCCCACACTGCAGAAGTGCCTGCAGCCCGGTAACGCACTGTACTTCTCACACGGCTTCGCTATTACATGGAACGACCGTACAGGCTGTGTTCCCCAGAAGGATATCGATGTTATCATGGTTGCTCCCAAGGGTTCAGGTACATCACTGCGTACCATGTTCCTCGAGGGTCGTGGCCTCAACTCTTCATACGCTGTTTATCAGGATGCTACAGGTAAGGCTCTTGACCGTACACTGGCTCTGGGTATCGGTATCGGTTCAGGTTACCTGTTCGAGACTACTTTCCAGCGCGAGGCTACCAGCGACCTTACCGGCGAGCGCGGCTCACTGATGGGTGCTATCCAGGGTCTGCTCCTGGCTCAGTACGAGGTATTGCGTGAGAACGGTCACACTCCCTCTGAGGCTTTCAACGAAACCGTAGAAGAACTGACTCAGTCTTTGATGCCTCTGTTTGCTCAGAAGGGTATGGACTGGATGTACGCTAACTGTTCTACAACAGCTCAGCGTGGTGCTCTTGATTGGATGGGCCCCTTCCACGATGCTATCAAGCCTGTAGTTGAGAAGCTTTATGCAAGCGTTAAGAGCGGTAACGAGGCTCAGATCTCTATCGATGCTAACTCTAAGCCCGACTACCGTGTAGGTCTGGAGAAGGAACTTGCTGCTCTGCACGACTCAGAAATGTGGCGTACTGCTGAGGTAGTTCGTAAGCTTCGTCCCGAGAATAACTAATCTTCGGAAGAGACATGATTATAAAAAAAGCCCGGTTTTCCCCGGGCTTTTTTTGTATCCTTATTTCAAGTAGTTTGCGCGCTGAATTCAAGTCGAATTCAGCGCGCAAACCCATCGAATTCAGGCTTAATTCTTTTATGGCTTATTTGCAATCTTTTTTTAACTTGATTTCGGATAACAATCAACTTAAAAAAATATTTTTCCAAGTTGATTATTTGCATAAATAAATTGAGGGTGCTTCAGCAATGAAGCACCCTCAATTATGGTATGTTTTACCAATCCTTATTAATAGAAGAGGTAACGCTTGTCCTGAACGTCAGCCTTCAAGTACAACTCGTTTGTGAAAGCACTGAGGGCACGCATGTACATCTGTGCACATTGTTGCTTCTCCTGCTTTGCGTCGAACTTGATGTCAGACTTGGTCTGGTTGAGAACCTGATAAGCATATACAGCACCGTTACCCTTCAGGCCAGCCTTGAAGTCACCCTTCTTGGCAGCGCTAACGGAACCGCTCAGAACGGGCTCGCTGTTACCAACCTTAGCAATAAAGGCGTTGTTGGCGAAGTTGACGTGCTTGATAGTGTCTGTTACAGCACCTTCCATCTTAGCTACGTCAGCGATGCTCTTGGCAGCCTGCATCTTCTCCTGCAACTTTGCAGCCTTCTTGTCCTTCTGAACCTCGCTTGTCAGGTATGCCTTAACCTGCTCGTCTTCCCAGCTCATGTAACCCTTCTCGTTGATGCCTGTGAGCATTACAACCAACAGATGGTCATTGTCGCCACACTCGTAGAGGGGAGAAACATCACCTACCTTGGTATCCTCGTTGAAGATCCAACGCAAAGTTTCGCGTGTGCTACGAACACCAGCTACGGTGTGCTCCGTGCTTGACATAGTGCGAGTCTGAACATTGTATCCAGCCTTTGAAGCGTTGGCCTCGATATCCTCAGCCTTGGGATTGCCTGCAAGGAAGCTGGCGAAGTCGTTGTATGCCTTACTGTAAGTTTCCTTACTGAAGTCGATGGCACGCTTGATAACAGCAACGTTATACTTGTTGATAATGTTACGCTTGTCTGTAATCTGAGCGATAACAACACCCTGGCCATCCAATACAATCTTGTTGTTAGAACCTACAGCAGCAGTTGTGAGAGTGTTGATGAACTTACGATTGTTCTCGTCCAGAACCTGGCCCTCATACTGTGCGCTTGTAATCCAGATCTTCTCAGCTGGCTGGTTGTACTTCTTAGCAATAGAATCGAAGTTCTCGCCTGCAGCCAAAGCGTTCATGATAGAATCAGCAGTCTTCTCTGCAGCTTCCATGTTAGCACCAGGAGCAGCAATCTGACGAACCTCAACAGAGTCGGGACGGCTTACCTTCTCGATAAGACGTACAATATTGATGGTGTTGTCGTGCTCGTGAACGAAAGGACCTACCTGAGAACCGGCTGTCATAGAATCCAGCAACTCAGCTATGTCGTGGGGAAGTGTCTTGCTGCTGATGGGCAGTGCGCTATAAGCAACCTGGCTGGCAGCTTCGCGAACAGTCTTAGCAGGGTCCGCACCCTCGTTCAGAGCCTGTGCATAACCTTCCATCTCCTTCTGCAGGGCATCCTTGTCAGCCTGGCTGGCAACAACGGCGATGTCGATGTACTTGAACTCGCGAGTCTCCTGAGTAGTACGGAAGATTTCCTTCTTCTCGTTATACTTAGCCTTCAGGTCTGCGTCATCAACGGTGATGTCTGCATCCTTGATGCTAGTATAGGGGAGAGCAGCCAAAAGAATCTCGCTCTCATTAGCACGTCCCTCGAAGTTAGCCTTAGCTGAAATGGGGTTGCTAACGATAGTACCGGCAAGCAGTGACTGATATTTCTGAGCCAATGTCTGCTGACGGATGGTCTTCTCGATGAACTTCCAGTAGTTGTACATCTGCATGTACTGATCCTTAAGCTCAGCAGAGTTATCTGCATTGTTCATTATTTCATCCTTCTGGCTCAGGAACTGCTTCAACTGATTAACGTCGAAAGCACCCTGCTGGTTACGGAACGGAGTCTGTGCCAACATGGGGTTCTTGCCAGTGTTGATGATGTTCTGTACCTCAGCGTCGGTAACAGTCAAGCCCAGCTTCTTGCACTCGTGCTCGATAATCTGCTGGTTAACATAAGACTGCCAAACCTGATCGCGGATGGAAGCCATCTGGTCGTCGTTCAGAGAGCTCAGACCGTTGGTGAATTTGATAACATCTGTGTACTCGTCAACCAATGCATTGAACTCCTGCACGTTGACATTCTCGCCATAAATCTTACCGATTCTCTGATGTCTCTCTGTCTGAGTGTAAGAGAGAGAACGAACAAATTCTTCGGCAATAAAGGCGAACAGGGCCAGACCTACAACAGCAATGAGGATCTTTCCCTTGTTACGGATTTTTTGTAATGTTGCCATTTTTTTTATAGTTATTTATTTATTGTTGTTTTCACATTTAGCGTACAAAGATAAGAAAAAAAATCTATACCTCTCTTATATAATAGGGAAAAAGTGCAATTAATTAAGCACTTTCAACCTTACGAGCTCTATCTTGGTGGTAGTGTTTTGTAGGATTTTGAACTCGAATTGCCCGAATTTTACTACTTCGTTTAGTTTGGGGAAACTTTGGTATTCATGCAAGATCAGTCCTCCAACGGTCAGATATTCATCACTTTCTGGTAAGTCGAGGTCTAACAATTCGTTGGCTTTGGCAATCTCTATGCGGGCAGAAAGTAGGTACTCGTTGTTGCCCAAATCTCGAGCTACATAATTGTTGCTGTCGTGTTCGTCTTCAATCTCTCCGAAGATTTCCTCCACGAGGTCCTCGAGGGTGACAATGCCGCTTGTGCCTCCGAACTCGTCAACTATCACGGCAATGGATTTCTTCTGAGCGGTGAACATACTTAGCAACTTCTGGGCGTTCATGGTCTCTGGTACAATAGGTATTTCCTTGATGCTCTTCCTCCAGTCGTCAGTTTCTTTCAGTCGGAACATCTCGGCAGTATGGATGTAGCCCGTGATATTGTCTATATCGCCTTTGTAAACAATAATCTTGGAGTGTCCGCTTTCTATGAAATGTCCCCTCAGTATGCGCAGTTCTGTGTCTTCGTCAACGGCATCAATCTCAGTACGCGGCACAATGCAGTCCCTGACCTTTACGTTGCTGAAACTCAGTGCGTTCTGGAAGATTTTTATCTCTTCTTCAATCTCCTTCTCGTCTTCGATGTTTTCAATGTTGCTCTGAATCAGGTAGTCCAGATCGACCTTGGTAAAGGTCTTCTCCTTCTCAGCTTTCTTAACTTTTTGCCCCATAATCCTCAGCAGGAGTTTGCTGACACCTGAGGTGAATTTGCTGATAGGCCACAGCAGAATATAGAAAATGTATGCGGGAAGGGCAAAGACGTTCATCATCCTGTTGGGGTTCAGCTTGAAGAGTGTCTTGGGGAGGAACTCGCCTGTTACCAACACAACTAAGGTGCTCAGGATGGTCTGGGTAAGCAGGCAAAAAAACTCGTTGGGGCAATCTCCGACAGTGTGGTGGACACCTAATGGTATAAGGATAAAGCTGTTAATGAGCCTAGCCATCAAAATACCGTAAATGACCAGTGCTATATTGTTTCCTACCAATAGAGTGGAGATGAAGTTGTTGGGGTGCAGGTAGAAGGTGTCTATCAGTCTTGATGTGAAGCCCCTTTGCTCACGTTCCATCTCGAAGCGTAACTTGCTGCTTGAAACAAAGGCAATCTCCATTCCAGAGAAGAATGCTGAGAAGAATAGGGCAATCAGGGTTTCTATGATGAGGGTACTTTCAGTGTACATCTTATTTCTTGTATGTTGTGTTTAAGGGCTACGATATTAATAATGTTATGGTTATCTTTTCTCGGGAGCAGGCAAGAATCTCATCTGTTTGTAAGGTTTAGCAGGTTTGACTGGCTCGGACTGTTCTGCTGTAGCGGCAGAGTCTTGCTCTTCTCCCTCTTTCTCTGTGATGGGGAAGGCACCTATAGAGTTGCTCACAAAGTACTTGGTCATCTCTTCGTTGCTATGGAACTCTGTTCCCTCCAGTTCGCGTTCGGGCGTTACGATGTGTATGTATTGATAGCTCCACATTTCGTGTTTGTTCAGATCCCAGAAGAGCTCTTCCGTACGGAATATATCCCCCTTTATGTTTCTTACCACAACGCGTCCACGCAGTTCCCAAAGATACTGCTCGTGGAGGTAGGCCGTGTCGGATTGTACATAGAGGTCGATGTGGAAATTCTCGTCGTATCGCTCCATCAGTAGCCCCTTATAGAAGTTCCATGTGGGTGCCTGACCCTGAGAGCCGTTCATGATGTCCCATTCTTCTGCTACCATGTGGTAACGCATGACACCAGAGTCGGAAATAAAGGTGTTCACACCTCTTACATGCATAAAGAGAAGGGAGTCTGAATCGTCAACAGCTGCTGCCACATGTTCCGTTCGGGTACTGCACGAGAATGAGATACCCAAGGCGGCTATCAGACTGCATAAGATTATGACTCTACGTGGATTCAATCTCAGTGGGTGTTAATTAATGTATCTTGTATTTCATGAACCATGCTTCGTTGATGGTAACGCCAACATTCAGCATGACGTAGTTTTCTGTAACGTGACTGGGATTGCTGGGGGTGCGTCTGAGCCATTCCAAGCCTAAGTTCAATACGGAACGGTTGTTGGGAGATAATGCCCTACTGAAGGGTATGGGTAATCCTATTCCTGCTGTTATGGAGTATTCCTTTGGTCCGTCAATTCCGTTGACTTTCAGGTACGGATTCGTGTAGCTGGCACCTATGCGGTACTGGATACGCTTGGCATAATATGATGCTACGGGGTCGGGGATGTACTCGGCTCCCAAAGAAATTCTGAATCTGTTATTGTAACCACCAGTCTGGCTGACAAATGTTGGGACAGAGCCGACGTTTATTATCTGTGGGGTACGGCAAGAAGCCCAGAACTCATGTTTAAAGTCCATGCCTACGACCAAATTGCCTTTGTGTCTCCATGTGGCACCAATTCCATAGGTGTAGGGGAGGTCGAAGGCGTTATGAATTGTGTCGGCTGTCTCGTCGTCCTGCTCGTCGGTGTATCTGATAAGGTTGGCGTCGCTCTTTATTTTGTGTCCGATACTTGCTGTCGCTCCTATGGTCAGTACATCTGTGGGAGTGAGACGAATGGGATATTGGGTACCGATGTCCAACTTCCATGTTCTGATTTCTGCACCCTCCAGAGAGTTGAGACCGTTGTATGAGGTTGAACCATCGCCAGTAGAATAGGTCTGGAGCACGGCGTGGGTGTAATCTCCCCATATAAAACTGGCATTGACACCCAAGGACAATTCCTTGAAGACTTTATATCCCAATCCCAAATAGGCCTGATGCAACCCCCCTTCGCCTGAGTAATAGGTTGTGCTGGTGATGGTCTGCAGAGAGCTTGGGTCTTTGGCAACTCTGCTTGAGGTCCTGAAATCGTATCCAATGGTGGTGTACGGCATGAATCCGGCAGAGAGTCCTAAGTTGCGGTAAAGCCTCAGTCCGACATTTACAAAGTCCAGTTTACATTGGTAAATGTTAATCTTGTTGCCGTTCTGTTTCATGTTGCCAAAAGCTGCCGTCATGCCTACATCCAACAACAGGGTGGTGGAGTCTATGGCCGAGTACGATGCAGGGTTGAGGGTGTTGATACGGCCACCGGCACGATATCCCAGTCCGGTTCCAGCCATAGCTTTGTTGAAGCCTTGCGCCTGAACCTCAGGTGTTCCCAAGCCAAAACGTGAATAAGAAGAGCTGCTTCCGTTACTCTGGGCCATCATGTTCAGGCACAGGGTACTTGCCAACAGAAAACTGCTTATTTTACTGAATCTTATCATAATTATAGTCTAATATCTTGTTGAGTCCTCTTGGAACAATGAATTTATCTGCAAAGATACTGTTCTTGATATTCGTGTCGAAGTTAATCTTGTCTCCTCCTGTAAGGAACACCAGCAGGTTAGGGTATTTAGCCCTCATGGATTTGATGTATCCTTCTATCTCGTACTTCATGCCACGTAGCACACCTGAACGGATGGCCGTCTCTGTGTTGTATCCCAACCCCGGCACCTCGCCCTCTGCCTGAACAAGAGGAAGTCGGACAGTATGCTCGTGCAGGGCGTGCAGGCGCATCTGCATTCCGGGAGCTATGTTGCCACCCCAGTAATTCTTCTTTGCGTCAATAACATCGTAGGTGATGCAGGTTCCTGCGTCTATAATCAGGATATCCTTTCCAGGCTTCAGTATGCTGGCTCCTACGGCTGCTGCCAAACGGTCGGAGCCCAGGGTGTGAGGTGTTTTATACTTATTGCAGATGGGGATGGGGGTGTCTGGCGTAAAACGCAATATAGGAAAGGGCATGCTGGTAAGTATGTCTTCCACAGCATCGGGAATACCTATAACCGATCCCACAATACCACAGTCGAAGTGGTATTTGCTTGCAAACGCTGGCAATGCAGCCAGTGTATCGTTGTTCGTTTTTATCTCCTCAATGGGTTCTTCCCCGTCGAAGGCTACTAGTTTGGCAACGGTGTTGCCTATATCAATTATCAATTTCACGGGTGCAAAGGTACATTATTTAATTGAGATTAGAAATAACAAAACTGAAAGTTTTACATTCCTTAGCAAAAATAAACTTAAAAAACCCCTTCATTTGCAGAAAAACATTACCTTTGCGTTATGTTTTTAAGACGTGTTATCTTATTTGCGGCTTTGTTGCCTTCCTTGTTTCTGGGTTATGCGCAGGAGCTGGACAGTATCCGTGCCAGTTTGATTACGTGTTCACCCGGTCAGGAGGTGTATTCTTTATACGGCCATACGGCTCTTCGTCTCCAGAATTATACTACAGGTGAGGACTTGGTCTTTAATTATGGGATGTTCTCTTTCAAACAGTCTCATTTTATCTGGCGTTTTGTGCGTGGCCAATGCGATTATATGGTGGCTCCCATTCCCTGGCAGTATTTCACTCGCGAGTATGAACAGCGTGGTTCCTCTATTACGGAACAAGTGTTAAATTTGACTCAAGAGGAAGCAAACAGGATGTATCAGAAAATGCTGGAGGAGTGTAAACCGGAGAATAGACAATACCGATATAATTTTCTTTACAATAATTGCACCACAAAAGTCAGGGATATTATAGAAAGTTGTGTAGAGGGTAGGGTGGTTTACCCTGATAGTATTCCCCTGTATACACATCGCCAGATGTTGCACCAATATACCAGGGAGCATCCATGGGCACAAGAAGGAAATGATATTCTTCTGGGTGCTGCCGTGGATACATTGGTTAGTATCCGCGCGGCTCAGTTCGCCCCCGAATATATGCTCAGGTATGCCGATAATGCCTTTATTTATGCAGCAAACAATGATAAACGTCCGTTGGTTCTGAAAAGAGAAATTCTTTTACAGAAGCAACCGCGTGCAATAGAGCCGGAATTTCCTCTTTCCCCTGGGCAGGCTATGGCTGTTCTGTTGTGCTTTTCTTTGTTGGTGGTACTGTTGGAACGTTGGGCTAACTGGCAGTTCTGGCTTTGGGATGCTGTACTGCTATTGGGACAGGGTATATCGGGCTTGTTGCTTCTGTTTATGTTTTTCTTTTCTGAACATCCTGCCGTTGACAGTAACTGGCAGATCTGGGTGTTGAATCCGATAGCTTTGGTGGCGCTACCGATGGTGATAAAAGCCGCCTATCGACGTAAGAAGACTATGTGGCATGCTGCTTTTTTTGTTATTTTGACAACTTTTGTTGTATTTTCTCCTTGGATGCCACAAGAATTTGGAAAATTAGTTGTACCTTTGGCGCTAACTTTGCTCACAAGGCCTATAAGTTATTACTTATACTACCGTAAGAACAACAAGAAATGACGCCAAAAGGAAATAGGTTCATAACATCGCTCATGGCATTGCTTGCCATCATGGGAGCCGAGGCACAGACTGCCTCTGAGGTTCCTTGTTTGGTGGTAAATGTAATGATAGACCAACTCCGTTCAGATTATTTGGAAGCCTTCTCACCTCTGTATGGGAAGGGTGGCTTTGCTCGTCTGATGGAGAAAGGGCGAATGTACACACAGGCCGAATATCCTTTTGACGGGCCTGATGCGGCATCCTCTGTAGCTTGTTTCGTTACAGGAACCAGTCCGTATGAGAATGGTATAATAGGTCAGCGATGGTTAGACCGTCAGACCTTGCAGCCTGTTTTCTGTGTTGATGATAACAAGTACAGCGGACTTTATACATTAGACAAATCCTCTCCCCAGTACCTTGCCGTTTCTACCATTGGCGATGAGCTGAAAGTGGCCAGTGAAGGTAAGAGTGTAGTCTTGTCTATTGCACCCAACCGTGATGCCGCTGTCCTTTCTGCAGGTCATGCAGCTGATGGAGCTATTTGGATTGACGACTGGACGGGTCGTCTCTCTGGTACTTCGTATTATGGTGCCTTGCCTGACTGGGCAACAGCCTTTGAGAATGACAATCCGCTTTCTTCACGTATCAGCGATATTGTTTGGAAGCCACTTAACGATGAGGTTGTTAACTTTAGCTACTTTGTTTTCGAAGGTAGCAAAAAGGCTTTCAGCCATAAGTTCACAGGTGACAGAAAGTTCCGCCAGTTTAAGGCCAGTTCTTGTGTGAATGACGAGATTAACCTGCTTGTAAAGCAGTTGCTGGATAAAACCAATATCGGTACTGATGGGGTGCCTGATATGCTGAACCTTACATATTATGCGGGAGGTTTGGACCATGAGTCCGATTCGAAGTATGCTATGGAGGTTCAGGATACGTATGCGCGTCTTGACCGTCAGTTGGAGGAACTCATAACCGCCATAGAGAATAAGGTCGGGCAGAATAAAGCCCTCTTTGTGGTTACCAGTACGGGATATTCTGATAGCGAGGATGCCAAGGATTTAAGTCTTTACCGCATACCCACGGGAACTTTCTCTATCACCAAGGCTAAGCTCTTGCTGAATATGTATCTCATAGCCGTTTATGGTCCTGGTGACTATGTGGAGACGGTAATGGGGAATGAGATTTACCTGAATCTAAAACTGATAGAGAGTCGTAATCTGAACCTGACGGAGGTCTTGGAGCGTAGTAGCGACTTTCTGATTCAGTTGAGTGGTGTGAAGGATGTATATTCCAGTCAGCGCCTGGCATTGGGAGCTTGGACACCTGGCATCAGCAAATTACGTAATGCCTACAACCCCAAGTGTTCAGGGGACATTACCATACAGGTTTCACCAGGTTGGAACTTGAAGAACGAGGATACACTCGAGCAGTCTTTTGCACGAGAATCCTACATGGGCTTCCCTCTTTTCCTTTTTGGATGCGGAGTGGCCCCCGAGAAAGTAAATATTCCTGTTAGTATAGATAGGGTAGCGCCTACGCTGTCAAAGGCACTGCGTATCCGTGCTCCGAATGGATGTTCACAGGCTCCACTGAATTATTAGTGAAGAGTTAAGAGTGAAGAGTGAAGAATGAAAGTTACTGTGCCCGTCGATTTTTTCGATGGTAGAATAATATAAGATATGGATATAGCAAAGATATTAGTTAAGATTTTTGGCGACAAGAAGTCGCGCGATCTCAAGGCTTATCGCCCTCTTGTAGAGAGCGTACTGAAAATTTACCCTGAGATTCAGGCACTCAGCAATGATGAATTGCGTGCCCGCACCCAGGAGATAAAGCAGCGCATACAGGGTTCGGCCAGTGAGTTGCGTGCTCAGATTAAGGAACTCAAGGACCGTATCCCCAACACTGATATTCAGGATCGTGCTCCTATTTTCCGTCAGATTGATAAGTTGGAGAAGGATGTGCTGGAGGTGCTTGAGAAAGCCCTTGATGAGGCTCGTGCCGAGGTGTTCGCCATTGTTAAGAGTACAGCCGATCGTCTGGCTCATGCCGAGAACGGTGTTATAGAAGTAACGGCTAACGACTTCGACCGTCAGTTGGCTGCAACCCACGACTTTGTGGAGATTGAAGGCGATAAGGCCATCTATCATAACCACTGGGTAGCTGGTGGTAATGACCTCCTATGGGATATGGTACACTTTGACGTACAGCTTTTCGGAGGTACCGTACTACATCAGGGTAAGATAGCCGAGATGTTCACGGGTGAAGGTAAGACCCTTACAGCTACACTTCCCGTCTTCCTGAATGCCCTTACTGGTAATGGCGTTCATGTGGTAACTGTGAACGACTATCTGGCCAAGCGTGACTCTGAGTGGATGGGCCCCATTTATATGTTCCATGGTATGAGCGTCGACTGTATTGACAAACATCAGCCTAATAGCGAGGCTCGCCGCAAGGCATATATGGCAGATATCACCTTTGGTACCAACAATGAGTTTGGTTTCGACTACCTGCGCGATAATATGGCACAGGATCCCAAAGATCTGGTGCAGCGTATGCACAACTATGCCATCGTGGATGAGGTTGACTCCGTTCTGATTGACGATGCCCGTACACCTCTTATTATTAGTGGTCCTGTGCCTAAGGGCGATGACCAGCAGTTTGAGGAGTACCAGCCTCTGGTAGAGCGTTTGGTAAACGTACAGCGTCAGCTAGCTACCCAGTATCTGGCTGATGCCAAGAAACTGATTGCTGAGGGTAACGAGCAGGGCGACAAGCAGAAGACAGCCGAGGGTTTCCTCTCACTCTTCCGTTCTCATAAGGCTTTGCCCAAGAACAAGCCTCTTATCAAATTCCTCTCAGAGCCTGGTATCAAGGCTGGTATGCTTACCACTGAGGAAATCTATATGGAGAACAACAACCGCCGTATGCACGAGGCTACTGATGTGCTATACTTCGTTGTTGATGAGAAGCAGAACAGTGTCGACCTTACGGATAAAGGTAACGAATGGCTTGCTTCTCAGGTTAATGATGCCGATCTCTTCGTTCTCCCCGATATTGGCTCTGTAATGCATAGGATTGAAACCTCTAATATGACTCCCGAGGAGCAGATTGAGGAGAAGGATAAGGTCTTCAACGACTATGCCGCCAAGAGCGAGCGTGTACATACCATTCAGCAGTTGCTGAAGGCTTACACCATGTTCAACCTGAATGATGAGTATGTTATTCAGGATGGTGAGATTAAGATTGTGGATGAGCAGACGGGTCGTATCATGGAGGGACGTCGTTGGAGCGATGGTTTGCATCAGGCTGTCGAGGCCAAAGAGCACGTTAAGGTGCAGGCTGCCACCCAGACCTATGCTACCATTACCCTGCAGAATTACTTCCGTATGTATCACAAGCTTTCTGGTATGACGGGTACTGCCATTACCGAGGCTGGTGAGTTCTGGGATATCTACAAGTTGGATGTAGTAGAAGTTCCCACCAACCGCGAGGTGATACGTAATGATATGAACGACCGCGTTTATCGCACACAGCGCGAGAAGTACAAGGCTGTTATAGAAGAGGTAGAGGCTATGCGTAATGCTGGTCGTCCAGTCTTGGTAGGTACTACCAGCGTCGAGATTTCTGAGATGCTGAGCAAGATGCTTCAGATGCGTAAGATACCTCATCAGGTGCTGAATGCCAAGCTTCACCAGAAGGAGGCTGACATCGTTGCTAAGGCTGGTACCAGCACTCTCACAACTGTCATGGTTGATGGAAAACCCGAGGAGCGTATGTTGGGTACTGTTACCATTGCTACCAACATGGCAGGTCGTGGTACTGATATCAAGCTTACACCTGAGGTGAAAGCCGCTGGCGGTTTGGCCATCATAGGTACAGAACGTCACGAAAGCCGTCGTGTTGACCGTCAGTTGCGTGGTCGTTCTGGTCGTCAGGGCGACCCCGGAAGCAGCGTCTTCTTTGTTTCTATCGAAGATAAACTGATGCGTCTCTTCGCCAGCGAGCGTATTGCCCGTGTGATGGACCGTCTAGGCTTCAAGGAAGGCGAGATGATAGAGCACAGTATGATCACTCGCAGCATTGAGAACGCACAGAAGAAGGTTGAAGAGAACCACTTTGGTGTTCGTAAGCGTTTGTTGGAGTATGACGATGTGATGAACAAGCAGCGTACAGTTATCTACGAGAAACGCCGTCATGCCCTGATGGGTGAGCGCTTGGGTATGGATATTAGCGATATGATTTGGGACCGTGTGTGCAACATCATGGAGAATAACGACTTCCAGGGTTGCCGCCAGTGCTTCCTTGAGATTATGGCTATGGAATTCCCCCTCACACAGGAGCACTTCGAGAGTGGACAGATGCCAGAGTTGGAGGAAGAGGTTTACCAGGAGGTACTGAAGCGTTTCAGCCAGAAGACCGAAATCATGGCTACTAATGCCTACAAGGCTGTACAGTATGTATATGAAGGTCCTCAGGGCCAGATGTATGAGAACATGATGTTCCCCGTTCTGGCCGGTAAGCGTCAGTATAACATCCCTTCAAACCTGAAGGAAGCATACGAAACACAGGCTCGCAGTGTGGTAACGTCATTCCATAAGGCTCTTATCCTGCATACAATAGATGATGCTTGGAAGGAGAACCTGCGCCTTTTGGACGAACTGAAGCATAGCGTTCACAACGCTAGTTACGAGCAGAAGGATCCCTTGCTTATCTTCAAGTTGGAGAGTGTGAAACTCTTTGATGATATGGTGAACCGTATCAATGATCGCACCGTATCTGTTATCATGCGCGCTATGGTGCCTGAGTTGCAGCTTCAGGAGGCTCCTCAGCAGGAGATGCCTCGTCAGGATCGTGTACGCACCCAGGAGTCAAGAGGTGAGCTTACAGATGCAGGTCAGCAGCAGGCTGCAGCCCGCGATACACGCGACCGTCAGCCCGTTCAGCCTATGCGAGTTGAGAAGTTACCTGGACGTAACGATCCCTGCCCTTGCGGTTCTGGTCTCAAGTTCAAGAACTGTCACGGGAAGAACCTCTAAGACAATTCATAATTCTTAATTCATAATTAATAATTGAGATACTTCCATGAAAGCTTCACAGCAAACCATTCAGCAGATTGAGCGAACACTTCGCAAGGTTATTGCTAAGTTCCCGCAGGACTCCGATCCTCTGATGACCGACATACACCTGCTGGTAAGTAATTATACGGGTGAGATACGTACCTATAACGACGACGATGAAGAACTTGATCGTTGTGTTGTAGAAGAGTGGATAAAGAGTCCGGAAGAGGATTTCTATGATCAGGCTGCTACCATTCTGCGTAAGTGCATCCAGAATCTGCGACCTGAGGTTGAGAAGATGAGTATCCTGCAGCCCTTCTCTTTTGTCCTGATTGACGAAGATCACGAGACGCTTCAAGATCTTGTTATCATAGACTCGGAAGAGACGGTAGTGTTCGACCACCAGTTGCTAGAAGGTTTTGAGGAAGATTTGGATCAGTTCTTTGATGAATTGATGAAAGAAGAGTAATAGGAAAGGGGCTGTTTTTCAGCCCCTTTCCTATTTGGTTTAAAGTTTAGAGTTGAAGGTTTAAAGTCGGTTGCTAAGTTTAAAGTTCAACAAGATAATTACTTCATACTCGTTTTTCCCCACTTTTAAACTGTCTTTCAACTCTACACGTTCAACTTTCAACTTTAAATCTACGAAGTCACTTCTTCGTAAATTTCAATCCCATATACATTCCCTTCACATTTTTGGTAAGCGTATTCAGGGTGCCCAAAGAACTATTAACCGTACTGGTCTTTTCGGTAATGGTATTTAGTAGTGTTAACAACTTATCTGCCTTCATGGCCAATTGCAGTTCGCTTCCGGTTAACTTGGCATTCATGGTAACACCTTTGTCAACAATTGGGAAGGTTAGTTTCAGGTCGCTACCATCTACGGCCCAGTTTACAATAATATTCTTGCCATTGAACTCTATAGTTCCAGTCTTGTCTTCTTTCAACGTCATTACTACTTTGCCGCTGTTAAAGCCAACCTTGGTAAGACCTTTCTGCATGGTACTCTCTACCTTCTTACTTACCATGCTGCTGCCTAAGGTAGTCAGTACATCTTCACTTTCAAAGGCCACGCAGGGTTGGTTGTAGGACCATGTGCCTACCAGGCTCTTTTCTGACACTTTGCTGGTTCCCAGCAGATTGCCTATTAGGTCTGAAGCGACATCTCCGGCAGTAGAATTACCTGTAGCTTTGCTAATGGCAGTGCCCGCTACACTCTTTAGTACATTACTCAACTGTGCGTTTGCATTGCCGCAAACCATCATTCCCAAGGCCAATAAGGCCACTTTCAGCATGTTCTTTTTCATCTTTTATTTTTGTTTTAGTTTAGATTGTTTTGCAAAAATACGATTAAGCGAGAGAATTTCCAAAATTATTTAAAGAAAATCTGAGTGTGAATACTTCCGGAGGGTTGGGTAGGGTATAAAAAAACCCCTGCTGCATATGAATTCATATACAGCAGGGAAAACACACTTAATAAGTAAAAACTTCATTATCGCGCCGATTCACATCGTTGCTTTATCCTTACCTCCAGAAAACGGAGATTTAATCTTCTGCCTTTCGGCAGTAAATCTTAAAGTCCTGAATTCTTGTCTTAGTTTAGTTAGTTTTATCTGATGCAAAGATATAGCTTTTTTTTTATATGCAATAGCAAATGCACCTTTTTTTTATTTATTTTAAAGAAAAACTATCATATTTCACTGTTTTTTGTTTTTTTTCTTGCAGATTTCACCTTTTCGCGGAAATTAACTTGGCATGTTACTATCAGAGAGACAGCGTGTTACTGCCAGAGAAACGGCCTTTCTCTATCAACGAAACGGCATGTTGCTATTGGATAATTTTTATGCCGTTTTGGATGTATATTCCCTTCTTTTGTATGGAATTGAGCTTGCGACCTGAGAGGTCGTAGATTGTAGATGGGTTTTTTAATGGTGTTGGTTGGCAAGTAGAGATATTATCCACTGTGTCATCGTTTTCAATGATGAGCACGCCATTCTCCTCTTTTGTCATTACATACTGAATTAGACCAGCTGGGCAACGTATCTTCTGAGGGGTTGCCTCATCAGTAGCCTGTGAGACCAAGTAGATATAATATTTCCCTGGTGTTAGATCTGTGGTCTTAATCGTTGCCGTCCGACTTCTATATCCGTATTCTGAGGAAACAGTTTCTCGAGAGAAATCCAGATATGTATATATTTTGTCTTTTGTCTCATCCCCATCTGCACTTTTGCAATATAGCTTTATTTCACCCGTAAATGGAAATATAGAAATGTTATATATAAATGAGGTTTTCACCCTTAGCCAGTTGCGTATTTTCTGATATTCTGCTGTAAAAGGCTCTTCGCATGCCCATTTTGAATGTTGAAGGGATTTGTCAGGTTCGCTCTGTGCCGGCTGTATGCCGTATATGATATCATTATCGAGACTGAAATCCAACGTAAGGTCTGGTCTCGAAGTATAACGAGGTTTTAATGCAGTTATTTCGTAGAATCCGTCAGCATTGCCGTTCCATCCCCAATTAACATATATTCTTCCGTCTTCGTCAACACCACTGAAGACAAAAGCGTGCCCGCCATCTTCGGAATCATAACCTCCTGCTAAAATGGGACGCTTAGCAGCCAGTTCCTCATAGATTATACTATCCCATTCCTCTTTGCTATAGAATTTCTTTTGCATATATTGGATAGTATTTGCGTCATATCCAAAATTATTTACGAATGCCAATGCGGCATAGTTAGAGAGTGTACCGCTGTTGTCGACATCATAATGCATGTGCGAAGCAACTCCGGCATCTTTCAATAGTGTAGCTACGGCAAGTCGTTCTTCTTCTGAGATTGTTATGTTTGAATAATATGTTTTCATCAAATCCCATCGATATTCCCCTTTTATTTCGTCAGGATAGCGTGCTTCCCCAGTTGTCTCGAGTGTATAATAGCCATTGCCTACACCTTGTGATGGATACTGATAATAGTACATGATTTGGCCCATTGCCGTTGCGATGCATCCGCATGGTGTCTTGGTGTTGTTTACTTCAGGGCACAAGTAGTTAAAGGGATCCGATTGTCCCCATTTTGTGGGTAGAAAGTTGGGCGTAACGGTATATGGCGTTGAGGTCTTCTCGTCAAGAGGTGATGTTTCAACGGCTTTTAGCCAACGTCTGAATGCCGATGGCATGTCGTTTTCTTTATAGTCAGTTGAGGAATAGCCCAGGATTGGCGCTGCGTCATTATTGGTACTGACTACCACAAACCCCTTTTTTTCTTTTCCGAAGATATAATATGATGGCGTAGATTTGAGGATTTCCATTTTTGATGCCGCCTTTGTGGAACCTAAGAGTTTATTTGCTGCAATTTTACGCATCTTGGATTCCGTCCGTAAACCTGCCCACATAGGTATGCATAACATTAACAGAGTAACAAAAACAATCTTGCGCATATCTTCTTTATTTAAAACGGGTTTGGGAAATTCATGTATTCCCAAACCCGTATGATTCAGTTCACAATTATCCCTTAAAACTATGCATTCTTATTCTCCAATAAGATCATCATCGTTATGCTTCATACTGGTCTTGTAAACAGCATCCCCACCATAATTAACATAGTAAATCTGATAATTGCCTGTTACCATCAGACCGCCACGTGATGTAAATTTCAGTATGATATCATCCTGATAACCTGATAATTCATCATCTATAGGTAATGCAATAATAGTTCCATAGTCAGGATCTTCATACAACGTCTGTTCTCCAGGAACGGTGATGGTACTTGTTTCTGCATCGTAAACTCCCATCATGGTCTCTCCGCCATTCCAAAGGTTGAATATTTCAACTTCTGTGTCACTGCCTTCGGCAAATGTAATTGTCACAATGTAGGGAACACCATCCAGCTCAAAGCCTGTTTCAGCGTACTTATAGTCCTCTGCAGTATATGAGCCCTCAACGCCATAAACCGGAGTCTCAGGAGTAGTGAAAGTGGTGGATTCGCTATAAACAGTATGTCCCGATTTGGTGAATACATAAGCACGAACATAGTACGTGGTTTTTTCTTCCAATCCTGTCAGGTTTGCAGAGAACTCTGCAGTCACCTCTTCACTCGGATAGTTCTTGCTGTCAGTGAAGGCTTCGTCGGATGAAACCTGGAAGCCGACTTCATGAACATTCTCCAGGTCTGATATGGAACCTGTGGCTATACCTGTCTCATAATTAGCAGCTATAGCAGTTCCCATTGCTATTGTCGGATCATCCAAATTCTCATATTGGGCATCAATAGCTGCCTTGTCATCCATCGTGCTATTGCAACTGGTCAGTGACAGTGCAAGGGCCACGCATGGAATCATATATTTATAAAACTTTTTCATAAGATAGTCTCCTATTTATTTGTTATGGGTTCTGGTCATCCTCAGTGATGCTAAAGTTTTCTTGAATTTCGCGCAGAGGAATCTGATATGTCCATAAGACACTATGGGCAGGAACGGTGAGTTTGAAACCGGCGGGGTAGTTGTTGCCCTCGTAGTTGCGGTCGATGCCCTTGTTCAAACGCTTTAGATCGAAGAATGTGAATCCCTCTCCCCATAATTCGATACGACGCTGCAGATATACATCTTCTACGGTAACAGATGCCTCGTTCCAATTAGGTTGACGTTTAGACATCAGAACCTTCAGTACCTCTGCAGCCTTGCCACTTTGATTCAAATGAGCATAAGCTTCTGCCTCTATCAATACCATTTCAGAAGCACGCATATACAGATAGTCGCTCAACCAGTTTGCTTTGCTGATGAACTTCACGTTTGCATATGGTTTCTTGGCATTTCTGGTTCTGGTATCGTCGCCGTCAGGACCTGTGAATAGGTTCTTGCGATAGTCTGACTCGGGAATCTGATCATACAATTTCTTGTCAATAGTAACAGCTCCCCAAAGACCTCCATAACCCGGGGCGCTGCTATCCATCCATGAGAAGAATGATGCATAGGATGTCTGAGTCTCGGTAGTATGCTTAAAGCCCCACATCCACTCTTCGTTGTTAATATCATTGAAGCCTGCATACAAATCCTCTTTTCCCATGATTTCATATCCCTGACGGGCTGTATTGGCTGCATTGGCGGCTTTTTCCCATTGACGGGTCAGTAAATAATAACGGGCCAGCAAACCATTTGCAACTTGAACGTCGATGTAGTTCTTTGAAGGACGCTCGTATCCTGCATCAAGTAGTTCTACTGCTCTTTCAAGATCCTTCCCGGCTTGCTCCAAAACATATCCAACAGTATTACGTCCCTTAACGGCTTCTATCTCTTCATCCGTCTTGCCGTCGGCTGCCACAAAGTAAACGGGAACGCCTGGAGCGTCTTCCTTGATAGTGCCATCGTCATTCATGTAATCTTGGTAAACCTGGATGAGATATGTGTAGGCCATACCACGAATGGCAAGAGCCTGACCTAAAAGACCTTTTTCGTTAACGGTAGATCCTCCATTAGGATAGAGGCTGATAATGGCATTGGCTTTGTCGATAAGCGAATAGAATCCTCCCCAGATAAGGCTGGTTCTGTTCCAGTTCTCTTCACGATAGTCTAATTGATAGTCGTAGTAGTAATTCGTCTGGCCGTTTTCGTGAGACATGTCTTCGCCCATCACTTGCAAATACATGAGCCATGAAAGATACCCATATTTTTCGTGTTCTTCTTCTTCGCCTTCGAATTCTACCATTTTGGACCATATGCCATTCAAGAATACATCAGGATTGCTGGCGGCTGCATCGGCGGCTTCCTTTTCGCCCAAATAGCGCGTATAGTCTGTGTCTAGATAACCACTGCTGCATGAGTTGAATCCCATTAAAGCAACTAAACTGGCTGCTATATATTTTGAAATTTTCATATTACTTTCTTTTTTTTGTTAAATACCATTAGAACGAGAGATTGACACCTAATGAGTAAGAACTCAGAGCAGAGTAAATAGAGCTGGTTGATCCGTCAATCTGCTGTCGAGGATCAAGTCCCCTACGCTTAGAAAGCAAGCAGATGTTGTCGCCAACCAGATATACACGCAGTGCATTAATACCCCACTTGTTGGTAACCTTCTTAGGAATGGTGTAGCCAAGGGTAATGTTTCTCAAACTGAAATAGCTTGCTTTGGTCAAATAATAATCAGAGTTTCCGCTAATACCTTCATTTGTGCCCTGATAGAACAACCTTGGAATGTTAGTGTCTGTGTGAGCAGGAGTCCAACGGTTGAACATGTCCTTATGGAAGTTAGCTCCCATACCTCCGGAAGTCATCAGTGAATTATAGAAGGAGTCGAACACATAGCCTCCGAGTTGGAAAGCTGTCTGTACAGAAAGGTCAAAACCGTATGCCTCGACAGTTGTACCGAAACCACCAATGAGATCGGGAATAGCAGACTTGCCTGTCTGGCGAAGTGTAGCTTCTGTGATGGTGTTTACGAGCTCTACACTCTTAACAATCTTCTCACCATTTGCGTCACGAAGTATTTCGCCTGTAGTTTCATCCTCTGCATAATTGTATTTGTTGTACTGGGGAAGACCTGTTTCCTGATCAACACCTGCATACTCATACAGATACCAATCATACAGCGAACCGCCAAGCTTTCTCCAATAATCACCTGCTGCATAACCATCAGGATACAGTTCTGCAGGTTTAGATGCTGGCAATTTGGTCAGTTTGTTTTTGTAATGGGTTAGGTTGAGAGAAGCATTCCAACGTACATTCTTTGTCTTGATGATGTCCCCACTAATCTCAACTTCAAAACCTGTATTCTTCATATCCATCTCGTTACGATAGATTGAAGTAGGTGATCCTTCAGAGGGAGCCAAGGGACTTGCATAAAGCAGATCTGTTGTCTTCTTGATGAAGAAGTCGAAATTGACGTTCAGACGATTCCAGAAACTTGCCTCGAAGCCGACATTGAAGTTGCGGCTCTTCTCCCAGGTTAAATCGGGATTACCGCGGTTCACTTTCACAAGTGCTGCGTCACCATCAACACGGTCAACGCGATAAAGATCGGTATAGTTGTGATAGTAACCTATGTCATCATTACCCTGTGTACCATAACTGGCCTTTAACTTCAGACCACTCAGCCATTTTACATCTTTCAGCCAAGGCTCCTCGTTCAGACGCCAAGCAGCACCAATCGCCCAGAACGTACCCCAACGATTGTCCTTGTGGAAGCGTGAGCTGCCGTCGCGACGGATACTTGAGGTAAAGTAGTAGCGGTCGAGATAGTTATACTCGCCTTTTGCGAAGTAACCTTCCAGCGCATATTCTGAGGTGTAGCTGGTTAGGTCTTGGTAAACAGTAGCATTAGCAAAATCCGGGTTGTTAGGATCTGCGAAGTTGGTCATGTGACCATACAGATACTTCAAATTATCTTTCTTGGTTTCATGACCCAACAGAATGTGAACGCCATGATTTCCGAACTGGTGATTCCAATCCAACAACTGGTTCATGTTGACAGCAGCATAGCGTTCTGTTTCCTTCTGACCACGACCACCTACATTCTTGTCATCACCGCCAACGGGTGTTCCATATTCTGATGTGTAGGTGTTGAACAAGTCGTATGCAACATTGAAGGTGAATTTGAAGTCTTTCAGGAAAGTCCATTCAAAGAATCCACGAGTGCTAAGGTTATCTTTTTCTGACTGATTCTTGTTGAGTTTAGCCTGTGCAATCGGATTAGAATTCAGGGTGTAAGGACGACCTGTTAGGTCACCATAATCATATTGCTTATTGCCGTTTTCGTCCAAGACGTTATTTCCATCCTCGTCATATAGGAAAATAGGGTAGATTGGGGCAATTCCTTGCGCTGTAAGGAATATGTTCTGAGCCCAATCTCCTGTCATTCCAAAGGTTCTGCGATCGGTATGGGCGTAGAAGATGTTACCTCCAACACGGATGTTCTTGCCAATCTGATGGTCAGCCTTCAGACGAGCATTGTAACGTTTGAAGCCAGAACCTACGACATAACCGTCGTCGCCAAGGTAACCTAATGATAAGTAAGCCTTTGTGGTTTCTGAACCACCACTTATATTGGCATTGTACTCCTGACGGAAACCGTTCTCGAATGGATCCTTCTGCCAGTTGTCCTTCCACTTGTATGTGGTAGCATTGGGGTTGAGTTTACCTGTGAAAGGATCAATGATTTCTGAGTCTGCAACACCTTTAAACTTATTATATTTTAGGATGTCGCCGATTAGGTTCTGTGCAGCATAAGTGCTTGCACCGGCCCAGCCCATCTCGTCAACCAAACTGTTACGATATGCCTCGTACATCATTTCATAGTACTCGCCGGCATCAGAGACGATGTCGTAATTCTTTACGCCACGACTGTTGAAACCCCAACGGGCATCGAAGTTCACCTTTGCCTTGCCAGCCTTGCTGTTCTTGGTGCTTATCATGATGACGCCATTGGCACCACGAGCACCATACATGGAGTTGGCAGCAGCATCCTTGAGAACTGTTATAGACTCAACATCCTGACTTGGGATAGAGTTCAGGGAACCTTCGTAGGGGACACCATCAACAATAATCAATGGAGTCTTGCTACCAGAAATTGATCCAATACCACGAATCAAGATGGTTGAACCTGCACCAGGGCTGCCACTCTCGGAGAATGCCTGGACACCGGCTACCTGACCAGCAAGCGCATTGGATAAGTTGGAAACCTGAAGTTTCTCTATTTTGTCAGACTTCAGTGTTGATGCTGCTCCTGTATAGGATGATTTCTTCTGACTGCCATAAGCAACAACGATAACCTCGTCCATAGCCTTGGTGTCGGTCTCCATCAGCACCTTCATGCCATCGCGGGCAACCAGTGTGGCGGGCTTCATGCCCATAAAACTAAAATTCAGGCTATTCTTGCCTGCGGGAACTGTGATTGTGAAATTACCGTTTATGTCGGTCAGCACACCTACTGTTGTATCGGGGACACGTACGGCAACTCCAATCAGGGTTTCGCCTGACTCAGCATCAATTACAGTACCTGTAATCTGCTTTTGGGCCAGTGCCATGCTTGTTGTCATCAATATACAAGCAAGGATTGAAAGGAATTTTTTACCCATGTTTTCTTGTTTAATGTTAGTTTTAAAATAAATTATTGTAAATTGCTTTCTTTTTCATGTTTTTTTTGCAAAAAGCCCAATTATTAAATATGGAATTATTTCATTTCTTGGTTTTAGATTGCTTTACAAAATCAAATGCAAAAATACATAAAAATTTTCAATTAACCATGTAAAAATGTTAAAAAAACGTCGTTGCTACATGTTTTGACATATAAACCGCTATTTTAACGCGCAAGAAGAACGTTATTTCGTTATTTTCCTTGACAAATGTATTTATGGAAGAATCTTTTCCGGTTTATATCATAACTGTAAAAATTTTGCTGCCTAGTGAGAGAAAAATAATTCCCTAACTGGGCAGCAAGATTTCTTAGGTTAGGCCGTAAGAAAAATGGACATAATAAAAGTGGCTTACACATCACGTGCAAGCCACTTTCCTCTTCGTCTAGTTAGTTTACAAAAGAAACTTTGAGTAGTTTATATCCAAATCCTACAACCAACAAGCCTTCTTTCTCCTGAACCATTTGCTGATGCTCGGCAGTAAAGGTAAACTCGTATGGGTTCGGAGTTCCTTCAATAATATCAAATTGTGTAACATAATCGTAATCCCACGGGTTCGAAGTGATGCGCATGGCATGGTATTCAGCTTCGATAGATTCGAAGTAAACACGAATGGTGGCGCCTGGCTGAACAGATGCGAGTTGATCTGCTGTGAGGTGTAGGTTGCTGTCGCCCCAGTTGATGACAATAGGATCCTCCTCCCACAATACGGTCTCTGCATTAGGTGAGGCGGCTTCGTAGTAAACGCCTTGTATCTCGTAGCCGAAGCCTACGATAAGCATGGCTCCCTCTTCCTGAATTTTCTGCTGTATTTCAGCCGTATATTCGAAGGCGAAGGGGTTGGGTGTCTCGCCAGTGATGTCGAACTGTGGTACAATCTCATAATCCCACCGATCTGTGGTAATGCGCATAGCATGGTACTCTGCCTCGGGCACAGTATAGTTAATATACAATGTAGTACCCACTGGCACATCTGCCAACTGTTCGGCAGTAAGACGAACGTTGCTGTCGCCCCAGTTGATGACCTGACTGCCTTCCCACAGGAACTTCTGCTCTACGTCGGGATCAACATATCTCTCGTTTGATACGGTTACCAATCCCAGACCGAAGCGCTCACCTTCGCCGTTTACGGCAGAAACACGGTATGAGCCATTGGGCATCTCTTCGGGCAAGGTCACAGCTACGCTTTTTCCGTCTTCGCTGTCCACACAACTAACCTCTACAGGCTCATTGGCAAGGCGTGTCTCTTCCTCAATAACAGGGGTGAAGATGAGTGACTTGACACCGGCCAGATTCTTACCCGCAATGGTGAGGGGCTGGCCTGGATTCAGCCAACGATTCTTCTCTTTATTGTTAAATGAGGGATCTTCTGCCAATGCACTAACCGACAGTTTTACGATGCGGTAAGCTTCCTTGCCTGCCTGTGTTGTAGCCTTGATCATCAAATCGTAGTTACCAGCTTCGAACTGGCTGTTGAATGTCGTTCCTGTTTCAAGCACATGGCCGTCGGCAATCCATTCGATGGTAGTATATTTGGCAGGAGTCACTACCACTTCCATATTGAACACCTCTTCGCGAGTCTGACTTACGCTAGTCTGTACATTTCCTTCAATAGAAGAAGGAGCTAAGAATCGGGGTGTATCGTCTGGTCCTGCTGTTATGAAAGGGTCCTGATTGGCACAGCTTGTAAGAAGCCCCCCTCCAACTCCCGCTATGGGGAGAATTGTCAGCATATAAACCAAATATTTTGCAAAATTCTTTTTCATATCTTTATAGCTTCTGTATTAATTGTTGTTTTCTTCTATTTGCTCCCTCCCTTTTGAAGGGGAGGGATTGGTAGAGGGGTTATTAGTTCCGAACATATTCCTTGTAGTTCTGCTCTTTGGTGTCCCACCACATACGCTTGTGCCAACTGAAGCCGCGCATACGCTCATCGATGACTTCGTGGTAGTTCTTGTGGTTGTACTCATTTTCCTCCTGAGGATAGTACAGACGTACAGGCTGGCTCATGTTGTTCTCCATGTCTTGATAGCCGTTCTGTCCCTGACCGAATTGTGTACGCTCATAGAGGGCGGGGTAGTCGCTGCGGCGCAGGTTAGCCCATGCCTCCAATGGATTGGCAAAGTGCAGAAACCATGCCTGGGTGTTAATCTGCTCCTTGGCCTTCTCAGGGTTACTGCTAAGAGTGTGGTTGGCCACATATTCTGTAATTTCGGAAGTGCTGACGGTACTTGTCTGGGCGTAAACCTTGTTGTGAACAGTACCGATGGCTACCTCAATGCCACGTTGATATAGAGCATTAGCATCTTCGTCGATCCATTTTTTCACAGCTGCCTCTGCTTTCAAGAAGCAAACTTCGGCACCGCTTACCAACATACCTGGAGTCTCTGGCAAAACGTACTCTGTAGCTACGCTACCGCGTACTGTCTTGTAGTAGTAGTCTGATACCTCATCCTTTTCTCTTCCGGCGATGAACTCCTTATAGTGCTGGCTCTTTGTCACGCAGTCTGCATCAGGCCAAGTGAAATAGCCCTGATCCTGATCGTACCATGCCCAGCAGGCAGGAACCATCTGTACGCCCTTTGTTTTCTCGTCGCCATCGTACTCTGCTGCCAGTACTTCCTCAGTGAAGTCTTCACGACCGATACGGGGATCTGTGTTGTCGCGGAAATTGTCGTTTATGAAACGGCAATAGTGGTGCAGACGTGGGTCTTTCTCGTCGCGCAGATAGTCGTACAGAGTCATACCAAAGCCCGTAGGCTGTGTTTTGTCCTGACCATAGATAATCTCGGCAAAGGCATTGACACGGAAGTCCACATCGTCGTTGCTTGATTCGAAAGTGAAGGGCTGGTGTATATACTTCACGTAGGCATTCTCGATGGGATCGAGTGCACCTTCTTCCTGCATAGCCTCCAGGAACTTGGTCTTGGCCAAATCGGGTTCTACATCAGAGATACGCATAGCCAGACGCATTTTGAATGAATTGGCATAGCGGATCCACATCTTCACATCTCCACCCATAGAGGTTACGTCGGCCTTCTTGAGGGTTAGTGAGTTCAGGTCTTGACGGAACAGTTCAATACTGGCATCAATCTCGTCGAACAAATAATTGTAGATGTCTTTCTGCTCGTCGTATTCAGGTGTGATGATACCCTCGTGAGCTGCTTTGCCAGCCTGCTTTACAGGTATGTCGCCATAGACATCGGTGAGGATATTAAAGAGGAATGCCTTGTGCAGTCGGATGGCACCCAGCATAGCCTTGTCGTCCTGGCAGTTGTATTCGGCATCTACCAGATTCTTGATGCCATTCTGGTAATGTACATTCCAGAGTGACTGAGATACGTCGTTTTTGTATAGGTTGGCACCACCCGCATTAGCTGCGTTCCAACCACCGCCATACATCTGAGTATAGGGAGCTACATAAGCACGTACAGCCTCCATAGAACCGAAACTGCCATAGGTGGAGAGAAGTGCGAAAGTAAGCTGATAGGCAGGCTCAGAGACAGATGTCTTGGACTTGTCGGTATTCAGGTCCTCCATGTAGCTGTCACTGCATGAGGAAATGAAGCATGAAGAGTGGAGAATGAAGAATGATGCGCAAAGCCACTTCATAGTTCTTTTCAGACTTCCATTTCCATTATAATATATTATCTGTTTCATAATTATTCGGTATTAATATTTGTTTTTGTGTTGAAGAGCAAAAACTGATTTTTCACTTTTTACTCTTCGCTTCCTTTAGAACTTCATATTAACATTCAAACCATAGCTACGGCGTGAAGGAAGCGAACCATACTCGAGTCCCATGCCTGTGCTGCTGTAGTTAGAGTCTGGATCGATATTAGGAATGTTCTTCCAAATCATGAAGGGGTTACGTGCCACGAATGAAACGTCAAGACTCTTCACAAACTTGTTGTTGCCTAACAACTTGCTGGGGAAACTGTAGGTGAATGTGATTTCGCGACACTTAATGTAAGAATTGTCATAAACAAACATCGAAGCGGCATTGGTACGTACATTATCCCAATAAGTCTGGGGGTCGATAGCGTAAGTATTCTTCTCACCTGTGCTGGCAACAATTCCATCTACAACATAACCACGACACTTGCCAGCTTCGCGCCACTGATTCAGCGTCATACCAGCCTGAATGCGCTCTGCCTCAGAAGAGTACCATGCCTCGCGGCCTTCCAGTGTACGTAAGTCCTTACCTGTATAGCAGGCATCAGACATAGTCATGGAGAAGACATCGGCACCGACCTTTACGTCGAAACCTGCTGAGAGGCGGAAGTTCTTATAGGTAAAGGTAGTGTAGAAACCGCCTGTCCAATCCCATGATGCATTGCCAATTGTTTTGGTCGTTTCCTCGTACATTGGCATGCCGGCCTCGTTGACCAGGATTTGTCCCTGTTCGTTTCTCTGAAAATCGCGTCCTTTGATAGAACCGAAGTTCTCTCCAACCTCAGCACCTACGGAAACACCCATCCAGGGAGCTGTCTCGATCTCGAAATAGTTCATGCCTTCTGTCAGTTCCAGTACTTTGTTCCAGTTCTTTGAGAAATTGAAGCCAAGATCCCATGCAAAGTCCTTCACCTGTAAGGCACGGCCGTTAATGGCTAGCTCTATACCTTCGTTTCTGATTTTTCCAGCATTTACCAGTGACTCCTTGAATGAAGAAGCAGAGGAGTTGGCCAGACGGATAATCTGGTCACGAGAGGTCTGGTTATAATACGTCAGGTCGATGCTCAAACGGTTGTTAAAGAGTTTCAACTCTGTACCTAACTCAAACGAACGGGTACGGGTAGGCTTCAGTGTGGGATTGGGAACTAAGCTTCCATTGATGTAGGCAATATTATAGCCGGAGTAGGCAAACTTGGCATTCGTGTAGTACTGCTGCAAAAGGAAGGGGTCTGTATCAGAACCGACCTCAGCCCATGAAGCACGCAACTTACCGAAAGTCAGATATTTCTTTGCTTTGTTGGGAACCAGTTCTGAAAATACCCAGCTACCAGAAACAGAGGGATAAACATAGATGTTATTGCCTGAGGGCAGGGTAGAGGACTTGTCGCCACGTACTGTTGCATCTATGTAATAGGTATGTTTGTAGCCCAGACTCGCACTGCCGTATAGAGAATTAATCTGCTTGTTGTACATATTCTCGTCTGCAGTCTGCTGGCTGTAGTTGCTGATAGACTTCAGGTCTCTGAACACCTCGTCCTTACCCAGTGCAATGGATGTCTTGTTATCTACCTTATAGATACTTCCACCAGCAGTGGCATTCAGGTCAAAATCGCCCCATGAATTATTATACATAGCCAGAATCTCGGCATTCAGGGTGCGGTTGTTGTATTGCTGGGTGGTCATCTTACCTTTCTGCTCCTGTGGAGATGAGTAGGCGATGTATTCCATAAAGTTCATATTATTAATGTCTGTACCGATGGTTCCCTGTATCTTCAAGTGCTTGTTGACGTTGTAAATGGCCTTGGCAGCGAAACGGTAAACATTCTTGCTGGACTCATTAGAATTCTTATATAAATCCCAATAGGGGTTTACATTGTAGATTTGCATTCCGTTCCAGTCTGCATAGGTGCCGTCTTCGTTCTGATAGTGCTTGAGCCATGCCTGATCGAAGGTGGTAGCCAGTGTCATCATGTTCTTTCCAACATTGGTGGTAGCACTTGCCAGAGCGGGACGGTTGTTAACACCCTCGCGTGTATAATTAGCGGTAAAGTCCAAATCCAACTTGCCCAATGAGGTGTTGACACGCAGGTTGAAGTTGTCACGGTTCATGTTGCTGTTGGGCAGGATGTCCTTGTTGCGCATATCTGTGAAAGAGAAACGCATGCCTGTCTTACCAGAACTAGCAGAGATAACGGCTGTATTCTGTGTTGTGAGACCGGTACGGAAGAATCCGCTGGCATTGTTGGGAACAATGCTGTAGGGATGGTACTGACCATCGAACTCATAGTAATGAGAATAGTCATCAGCCTTGGGGCCCCAACTCATGTTGGTAGCATTACGGCCGGAAGTAATATATTTGCCATGGTCGCCCTGACCGTATATCTGCTGTATGTTGTCCCAGTTGGCAGCTTGTGTATCGAAGGTGAGCGAGCCGTTATACTCTACAGCGATTTTCTCCTTTTCAGCCTTCTTGGTGGTGATAAGAATTACACCATGACTGGCGCGTGAACCATAGAGGGCAGAGGCTGCAGGGCCTTTCAGTACAGTCATGTTCTCGATATCGTCGGGGTTGATAGCGGAGATACCGTCACCAAGGTCGTAACCACCCTCAGCTGTTGCCCCACCGCCGAAATTGGTGTTGTCCAAGGGTACACCATCAATGACATAGAGAGGTTGGTTGTTACCTGTCATCTCTGTTGTACCACGCAACTGTACGTGAGTAGAACCAGAAGGACCGCCAGCAGTATTCTGAACTACAAGACCGGCAACTTTTCCTGCCAGTGAGTTTATGACATTGGTTTCCTTAGCCTTGGTCAGTTCTTCGCCCTTAATTTCTGAAACACCGTATCCCAGTGCCTTACGTTCACGCTTGATACCAAGGGCAGTAACAACAACCTCGCTAAGATCGGTTCCGTCCTCTTTCAATGTGATTTTCATTCCAGGTTGTGCCTTGACGGTCTTGGGAGAATAACCCACGTAACTAATCTGGAGAACGTCTCCTGGTTTACATTTAAGACTGAACTTGCCGTCAGCATCAGTAATGGTACCAGTATTTGTACCCTGTAGTTTTATTGTTGCTCCAATCAATGGACCAAGGTCATCTTCTACCGTACCGGTAATGACTTGGTCGTCTTCAGGGGCTGCCGTAGTCATGGCGGCACTACTGGTTGCAGTAGCTGCGATGACCGGTGTTGGCATCCACATCACGCCTGCGCTTAGCAGACAGAGAAGCATTCCTTTTTTCTTCATGTCAGTTTTGTTTAAATTATATTATGTAGTTTTTTGGTTTTTGATATTCTTGGATTATCAGGTTTGTACTGCAAAGATAAAATCAAAACGGATACATAAGGGTTTAAAAGCATTCAAAAAGGGTTTGATATCAGAAAATTGTCAGTTTTTAGTCCCTTTCTGATAGATTTTAGACTACTAAATATATTCTATAATATAATGCCTTGTAATATCCAAGGTGTCTTTATCTTCAATCCGTGATCGCGGTCAATGATTCCGAACTTGTCTGTTCCGCTGCCAAAGTGATTGTTGTCCCATATAAAGGTGGAGATACCGCGTTTTTTGGCTTCGCTGACCAAAAAATGACAGTAGTAGGTCATATTCTCATGAATGGCATCGGTAAGGCCGCTCTTTTGTCGGTCGGTAACTCCCCATTCACCCATCACAAGACCTAATCCTTTGTTGCCCCATGTATCCACGAGTCGGTCAAAGAAATCTGTCATGGTCTTCTCGTTGCTGGGCGAAACTTCGCCTTTGTCTTTGAAGGGCTCGCCCCAGAAGTTGCATTTGCATTCACCAGCATAATCCCAAGGTGTATAATAGTGAAATTCCACACTCATATAGTTGTTACCGTTATCTTCGACATCTGTTGGGATAATAAAGTCGTTGTCGTTGAGGCCGAACTCTGCATTGCAAGCATAGGTCTGCACAATAAGGTGACGTTTGAGGTTATTCCCGCCGGTAGCACGTACTACATCAATAAAAGTCTGATTGTAGGAATTCTGTACAGCAAGGTTCTCAGCTTCTGGTTTTCCCCAGTTGTCGCGGATGTGAACCTCGTTGGTGCCAGCAAAGGCAACTCGGTAATCGTAGCTGGAAAATTCACTGGCGATGTTCAACCACAACAAGGCCAACTTCTGGTTGTTTTCTTCCTTATACTGATTGGTAAGGCGGCCTTCCAACCACTTGTCGTGGTGGGTGTTGATAATCACCTTCAGATCAGCATCCAGACACCAGTCTACCACCTCTTTTACACGTGCCATCCATGCTTTGTCTATGCTCATGGCTTTAGGGTTGGTTATATGGCATTGCCAACGTACGGGTATGCGTATGGCATTGAATCCGGCATCCTTTACCGCCTTGATAAGCTTCTTTGCAACTACGGGGTTGCCCCAGGCGGTCTCTGCTTTAATGCTGTTATCCGCCATGCCAATGGTCATTGACTCTCCGTCCTGACCCGGCGCAGAACATTCCAATTGGTTCCCAAGGTTCCATCCAATTACTTCCGCATTCCATTCCTTGGCTGTAGGCTGGGCGTTTGCTTCAAATAGTGCGAAGCAGAGCAGGAAGGTATAAATAGTTCTCGTTTTCATTGTATTCTCTTTCGTTATTATGTTAGTCAGCCTCTTTGTTATTACGATATTTCATTATAACGTTATAACATTTTTTAAGGGCCGTCAAGTTTCAATTGGTGCTTGACGCCCTTAATTCTAATCCTCTACGCAAATTACTTCGCAATGCTGGTTGCCAATCTGAAGTTTGAAAGCTCCTGGCTCCAGATGCCACTGTCCATCGGTTCCTACAAAAGCAAGGTCTTTGGCAGGCAGACGGAATGTTACGGTTTGTTGTTGGCCTGGCTTGAGTTCGATCTTTTGAAAAGCTCTCAGACGGCGGCTCTCGGGAACAATACTTGCTACCATGTCGCGGCTGAAAAGCAGAATACTTTCCTTTCCGATGCGGCTGCCGGTGTTCTTTACGTCAATGCTGACTGTAAGAATGTCATCATTACGGAAATTCGTTTTATCTACACGAAGGTTGCTGTAGTCAAAGGTGGTATAACTGAGGCCGTAACCGAAAGGCCATTGAACGTTAACCTGAGCATTATAGTCATATACGCCCTCCATGGTGCCAGTTTCCTCGCTTGCACGATAGTCGTAGGTGGTAAGAGAGGCAGAATGACGAGGGTAAGTGTAGGGCATACGGCCGGAGAAATTGTCGTCACCAGCCAACAGGCGAGCAAGGGCATCGCCACCTTCATTTCCAGGCAATAGGATATCTACTACAGCAGAAGCCAATGGTTCTATGTTGCTAATGAGACGAGGACGGCCACCATTGATGATAAGAATGATGGGTTTGCCAGTTGCAGCCAGTTCCTTTACCAGTTGACGCTGATTGACAGATAGGGCCAGATCATCGAGGTTACCAGGAGTCTCAGCATATGAGTTTTCACCTATACATGCTAGGATGATGTCTGCCTTCTGGGCTGCAGCTACAGCTTTTGCAATCTGTGGTTCATTTTCCTCCCAGTATTGTCCTTCGTTATTATAGGTTACACCAGCCTCGTAGATAATGTTGTTCTTGCCGAAACGCTGCTGCATAGCCTCCAGGATGGTGTTCTTGTCAGAAGCGTATTTATCTGCGTCTTTTCCTTGCCAAGTGTAGCTCCATCCACCGTTCAGACATCTCATAGAATTGGCGTTGGGACCTGTTACAAGGATTTTCTTGCCTTGCTGCAATGGTAGTATGTTGTTCTGGTTCTTCAGCAACACCATTGTTTCTACGGCAGCCTCAAGAGCAACCTTTCTGTGAGCAGCTGAACCGAATTCAGGATAATCCTTTGGATTGGTGTTGGGACGTTCAAAGAGTCCCATTCTCATCTTCATTCTAAGAACGCGACGTACTGCATCGTCGATACGTTCCATACTTACACGTCCCTCACGTACCAATTCAATAAGAAGGTCGCAGTAAGACAAATCGTAAGGTTCCATAGCCATGTCAATACCGGCATTGATTGCCATACAGATGGCATCCTTCTTATTGGCTGCTACCATCTCTCTCTTCCAAAGGTTATCTATGTCGGCCCAGTCGGTAACAAGCATTCCGCCCCAACCAGTCTCTTCCTTGAGCCATTGGGTAAGGTATTTAGCATTGATGTGCATGGGTATGCCATTTACAGAACCTGAGTTGACCATAACAGATGTTGCGCCAGCCTCGACACATGCCTTGAAGGGGGCAAAATGCTTTTCGCGCAACTCAAATTCAGGAACATAGCTAGGCGTACGGTCTTTACCCGTACGGGCAATACCGTACGCCATAAAGTGTTTAACAGAGGTACCAATATGATAGCGGTCAAGATTCTTTTCTTTGCCTTGGAATCCTTCTATCATGGTCTTACCCATGATGGCATTAACCAGACAATCCTCGCCGAAGTTTTCCCATACGCGAGGCCAACGAGGATCGCGTGACAGGTCAACAGTGGGTGAATATGTCCAGGGGCAATTAGAGGCGCGAGTCTCGTATGCCGTGATGGTGGCAGCCTTGCGTGCTAACTCGGGGTTGAAAGACGCACCTAGGTTGATGTTCTGTGGGAACAAGGTGCCACCCAAAGTGTAGGTGGTGCCGTGGTTCTGGTCAAGACCATATACGCAGGGGATTCCACATCCGCGTATTGAATATTCGTTGATGGTACTGATGGTCTTATACCAGAACTCTGGTGTTTGAGCCACAGGACCCGGTGAGTTCAGAATAGAGCCCACCTTATATTTTATAAGCGCACGTTCCAGCTTGTCGTTGTCTAATACGAAGTTTTCGCCTTCCCAGTGTCCAAAGACATCAATGGCCAGTTCTGTCATCTGACCAACTTTTTCCTCGATAGTCATCTTGCTGATGTGGGCATTGATGTCCTGCTCTGTGCGGAGCTTCACAAGCTGATGATCTGCAAAGACGGTGCACTGAACCGCCAAGAAACATGCTATCAAAATTAGTCTTCTCATATCGTTTTATGTTTTTTAGGTTGATTTCCACGGCAAAGATATTTGATAGGTCAATAAAATTAGGTTCGAAAAAAAACAAAAAAAGGTTTCAAAATTGAAATTTGATAGTTTTGAAACCTTTCTTGATAGCTATTATACTAGATTTACTGATACTTGGATGGTGATACACCAAAATACTTCTTGAAAACGGTGCTGAAATACTTGGGATTGTCAAATCCTGTCAGTGTAGCTGCATCTGTTACATTTCGACCGTTACGTAACATGGCAGCAGCACGTTCCAAACGGATGATTCGCATAAAATCTTGGGGTGACTTTCCCGTGTATGACTTGAGCTTAACGTAAAAGAGTGTACGGCTCATAGCCATCTCTCGGCAGAGGCTGTCGATGGTGAAGTCTGACTCGCTTAAGTGCTCCAGAATAAGACTGGTGGCTTTATCGACAAAATCATTTGTGGCCTCTTCTGATATTTCTGGCTGTAGGGATGGGCTGTTGTGCTCCACCTCAAGGGAAGTCTGCGGTTTGTCCTCCGCAGTTCGGAGATGCACGATGGCTAGTCGCATGTATTTCTCGTGTAGCTCGTAAACGCGCCATGCGCCATAGAAAGCTAGCAGTACAAGGAAAACATAGATGCACCACATCCACCAACTGTTCCACCATGGTTGACAGATGGTGATGGTAAGGGACAGCTGGTCGATGGTTATTCCGCTGGTTCGACTTACGCATTGTAGCGTAAGTACGTGCTTACCAGGTTCCATGCTGACAAATCGAATGAACTGCTGGGTGGTGGGGTGGCTCCATTCTCCGTTGTCTATTCTGTAGCGGTAGGCAATATCGAAATGATTGCGCATATTCACGCTTTCAAAGTTTAGATCGAATGTTCGCTGGCTATAGGAAAAATGCAGTCTTCGGTCTGCAAGCATATCGAAAACATCCTTGTTGAACTGCTCAACATCAGCTACCTTGCAACTTACGCCAGTAAGACGTAGTTTTGCGGTGTGGCTGATAGCCTGAACATTTTTCGGATGGATAATCACTGCACCTGTTGTGGAGCCGAACAGAATGTCGTCGTTCTGAAGATGCCAAACAGCCCCTCGTACGTATTCGCGGTCGAAACCGAAGCAATAGTCAACTCCTACGGCTTTCTTGGGATCTTGGGGGGAGATGAATGCTAGTCCTTCCTCTGTTGCTATCCATACGCAACCATTCTCTCCCTTCGCCAGACTGCTCACATAGTTAGATGGGAGCCCATTCTGTCGAATAAGCTGGTGTCCTGTTTTGTTTCTCAGATTCCATACATACACGCCTCCACCTTCGGTGCCGATCCATAACTCCTGCTCGTTGACAAGAAGATGGGTTATGAAGGTATTCACATCGGTTATGCCAGCTGGTGCATAGTCGAGTTCCTCAATATCCCCACTTTCAGGGTCCACCAGCTTAAGACCGAAGGCGGTGCCTATGGCCATCTTCCCGGAAGGTAACTGGATGATGGTCATCACGTCGTGGATGGGGTAGTGGTGACGTTCGCCTTGAGCACTTACTTGTAGGAGGTCTCCATTCAGGCTTCCTATCCATAGGTTCTTTTTGTTGTCTTGGCAGACGGCATAAACGTGGTCGTCGGTTAGTAAACCACTGGCTACGGTGTAGTGCTGGTGAATGTTACCGTTGCAGTCTATCTCGTAAATGCCCTTTCCGTAGGTTGCTACCAGAATGTTTCCGTCTGCGCGTTTACAGAGATTAAGTGCTACGGTTCCTTGAATACAGTGCTGCCATGTCCCTGTTTGGGTGTTAAGGATGCTTACTCCATTGTCCGTACCCATTAGCAGGTATTCGGATAGCTGTAGGACACCGTTAACATGGTTGTTCTGCAAGCTTTGCGGGTTATTGGCAATATGGGTATAAACAGAAATTGTACTGCCTGTGAAGCGGGCAATGTCTATACCGCCAGAATAAGTTCCGATGAAGATGTTTTTCCAGTTGTCTACCAACAAGCCATATACGCCGTTCCCGTGCAATGTGCCATGTTGTGACTCGTTGGCATCGAATAACAATGCAGGCTGCCCTTTGCCGTTACGTGGCATCTGGTAAACACCTTGTCCGTCTATACCAAAAAGCATGATATCCTTATTGTAGGGGCATATCTGACGGATGGGATTCTGTTGGGTTTCCCCGTCAGCCAGTGGAGCCATATCGTATCCGACAATCTTTCCGTTGGCTCCCATGGTTACAATTATTAATCCTGTATCATAACCGCCCAGCCAAAGTTTTCCTGTCGCGTCATCGTAATAACCGCTTTCTATGTTGTATGGTAGCAATTGATGACCTTTCTCGTCAAAGACACCTTCACGGGCACAGAACAGTAGGTGATTGTTAATGGGGATGATTTTGTTGACAAAGGCGCCCTTCATGATTTGGGTTAGGATGGTGTCTTGCAATAGATAAATACCATCGTACATGGCCAGATATAGATTTCCGTCGGCAGGATAAACATCATTAAGTCCTTCATGGTTTAATTTCTGTGGGAGAAGGGGGACGAAACGGTCCTGAATGGAGTCGAAGGTAAAGATGTAACTGCGACTGTCGTAGGCGTAAAGGTGTGAATTGTCTGTAGCCAACCTAATGACGCGTGCTCCGAGGTGGGCATAAGGCATTCCTTCATTCAGCGGATAATTTTTGATTGTCCATCCGTTGTATCTACTCACTCCTTTCTTGGAAGCCCACCAAATAGCTCCAGATGGCGTTTGGCATATGCTGAAGATACGTTGGTTGTCAAGGCCTTCTGTCACCCCAAGATGTGAAAATGTGAAATCGTTTATTTGCAAGTCATTGCTGCTAAAAGCGTTTCCTGCTGTTATCATCAAGAATGCTAGAAGAATTATTTTTTTTGCGTTATAGCGTAGTTTAAGGGCCATCTTTTCTGTTTCTTTTGTTGCAAAGATACGAATAAATGAGCATAACACAAAAGGAAAAAACATTTTTCTTTTTATTGTCGAACGAAAGTATTAAGGTTAAGTACACGAATATTATGTCGTAACAGAAATGAAAAAAAAGAAAAAAGGACGTGTCATAAAAATGAAACGTCCTCATGTATGAATAAGAGATTTCTCCAATCAGTTACTCTACAGTCACGCTCTTGGCAAGGTTGCGGGGACGGTCTACGTCCTTTCCTTTGCAGACAGCAATATGATAAGCTAGAAGCTGCAAGGGAATGCTGGCGATGAGAGGTTGAAAGCATTCCATTGTGTCGGGGAGTGTGATGATATGGTCTGCAAATTTCTTTATCTGTGTATCGCCTTCGGTGACAAGGGCTGTAACTCGTCCGCCTCTCGCGCGTACCTCTTGTATATTGCTGATTACCTTCTCGTAGAGGCGATCGCGGGTGGCGATGACGAAGACGGGCATCTCGGAATCGATAAGGGCGATGGGCCCATGTTTCATCTCGGCAGCGGGGTAACCCTCGGCGTGGATGTATGAGATTTCTTTTAGCTTCAGAGCACCCTCGAGGGCGACGGGGTAGTTATATCCTCGCCCCAGATAGAGACAGTTCTTGGCATAGGTGAAGATGGGTGAAAGACGTTCTATTTGCTCGTTGGTCTTCAATGCTTCTTCCATCTTCTCGGGAATCAGTGTCAATTCCTTCACCATCTCCTTGTATTGCTCGCCGGGGATTGTGCGACGTTCGTTGGCGATACATAAAGCTAACATGGAGAGTACTGTTACCTGCCCTGTAAATGCTTTGGTGGAAGCAACTCCGATTTCGGGGCCTACGTGAATATATACGCCTGTTGAAGTTTGGCGGGGTATGCTGGCTCCGATGGCGTTGCAGACACCGAAAACAAAAGCGCCGGCTTTGCGTGCCAGCTCGATGGCTGCTAGTGTATCAGCCGTCTCACCACTCTGAGAAATGGCTATCACTACATCGTCGGGGTATATGACAGGGTCGCGATAACGGAATTCTGAGGCGTATTCCACTTCAACTGGTATGCGACAGAGGCTTTCAAAAAGTTGTTTGCCGATGAGGCCTGCATGCCAGCTTGTTCCGCAGGCAACGATAATGATTCGACGTGCGCTGACAAGTTTCTCGCGATAGTCGATGACAGCTGAGAGCGTAATGCGGTCTGCATCCACATTGATACGTCCTCGCATACAATCGCGTAGGCAGCCTGGTTGCTCGAAGATTTCCTTGAGCATGAAGTATGGGTACCCTCCCTTTTCTAATTGACCCAGTGTGACGTCAATCTGTTTTATTTTGGGTGATTGAGTCTCATTGTCCATGTTTACCACCTTCAGTTCTTGGCCCAACTGAAGGACAGCTATGTCGCCATCGTTCAAATATACCACCTTGTCGGTATATTCTGCAATGGGGCTGGCATCGGATGCCAGATAGAAAGCTCCGTCTTCGCCCAGGCCTACTACTAAAGGCGAACTCTGACGTGCACAGATGATGGTGTCGGGGTGTTCACAGTCGAGGATAGCTATGGCGTATGCTCCAATAACTTGATGCAAGGCAACCTGGACGGCCTCCAGAAGTTCTATGCCGTTGCTCTGCATGATATATTCCACTAATTGAACCAAAGCCTCGGAGTCAGTAGCGCTCTTGAAGGTGATGCCTCTGCTGACGAGTTTTTCCTTTAGCGTCAGGTAGTTTTCTATAATACCGTTGTGTATGAGTGCCAAGCGGCCGGAGGCAGAATAGTGGGGGTGGGCATTTGTGCTATTGGGCTCGCCATGAGTGGCCCATCGCGTATGAGCAATACCTACACATCCAGTGGTGTCCTTTTCTTCGCAGAATGACTCTAAATCGGCTACCTTGCCTTTGGCTTTATATACGTTGAGCCCGCCGTTTTCGCTAATCATTGCCACACCGGCGCTATCATAGCCTCGGTATTCCAGTCGCTTTAGTCCTTTAATTAAAATGGGATAAGCACGTTTAGTGCCAATGTAACCTACTATTCCGCACATGTCAGTAATGGATTGTTTGTTATTTTCCTTAGTTTAATTTGTCACTTTGTTTAAAAACAATGCAAAAATAATACATTTTGATTAAACTGCAAACGAAATTTAATCAAAATGATAACAAAAAGACGTTGTTTCTGTTGCCAATAATAGACTATCGCCTTTTTGCTCAGCAAAATAGGGGGCTTACTTCTCTATTTTCATCAAGAGGAGTCCTATGACAATCCAGATAATCTCACGTACTCTACAGATAATGCTGACAAATATTCCTATGGTAGCAGAAAGTCCTAATGCTGCGATAGAAAGCGTGAAGCCGCCCTCCTGAACGCCTATCTGTAAAGGCAAAAAACCTATGAGGTTGGCAAAGAGGGAGGTGAAGGCTAGGATGAGTACGCTATGCAGGAAAGTGAGAATATAACCTTCTACACCTCCGCCGCAGTTAACGCCGACACTCAGGAGCATGAACATAATTTCAAGACTCTGCACGATGCGTGAGAGGTATTCTAGAAAGAAACTACTGTAAAAGGCTTTTTTGTCTTGCTGGTGTAGGGCTGCTATCTGACGATCTACGTTCTGCAGAGCTTCGGAATGCTTCTCTTGAAAGCGCTGACTCCAACCCTTAAGGCCAGGTATTCTGCCAATCAACCGGAGGGTCTTGATGACCAATCCGTGTTTGTAACCACGTGAGAACAGATAAAAGGCTACGAGACAGAAGACGAAAGCAATGCCAAGAAGTGTGCCATATAGGGTGTTAAGCTTTACATCGGGGTCGCCATATGCAACAAGGCCCAGCCAGATGAAGATGCTTGTAAACCAAAGCCAGAAGTGGGCAAAGATGTGCATCATGGCATAGAGGATGACGCTGGAGGTGGCCTCCTGCTTGTCTACATCGCGTGACAATTCCATGATGCGGTAAGGTTCGCCTCCTAGGCCACCTACGGGTGTGGCGTAGTTAAGAGCATAACCTGTAATGGTAAGTTTGAATATGCGCCAAAAGCCGACTTTGTCAGCATCCTTGCAGTTGCCACGTATAACCTGACGCCACGAGAGTGCATTGATGCCATAAACGAAAAACCAGATGCCAACGATGGGTATCATCCATTTGCCGGTTTTGCATATATGTTGCCACAACTCAGAGAAACTTACATCTAAGTCGTATATCATCACCACCAAGAAGACAACTCCTACGAGGAAGAGAAGGTTGTTGATGCGTTTCTTAGTCCACTGCATAGTTTAAATGTAGAGTGAAGAATGAAAAGTGAAAATTTTTCTTTTTTTTGTTATCGTTCAAGACTATCTGCAACGCGTTTGCAGAAACCTTCGTGACGATGTCTGATCCAACGGCAGAAAAACTCCATGCAAGTAACCTCGAATACAATAAAGTAAACGGATGGTAAATCAATCAGGCAAAAGAGAATGAAGAACGCCGTGCGGAAGTTGAAGGTAAGCATTCCGTTCCATTTCATAAGCTTTAAGGATTCGGCATGTAACTCTTCGCGCACCTCGGCTGGCATGTTGTTTGCAGAGCCGAATTCCTCTTTCATTACGCGCATAAGGCGTTGAAATTGAGGGGTTGCCTTTTCCTGCTGGCGGGTATATGAAATGTAAGATTTCAAGAATATCTTCCAGAGACGGTTCCCCTTGGTTGGGGTGGCGTCATATTCCTGCTGTTGCTGCTCGGAATTTACCAACTCGCTTCCCTTCTCGCCTTTCAAGAAAAAGAGGTGTGTCTGAATGTAATAGTCGGCAATGCGCTGCTGTCCGCTCATACTGTAAAAACCAGAGATGAGAACAAATACAAACAGGATGCCTGTAGCAATGAGCGCATTGGTAGGAGTGTCAGCAATTCCAAAGAAATTAAACTCCAAGCTATGATGGCAATAGAAACGATAGGTCAAGGCAATGTAGATGGGGACGAACCAAGTGGGACCTGCCAGTCCGTCAAGAATACGGCCCATGCGCGACGACTTCCCCGTCATTCGAGCCAACTGTCCGTCTGTACAGTCGTAAACATCAGCCCAGATGAGTAGGAAGATAGCCAGGAGGTTGAACCAGAGGCCGCTCATGCCCTCATAATAATAACATCCGTGAGCAAAGAAGATGCAACTTGCGGCACCAATAATCATGGAGAGGACGGTAACTGTATTGGGGTGGATGTCAAATTTTGCGAACCCAAGTGCGCAATAATATGCCAGTGGACGGACAACGCGAATGTCCAACCAATCGTCTGTTTCGGAAGATTTTAATGTAGATAAAACTTTTTCTTTCATATCGTGACAAATGTCGTTTTTTACAGCGTGCAAAATTACGCCAAAAAAACTAAAGAGCAAAATATTCGGGGAAAGTATTTTGTTATCCCGTGATTTCTATGTACCTTTGCATCAATATTAATATATGAAAAAAAGTTCTACAAAGAATATGAATTATCTGGATAGAAATGAATTTAACTTCGAGCCGTCTGAGAAGGTGGTTGAAGCCATAAAGAATTTTAAACCTGAAACGCTTTGTTTTTATACCCGCATATACGATCAGGGCAAGAAAAGTGTAATATCTGTAAGACTTTCCGAAATCTATCATGTACCCGAGGAACAGGTGTTGCTGGGGTATGGTGGTGAGGAGATGCTAAAGAATGCCATTCATTACTTCCTGATGGAGGGTAATAACAAGACCATCCTGATTCCTGAGTTCTCATGGTGGTATTATAATCGTGTAGCCGGTGAGTGTGGTGGTAACTTTGAGATGTACCCTTTGTATGAGACAGGTGATACCTTTGCTTATAATGTGAATGAGGTAATAGAGTATACTAACCGCGTACATCCCCGTATGCTGTTGCTGGCTTCACCCAACAATCCAACGGGTAACAGCCTGACTAGCGAAGAGATTGGTAGGATTATGGAGAACATTCCTGCCGACACAATGGTGTTGGTTGATGAGGCATATGCAAGCTTTATTACATCGGATACTGATTATATCGCTCCTTTGGTGAATAAGTACAACAACCTTATCATTTCGCGTACTCTCTCTAAGTTCTATGGTCTTCCTGGTTTACGTGTAGGTTTTGCTTTCATTGGCGCCGGACATAATCAGTTCTTGTCATACTGTAATAAATATTTGGGTTACAACCGTTTCTCTGAGGCTGTAGCTCTTGCCGCATTGGAGAGTGACGAGCACTATCGTCGTGTAGCTGATGAGATGGAATGGGATCGTCAACTCTTTAAGAAGGAATTGGGCGATTTGCCAGGTTTCAAGGTATATAAGAGTGTGGCAAACTTTATTCTTATCAAGTATCCTGTAGAGATTAAAGAGGCGTTGCAGAAAGCTTTGGCCGATCAGAACTACAAGATCAAGTTCATGACTGATAAGGGACTGGAAGATTGTTTGCGTATCACATTGGGTAGAAAAGAGCAGATTCAGGTTGTCGTAGATACCATCAAAAAAGTTTATTTGAACAAGTAAACATTAAGTTAAGATATTAATGAAAGCAATTATATTGGCAGCGGGCATGGCTTCAAGGCTACGCCCGCTTACTCTTACTACTCCTAAGAGCTTGCTGAAGGTGGGCGAGCGTTCGCTCTTGCAGCGCAGTATGGATGCCCTTATTGCCAATGGCGTAAAGGAGTTTTGTGTTGTAACCGGCTATCTGCATGAGATGATAGAGGATTTTGTGCGGAAGCAGTATGCCGACAGTATAAAGCTTACCTTCATATATAATAAGGTATATGAGACGACAAATAATATCTACTCCCTATGGTTGGCTCGTCCTTTTGCAGAAGGTCAGGAAGTGTTGTTGCTGGATAGTGACCTGCTTTATGATCCTCTGATTGTAACACGTGTGTTAGCTTCAGATGCGCCTAATGTGCTTACACTCATCAGACACGAGTTGGGTGAAGAGGAAATGAAGGTGGTAACAGACGAAAGGGGTAGCATCAAGGAAATAAGCAAAACCTGTAACCCTGCTAATGCGGCTGGAGAGAGTTTGGGCATTGAGAAGATGGGAGTTGAATACACAAAGGCTCTCTACAAGGAACTGGAGCCTATGATGAACGAAGAGCATTTGGAAAATGTATTCTATGAACGTGCCTTCGAACGTCTTATCCCTCAGGGACACACGTATCAGGTCTTGGATGTTACGGAATTATTCTCTTGTGAGTTGGATACCATAGAGGACTTCGAGAATGCAAAGGCAAAGATTCCTGCAAGTCTCTTTTAATCAAGAAATAAACAACAAGAAAGGAGCCGCTTCAAAATAAAGAGATTACCTGAAAGTTTTTTGTCCGTCCTGTGCGAACTCTTTGTTCGTCCCGTGCGGACTTGGTGTCCGTCCCTTACGGACTATACTTACCTAAGGTATATCTTTATTTTGAAACGGCTCCTTTCTTGTGTTATGGAGTTTAGCTTACTTCAACGCATTGATGGTCTCTTGCAGAGCTGCAATCTTACTCTCTGCATCTGATAGTTTCTTGCGTTCCAGTTCTACTACCTGGGCAGGAGCATTCTGAACAAAACGCTCGTTTTGAAGCTTCTTCTGAATACCCATCATAAAGCCTTGCAGACGCTTAATCTCTGTCTCTGCCTTTTCAATCTCCGCCGCAGCATCTATCAGGTTGCCCAGAGGTACGGCATATTCTTCTGTACCGATAAGGAAGGACTGGGTACCCTCGCTCTTCTTCTCTACGATAGCAATCTCAGAGAGGCCTGCCAACTTCTGAATGGTATCGGCCCATGTGGTATTGTCGGCACCAACAGGAGCTTCTAGCTTCAGTGGTTCGCGGGGTGAGATGTTCTTGCTCTGACGGATAGCACGAACACCAGAGATAACCTGCTTGGCGTGCTCGAACTGAGCAATAAGCTGGGCGTCAGCCTCTGAAGGAGCAGCAAGAGCTAATGTGCTGACCATGATACTTTCGCCTTCCTTGCGTTCTGCAATGTGCTGATACAACTCTTCTGTGATGAAAGGCATGAAGGGGTGGATAATTTTCATCAACTGCTCGAAGATATCCAGTGTAGCTTGCAATGTGGCAGCATCGATGGGGGCCTGATAAGCGGGTTTAATCATCTCGAGATACCAGCCAGAGAATTCGTCGGTGAACAACTTAAAGGCTGTCATCAATGCCTCGTTGAGACGATACTTGCTATAGAGATCGTTGATTTCTGCAACGGCGGCTCGAATGGTAGCTTGCATCCATGCAATGGCTTTCTTGTTTGCCTCGGGCTGTGCGATATCTGCCTTCTCCCATCCCTTTACCAGACGGAAGGCATTCCAGATCTTATTACAGAAGGCAGCTCCCTGCTGGCAGAGGTCTTCCTTGAAGAGAATGTCATTACCTGCGGGAGCAGCAAGCAGCATACCCATACGTACGCCATCGGCTCCGTACTTCTCGATAAGACCTATGGGGTCAGGACTGTTGCCAAGACTTTTAGACATCTTGCGACCAATCTCATCGCGTACAATACCTGTGAAGTATACGTTTCGGAAGGGAACATCCTTCATGTATTCCTCTCCGGCCATAATCATACGTGCTACCCAGAAGAAAATGATATCCGGACCTGTTACGAGGTCGCTGGTGGGGTAGTAGTACTTAATCTCCTCGTTACCGGGATTGTTGATGCCGTCGAATAAAGATATGGGCCACAGCCAACTGGAGAACCATGTGTCAAGGGCATCCTCGTCCTGTGAGAGCATTTCTATTGTAATGTCCTTGCCGTACTTCTCTTGAGCCTTCTTTAGCGCGTCTTCTTTTGAAAGAGCAACAACAAAGCGCTCTTCTTCATCTTCATTTCCTTTGATGAAGTATGCGGGAATACGATGTCCCCACCATAACTGACGAGAGATACACCAGTCTTGGATATTCTCCAACCAATTACGGTAGGTGGTAACGTACTTGGTGGGATAGAATTTAATTTTTCCCTCGAGTACGGGAGGTAATGCGATGTCTGCCATGTGCTTCATAGAGAGGAACCACTGCTTACAAAGACGGGGCTCTACGGCAGTATCCTGATTACGTTCGCTATAACCTACCTTGTTCTCGTAGTCTTCAATCTTCTCCATGAGGCCAGCATCCTGCAGGTCTTTAGAAATTTGCTTTCGAACGTCCATACGGTCCATTCCTACGTAGAGCGGACTCTGGTCGGAAATGGTGCCGTCGGGATTGAAGATGTCTATGGTTTCCAAATTGTGGGTCTTTCCCAACTGGTAGTCGTTCACATCATGTGCAGGTGTAACCTTCAGACAGCCTGTTCCGAATTCTACATCTACATAGCGGTCTTCGATAACAGGAATCACGCGGTTTACTAATGGAACAATTACCTTGTGACCACGCAACCACTGGTTCTTGGGGTCCTTGGGATTGATACACATAGCGGTATCGCCCATGATGGTCTCGGGACGTGTGGTGGCAACAACGGCATAGTAGCCTTTTTCGTCTTTGTGGATGATATTGCCGGAAGCTTCCGGATTTTCTGGAATATCCAGATTTTCCGGGTCTGCCACGTAGTACTTTAAGTGGAAGAGGTGGCTCTTCTCATCTCGATAGATAACCTCTTCAGTTGAAAGTACGGTCTGTGCTTTGGGGTCCCAGTTGACCATACGAAGGCCGCGATAGATGAGACCCTTGTTGTAAAGGTCGCAGAATACCTTCAGAACACTCTCACTGCGTGCTTCATCCATTGTGAAGGCAGTACGATCCCAGTCGCAAGAAGCGCCCAGACGTCTTAACTGCTTCAGGATGATGCCTCCGTGCTCGTGGGTCCAATCCCATGCATGCTCCAAGAATTGCTCGCGTGTAAGATCACGCTTTTTGATACCCTGTGAAGCCAGTTTGTTTACCACTTTTGCTTCTGTGGCAATAGAGGCGTGGTCTGTTCCTGGTACCCAGCAGGCATTCTTTCCGTCCAAGCGTGCTTTACGTACAAGGATATCCTGTATGGTGTTGTTGAGCATGTGACCCATATGTAGCACTCCCGTTACATTTGGTGGGGGGATGACAATGGTATAGGGCTCACGTCCATCGGGCTTACTGCTGAATAATTTGTGATCCAACCAGTACTGGTACCACTTAGCTTCTACATCGTTGGGAGCATATTTTGTTGCTAATTCCATATTATAATGTATTGTCTTTCTTAATTGGATGCAAAGGTACAAAAAATATTTAAATTGTGACGCACGTGGATAAAAAATTGTATCTTTGCCGTCAAATTCTGGAAATACGAAAATGCATACAAAAGAAGAGAAATTGGTCGCGTTCGGCAGGTTGCTGGATGTGATGGATGACCTCAGGGAAAAGTGTCCGTGGGATAGGAAACAGACGTATGAGAGTTTACGTCCCAACACGATAGAAGAAACTTTCGAGTTGTGTGATGCTCTGATAAAGCATGACGAAAAGAATATATGCAAGGAATTGGGCGATGTCTTGCTGCATGTGGTATTCTATGCCAAGATTGGCAGTGAGGGTGAGGCTTTTGATATTGCCGATGTGTGCAACAAGCTATGTGACAAGTTAATCTTTCGTCATCCGCATGTATATGGTGATGCTGTGGCTAAGACAGCTGGTGATGTGGTGGAGAATTGGGAGAAGATTAAGCAAAAGGAAAAGGATGGCAATAAGACAGTACTTTCAGGTGTACCTGATGCCCTGCCATCGCTGATAAAAGCTTATCGTGTTCAGGACAAGGCAAGGAACGTAGGTTTTGATTGGGACAAGAAAGAAGATGTGTGGAAGAAGGTTCGTGAGGAACTCAATGAATTAGAGGCTGAGCTTGGACAGGAAGATAACAAAGAGAAACAGACAGCAGAGTTGGGCGATTTCCTTTTTAGCGTGATAAACGCAGCTAGATTGTATCATCTGAATCCGGATAATGCTCTTGAGCATACGAATCGGAAATTCATTTGTCGTTTTAACTATGTTGAACAAAAAGCCAAGGAAATGGGCCTGCAACTGCAGGATATGACGCTATCTCAGATGGACGAGTTGTGGAATGAAGCAAAAAGTAATGAAAAGTAACAATAAAAAACAAGAGGGCGTGTCTGTTTTTGACACACCCTCTTCTCTTCATAATCTAACTTGAATGGTTGGTTGATTGATTTTAAAAGCGATGAGGCCATACCTATTATTTCTTGTGATGGTTGTTCCCTCTTCTCTGATTCATTTGGCGAAGCATCATGCGATGGAACATGTCTTCTGCCAACATAGCTTTGTAAACTTTCTGAGCAGGAACGACCTTGTACATCTTCTTGTAGTATGATTCCTGAATCTGGGACATCTTTATGTTTAACTCGCAGATTCGTTGGATTTTATTGGTGTAATCTTTTTCGGACAGGTTGCTTTCTTCGGGTCTATTCTTTTTCAGCTTGAATATTTCTGTCTGCAAAGCACGCTGCTCTTCTTTCATCTTATGGAAGATGGGGAAGAACGTCTGTGCTTCTGTATTGCTGAAGTCGGCCTTTTGTGTAATGAACTCTTCCAGTTGGGCGCGGAATTCTTCAGGGTTGAATTTCCCTCTTTCTGGCTGAGCCTGCATAGTAATAGTTGTGCAGACTATGAATAGGATAAAAATAAATATTTTTTTCATTTTGTTTATTCTGCCTCCGTCAGATATGTTGCAATTTCCATATTGTTAATCATGCTGTAATCAAGTGCGTCCTCTATGTACTGGGTGTTGTCAGCCTCGAGTGATGCATTCTTCTGTCTAGAGTTGGCCATGAAAAATGCAGAGCCAAAGATACATCCCGCCATTATGGCAGCAATACTCCAGCGTATCGTCAAGCGACGTTTCTTCTGTTGGGCTATGCGTTTCACTATACGCTGAGGAAACTCATCGAAATAGTGCTCTGGAACACGGAAAGGATTCTCGTTTCCCAGTTTTTCGTCTATAAATTTTTCCTCAATCATAAATTCTCTCATGTTTAGCTTTCTGTTTGTTTGATATGTATGAATACAAAAGGTTTAATCGTTCTGCTGGAAAAAATCGGTTATTTTTTTTACCGCATGGTGATAAGAGGCTTTCAGGGCTCCTATACTGGTTCCTAACATCTGACTCATATCCTCGTACTTCATTTCCTGGAAATACTTTAGATTAAAGACGACTTTCTGCTTTTCGGGGAGTTGAGCTATGGCTTTCTGAAAGAGTGCCTGGGTCTCGTCGCCATCGAAGTAGGGGTCACTCATCAACTGGCTTGCCAGATCCTCTATTGCATCGCTGGACAAGCTGGCGTTTTTCTTTTTCTTTTCCAGAAAACTTAACGATTCGTTGATGGCAATGCGGAAGAGCCAAGTGCTAATTTTGGATTCAGCACGAAACTCGTCTAATGCCATCCATGCCTTTATGAAGGTGTTTTGCAGGACATCGTCGGCATCGTCGTGTGAGAGTACTAGCCTACGTATCTGCCAATAGAGCACCTCTTGATATTCGTGAACAAGGGTGTTGAAGGCGGTTTCTTTTTGGGATTCGTCTTTCAGCTGGGTTATGATACGTGTCTCGTTTATCATCTCTCAGTCTTTTTGACACAGAAAATACGTTTTGGTTTAAAAACTGTTTAAAGCTTTTTCCAGAACTGTATCGTAATGATAGTTGTCTGGGTGTTCTTCCAGCGTTCCTTCGCGGTTAGGGTAGAGGGTGTAGTAGTCCAAAAAAACAGAGAAACCAGACTCGATAGGATAGGATTTGTGTTTGGGACGAGCTTCTTCCTGTGCGTTCTGTATCCTATACTTCTTTCCCCATTGTGTGACAGGGGCCTTGCCTATCTCCATTCGGATTCTATCTTGCTGGATACTATCCAGATTTTCCATGATGAAGAAAGCCAAGTCTAAAGGCTTTTCTAGGCGGATACATCCGTGACTGACGGCTCTTGTGGCCAAACGGAAGGCTGAAGGTGTGTTGGTGTCGTGAAGATAAACGGAATAGTTGTTGGGAAAACGGAAGATGATACGCCCTAAGGAGTTGCCTCCACCATTCTCTTGTCTGATGACATACTGTCCACTGTTCAGCTGAGTTGAACTGAGTGAGGCGGGATTAACGCTTCCTCCTGTTTTTTTGTCAATGATATTGTATCGATGTCGAGCGAAATAAGCTGTGTCTCCTGTGTGGGAGGGAGCTATCTCGTGACGGATAATACTGGGTGGTATAACCCAATAGGGATTCAATTCCAATTTGGTGAATTTGCTCGTAAGTAAAGGTGATTTGTGCGCTATGGCTCCTCCGCAGATACGCATGGTCAGGAAGCTGTCTGTCTGCTCGTTTACAGCTGTGAGTTGGAACCCAGCCAGGTTCACCCAGACGTATTTGCCTTGTGGGCGAGGATACCTCCATCGTGCTCTTTCCATGTTGATGCGTGCCAATCGTGCGCGTTCGGTGTTTCCTTCCTTCTTGGCGGAAAGGTATTCCTGCTTGAGTTTCTTGTAAAGAGGAATCTCAGGCTGCACCTCGTATAAGAATGCACCCAATTTTTCATTTTGAGCTTGGGCTAAGGCGTGGGTGTAGAAACTATCAGTGGCAATCTCTGCACGAATGCCGAAATGATGGCGCTGAGAGGGCTCTGGATAGGACTTTTCTGACTCAATGTTATTGAGAACGTGCGAAGGTAAAATGTAGCCATATCTCTGTCCTGTGGCATATCTGAGGAGGGCTTTTGTGAGGTTGTACTCCAATCGCCCCATCAGTTGGTTGATGTCTTCTGAAATGTTTTTCCTGTTGCGTAGGTTTTGTAAATCTTTTTCTATTTCGGGAACATAGAAACTGGAGGGCTCGAAGCCTTCTTCTTCAACTCGTCTTAGATAAGAAAGCAAGGTGTCGGCCTTGTCATCAACGCCATGACGTGTTATCCACACAAAGTGCCCTTTCCCCTTGTAATATTTTGTCGTAAAAGCATCGGCATACATAGCTTGCTTTTCTTGTGCAAGTTGATAGATTTGGTCGCGTATATGTTTGCTCTTTAGGCTATATTCGGGTAAAATCCATTCCTTGATGTCTTGCATAGATACAATGCGTATTTGCTTGCCATCTTTTTGGCAAGAAACAATGATCATGATAAAAAAGAGGAGTAGGGGGAGCTTACGGGAATGTTTCATCGGATGGAAATCTTACGCACTACCTTTCCGATTTTCAGCAGGTAGCAACCTTTTTGCAGGTTGACGGTAAATGTCTTTCCAGTAGTGTCAGTCTTAATGGTAGTGATTTTTACACCGGTAAGATTGAAGACTTCTATATCCTCGCCATTTGTGCCAGAAACGCGAACGGTGTTCCCGCTGACAGCAATGGCTACAGCAGACATGTTGTTTTCTATGTTTTCATTGTCTGCGTATTCCATTGCAAATGCTGGAGCGAAAACCAGCATCAAAGGCAATACTATGAGTAGAATCTTCTTCATATTCTTATCATTCCTAACGCAAAGTTATTGATTTTATTTTATTGCGACAAACTTTTTCGATGAAAAATGATATAAAATGTAATATTTCTCTATAATTTCAGGGATAGTCCCTCGTAAGCGAGTGTTGTTTGTGGAAAAATGACCGTTGCTTCTGCCAGTAATTCGTTTTCGTTCTTGATTCTAGCACTATAGTGCCCGATACACAGTTTACCTACTTTGGCTTCCTTGGCTATAGTGGCGGCTTGCGAAGCCGTGGAGTGCAGTGTTTCTTGTGCTCGTTTTATTAATTCTTCGGGGTAGGTGGCTTCGTGATATAGGAGCGTAACTTCCTGTAACGTCTCTTCCAACTTTGGCAGATAGGCGGTGTCTGAGCAGTAAGCGTACGAACGTGCTTTCTCTGCGGGTGTAACCAATCTTTCATTGGGTATTATGGTTCCGTCTTCTGTCGTCCATGAGGCTCCTGCCTTAATGTTGTTAATCTGTGAGAATGGAATATTGAAGGCATCAATCATCTCGCGTCTGATGTGTGGCAATGGTGGTGTTTCCCTAAAGAGAAAGCCTGAACAAGGAATTCTATGCTGAAGGGGGATGCTCCAAACGGTTACGCTGCGGTCTTCATATATAATATTATGTACGCGCGTGTCGATGGGGTGAAATATTATCTGGAATGTGATGCCTTCGCAGTATATACGGATGATGTTGTCGAGGAACTCTTGGAGTTGCTGAGGGCCGTGTATATGCAGGTCTGCAGTCCTGCCCAGCAAGGCCATGGTGCTAATTAGACCGGGTAGACCAAAAACGTGGTCTCCGTGGTTGTGGGAGATGAATATGTGTCCTATACGAGCCATTGGTAGTCGCATCTTCTGCATCTGAATCTGAGCCCCTTCTCCACAGTCTATCATGTAGTATTTGCTTCTGATATTTACAATCTGTGAACTAGGGAGATGCCTGAGTGTTGGCTTAGCTGATCCGCATCCTAATATATTGACCTCGAAAGTCTCCATTTCTTTCCTTATAGGTTTATTTTTCTATTAGTTGAAAAAGGGGCAGCTTTGTTTGCTGCCCCTTCTTGTTATGTTTTGTAGGTTTGCTTTTGGTTATTCGCCAGCCTGCATCTTAGCCTTCAATGCTGCCAGTGCATCCAAGTCGCCCAGAGTTGTGCTTGCAGCCTGGTTCTGGATTGCGGGAGCTTCCTCCTTGCGGGTAGCTGTACGCTTGGTAGCCTTCTTAGCCTCGCGAGCCTCAGCGCGCTGAACATCCTCGTAGATACGGCTGTGGCTGAGGATGATACGCTTGCTTTCCTTGTTGAACTCGATAACCTTGAACTGCAGCTTCTCGTTGAGCTGAGCCTGGCTACCGTCCTCCTTAACAAGATGCTTGGGAGTAGCGAAGCCCTCTACACCGTACTCGAGCTGGATAACAGCGCCCTTGTCGAGCATCTCAACGATAGTACCCTCGTGGATGCTATCCTGAGTGAATACTGTCTCGAATACGTCCCAGGGATTCTCCTCCAACTGCTTGTGACCGAGAGAGAGACGGCGGTTGGTCTTGTCGATTTCCAGTACGCAAACTTCAATCTCTGCGCCAATCTGAGTGAATTCGCTGGGGTGCTTAACCTTCTTTGTCCAGCTGAGGTCGCTGATGTGGATCAGACCGTCAACACCTTCCTCAATCTCAACGAATACGCCGAAGTTGGTGAAGTTGCGAACCTTGGCAGTGTGCTTGCTGCCGATGGGGTACTTCTCCTCGATGTTCTCCCAGGGATCATCCTTAAGCTGCTTGATACCCAGAGACATCTTGCGCTCCTCGCGGTCCAGAGTCAGGATAACTGCCTCTACCTCGTCGCCGACCTTCATGAAGTCCTGAGC
>CAMOMP010000004.1:0-86742 GCA_946619915.1 uncultured Prevotellaceae bacterium | reverse complement strand
CGAACATGGTGTGGTGGTAAGTGTCGTGTCCCACCTCCTCAAGGTCGTTGTGCTTACCGCTTACGCGCAAACACTTCTGGCTGTCGGCACGACGACGGGGCTCTGGGTCGCGAGTACCCAGAATGATGTCTTTCCACTGGTTCATTCCGGCATTAGTGAACATCAATGTAGGGTCGTCTTTCACTACCATGGGAGCGGAAGGTACAATCTGGTGTCCCTTTGACTCGAAGAATTTCTTGAACGAGTCTCTGATTTCGTTAGCTGTCATCATATTTCTTGTTATTTTGACTTTTTCTAGTATGCTTATTTGCTCGTTTATGGCGTATATTTCACCAAAAATCTTGCAAAGGTAATTTATTTTACCTATTTTTGCAAAGAAATTGTTTATAAAAGGAAGTAATATCTGTAATTATGCCCTATAATCCGAATAAAGAGCTGAAGAAGTTTTATTCTATTAGCGAGGTTGCCGCTCAGTTTAACGTGGCAGAGTCTCTTTTGCGTTATTGGGAAAAGGAATTTCCTAATATCAAACCTAAGAAGACGGAAAGTCGTGGAATAAGAAGGTACACGGCCGAGGATATTGCTGAGATTCAACTGGTTTATAACCTGTTGAAGGTGCGGGGCATGAAGATAGGTGCTGCCAAGCAGGTGCTGGCAAAGAACCACGACGGAGCCAATAATACCGCCGAGGTGTTAGGCTATTTGCAATCGATACGTCAGGAGCTGATAGAAATCAGCAACGAGTTGAAGGAATTGTAATCAGTAGCGCTTTACTTCCTCTATTTCCTTTATCTTCTTAAGATTCTTGCAGATGGAGCGGATATCGCTTACATCGTGTACTCCCAACTGAATTTCTGCCGTAAAGATACCGTCTTTGGCATTGATATTCAACTGGTGGATATCTACGTTCAGTTGCTGGGAAAGGATGCCTGTTATCTGGTGCAGTACGCCTATGTGGTCTATACCATTAAGATGGATGATAGCAGGGAACGACAGCTGCTTGTGCGTGTCCCATTTGGCAGCAAGGATGTGGTTGCCGTCGCTGGCTTTCAGCTTCGAAGCAACTTCGCACTGACGCTTGTGGATGGTGATGCTGCTAACGCCATCGAAGTATCCCAGCACATCGTCGCCTGGTATGGGGTGGCAGGTCTGACAGATAATGTAATGCCCGATCGTTTCCTCGTTAAGGATAAGGGGCTTCTTCTTGTCAATCTTAAGCGGAGCAACGCTGATGGGAGCATCTGCATTAGCATTGTTGGCATGATGACGCTTGAATATAGTAAGGTATTTTCCCCATCCTTTCTTCTCTGAAATCTTGTTCAGGATGATTGCTTCGTCATTATCGCCAAGGTTGATGCGTTTCTCGCCTACCGCAACAAGCAGATCCTCTCTCGTCTGCATGTTGTGCAATCGGCATAGCTTGTCTATGTTGATGCTGTTGGGTTCTTTCTCTATCTTCTGGAAGAATTCATTCAGCAGTTCCTCTCCTTCCTTCTGCTTCTCCCTGTCCTCGCGGCGCAACAAGGCCTGAATCTTTCCCTTTGCCTTTGCTGTGGTAGCGTATTGCATCCACTCGCGTTCAACTTTCTGATTCTTGGAGGTGAGGATTTCTACCTGGTCGCCACTCTGCAGAACATGATTGATGGGCACCAGATGGTGGTTGACCTTGGCACCAATGCAATGGGTACCCAGGAACGTGTGTATGTTGAATGCGAAGTCCAGTACGGTGCAGTTTGCCGGCATGGTTTTGAACTCGCCCTTGGGGGTGACAACGAAGATTTCGCTGGCAAAGAGGTTCAGCTTAATGGTGTCCAGGAGGTCGATGGCGTTAGGCTGGGGGTCGTCAAGGATTTCCTTGATGGTGAGCATCCATTTGTCCAGTTCGTTCTCGCTGTCCTTGGTGGTCTTGCTGCCTTCCTTGTACTTCCAGTGTGCAGCAAATCCCTGTTCTGCCATGTCGTCCATGCGTCGGCTCCTTATCTGCACCTCCACCCATTGTCCGTTCTTGCTCATAAGGGTGGTATGGAGGGCCTGATAGCCGTTGGCCTTGGGGTGCGACAGCCAGTCGCGTAATCTTTCGGGGTGTGGCTTATAGATGCCGCTACAGATGGCGTATATCTGGAAACATTCGGTGATTTCCTTGCTGATGTCATTGCAGTCAAAGATGATGCGAACGGCCAGAATGTCATAAATCTCCTCGAAGGTCACATGCTTGGTCTGCATCTTGTTCCAGATGCTGTAGGGCGCTTTTATTCGTGCCTTTATCTCGTATTTTATATCGGCAGCATCAAGTCTCTCGCGCAAGGGGGCTGTAAACTGGTCGAAGATGGAGGTCAGGTGCTCCTGCATTCCTGCCAGTTTGTCTTTGAGTGCCTTGTACTCCTCTGGGTGTTCGTAGCTGAAGCTAAGGTCCTCCAGCTCCTCTTTTATCTTGTTTAGTCCCAGTCTGTTGGCGAGTGGGGCATAGATATATAATGTCTCTCCGGCAATCTTGTATTGCTTGTTAGGCAACTGGCTTCCCAGTGTTCGCATATTGTGCAGGCGGTCGGAGATCTTTACCAGAATCACACGGATGTCATCGCTCATGGTCAGCAGCAGTTTCTTGAAAGACTCGGCCTGTGCCGATGCCTTGTCGCCGAATATGCCGCCCGAGATTTTCGTCAGTCCGTCAACGATCTCGGCTATTTTGGGACCAAAGATATTGCCTATGTCCTCTATCGTATAGTCGGTGTCCTCCACCACATCGTGCAGCAGTGCTGCGCAGATGCTGGTGCTACCCAATCCTATCTCCTCGCAGGCAATCTGCGCAACGGCAATGGGGTGCATAATGTAGGGCTCACCCGAAAGGCGGCGTACACCTTTGTGTGCCTCTTTGGCAAAGTTGAACGCCTTGTCGATAATCTCGACGTGCTTACGGTGCCTGGAATTGAGATACGTCTCAACAAGATGCTGATAAGCCTGGCTTACCATCTTCTCGTCTTCAGATTCTATCTTCTTCACTTCTTCCATACTCAAATCCTTTAACATTATATATTATGTGCCGTTTACTTCACTTTCAGCTTCTGACCTTCTCTGATGTTGGTACCCTTCAGTCCGTTGGCTTTCTGTAATGCCTCAACAGTGGTGCCGTTGCGTCTTGCAATAGCACCAAGGGTGTCGCCCTTCTTAATTGTAATTGTGCTCCCGCCTGATCTGTTGCGTTTGCTCCTCTTGCTGTTGCGCGATTTGGAGTGGCGTCCGTTGTCGTTATCCTCGGTAATGGCTACTTCCTTGACAACAGAGGTGTAAGTGGGCTTTACATAGATAGAATCACCTGCATCTATGAATGCGTTAATCTTGTCGGAAGGCATACGCAGAATGCAGTCGTGTGAATCTCCAGGAATAAGTGTTGTGCGGTATTGGGGATTCAGTGCGCGAAGCTCCTCTACGCTGATGTCACATGTGGCGGCAATTTGTTCCATTTTGACGTTCTTCTTCAACAGCAGCGTATCTGTTGCCTGTGGCAGGGAAGTGCCAACGGGGCAGATATTGTGGTCGCAGAAGTAATTCATCACGTAATTGGCTGCGATGAAGGCAGGTACATAGCCTCTTGTTTCAGCGGGAAGATACTGGTAAATGCCCCAGAAGTCTTTTCTTCCGCCAGAACGACGGATGGCCTTGCTGACATTACCCGGACCGCAATTGTAGGCTGCAATAGCCAGCGACCAGTCGCCGAATATGTCGTAAAGGTCCTTTAGCATGTGGGCAGCTGCATAACTGGCCTTGACAGGGTCTTTGCGCTCGTCGATGAGGCTGGTAACCTCCAATCCGTATCTTTTGGCTGTTCCTATCATAAACTGCCAGAGTCCTACGGCTCCTGCGCGGCTAACGGCATTGGGATGGAGCGCACTTTCTATGATAGGCAGGTTGCGTAACTCCAAGGGTACCTGATAGCTTTCCAGCGCCTCCTCGAATATGGGATTGTAGAAATTACATGCTCCCAGCATGATGCTAACGGATGGACGCAAACGTTCGCAGTAGCGGTCTATGTATTTGCGGACAATCTCGTTGTAGGGCATGTCTATAACGTTGGGGAGACGGCTAAGGCGCTTGGCGTATGTCTCGTCGTCGAAGCTGGGGTTTACGCCTTTCGAGAGGCAGTTCTCTACGTTGGTCAGGTAGTTTTTGGTCATCCAGTCGTTCAGCAGACTGTCAAGTTCGTACATTTGCATACCCTCTGGCAGCAGCGTGTTGTCTGTGCCGATGGTATCTGTGTATTCTTGTGCATGGGTGGCAATGGCCAATAGTAATACGCAACTTAATGTGTAAATTCTTATCTTCATTTTTTATTTGGTTTTCTAATAGGAAAGGGTGAATTTGACCCCGGGAACACTCTCTCTGCCGAATGTCTTGGCAGGCGAAGTCTGTATGAATGTAGGCTCTACATGCAGGCTGAGGTCGGTGCTGATGTCAAAGGTGGACAACTCGGCATCTACGTAGGCGTCTATCACTGCCAGCAGATATACTCCGGCAAAGGCGAACAGACTGAGGTCGCGGTTTCTGCGGAAGAAATTCTTCTTGTTCTTGAATATATTCTTGAAGCGTTCCTCACGACCCGAGATGTCGTACCCTATGGGTAGCATCTTCTCGTAACTCTTGGTGTTGGGGTCCGTGTCCATGATATCGAGATATGCTTGCGAATAGTCGTGAAGCATCTGCGAGTTCCATGTCAGGGCATATACGCAGCCTAGGAATCCTCCGTAGATGATGGGTAGCTTCCAGTATTTGTGGTTGTAAATCTGTCCGCCTCCGGGGAATACCAAACCCAGCCACATGGCGCGGATGGGGTCAGGTACAAAGCGTTCCCTTTTCAGGGATGCGTCTATGGTTGCCGTCAGTATGCTGTCCGACACTTCTACTATACGTGCAGAGTCTGCGGGGGATAGTTTGCTGACAGAATCCGTATGCACCTGCTCCAGCTCTTGAGCGTGAAGGGCAGATGTTCCGCTACAACAGGCAATGAGTATAAGTAGCAGAATCCGGAAGCCATATAGTGGTCTGTTTATTCTCAACTTCTCAGTTTGTCTATAATAGCGATGATACGTTCCAGTTCTTCTTCGTTGGCAAAGGGGATGGTGATCTTTCCCTTTCCGGTTTCTGCGCATGTCAGTTGAACTTTTGTCTGGAAGAATTTGCTCAGGCTGTTGCGCAGGGCACCGTATTCGCTGCTCAGGTTAGAACCCTTTTGGCGGATACGCTTACCTTCCTTGCTCTTGACACTTCCTCCCTGGCTCAGTTCCTTCACCATTTCCTCAATCTTGCGGACGCTGATCTTGTCCTTCTTGAATTCGTTGAACACTTCCAACTGGGCAGTCGGGTCGTTCAGTGCCAACAAGGCACGTGCGTGGCCCATGTCAATCTCTTTCTTCTTGAGTGCCATCTGGATGGGGGCTGGCAGCTTCAGCAGACGCAGGTAATTAGCTACCGTGGCACGGTTCTTGCCTACCTTGTCGCTCAGCTGTTCCTGTGTCAGATCGTACTGCTCCATCAGGTGCTGGTAGGCCAAGGCAATCTCCAATGCACTCAGGTCCTGACGCTGGATGTTCTCCACCAGTGCCATCTCCATCATGTTCTCGTCGTCAACCGTCCTGATGTAGGCGGGAATGTGGGTGAGTCCTGCTCGCTGGCTGGCTCTCCAACGTCTTTCACCGGCGATGATGATGTAGGTGTCGTCACCCATGTCGCGCAGGGTGATGGGCTGTATGATGCCTATCTGTCGGATACTGTTGGCTAGTTCCTGTAGGCTGTCATCATCAAAATCCCTTCGGGGCTGATTGGGGTTGGGCTTGATTTTCTCTATGCTCACCTCGCAGATGTTGGAAGAACCTGCGGTCTGAACCTCTGCATCAGTATTTAACAAAGCGTCAAGGCCTCTACCCAAAGCCTGACCTTGATATTTCTTACGTATGGCCATATTTTTTTAAATTAAAAGTGAAAAGTGAAAAGTGAAGAGTGAAGAGTGAAGAATCTGGGCTACAGAACTATCCTCTTGCCCCTTGCTCCTTGCCCCAAAGACTCCCTCCCTAACGGGAGGGTTGGGGAGGGTCTCCTAACCGCTAACCGAATTCTTCTCAATAATCTCCTCCGCCAGTTTCAGATGTACCTTGGCACCTACGGCATCGGCATCGTAAAGGATGGCGGGCATACCGTGACTGGGAGCTTCGCTCAGTTTGACGTTACGCGGAATGACAGTCTTGAAGACCAACTCGCGGAAGTGTCGTTTTACCTCCTCGTAAATCTGGTTGGCCAGACGCAGACGGCTGTCGTACATGGTCAGCAGGAAGCCTTCAATCTCCAATGCGGGGTTCATCCTGGACTTCACAATCTTTATGGTGTTCAGCAACTTGCTGATACCCTCCAAGGCGAAGTATTCGCACTGCACAGGAATGATGACGCTATGGGCGGCAGTCAAGGCGTTGACTGTGATAAGTCCCAAGCTGGGACTGCAGTCTATGAGCAGATAGTCGTACTCGTCGGCAATGGGAGCCAGCAGCTTTTTCATTACCTGCTCCTGATGTTTTACGTTCAGCAGTTCTATCTCGGCTCCCACCAGATTGATGTGGGAAGGAATGATGTCCAGTCCGTTGATATCGGTTGTGTAGATGACATCCTTGATGTCCATCTCGCCAAGCAATGCGTTGTATATTGACCCGTCGATTTTGTTTACATCTACGCCCAAACCGCTGGATGCGTTGGCCTGTGGGTCTGCGTCAATTAGCAAAACTTTCTTCTCCAGAGCTGCCAGGGAGGCCGCCAGGTTCATGCTGGTAGTGGTTTTTCCCACACCGCCTTTTTGGTTTGCTATAGCAATGATTTTACTCATTTGTTTCCGTTTTCGTTCCTAAATTATGTGCGAAGATATGATTTTCTTTTGGAATATGGGGCAGAATTGTCACATTTTTATTACTTTTGCATAGCAAATGAAACAAAGACATGCAAAAACAGCCCTTGATATTAATAACAAATGATGATGGATTGGATGCACAGGGCATTTCTGTGCTTACCGATTGTATGCTGAAATTAGGTCAGGTTATTGTGGTTGCACCAAATGGTGCACGTTCCGGAGCAGCGTGCTCTATTACCCCTATTGTTCCTGTTAGTTTGAAGTTGGAAAAGGAGCAGGAGAACTTGCAGGTTTACTCTTGCAGCGGAACGCCGGCAGATTGCGTAAAACTGGCTCTGGAGAAGGTTGTTCCCCGCCGGCCGGACCTTGTTGTTTCTGGTATCAATCACGGTGATAATGCCAGCTGCAGTGTGCACTACAGCGGCACGATGGGTGCTGTTATGGAGGGTTGTATGAAGGGTGTTCCTTCCGTCGGATATAGTCTTCGTACCCGTAAGCAGGAGTGCGATTTCCAGCCTTACCTCGATGTGGTGGAGAAGGTGGCTGCTCATGTTCTGAAAAACGGACTCCCCAATGATGTTTGCCTGAATGTGAACTTTCCTGAGGTTCCTGTTCTGAAGGGTATCTCTGTCTGCCGAATGTCGAGGGGTATCTGGGAGTCGGAATGGAAGGAAACGGATACGCCTGGTATCTATACACTTACGGGCCATTTCACGAACCTGGAGCCCGATGCAGAGGATACTGACTATTGGGCTTTGGACCACGATATGGCATCCGTAACGCCCTTGAGTTTGGATATGACGTACCATCCTTATTTCAAAAATCTGGAATCTTTACAGAAATGAAGTATTACCTCATAGCAGGCGAGGCGAGTGGCGACCTTCATGCCAGCCACTTGATGGCAGCACTCAGGGAAGAAGATGCTCAGGCTGAGTTCCGTTTCTTCGGAGGCGAGAAGATGCGGGCAGTGGGCGGCACCTTGGTTTGCCACTATAGCGAGCTTGCCTATATGGGGTTTGTGGATGTTGCTTTGCATCTGCGTACTATCCTGAAGGGTATAAAGAGGTGCAAGCAGGATATCCTTTCCTGGAAGCCCGATGTGGTGATACTGGTGGATTATCCGGGCTTCAACCTAAAGATTGCCCGCTTCCTGCATGATAATTCCGACATTCCTGTTTTCTATTATATCTCGCCTAAGATATGGGCTTGGAAAGAGCACCGCATAAAGGATATCCGCAGGAATGTGACAGAGCTCTTCAGTATTCTTCCTTTCGAGGTGGATTTCTATGAAAAGAAGCACCATTATCCCATCCATTACGTAGGCAATCCTACTGTTGATGAGGTAGATGCGTTCCTGAGGGAGAACCCTGATGATGCCGAGGGATTCAGAAGGTCGGCAGGGTTGGACGGTCGTCCTGTTATAGCCTTGCTGGCAGGAAGCCGTAAGCAGGAGATCCGTGATAACCTGCCCCGAATGATAGAGGCTGCCGCTACTGTTGGCAAGGATTATCAGTTGGTTTTGGCAGCTGCCCCTGGCATCGAAGATGATTATTACGCCAAATGGTTGCAAGGAAGTGATGTTATTGTTCTGAGGAATCAGACCTATCATATTCTGCGTTATGCTACGGCAGCACTTGTTACCAGTGGTACGGCAACGCTCGAGGCGGCCCTTTTCCGCACTCCCCAGGTGGTCTGTTACTTTATGAAAGCCAGGTATCTGGCATCTTTTATTCGCAAGTTAATTTTAAAAATTCCTTACATATCGCTGGTAAATCTTATCGCTGGTAAGGAAGTGGTTCCCGAGCTTGTGGCTCATCAGATGACAGTCGGGAATGTGCGCAGGCACCTTTTGTCTATTTTGCCAGACGGAGAGGCTCGCGAACAGCAGTTGTGTGGCTATGAGCTTATGGCTCAGAGACTTGGCGAACCAGGTGCCCCCAAGCGTGCTGCTCAGCAGATGGTGCAGATGTTGCGTCGCTAAAAGTCAAGAGAATTCTTGACAAGGTGTTTTTCCTTCTTTATTTTCGTAGAAAAAACAGCCCGAAAATTTTGTTTCTTTCCGTAAAATGTTTGTATCTTTGTGGCAGAACAATACCAAAAACAAATAAACAACAACACCTATGAACAAACTTTTACGCTATTTGTTTGTAGCCCTTTTGGCTACATTCGCAGGATTCGCAAGTGCAGAAGAAGTTACGATGAAGTACACGGGTACTACTACATCTAACATGACGGGAAATAATGATGCCGCTCTGTTCGGACTCGATGCAACGGCATGGTCTGTTGTAGGAAGCAAGGGCGGGGGAACCAATTTCCCCGGTCTTAATCAGGCTGGAGATTTCCGTTTGTATTATAATGCTAATGGCAGTAGTACTGTAACGGTTTCTTCACTGACCGGCAAGCTCGTCAAAACTATTAAGCTCACTTTTACAGGGACCTCTTATAACAATGTTTCTGTAACCGTTGACGGCAGCAAGGTTGACGCCAACGAAGGTGTTTATACAATCAACAACTCATCATTTATCCTGGGCAATGCCAACACAGGTAATACGCAGGTAAGAATAAAAGATGTCGTGATTGAATACACTGCCGGCGGTGGTGAGGTAAAGGCTCTTACGAATGTCGAGCTTTCCGGTGACTATATTACCCGCTTCACTACGGGCAAGGACGGCGACGAGACACCGTTGCCCACGGCTACCGTAAAGTCAGGTTCTGCAACAGTTGAAGGTGCTGAGGCAAAATGGTCTTTGGGGATGGGCGATAACTGGGTGATAGGAGAGGAAGAGCCCAGTATCGGCAATGGTATGATATATATCCCCGAAGGCAGTCATGGCGACCTTGTCCTGACAGCAAAGTATGCAGGCAATGACACCTACGAGGCCAGCAGCAAGAGCTATACCCTGAAGGTCTATAAGGGTTATCAGAACATCAAGGATGTCTTGGAGCAGTTTCCCACAGTGGGCGGTGATTCCTGGGTGACCAAGGAGGCCGACTGGAGCAGGGGCTATCAGGCTTCCTACTGGCAGGTGGATATTCCGGAAGGCGGACAGCCCAAGGGCAAGGAAGCCTTGGTTACCTATGTCAGCGGTTCTTACACTTATATCAAGGACGACTATGGCACCCTTCTGCTCTATGGAAGCGGATTGGGCTTCAAGCAGGGCGACATTATCTCCGGCGATTTGGGCGAAGGCAAGATTGGCGCTATCTATGGTACGCTGAAGGCATATAATGGTTTGCTGGAGATGGTGGTTAATAAGGATGATGTGGAGTTCGTCGTAAAGTCCAGTGGCAATGCAGTCGCACCTAAGACCATCACTCTAAAAGAACTCAACCAGGTCAACATGAACGAGTATCTGAGAATTGAGAATGCCGTGTTCGTAGGTGTTGATGATAAAGACAAGAAGAAGCTGACCTTCAAGGTGGGCGATGAGACGCTGTCCGTTCATAACCAGTGGAACATAGACGTTACAACCTTGGAGCCGGGCGTAGAATATACTCTCGAAGGAATGGGCTGCATATATTATAAGAGCGGAGCGCTTACCAACCAGCTTTATTTGACTGGTTTCGCCAGTGTTAAGCCTGCTGCTACTGTAGAACTGGCCGAGGGTTATCAGACACGCTTCACTACAGGTAAGGATGGCGATGAGGCTTCGTTACCCGCTGCTACTGTGAAGGGCGGCGATGCAGTGATAGAAGGTGCTACCGTTACGTGGTCGCTGAAGATGGGCGACAACTGGGCAATGGGCGAGGAAGAGCCCAGTATCGGCGATGGTAAGGTATATATCCCCCAACACAGTTATGGCGATCTTATCCTGACTGCCAGATATGCTGGTGACGCCACTTACGAGGCTGGCAGCAAGAGCTACACCCTCAAGGTCTATAAGGGCTACATGAACATTCAGGATGTCCTGGAGCAATTCCCCGAAGTGGGTGGCGGTTCTTGGGCAACCAAGGAGGCTGAATGGAGCAAGGGCTACCAGGCTTCTTACTGGCAGGTGGATATGCCAGAGGGTGGAGCGCCCAAGGGTAAGGACGCTTTGGTTACCTATGTCAACGGTGCCTACGTTTATATTAGAGATGATTATGGCTCTCTCTTGCTTTATGGCGGTGGCTTAGGCTTCAAGAAGGGTGATATCATCTCTGGCGACTTAGGCAATGATAAGGGCTATGGCGGAATCTATGGTACACTGAAGTCTTACAACGGCCTGTTGGAATTGGTTGTGGCTAAGAAGGCTGACGCCGAGTTTGTTGTCAAGTCCAGCGGTAATACTGTCGAGCCTAAGACCATCTCAGTCGATGAGCTTAACCAGTCCAACGTGAGCGAGTTCCTGAGAATCGAAAGGGCAGTCTTCGTTGGCGCCGACAAGCAGAACCAGAAGAAACTTACCTTCATGGTTGATAAGAAGGAATTCCTCGTATTCAATCAGTGGGGTGTTAATGTAGCAGCGCTGACGGCTGGCAAGGAATACACCTTGGAAGGAATGGGTTCTCTGGAATATAAGGAAGGTGAGCTGAGCAACCGACTTAATCTGATTAGCTTCGAGGAAGCTGGAAATGTCGAAAAGGTCAAGAGCTTCAAACTGACCATTAACCATGACGGCGAAGTGTTCACGGAGTCGTTCCCCGCTTCTGATTGGCAGAATATCGTGATAGAAGGATCTACTACTTCCATTAAGATTTTGAAGGCAGAAGTTGAGGTCGGTATCCCTATGAAGTATGTTGGCTTCGTTGCTACCATGTTCAACACAGAAGATGGTTGGCAGCACGATGACTCTGCTTGGCGCACTGTTGACTTTGTAAAGCAAGACGACGGAACCTGGGTCATCGACATGGGTGAAGGTCAGGAGCTCGTAGACTCTGAGTGGATAGGAAAGGGCAAGACCAAGACCTTCGAGTTCTTCATTTATGCAGAAGATGAGTCTGGAACTCCTATGCATTACAGGAATGGCGAAGATAACTACAGGGTAACCTTCACTACCAGTAGCGACGATGATCCTAACGCTATAGGTAACGTCAACTCTCAACTCTCAACTTCGAACTCTCAACTCTATAACACGAGTGGTCAGCCTGTAACCCGCACTTATCGAGGCGTTGTTATTCAGAACGCCAAAAAGGTCATCAGGTAATAGCCCCTCTCCCTATCCAAGGGGAGGGCTGATAAAAATACTCTAAGGCCTACAGTCTAAAAACAGCCGCACTCATAAACGAGCGCGGCTGTTCCGTTAAATAAAAGACAGATGTCTTGCAGGAATGGGCAAAAATGTATATCTTTGGGCCGCAAAATGATAATTTTTAACCGTATAATGAGGTTTTTGACACTGTTTTCAGTTTTTTCAGCAGCTTTTATTAGCCCTGCTCAGGCTGCACGAAAATACCTCTTATTACCTGTTCAGATATAACTCAGAATAATCAGAAATATAAAATTAACAACCCAATGAGAAAGAAAATCTTATCTGCATTCCTGTTTGTTGCTATCATGGCTTGTGCACAGACAGCAGAGTTTTTTAAGCCTTATGCCAGTACAGACCTGCGTCTGCCTTCTGTACCCTTGGTAGTGAATGATCCCTATTTTTCTATTTGGTCGCCTTACGACAAACTGACGGATGGTACTACCCGCCACTGGACCAACGACGAGAAGCCTCTGCTGGGTCTTCTGCGCGTTGATGGCACTACCTATCGTTTTATGGGTGCCGAGCAGAACTACGTGCTCTCTTCCATAGCTCCCATGTCCGACGAGGAGCGCTGGGAAGGTAAGGTAACCCGCCAGACACCTGCCGACGGTTGGCAGAAGGAGGGCTTCAACGATGCTGAGTGGAAGAAGGAGAAGGCTGCCTGGGGTAGCGAAGGCGAGAACATCAGCAGTCGCTGGGGGCGCGAGGGTAGCGATATCTATATCCGTCGCGAGGTGGAACTGACCGCCCAGCAGTTGCAGGAGGACCTGTACGTGAAGTATTCACACGATGATGTCTTCGAGCTTTATATCAATGGCACCAAGGTGGCTGACACGGGCGAGACCTGGGTGAATGGTGTTGTGCTGCACTTGGATGGCGACCTGAAGAATCTCCTGCACGCCGGCAAGAACATCATCGCTGCTCACTGCCACAACACTACTGGTGGTGCGTATGCCGACTTCGGCCTCTTCAAGAACATCAAGCCTAAGGGTGCTGATATCCAGGTGGCAGAGCAGAAGAGTGTTGACGTATTGGCTACCAATACCTATTATACCTTTGCCTGCGGTCCTGTTGAATTGGACGTAGTCTTCACCGCTCCCATGCTGATTGACGATTACGACCTTATCTCTATGCCTATCAACTACATCTCTTATCAGGTACGCTCTACCGACGGCAAGAAGCACGATGTTCAGGTGTACATCAGCGCCAACCCCTTGCAGGCTGTAAACAAGGATACACAGCCCACTATCACTACTATGGGTGAAGAGAAGGGCGTTCGCTATGTGCGCACAGGTACCATCGAGCAGCCCATCTTGGCTAAGTCGGGCGATGGTATCTGCATCGACTGGGGTTACTTCTATATTCCCGCCATCAACGGTCGTGTTCAGATGGGTGATGCTTCTCAGACTCAGAATAACTTTGCAAAAGGTCGCGTACTGGTTCAGGTTGATGGTTCTTGGCCCCGCAAGTGGCGCGCCACCAAGCCCGCTGAGATGCCTGTTTTGGCTTATACCCATGACTTCGGAAGCGTTGAGACTGCCAGCAGTTTTATGATGATGGGTTACGACGAAATCGAGGACATCGAGTACTTCTACAACCGCTACAAGGGCTACTGGGCTCATGGTGGTAGTGTGACCATCTTTGATGCTTTCAAGAATATGCAGAACGGCTACGCTAACATCATGCAGCGCTGTCGTGCTTTCGATAAGATGATTTATGATGATGGCTTCAAGTCAGGTGGCAAGGAGTATGCCGAGATTCTCTCTGGCTCTTACCGTCATGTAATGGCTGCTCATAAGCTCTTCCAGGATAAGGATGGCAACCTGCTGTGGTTCTCTAAGGAGAATAACTCCAACGGTTGCGTCAACACCGTTGACCTTACCTATCCCGAGGCTCCGCTGGTTCTCTGCTACAATCCCAACTTGCAGAAGGCCATGATGACTTCTATCTTCGACTATAGCAAGAGTGGTCGCTGGACCAAGCCCTTCGCTGCTCACGACCTGGGTCAGTATCCTTTGGCTAACAAGCAGGTATATGGTGGTGACATGCCTCTCGAGGAGTCTGGTAACATGCTTACCTTGGCAGCTGAGATTTGTAAACTGGATGGCAATACTGCTTACGTAGATCCTTATTGGGATATGATGACCATTTGGGTGGATTATCTGGTTGAGAACGGTTTACATCCTGCCAACCAGCTTTGTACCGATGACTTTGCTGGTCACTGGGCAGGTAACTGCAACTTGGCTATCAAGGCTATCATGGGTATTGCCGGCTATGCCGAAATGGCTAAGATGAAGGGTCAGGAGGATGTATATCAGAAGTACAATGCCAAGGCTAAGGAGATGGCTGCCGCCTGGGAAAAGGAAACCAAGGTGGGCGATCACTACGAGCTGGCATACGGTGCTGGCAAGGATACTTGGAGCCAGAAATATAATATGGTATGGGACAAGCTGTGGAACACAGGCATTATCCCCAACGATGCCATGCAGACAGAAATCAAGTACTACCTGACCAAGCAGAACAAGTACGGTCTGCCTCTGGACTGCCGTAAGGACTACACCAAGACCGACTGGATTATGTGGACCGCTGCCATGGCTCCCGACGCAGATACGTTCAAGAAGTTTGTCAGCCCCATCTACAAGTACATCAACGAGACTCCCAGCCGTGTGCCCATCTCTGACTGGAGCGATACCAAGACCGGCAGCATGACTGGTTTCAAGGCTCGCTCAGTTATCGGTGGCTACTGGTTCCGCGTGCTGATGGATAAGGTTAACCCCGCTCCCGCAGCACCTGTAAAAGCTAAAAAGGGTAAGAAATAAACTTGCCTTTCCCAAAGAGATTTCTTTCCCGTAAGAAGGGGAGGAAATCTCTTCTTTCTTTATTGAGAACTAATTATGCCTAAGAAACTTTATTTACTATTACCAGTCTTTCTTGCTATCACCTCGGTGAGAGCTGCCGATTTGGTGACGGAATACATTCTGGACACCGTGGACAGCGGTGAGGGCTCCTGGCCCTGTCTTTTCTATGAGCTGAACTACAATACCGACCTTCCCCGTGCTGAAAGAGCCAAATGGTATGCCCTCGACGAGGACGAGAGCTATTGGCGCGAAGGCTTCGGTCCGTTCAGCATCGACAAGAATAAGTTCCTTGTTACACAATGGCAGAGTACCGTTCACCCCATTCTTATCCGTCGTCACTTCACCTTAACGGCCGAGGATCTGGTAAAGATACAGATCGGTACGGTCACCTTCACATACAGCTACGATGAGAATCCGAAGGTCTGGCTGAACGGAAAGCAACTGACTTCCGCCACGGGATGGAACGATGATAACTATGCCGCCGTCAACTTCTCCGCAGCCCGCAAGAATTACCTTGTGGAGGGCGACAATGTGCTTTGCGTGTCCCTATTGCAGGGAGACGGGGGCGGTCATATCGACTATGGTCTGAGCGTAAAGTACGATCCCTCGAAGTTCGATTCTCAGCTTGACGGCATCCTGTCCCCGGATGCCGCGTCCGATGAGGATGTTGAGGCTTACAGCCTCACCGGGCAGCGGGTATCCCGTCCTGAAGACTGTCGGGGTGTCATTATTATAAAAGGGAAAAAGATTATTCAAAACCATTAACTGTTTATTAACTGATGAAACATCTGCATACATTATTTGCTGTTCTGCTTCTGGCTCCTATTGCGGCTGTCAGGGCAGACAATACCGTTACGGTTGTGGAAACCCCTAACCGCGAGGCAACCAGCGTCAACTATACCAACTTCCGTGCACCCCTGCAACAGGCTCCGTTGCTGAAACTACCCGTGGGAAAGGTGCAGCCAAAGGGCTGGCTCCGGAAATATCTGGAGCTGCAGCGCGACGGACTCAATGGACAACTGGGTACTGTTAGTGCCTGGCTCGATAAGAATAATAACCAGTGGCTCTCTAACCAAGGCGATCATGGATGGGAGGAAGTTCCCTATTGGATAAGGGGATACTGCAGTCTGGCATATATCCTGGATGATGAGGCTATGAAGGCCGAGACGAAAACATGGATACAGGCTGTGCTGAACAATCAGGCTTCCAACGGACGTCTTGGTCCTGACGGCTATGATGGCAACAGTCCGGATATCTGGGCTAAGATGCCAATGCTGTGGGCGCTGCAGACCTATTACGAGGCTACCGGCTCCCAGCGTGTGCTGACAGCCATGAATCGCTACTTCAAGTGGGAAATGTCCATCCCCGATAATAAGTTCCTGAAAGGCCTCTGGCAGGAAAAGCGCGGAGGTGACAACCTGTGGAGCGTGCTTTGGCTTTACAATAGGAATGGCGATCAGACCATCCTTCCGCTCATCGATAAGCTGCACAACGCTACCTCTGACTGGACCATGAAGGGCGACCTTCCCAACTATCACGGTGTGAATGTGGCACAGGGCTTCCGCGAGCCCGCTACCTATTATATATATACCGGCGACACGGAGATGCTGCAGGCCACCTATAATGCGCATAACGAGATGCGCCGCCGTTATGGACAGATGCCAGGCGGTATGTATGCTGCCGACGAGAATGCCCGTGCCGGTTACTACGACCCTCGAAATGGTGCCGAGACCTGTGCCTTGGTGGAGCAGATGGCAAGCGATGAGATTCTTATGGGTATCACAGGCGATGTCTTCTGGGCAGACCACTGCGAGAATGTTGCCTTCAATTCATTCCCAGCAGCCCTCACCCCCGATATGCGGGCATTGCGTTACATCACTTCTGCTAATATGGCTATTAGCGATGAGAAGAATCATGCACCCAGCATCGATAACAGCTTGCGCGGAATGCTCTCTATGAGTCCTTTCAGTTCGCGTTGCTGCCAGCATAACCACGGTATGGGATGGCCCTATTTTACTGAGCATCTGGTAATGGCAACAGCCGACAATGGTCTTGCTACCATGCTCTATGCTGCCAACGAGACAACGGCAATGGTGGCTGATGGTGTTTCGCTGAGGATGGAGGAGGTTACGCACTATCCCTTCGACGAAACTATTACGCTGATTCTTCACCCCGAGCGTGATGTGGAATTCCCGCTCTACCTGCGTATTCCTGCCTGGGCTAAGGGTTCAGAAGTAAGCATCAATAACGAGATGCAACAGGTGGAGGGAGATGCTGCAGGCCGTTATGTCCGTATCTCTCGTCAGTGGAAGGAGGGAGACACTGTTTCGCTGCGTCTGCCTATGACCTTGCGTTCTACGGTATGGCAGCAGAACAAGTCCAGTGTCAGCGTTGACTATGGCCCATTGACCCTCTCCCTGAAAATTGATGAGGAGTTCGAGGCACATGACAGCCGTGATCCGGAATTTGTTCAGGACGACTCTCATTGGCAGGAAGGCGTGGACGCCTCCCTCTGGCCCTGTTATGTGCTGCGTGCCAAGAGCGACTGGAACTTTGGTTTGGTGGTAGATGAACAGAACCTGCCTGTAAGCTTCAAGGTTATACGCAAGGCCTATCCCGAGAACGAACAGCCCTTCACCCTCGATAACGTACCTATCGAGTTTACGGCAGTGGGACGTCAGATACCTTCTTGGGGCTTTGATGCTACGGGTATGACCGACCTTCTTCCTACCAAGTTTGCGCCTCGTGCTGCCGAGACCACACCCATTACCCTTGTTCCTATGGGTGCTGCCCGACTACGTATCTCGGCCTTCCCAAGAGAGAAAGAATAGAACTGGCATATTTCTTGCTGAGGAAATCTCCCCCATACTTTAGGAAAACTTTCCCTAAGGTATGGGGGATTTCATTTCTGTACCTAACGTAAAGGCCTTACCTTTGCCATTGAAATCAAGAAACAAAATGTTGAACCATTTAAAGTTTAAGGTTATGAAGAAGATAATGAACAAAGCGATGGCAGCCATGATGATGATGGCAATCGCATTCGCAATGCCTGCAAAGGCTGATAATAGAAATCACGTAGTAAACAGCGGCAGAAGAAATCATGTTGTTGTAGTAGATAACCACAGGAAGGATGCTCATTTCGACAAGAAGGACCACAAACCGGGCCATGTTGACAAGAAGCATGCTTACCGTCCAGACATGAAGACCTGCAGCATCAGGGTAGGTCATCGTGACAATCCCAAGAAAATTGAAGCTAAAGCTCGTCGCATCAGCGGTGTAAAGGATGCACATTGGAATGCACGCACTCGCGAAGTGATAGTTAGCTACGATGCCAATAAAACGTCTGCACGCTACATCAAGCGTATAGTTGCATAGTTTGTGTTGTTAATAGTTGAGGAGCCTCTCCAGATTCTGGGGAGGTTTTTTCTGTATGTGCAAATAAGTATTAAATCATTCTCTCGGATTGTTAATAAGTGTCTTTATTTATTCCTCTGTAATTAGAAAATAGTATATTTGGAGTGAAAAAACGCACTTAAGGTTAGTTTTTTCTGTAATCATGACCCGAAATACGGCGCAAACACTTAATAAATTTACTAGATATGATGAACATGTTCGATGGCATTAAGATTAGACAGGATTTCGATACCCTGTTTGTTAATCCAGAAAAGAAGAAGGAGGAAGTGAGATGAAAAAGATTGTCTTACTCCTTCTTATATATATAAGTGCCAGCCTTAATCTTTCGGCACGCGACCTGACGTTCCGTGGTGAGTCTCTGGCAACGGCTCTCGCAACCTTGCGCGACATGAATACGGAGTACACCGTCAATTTCATTGTGAACGACCTCGACCATCTGCCTGTATATGCCAGCCTCAACGGACTCTCCATGACGGCTGCCGTCAAACGTCTCTGCCAGGGACAGCCTGTGAAGGTAAAGATAAAAGGTAAGCAGATATTCGTCCAGTACGATAGGGACTATAAACCGCGTACCATAAAGTTGCATGGAAGTGTCTTCGATGCCCGTACACGTGAGTTTCTGGTTGGAGCCAAAGTGGAACTGTTGGGAAGAGACAGCGTGCTCTTAGACTCTGTCAGTGCCAGACAGTACCGGTATAATTATGTTAATGGAAGGGAGAATGGTTATTATGCTGGATTCTTTAGTTTCGAGGTGCCAGCCCTCCCGCGGGATTATATTTTCCGCGTCTCGTATGATGGCTATCGGACTATCTACCTTAATTATACAATGAACAGTGTTGGCCGCAGGGAGACATCGCGGATTGTGTCGCCGTTCTACTTGCATAAGGAGAAGACTATGTTGCAAGAGGTTACTGTCACAGCATCGCGTGTCCGCTTCTATTACAAGGGCGATACCATTGTCTATAATGCCGATGAGTTCAAACTTGCGGACGGTTCCATGTTGGATGCCTTGCTAAAGCAGGTGCCAGGTATGGAGCTCAGGGAAGATGGTCGCATCTATCACAATGGCCAGTTTGTGGATGACCTTCTGCTCGATGGTAAGGATCTCTTCATGGGTGACAGAAAGTTGATGCTCGAGAACCTGCCGGCTTATACGGTAAAGAGCATTGCGGTTTACGACAAGCAGTCCAAAGAGAACGAGTGGCTGGGCCGTAAGGACGAAAGTACGCAGCATCATGTCATAGACGTGCGCCTGAAAAAGGAGTACAAGGCGACCTGGATAGCGAACGTGGAGGCAGGAACTGGTATCCGTCAGGACGAGATGCCCTATTTGGCACGTCTCTTTGCCTTTCGCAAAACCGAGCAATCGAGTTTGTGTGTTTTTGGTAAGGCAAACAATCTGAGCGATGATGGCTTCGACTTGCGAAGTGAGGGTGGTTGGGAGCCTGGTTCGGGAAATCTCCTGCGAAGCAACGAGATAGGCATCGTAAAAGTCGAAACAGAAAACAAAGAAAAAACGAGGGAATACTATGGCTCCATTTATGTGTCGCATTCTACAACACGGCAAGATCAACGCACAACGTCGCAGACCTTCCTGCCCAATGGCGATACCTATGACTATAGCTTTAGTCGCGCAAAAGACAATGAATGGATGGCAAACATGTAAAACATGTACACCTATAGCGGCAAGCAGGTGAGGCTACAGGGCACCCTAAGTATGTACTACAGCCATTTCAATAATACATCGGGCAGTACGTCGGGCTTATTTTCTGCGCCTGTTGCGGATGTTAGCCGTCAGTTGCTCGACAACCTTTTCTCCCCGACGTCTCCTCGTCCCAGCTTGCGTGATACACTTATCAACCGACAGCTTCGCGAGCACCTTGGCATAGGGCACGACTTCGAGACATCGGCAGGGGTCTATAGCACCCTGAAGGTAAAGGGTACCAACGATGTGGTTAACTTCGGTTTGGATGGTGAATACCGCGAGAATGCCCGACGACAGTTCTCCAGACAGAGCTCTAATTACGCCGATTCTCAACAGTCTCCTCTCTTCCGTCACCAATTCATCAACACGCCCCCTCGCAGCAAGTTCGAAATATCCCCCTTTATGTCTTATACATTCTCACTGGGGGAGGGATACCGCAGACTTATCGTTGGCTATCGATTTAGATATCGCAACTTGCGCGAGCAGGAGAGTGTCTATCGTCTCGACCAGTTGGCAGGTGCCGACTCTTCCTTTGCTCGTCCCATCGACTTGCTACCCAGTGTGAGCGAATATCAGCAGGTCTTCGACTGCACAAACAGCAGCCTGAGCCATTATATCGAGAATAAACATTGTCCGTGGATAGAACTTAAACACACCCTTCAGCAAGGGGAGTGGGGAATGCTGTGTCTTGATGTCGATTTCTCGGGGACTCTTAACCATCAGCGCAATGATTACGAACGTGGCGCCATCGATACTGTTCTTCATCGCTTCACTCCTACCTTTGAATTCTCTGTTAAACCATGGATTAGGACAAAAGACGGACATCATGCTGGGCTCGAAGTAAAATTCAACAACGAAGCGCCCGACCTCATGAACGAGGCGGCCATCGTTGACGACACGGATCCTATGAACATCCATATCGGCAACCCAGACCTACGCTACGCTTTCCGTATGAGAACAAATCTCGATGGCAACCTGTATTCGTTGAATAAAAACATGCACAACCGTATCGACCTCAACTATGGCTTTGTCCATAATGCCATAGGAATGGGGCAGACATACAACCGCCAGACAGGTATTCGCACCTATCGGCCTGTGAATGTCAATGGCAACTGGGATGCTTATGCAAGGCATACCATTAACTATAGCTTTGGCGATGGCAGGAAACACAGCGCCAGCATGGTCACGCAGTTCAGTTATCGCAATAGTGTGGACTTGATGAGCGAAGAGCAAGGAACAGGGAACAGTGGGCAAGAGGTTGCCACTGATAAGAGTATCGTCCGTAACCTGACGCTCTCCTTTGCTCCCAAGCTCAGCCTTTCGCTGGGTAAGCACTTCCTGAACTTCTCTTCCAATATCTCTTGGGACCGTTACACCAGCGACCGCGCTACTCTCTCTTCCTTTGGAGAGGAAGGCCTCTCTGCCTGGCAGTATCGCGTTGGAGCGGATGCCACGATTCATCTGCCCTGGAAGTTCGACCTCACCACGGCTCTCACCCTTTATGGCCGTACAGGTTATGCCGATCCGGAACTTAACACCAAGGATGTTGTCTGGAATGCCCGTCTTGCACGCCCCTTCCTCAAGGGTAAGTGGCTGGTGGTGGTTGATGGGTTCGACATCTTAGGCCAGCTTTCTAACGTTACACGCACCATCAACGCTCAGGGGCGTACAGAGACATACACCAACGTGCTGCCTCGCTATGCCCTCCTTCACGTCGTTTATCGATTCGACAAGAAACCTAAAAGCAAATAGTTATGAAACAACTAATCATTGTGCTGTTTGCTGCCCTATGTTTGGCAGCCAACGCAGGGGACAAGGTCATTGAACGTCCTGCATTCAAATCTTCAACATCTGTTCAAATCTTTCCCATGAGAGTTGAACTGACGAAAAACGCTACCATCGTGCACTTCCGCATGGAATGTGCCAGTTGGAGAAGTTGGAGGATGGTTGGTGCCCGGTTGCAAGCTGACGGGAAGATATTTGCCTGTCAGAAGGGGCGTATCATTACTCGGGAAGGCGGGAAAATTCTTGCCGACGAGACGTTCGAATTTGAGAAAGAATATGAGAAGGATGCCCGAAAGGATTCCGTTATTCTCTACTTCGACCCACTACCCAAAGGAACAAAAACCTTCGATTATATAGAGGACGATGATTATGATATGTGGAAATTCTGTGGCATTAGGACTGATAACAAACTTTATCCAGAGCTACTGCCTGCCTATCAACCAAGAAAGGACGACGGGAAGCCACTCGAACCGCTGACCCTGAAGTATGGAACGGCTACAGCCACCTTTACCCTACTTGGGGATACCACTAATAATTTTGGTTGGTTCGGGGACTATAGTCGCGACCCTGTAACAAGCGAATACAATGTGAAGGGCATTGACGATGGACCTGTTTGCCGATATTCCCAACCTGCTTATACAGCCATAATACCTCATTTCACTGGTCCCTGGTTGGACTATGTGGGGGGTGGTGACCAGTATAACATGATATTGATTCCAGGCGAGACACTGACGGTCGATTTCGATCAAGCTACCTGCAATGCATGGATGTTTGATTTCGCAGCAGGCAAACCTTCTCATCACGGCTACCGTTTGGGCGGAACGATAGGGGACCTCAACGAAGTCATGTTGGATAATAAGAAGCATTATTTCCTCAATATGATGTCGGAAATACCATCCTACGACGAGGTGAAGGACTTCCCCGAGTGGCGAGAGAAGTTGTGGCAGAACCTTGATACCTTGCGTCGGGGAGTGGCGGAGCGAAAAGACTATACTCGCAGGCAGAAGGATTTCTTCTCACTGCTGATAGACAGAGCCTATGTGCGTTGCAACGTCCTTTGTCTGGGCTTCCTCGCTTGGAAGTATAATCTTTCCAATCCAGATAGTGTTTTGGCTAACATAAAGAAGACCTACACGCTGGTTGACCCTCATGCCCGGGAGTTGCAGTTCTTCCGCGACGGACGGAGCTATTACTTCCCTCTTCATGATGAAGTGCTGCCTTATTTCGAGGCCAATGGACTCACAGAAAGTGAACCGTACAAGATGACGAAGGCCATGGCAGAGGCAAAGAAGATAGGCGATGTCATGAAACAGGGAAAGGTTCTGCCTGAGAGTGAGATAGCGAAGGCTCATCCTTATTTCCAACGTGTGCTACGCGAGTTCAACGACAGTAACCGTGTCCAGTTGGAGCGCATAGAGCGAGAGGCAAAAGACCGCATGAAGCCAACGCCCGATGTATCTGGCGATAAGCTGCTGCAGACCATCGTGGACGAGCATCCTGGAAAGGTTGTGTTCTTCGACCTTTGGGCTACTTGGTGCGGACCTTGCAGAAGGGGTATCGAGGCTATGGAGCCATTGAAGGAGAATCTGAAAGGCAAGGATGTTGTCTTTGTTTATCTGACTGATGAGTCCAGCTTCATGAATGAATGGACAGAGAGCGTGCTCAAGATTCCTGGCATTCACTATCGCATGACCTCAAAGAAATGGGCGGAGATTCCCATCCCCGGCGGCATCCCCCAGTACTACCTCTATGACCGCCAGGGCAAGAAAGTATGGGAGAAAACGGGCTTCAACAACGAAGTTCTAAGGGACATCGAAGCACAAATAAACAAGGCGTTGGAATAAGGATATAGATGATAGATAATAGATAATAGATGGTTTCAAGTTTGCCACTTTGTTCTCGCTATTCGCTCGCGACCCCTTCGGCGTTCAAGTTGCAAGTTTCGCTAACCGTTATCAAATTGAGAATTGAGAATTGAAAGTTGAAAATTATTATTTCCTTGCTCTTCCGATATTGAACCTTGAACTCTTGAACTGGCCGTAAGGCCGTTGAACCTTGAACTCTTTGTGGTCTGCAAACCACAAAAAGCCCCCTGTACTAAATATTTTAAGGGATTTTGGCTAATTTTCTTGAAATACCCCCAAAAAGTTGAGCCGGCTCAAACGATCGATTGAGCCGGCTCAACTGATCGATCGAGCCGGCTCAACCGAAAAAAAGAGGCAAGAGGCAAAGTTGATTCAAATTCAAAAATCAAAATTAATAAATTCAAAATTGAAGCTGCTTCACATGGATTCCTAATCGGAATTTATTGCAATTTTACAGTAAATTTCGGATAAACCCTTGCCTGTAATCGGAATTTATTGTAATTTTGCAGAAAATTTCGGATAAAATGGCGCAATACATTCAGAGGGAAACCTATCTTCAGCAATTAATAAGTCGAAAGGACAATGGCGAGGTGAAGATTATAACAGGACCTAGACGATGTGGAAAGTCGTGGCTGTTGAATAGAATCTATAAGGACTACCTGCTCCAGTCAGGTATCCCTGAGGATAATATCATCATTGTATCCTTTGATATGGATGATGAGGAGAATGGTGACCTAACTGATCGTCAGGCACTAAAGTCATATCTCTATAGTCGAATTATCTCCGATTGTACACCTTATTATATTATACTTGATGAAGTACAGGAGGTGGAAGGTTTTGAGAAGTTGGTGAACGGTTTGAATGCCAAAGACAATATCGACGTTTATATAACGGGTAGCAATTCGCACTTTCTTTCCTCTGACATAAATACCATATTTCGCGGAAGAGGTGATGAAGTTAGGGTTTATCCTCTTTCTTTTAAGGAGTTCTGTACTGGTCGCACGGAGCCTGTAGGTGAACTGTGGAAAGAGTATTACACTTACGGTGGTATGCCAGGTTTGCTTAAGCAACAAACTCCCGAACAGAAGGTGGCATATTTGCAACGGCTATGGAATAAAACATACCTTGACGATGTTGTAGAGCGTCATCATATAAAGAATCGTGATGCTTTGTCTTCCCTCGCAGATGCACTATGCTCTTCTATTGGTTCTCTTACTAATCCTAATCGTATAAGCAATGTGCTTGGGAGCAAACAGAACCTTAAGATTAATTCAGAAACGATTTCTAACTACATAGGCTACCTGGAGGAAGCATTTCTGTTCGAGGGTGCCAAGCGCTATAATATCAAAGGTAATAAGTACTTTGAGAGCATTAAGAAATATTATTCGGTGGATGTCGGGTTGAGGAATGCCAAGATTAATTTCCGTCAGCAGGAAATAACTCACATTATGGAGAATGTCATCTATAACGAGTTACGCATGCGGGGATATACAGTAGATGTTGGTTTGGTAGAGAGTCGCGAGAATCGCAATGGCAATATGGAGTATATCCAGTACGAGATAGATTTTGTAGCAAGCAACGGAATGGAAAAATACTATATTCAGTCTGCTTTTGCCATTGATGACGAGGAGAAACGTCAGCAAGAACTGAAATCGCTGCTAAAGATTGATGACAGCTTCCGCAAGATTGTAGTCGTTGGACAAGATATTGCTGAATACACCGACCAAAAAGGAATTCGCTTCATGGGTCTTTTCCAATTCCTGCTGTCAGGGATCTGATAATCCCCTGCAAACTTAAATGGATTCATAATCAGAGACTTATATTATGCGACTTTTTTCAATGCGAAGATTCTCGCATGCAAAGATATTGACATTTGTTCAATTATACAAACCCATGTAACTTCTTTATTGCAGCGTTACCTATTCATCCACAATTTGAAGACGGGATCCTCCAGAAAAATACCATACTTGGTAACATCAATAAAAAAATGGTACACAAACTTGTGGACCACAAAGTTGTGTACCATTATGATAATTTAACAGATAAATGTCTTATTTGGATGTAAGCAGGTATCTGATTGTTTTCCCTAAACCGCCCGGGGCAAAGGAATTCCCTTGCTCCATTTCATTTCCGGAACCTAAATTAAATGATAATTGTTGGCAATGACGATAACATCGTCTTTGGAGTGTGCTCCTAGCTTGTCGTATATATTATGTTTGTGCTTCTTCGCTGTATTAACGGACATGCCCAACTCCTCTGCCATCTGCTCTGTATTCATTCTCCTTACAAGGCATTTTAGGACAGATTTCTCTTTGCGGGTAAGGTGGAATCTCTCCTTACACTCCTCATATTGCTTCGCCTTAAAATTGTACTTCCAAATTTCGCCTGATGCTGTCTCTATATAGCTTTGTATTTCCTTGCTGACAGATGTGCTAATAGTAAACAGACCTAAACTAATCGTTCCGTCTGGGGCTACCAAGATTGGGCGGAATTTCTGATGAACAAAAATCTCTTTCCCATTCACTGTTATTGGGAAGTCCGTTGTGCAAACATGTGTCATATAATCTTTAGGTGAGAAATTCCGGGCACATTCCAACCCTTTTCTCTTAAGTTGCAAAAGCAATTCTGCCATTTCATCTGAAACGTATGACCAGTATGGGTTCACGCATTTCCTCTGGCATACTTCTGCATTTACTTCGTCAAGGTATAATAAGGTGTCGGAGCGAAAGGGGACCTCTCCAGTTGCAAAATCTACAACCAAACAGCTGACGTTCATCAGTTTCGACATTGTTTTCACGCCTAGCAGAATAGATTCCTTGATAGATTCGGGCATTGTGTAGTTTTTGCTCGCTGTATCAATTGTTTCAGAAATAACATTTTTTGTCATACGTGTGCAATTTCGTTTACGTCACAAAATTATAAATATTTTTGAAATAATTCACCTTTCGATATTATAAAAATGTGTTAATTTATTCTCTAAAACCTAAATTGTACTACTAAAGGAGTATATTTGGCTTGCCACTTTTGGGGTATTTTTGAAAAATAATATATAATTTAGCTAAAATTGTTTGGTAGGAATTATAAGATTTTTCTAAATTCGGGTTGCCATAAACAAAAAAGCAGTGCATATCTACATCAAAAAACATAGGACTTAATAAGATAACATAAAAGTAACGTTACGCAATCCTGACCAGACAGGTTAATAAAGGAGCGAAACCCGAAAAGCTTATAGAGTAGGGAACTTTAATTTAAACAAACAACATGAAAAGTAAAAAGATTGCGCTTTTTAGTTGCGCAGCCCTTGTGGCGGCAGGCATTGGCCTGAACATTCAGAATGCCTTGGCAGACTATGGCATTGGTGAGAACTCACTTTCTTTGGTAGCAGGACCAGGATCAAACTCAGGTTCAAACTCTAATTCCAATAGTAGTTCAGACGATTGGGAAGATGATATGGAATCGAATCTTGGCGCATTGAGCAATAGTTGCTCCAATTCTTCTGGTTGGTTGGATATCATTTTGGACCCATGCTATGCTCTTTGCGCAACCCTGAAATCAGAACAGTGTAAAGATTCTGAGACGCACATAGATGCGGGGGAGAATCATGGTGGCACTGTTACTATTCCTGTTGATGGTGTTCCTGTAGAAATAGGCATACAGGATGGGAACCATTTTAACTATTCTAACACAAATTATAATGGAAAAAGTAAAAATGTATGCGAGCATGGATTTACTACATGCTATTGTGACAGGAGAGAGCAAACAGATTGCGATGGTAAAAAAATACCCTGCCCATAATAATTGACATACTCAAAATGGAAGGATGTGTCAAATTTCTATAAATGATACATCCTTCTTTAAAATCTATTATCGAATTAGATTCCAAATATTAATATTAAGATGGAAAGTATGAATAAGATATTTTTTCTTATTTTGGTGATTGTAATTACTTCATGTGGAAGCAATGACCATTATGACATAGGTCCTCACGAAACGAGGCTTCTGGTAGTCAATCCTTCTGTGCAGAAAATAATGGATGATATGGAGTATGATATCGTTCGTGTGGTGCCCCTTGATTTGCCTGAAAACATTTCCACGATAATTCCGAAAGATATCCAAATAGTAAATAATCGCATCTATATTTTAGATACAGAAGTTAATAAGACTGTCTTTATGTTTGATATGGATGGCGCATTTATAAGTCAGTTGGGTAGATTAGGCCATGCGCGAAACGAGTATATAGAGGCTCCGAAATCATTTAGTGTTGACGAAAAAACAGGAGTTGCCCATGTATACGAAAGATCTTCTTGTAGAGTTTTGAAGTTTGATTCGGAGGGCAACTTTATGACATTTGTGAAACTTGATGTATGTGTTCCAGGGAGTTTGGTACTAACAGAAAGTGACAACTATATATGTTGTTTTGAAGATCAAGCAAATGGGGGTGGGGCTCAATTGTCGTTACTTGATAAGGAGGGAGGTTACATTAAATCTTTTTTGGGCGCACCAAATAATTCAAAGTTGAGCCTTATAGGAAACCCTATCCACAAAGACAAAGATAAGATATCCTTTTTCCCTTTTATGGCGGACTCTGTAATAATGTTTTCTAATGATGATGTGGAATACACTATAAAGATTGATTTTTGTGGACAATTTGTTTCTGAAGAGACAAGGGCTAAAAGTATGGAAGAAGGGACATTTGACCCTCTTTATCAACATAAGGGTGTGCAGTTCATTGATCAATTTGAGCTGACGGATTCGCTTCTTCATGTGGGTTATGCATATAATTTACGTCGCTCGCAATTTGTGAAAAATCTAAGTAATAATAAAACGTACAATACAACGTTTGGCCCGTTATTCAAAGGGTATAGTCCTGTTTGCGATTTTTTCGTAGCAGAGGATAAATTATTGTACTTCATAGATGAGGAACATGTTGACCAACTGCATCTAAATGAAAAAGATGTAACGTCATCTCAAGTGGAGATTATGAGAAATTCCTCAAAACAAGCTATGTTGGATATTATGGATAAGAAATATCAATTTCCCTTAATAATGATGGTTAAGTTGAAGTGATATGAAATCTCTTTGGAAATATTTTTTTATTGTCTTTGTCGTTTGTTCTTGTTCATCTGAAAGTGAACTGGAAAGACTAGTTAAAATGATGTATGGTACTTCTATCAATATTCCTCTTGATAGTATGAAATGTTGGCATCCTGCAGGTGAGGACTTCTCAAGTGTAAAAGAGGGCAGTAAGCTAAAATTGGTTGTGTATTCAGACACCACCGACTGTTCTACATGCTATATGCGACATTTGGAATTGTGGAATGATTTTGTAACAATGGAGAAAGAGTACGATGGCATCATACAATTCCTGTTTATAATAGAGGCGAGGAATGGTGAGGGCGACTTCCTTTATACAAAACTTGGAATTTGTAATTTGAAACATAGCATATATATTGATGAGAATAAATGCCTGTCTCGTGGTAATCCACAAATTCCTTCAAATCAAGTCTGTCATACATTCCTTTTGGATGAGAACAATAAGGTTATCCTAATTGGTGATCCTCTTCGTAACGAGGAAATTGAGAAAATGTTTTTTAACTTGGTGACAGAAAGGTTGCATGACAAACAATTTGTGGACAGTCTACCTCTGGAGAAATAAAATACATTCAATAGACTAGTAAAGTGATGAAGAAACGTTTGTCGTTATTACATAGAACGATGGGAGCGGTGTTCGTGTTTTCCGCTCTACTGAAAATGGCAAGCTTTGCCTCTTTCGTGCAGGAGACGGGGGTATATATGGATGCCTATTTCTGGAATGCTTCTAAAACGGAGACGATGGTGCTGGCTGTAGGTGTTTGCGCTACGGAGTTGCTGCTCGGTGTGCTGGCATTTATGAAACGCTACATGTTGTGGGTATGTACAGGACTATTGGCGCTGCTAACTTTTTTTGTGGGGCTAACAGCTCGTAACTTATTCTTCCCCACACTGATGGGAAGCGTGGAATCGTGTGGATGTTTCGGTGAGTTAATTCATTTCTCGCCGACTGGCTCGTTCGTAAAAAGCGTGGTGCTGTGGGTGATGGCAATGCTGCTGTGGATAGTGACGATAAAGAATAATTTTCATAAAAACAAAGTAATAGAAGCTTGAAAGATGTATACGAAAAAGATAAGCGTAAAGTTCTTGCTCGTAGTATTGACAGTGTTGTTGTTGTTCAGCAATGTGGTAACGTATGTGATGCTACTGTCGAAGAATGAGGAATGGAAAAGCGCGGTGAAGAAGATAGAGTTGTTAGACAGTAATTTGAAGACGAAAAAATGAAGTTACGTGTAATATCTCTTATGTTGGTCATACTACTGGTTTATATCAGTATTCTCAGACATCATTTTCTTTATCAATGGGATGACCAATGGGTTGTGTTCAATCCATATACCAATGCAGGATTAGACTGGAAAAATCTGTGGGCAGTCCTGACGAAATTCTATCACGGCCAGTATGCCCCCTTCAATGAATTGAACTATATCCTCATTCACTCCGTATTCGGCTACTCGCCCATGGCATTCCATATTGCCAGCATTCTCTGGCATGTTGCTAATGCAGTATTGCTATTCCTGTTTCTGAATCGTCTGCTGAAGATGATTCCAAACAATCCGTTGGTTGAACAATCCCGGAACGTCGCCTGGGTATGCACCCTGTTATGGGCCGTTCACCCCGTGAACGTAGAACCTGTAGCCTGGATTAGCGCCTCCAAGATTCTGGTATATGCCTTCTACTACTTGGCGGCAATGCTCCTATACCTATATTATATAGAGCGCCCCGGCATAGGTAAGTACATTGGTCTTTTGGCTCTGTTCGTAGCTTCGTTTTTCGGCAAGGAGCAGGCTGTGGTTCTGCCCTTAGCATTCCTGCTGGTAGATTATATTATCAAAAGGGAAGAGAAAATCAGCTATCTGCTATTAGAGAAAGCCCCCTTCCTTATCCTGGCCCTGTTCTTCGGCATCGTCACCATTATTTCTCAAGGTTTCGGTGGCAATATGCCAGAGTACTCTCTGTGGCAGCGCCTGCTCTTCTGCGGATATACCCTGTATGAGTATATGGTAAAGACCCTGCTGCCCATGAACCTGATGTACCTATATCCCTTTCCCACAACACCGGAGGGGGACATGCCCTTCATGATGTATGTATATCCCCTGATGATAGCCGCAGCAGCCTATCTGGTATATGTATTCCGTAAGGAACGGATACTGGTATTCGGCATACTGTTCTTTGTGGTACATCTGTTAGTAGCCATACACTTTATCTCCATCTCCCGCTTTGCCATCGTGGCAGACCGCTACAATTATCTGGCGATGATAGGGCCGTTGTTGGTAATCGCCTACTACCTGTGCCAGTGGTCACAGAAAAATAAACTGGCAGCCCGCGCAGCAGTGGTCCTGTATTTCGCCTACCTCTGCACTTATACGGTCATCTATCAGCAGAACTGGGATAATTCGGAGCATGTGAAGCGACATTATAAAGAAATCGTTGACGCCCACCAAAGTTCATCAGATTCGTTGGGTAACAAGAAACTGTGAGATCTCATGAAAGAAAGGGAGGGGGCTAGAAGTATGGATATTGAGAAACTTACAATAGGAGGCTTGCGGATTGGAATCCCTATCAGTAAGGCAAGGCTGATTGAGATTATGTGTTTCGGCATAGTAGGCTCAACGGCTATGGTAATTCATTATGCTATTTACTATCTCCTATTGTCGATGTTTCCTGTTAGTTTGGCTTTTAGCACAGGTTACTTTGTCAGTTTTCTCTACAACTTCACTATGACTTCACACTTTACTTTTCGAATGAAGCCTTCTGTGAGTAGGTTCCTTCGTTTTGCAGCCAGTCACGGAACAAATTACATGCTACAGATTTTTCTTCTGAATTTCTTTATTCATGTGGTGAATCTAAATGAAAAGATAGCTCCTGTGCCAGTATATGCGATATCGGTACCAGTAAACTATATGCTGGTCAGGCTTGCTATGAAACGTAGATTATGATTGAGATGTATAACGATAGAACTATAATTGTATTCAACAGGAGAATTCCACTTGATGCAGAGATAATAATTCTCCTTGTAGCACTAGTTGTATACCTTACATGTGCAGTATTTAGTACTGGATATCTGCACCCTGATGAACATTTCCAGATATTGGAATTCGCGAAATGGAAGTTAGGGGAGGGTACCCCACAGGCTATGGCATGGGAACATGTGGCAAAGATAAGGCCGACCTTACAGCCTGTGTTGGCGATGATGATTATTCGTTCCTGTATGTGGCTGGGTATGCAGAATCCCTTCCATCAGGCTATGGTAATAAGGATGCTGACAGGACTGGTTATGCTTTTCTCTATGAGTATGTTCATCAAGGCTGCCAAATGTAGGGTGACTCCCCAGCATCAGAATGCTCTGATGGTTGCCACTCTATTCTTTTGGGTGATGCCAATGATAGGTGTTCATTTCTCTTCAGAGATTCTGAGTACGGCATGTCTGCTATTTCTTCTGTCGGGACTGCTGAGACCGGAGCAGCCGTCCATTCGTGATGCCCTGTGGATGGGCTTCGTGGCGGCATTAGGGTTCGAGTTCCGCTATCAGGTAGCTTTTGCCTATGTCGGTATCTTGGCATGGATTCTGGCAGTAGGTCGTTACAGATGGCAGATATGGTGTGCGGCAGCCTTCGCTTTCCTGACAGTAGTAGCTCTTAGTACGGCGCTGGATAGTTGGTTTTATGGTAGGTTTGTGTTTGCCCCGTACAATTACTATTACATGAATATCGTACAGCATGTGGCAGCTGCCTATGGGGTAAGTCCCTGGTATACCTACTTCCTGCAGTTGGCTATCATTCCCAGTCTGGCACTTGGAGTACCTGTTCTTCTGTCTGTCTGCATTGGAACGTTCAAACACTACAGGAATCCTGTTGTTTGGACTTTTTGGACATTCCTATTGTTTCATAGTGTCGTCAGTCACAAGGAAGCGCGTTTTATCTTTCCCTTAATGCCCCTATTACCCTTATTTTTGGTATGGACTTATGAGGTGATACTCCATGAGCTGAGCCGATTTGTTAGTTTTGTGGTGGTAGGTTTGTTGGCGCTTGTCAATGTAGGAGGCTTGGTGCATGTTGCCTTTAAACCCGCTGACAATGGTAAGGCTGTTATGATGCAGTACCTGTGTGAGAGAGCATCGGAACAAAAAAGGTATTTGAGGGTAAAGGTTTATGGCGGAAACAATCCCTTCCGTACAGGTCCTTTGATTTCACAATTCTATCTGTGGCAACCCGTGGATGTTGAAGAAGTCTGGAGAAGTGCTGATGCGGGTGAAGATTTTGATGTAATTGTGCTGCAACGGAGAGATTTAATAGATAGAAAGCGTATTCTGGCAGAAGGATACCGTGAGGTGTATCGCAGTATGTCTGATTGGCAGAATGTGTTGAATAAATTTTATCAAACTTACGATTCCGATAGAGTCTTGATAGCCTATGAGAAGAGATAGATTACATAAAAATATCCATAGGGTTAAGCGAATCCTATGCGGATTGGGTATCGTGGTATTCATGTTGTCATTTATCGGCACCTTCATTGGTGAAATCCGGTGGGTGCCAACGCCCAGCATGGAGAATACCATTATGGCGCGTAGTCTGGTGTGGATGGACAAAACTCAGTACGGTGCTCGTATGCCTCGTAGGTTCTGGGATATCCCTGTATTGAAGTACGGCTTCTATGTTATTCCCCAGCTGTACCGCCCTGATCAGAAACTGGATTGGGGCTATCATCGCCTGAAGGGAACAGGTACATTGCAGCGTGGTGATATCATAGCCTTTGACAGTCCTACGGGTGAACGTGTGATGCTCTGCAAACGTCTGATAGGTTTGCCAGGTGATACGGTAGAGCTGCGTCACGGCCAGGCGTATGTGAACGGGAAGAAACTGAAATTGCCGCCAACCGTTATGCCCACCATAGAAACGGATACCATGTATGCTGTGGGCTTCCCCAAAGACTCAGGCTGGAATACCCATAATTATGGGCCGTTGGTAGTCCCCCGTGATGACGACAATCCATACTACTTTGTCTTAGGTGATAACAGGCGCAACTCACTTGACAGTCGTGTATGGGGCTTTGTCCGCCTTAAAGATATTGCGGGGCGTGTGATAATTCCGTAGATATGTTTCATGGGACTGTCGTAAATTAGATTTTTCAAATAAATTCTTTAATTTGATAGTTTTTATTTGTGAGTAATATCAAAAAAACGTATCTTTGGAGTCGAAAATAACAACACACATATAATTATTAATATAATGAGCGTAAAAAACGCTGTAATATTCATGGCTTGTCTGGCATGGTTGCCAATGAATGCACACGCACAGCAGATAACCCTGGATAATGCCATTAAGATTGCGCAGGAGAATTCCTTGGATGCCAAGTCGGCCCACTTCTCCTTCCTTGCCAGCTATTGGACGTACCGTAGCTTCAAGGCAGAGTTGCTTCCTTCCATGAATCTGAGTGGTGGACTGATGAACTACAACCGTTCATTGGTGGAAGCCCGTAATTATGACGATGGTCGCCTATCGTATGTTAGTAACAATACACTGAGCAACAGTTTGACTTTCTCTGTAGATCAGGAGATAGTAGCTACCGGTGGTAGGGTATCTTTGATGTCCTACCTGCATAGGCTGGATCAGTTTACATACGATGAGAAGACTTTCAACACGCAACCTCTGCGCATCAGCTATTCTCAGCCTCTGCGTGCCTTCAATTCTCTGAAGTGGGAAAAGAAGACAGCCCCCCTGGAGTATGAGATTGCACAGAAGCGTTATGCATCCTCTATGCAGGATATTGCCATCAGAGTTACATCATTGTTCTTTCGTGTTTTGTCGGCACAATCTGATTATCAGCAAAGCAAGGCGACCTTAGCTGACAGAGAGACACTGTATGCTATGGCGCAGAAACGTCTGGAATTGGGTACCACCACCAAAAGCGAGGTGTTGCAGATGGAACTGTCTGTGATGAATGCTCGTGTCTCAGAAGGAAACAACCGTATCACATTGGACGATGCCTTGTATAACCTGTTCTCTTATCTGCGTGTTACGGATTATGAGAATGCAGAATTGGTGCCTCCCTATAACGTTCCTGATCTGGTGGTTAATATGGATGAGGTGTTGCAGAAAGCCATCACCAATTCCTCGCATACCAGGGAACAACGCCTGGAGATGCTGAATGCAGAACGTAGCCTGGCACAGGCCAAGGCCAACAAAGGAATTCAACTTAGCCTGAGCGGAGAGGTCGGCTTTATGCAGACTGCCAACGATTTTGCCGGAGCGTACAAGAACCTGAGGGATAACGAGGTTATTGGCCTGACGCTGAATCTCCCCATCTTTGACTGGGGTGTAAGTAAGGGTCGTGTTCGTATGGCACAGGCTCAGTTGGAAGTGGTAAGGACGCAGCAGGAGCAGACGCATCTGGACTATGTTCAGGAACTGCGCAAGAAGGTAATGCAGTTTAATGCTCAGCCTTCGCAATGCCGGAATGCCCTACGAGCACAGGAGATAGCAGAGGAACGCTATAATATTATGAGACGTAGGTATGAGGAAGGTACAGTTTCTGTAACTGACCTGAATACGGCTCTGCAGGAGATGACATCTGCCAAGGCTCAGTACATAGGTCAGCTTAATACTTTCTGGAATGACTATTATAGCCTGCAGAAATCCACGCTCTATGACTGGACGATGAATAGAGACCTAATAATAGAGTTGAAAATTGAAAATTGAGAATTTGTTTACGGTTTACAGTTTACTGTTTACTGTTGAACATTGAGCATTGAAAAAACGATAACATGGAACAGATTAGTGCTAAGAGAGTTGCTTGGCTGATGGCAGGATTATTCTTGCTTGCAGCATGCGGATCTGACAAGGACAAGAAAAATGATAATCCTGATTTGGAGATGCACCAGCAGCAGATGAGTGAGACGTATGTGGACACGATGGTGCTACACCAGACGGAATTCAATAAGCAGATTGTCTGTAACGGTAGGCTGAGAGCCAAGGCAAAGAGCGAATTGAACTTTACCAATCAGGGCATCATTGCAACGGTGTGTGTGAAGGAAGGTCAGCATGTATCCAAAGGAACACTGATAGCCACACTGGACAAACAGGATAAGGAGCGTGATTTGGAAAGGGCTGAGCATGAACTGCAGAAGGCCAAGGTGGAGCTGACAGATAAACTCATAAGTTTAGGATATAACGACGTGAGTGCCGTTCCTGCCGAGGTGATGCAGCGTGCCGAGGTGATGTCTGGCTACTACTCTGCCAAGTTTCAGTTGCAGACGGCCAAGAAGGCTTTGGCGGAATGTAACCTGTATGCTCCTTTCAGCGGAAGAATAGCGGATTTGGAGGCCAAGAAGTTCCAGAAGAATGATAAGGTCTGCACGCTGGTGGATGATAGCGGGTTCGAAGTGGAATTCAAGGTCTTGGAGGCAGAACTCTCTGGCGTACGTATAGGCCAAAAGGTAAAGGTGACACCCTTTGTGCAAGATAGCCTGCAGTATGAAGGTCGTGTGACGGAGATCAACCCATTGGTAGATGACAAGGGCTTGGTTAAGATAAAGGCACAGCTTGCTAACAGAGGAACCGCATTGCTGGATGGTATGAATGTGCGTGTGATAGTGGAGGAGAAGATGCAGCATATGTTTGTTGTTCCTAAGGATGCAGTGGTAGAGCGTGATGGCTACCACGTTATCTTCCTGTTGGAAGAGGGCAGGGCAGTGTGGACATACGTGGATGTGGCACACTCTAACATCAGCTCGTTTGCTATCACTGGCTGCCAGCGCAAGGAGACAACCATCAAGGAAGGTGATATTGTCATCACCTCCGGCAACCTGAACCTGGCTGACGGAACGGAAGTGCAAATTGAAAATTAAGAATGAAGAATAGACTTTAGGCGTTAGACTTTAGACTTTAGTCTTTAACTTGAAACGATCTATTATCTATCATCTATTATCTATTATCTATCATCTATCATCTATCATCTCTAACAACGGGAGCTGTTTTGAATCTTTAATTTTGAAATTTGAATTAGGTCTTAATGCTACACCAAATAATAAAACGTCCGATAGCCGTAACCATGTGCATCATTGCACTGGCGGTGATAGGCATATTATCGCTTCGCAAGATACCGGTGTCCTTGATGCCGGACATTGACATACCACAGATAACCGTGCAGGTGAGTATGCCAGGCTATTCTGCTCAGGAGGTGGAAAGAAATGTGGTGTCGCCGCTTAGAGGCAGGTTGATGCAGGTGGCTGGGATTACAGATATCCGCTCTGAATCGAGAATGGATGCGGGAAGCGTTAGGATGACCTTTGAACCTGGCAGCAATGTAAACCTGTTGTTTATAGAGGTTAACGAGAAGGTGGACCGTGCCATGAATCAGATGCCCAAGGAGATGGAACGTCCCAAGGTGATGAAAGCCAGTGCTATGGACATTCCCGCCTTCTTCCTTGACCTAACGCCCAAAGAACCATCCAAGTTCCCACAACTGTCTAAGTTTGCCAAGAATGTGGTGGTAAAACGCATTGAGCAACTTCCACAGACTGCTATGGTGGATGTGAGCGGAACAGTAGGTACGGAGATTGACTGTGTTCCCAAGTACGAGAAGTTGCAGGCAATGGGCATGAGCGTGTCCGACATAGAGAACGCCATTAAGCGGAACAATATCACGCTGGAGGCGTTGAGCATCGTGGATGGTATCTTTAGGTACAACATCCATTTCGATTCCCAACTGCTTACCAAGAAGGATATAGAGGATATCTACATCAATCATCAGGGACGTTTGTTCCAACTGAAGGATGTCTGTGATGTGGAGGAGCACATGGCTACCCGTAACGGACTGGTAAGGCACGATGGCAAGGAGTGCATCACCATGGCTATCATCAAGCAGAACGATGCCCGTATGGAGGAACTGCAGCAGAGCATGGATGAATTGCTGGAGGATATGCAGAAGGAATACCCTGACATACAGTTCCAGCTGACCCGTGACCAGACGCGACTGCTGAGCTATACCATACAGAACCTGAAGGGTAACCTTTACATGGGTGCCCTGATGGCCTGCTTGGTGCTGATGCTCTTTATGAAGAAGTGGCGCCTTTCGCTGTTGGTGGTGCTCTCCATACCGCTCTCTCTGATTATTACCATCCTCTGCTTCTACCTGTTGGGTATCAGCATGAATGTTATTTCTCTCTCTGGACTGATACTGGGCGTAGGTATGATGGTGGATAATGCCATCATCGTGGTGGATAATATTACACAGAATGTTAAAAGGTTAAAAGGTGAGAAAGTTAAAGAGTCAGGGGAAGTTATAGTGCGCAGTACGCGTGAGGTGTTCACGCCTATGCTGTCCTCGGTGTTGACTACTTGTTCTGTATTCCTGCCCCTTATCTTCCTGAGCGGAACGGCAGGAGCCTTGTTCTATGATCAGGCAATGGGTATCACCACAGCCCTCTTTGCCTCCCTGCTCGTAGCCACGGTGGTAATACCAGTGTATTATATGGTATTGCATAAAAAAAGAGAAAAATTAAAAGAGAAAAATGAAAAATTAGGGGGGGAGAGCAAATTGCGACTTCGTTTTCGCGTTCCGTTTGCGACTCCTATGGCATTCTTCACTCTTCACTCGTTAGCCCTCCCCCTCGGGGGAGTCGGAGAGGGGTTATATGAGGCAATCCTCAAGTGGACGCTACGTCATGCACGTCTTGTGTTGGGCTTGTTTGTCATTAGTATCCCGCTGATGGCGCTGATGATATTGCACATAGAAAAGGAACGTATGCCTAAGTTGGCACAGGAGGATACGCTGCTGTCCATCGACTGGAATAGTAATATATCAGCACAGGAAAATGACAGAAGGGTTGCTTGCATAATGGATGTTATAAAGGAAGATGTGCAGACATCGACCTGTATGGTGGGAGCACAGGAGTTTATGCTGGCGCATACCAAGGACATTACCTCCTCAGAGACTGTTATCTACTTGAAGGCTGAGAACTCTGGTAAGTTGACAGAGGTGAAGAAGCAATGCGTGGCCTATTTGCAGAAGCATTACCCGCAGGCATCAGCTGAGTTCAGCGAGCCGGGTAATCTGTATAACCTGGTGTTCTCGACGGATGAGGCTGACTTGGAGATCCACTTGCAGAATAATGAGGGGCGGCGCCCCACGACAGATGAATCGCGTGCATTCAGAGATACATTGCTCAGGCATTTCCCTCATTTGGAAATCTCTCCTGTTATGACGGAGACAAATATCCGCTATGTGGCAGATATGGAACAAATGGCCTTTTATAAGGTGGGTTATGATGCGTTGTACCAAAGATTAAAGCAACTAGTAAGCAGAGGCACTGTCTTCAGTATAAACGAGGGTGCTCAGTCTGTTCCCGTAATAGCTTCGCCACCGTCCTCTCTCAGAGGAGAAGAGAGAACTATTCTGTCAGAGACTGTGAAAAATAGCGATGGGACAGAGATTCCCATCTCTTACCTGGTACGCGAGACCAAAGGCGAGGATTACAAGCGTCTGCAGGCTGGTAACGGCGGCGAATACTATGCCCTATGCCTGAATGCCAAGGACAAGGAGGTGGAGAAGGTAATGGAATATGTGAACGATTATGTTCATCAGCCCCAGAGTAAATACAGCGCCAGCTTTTCGGGCGGCTATTTCTCAAGCCGTAAACTCATAGGCGAGCTGTCAGTGGTACTGGCAGTTGCTTTGGCTCTGCTCTACTTTATCCTGGCTGCTCAGTTCGAGAGTCTGATACAACCTCTTATCATCCTGTTGGAAATGGTGGTGGATGTGTTCTTCGTGATAGTGGGGCTATGGGTATTGGGCGAGTCCATCAACCTGATGTCCATGACGGGTATCGTGGTGATGAGCGGTATTATCATCAACGACTCTATCCTGAAGATAGATACCATTAATCATAACCCGCATCTGCAGGCGGGGACACGTCTGGGACTGATACGTGCCATTATGGAAGCTGGGCGGAGACGTCTGCGTCCTATTGTGATGACATCCCTGACGACCATCTTGGCATTGTTGCCTTTCCTGAGTCATAGCAGCATGGGCGCTGCCATCCAGTACCCGTTGTCTCTGACCTTGATAATAGGTATGACTGTGGGAACAGCGGTGAGTCTGTTCTTCATCCCACTGCTGTATTATATAGTGAAGAAGCCTTTGGCTTCAAATTCAAAATTTATAAATTCAAAATTCAAAATGTAAGGGGACGTTAACCGGTAAAAAACAATTTTCAACGGTAAACGGTAAACTAAAAATTTTCAACTTTCAACTTTCAATTCTCAATTTACTAAATGAAGCCCTCGCGTTTTACACTCCTGCTGACACTGGCCATACTGATGGTGGTGGGTTGTGCGCTTATCCCCAGGATAGACGTGGCAGATAAGCCGCGTCCCACTCAGGGAAAGACGCTGGATGTTTCGTTTTCGTGGAACGGAGCTTCGGCTAAGGTGATAGAGCAGAACGTGACATCCAGAATAGAGGGATTGGTAGCTGCTGTCCGCGGCGTAGAGAATGTGAAATCGGAATCGTACTTTGGCAGTGGACGTGTGACCATAGAGCTAAAGAAGAATGCAAACGTTTCTGCCACTAAATTCGAGATTGCCTCTTTGCTTCGTCAGGTTAGAAAACAATTACCACAGGGTGTCAGTTATCCAGAGTTGTCGGGTGGAGAGGTTGTAAACGAGAATCAGAAGAAAGAAACTACCCAGATACTTTTAAGCTACTGCGTAAACTCCAATCTGAGCGATGAACAGTTGAAGGAGTACATGGAACGGCAGGTGGAGCCTGCTCTGCGCCAGATAGATGAGGTAAAACGCGTAGAAGTTACGGGCGGAAATAGCAAGTACATTGTTATAACCTACGATCCGTTCATCCTGTCCAGCTATGGTCTTTCAGCCTATGATATTGAGTATGGCATAAGGGCATTCCTGGGCAAGAGCGATGTGGTGGGGGAAATTCAGCCTGAGGGACAGGAAGAGAAACGTACGCTCTACCTGAGCACCGAGAAGTTCGGAAAGCCGTTGGAGGAGATGCCTATTGGTACAGTGGATGGCAAGACTGTGTATCTGGGCGATTTGGCAACCTATGAATACAAAGACCGTTTGCCTGGCAGCTACTACAGAATCAATGGCTTGAATACCATATACCTGAACATTCATGTTGACGCCGAAGCTAACAAGATTGCCCTCTCGGGTAAACTGAAGAAAAAAATCGCCGAGGTTGAGAAAGGCCTCCGGCAAGGTGTTTATCTGACGCTGATACATGACGGGGCTGAGGAGCAGGAAACAGAGTTGCACAAACTGATATGGCGTTCTACGCTCTCGCTCCTAATCCTGTTGGTCTTTATATGGCTGGTAAGGCGGGACTGGCGCTATCTGCTCATCATGGTAATGACGCTTGCCGCCAATCTGGCTCTGGCTGTGATTGCCTATTATGTCTTTGACATACGTTTGCATATCTATTCGCTGGCAGGCATTACCGTATCATTGGGAATGGTCATAGACGCTGCCGTGGTGATGGTGGATCACTATAGTTATTATCACAACCGCAAGGCTTTTATGGCTATCCTGGCAGCATTACTCACGACCATTGGTTCTTTGATAGTTGTACTATGGCTCCCGGATTTCCTGCAGAAAGATTTGTATGACTTTGCCTGGATTATCATTATTAATCTTTCTGTGGCTCTTATTGTCAGTTGGCTGTTTGCTCCTGCGCTGATAGACCAACTTAAATACCATAGTCGTCAGGAGGGGAAGGTCAGGCATCTGAGGTTTGCCGGCAGGTGGAACAGGTTCTATCTGAAATATATAAGTTTTACCCAGAAGCGTAAGTGGATATACTATATCCTGATAGTACTGGCCTTTGGCATTCCCTTCCACGCATTACCAACGAAGTGGGGCGAGAGTGATAATTATTATGGTTATATGGACGACTCATCGGACAAACCATGGTATGAACGTGCCTATAATGCTACATTAGGAAGCGATTTCTTCCTGCGCAATTGCAAGGAGCCTCTCTCGAAATATCTGGGAGGAACCATGCGTCTTTTCTCCCAATCGATGTCGGGTAATACCTACAGCAGAAACGAGGAGAGAGAACTTAAACTAAATATACGTGCCCAGATGCCTTTGGGAGGTACGGCTGCCCAGTTGAATGAAAAGGTGGTGATGTTGGAGAACTTTCTGGTAAACTTCCCTGAAATAGAGCGCTTTGAGACGCGTGTAAGTAGTTGGGGCGCCAATATAACAGTTGAGTTCAAGGAGGAATATAAAAAGAGTTCCTTCCCTTACGTTTTGGAAAATAAGGTGATTGGTAAGGTTATCTCCATCGGAGGAGCAGATTGGGCTACCAGTGGTGTAAGTGAGAGAGGGTTCAGTAATTCACTGAATCTACAATATCGTTCCAACAGAATTGAGCTAGTGGGATACAACTATGACCAGCTGTACCGCATAGCGGAGGATATGTGCGACGAGATGCGCAAGAACAACCGTGTGTTGGACCTTATGATAGAAACACCTAACCATGAGAACCAGGAAGATGAACTGTATATGCGCTATGATAAGGAAAAGATTGCCTTGTACGACTTTGATCTTTCTAATGCTCATGGAACCCTCCGCGAATTGCTTTCGGGCAGGGAGATTGATCGATACAGAGATACACACTTCTCGTCGGATATGTACCTGAAGTCTGCATGGCAAGACCGGTTCGACCTATGGCGTCTGGATAATTCTTTTTTGAAGGTGGGCGATAAGGAAGCCAGAGTCTCTGACTTTATGTCTATAGAAAAGCGACAGGCCAAGAACTGCATTCCCCGTCAGAATCAGGAATACGTTTTGCATGTAGCCTTCAATATCCTGGGTAGTTACACCTATACCAGCAGGTTTATAGAGCGTACCATCAAGGAATGTAACCAGCGCCTGCCTGTGGGCTATAAATGTCAGAACGTATCGTATGGCTATTATAAGGACGATGGTACACAATACTGGCTCTTAGGCCTGATTGTTATCATTATCTTCTTTGTATGCAGTATCCTGTTTGAATCGCTGCGTCTGCCGCTGGCTATCATATCACTTATCCCGGTATCCTTTATCGGTACATTTCTTACCTATTGGCTTTCGGGCGTGGAGTTCGGCACAGGTGGCTTTGCTTCGATGGTCTTGCTGAGTGGTCTGACGGTGAATGCAGGTATCTATATTGTATGCGAATACAGGAACCAGTTGGCTGCTCACCCGGCAGTATCGCCCATAAGAACATACGTCAGAGCTTACAGTCACAAAATAATAGCGGTATTCCTGACCATTCTCTCAACCGTTTTGGGCTTGGTTCCTTTCTTCATAGACGGAGCTAAGGAGTCTTTCTGGTTCTCCTTCGCTGTAGGTTCTACGGGCGGTCTGCTCTTCTCAATAGTTGCTCTGGTGGTTGTAATGCCAATATTCCTAAGACTATCAACTCGTTACAACAAGTGATACTTCTCTATTACCACGAGGGCTTCGTGCATTGACTTTACCCCTAACTTCTTGAAGATGCGTGTTCTATAAGTCTTGATGGTGCTTACGCTTGTTCCCAGTTCATTGGCAATTTCTTTGCTTGTCATGCCCTTCATGATGCGCGTCAGCACGATCCTTTCCGTTTTGCTGAGGTCTATTCTCGTATTTTCCTCTACGTATTTGCCATTAATGAAATCATAGCGCAGTTTCTTCCCTGACTCTGTTATGATGTGGCTCTCCAACTTGTTTCGGGTTGAAGGACTCATAAGGCACAGTCCAAGTTTGATTGTGCCATCAGAGTATGAAAGTAGAGACGAGAACTTTTGGTTGATAAAGAGCTCGTGTCCATTAACAATGATGGGGAAGTCTGTAGTGCTGTAATGGCTTTGTGGCTTATTAAAGAACCTACAGAAGTGCAGGTAGTTTCTCCTGACTTCAGCAAGACTTTCGATGTATTCGTCTGGCAGAAGAGCCCAATATGGGTTGTCACAGTCCCTCTGCTTATCGGAGGGACCTGCCTCATCCACATATAATAAGGTATTGGACTTATATACAATCTTGTGTTCCTCCAAATCTATCACCACGCAACTGGAATTAGTCAATCCTGCAAAGGTATTAACAGCTTCTATGGCTGCATTTATAACAGATTCGCTGAAAGGCTCCGCTTTGCCGGTGGAGTTGTTTGTAAGCAATGCTTCAATGTCGTGTGCCATTTCTTGAAAGGAGTTTAAGTTGTTGTTTTCACGAAGCAAAGTTATTAAATTATCATTAAAAAAAGCCCTAAAACCTAAAATATTTCTTAAATTTTGCCAAAATTATACCAAAGTACTACAAATATTGTAATACCAAAGTATATTCTTAATATGTTTTATAACACAATTGTACCAAAGTACTACAAAATTTATTTGTAACTAATTTAAAAACCTTCTACCTTAGCAGCGCAAAATTTAGACTAACACACAGAAAACGCATACAAACAAATGGAACAGATTGCCAAGATCAGTTGGGGTGAAAGGCTAAACCATGTTTTAGCTAATCATAAAGACCTTTCATATATAGTAGGAATACTCGTTTTAACGGTCATTTCTTTCTGGCCCACGTTCTTTAATGATTTCCAAATGCGGTGGGATGATCAATGGCAGGTGATAAATGATTATACGACTGGCGGATTCTCAAAAGAGAATGTGAGGAATATTTTGCTTTCTGTTTACCAAGGTCAATATTCCCCTCTCGATCAGTTCCTGTATACACTATTATATAAATTTTCTGGATATAATCCTTTTGTATTTCATTCAGCATCACTTCTTTTTCACTTAGCTAATGTCGTTCTTGTATATTGGATTCTTGCAAAAATATTGGAGAGATATTCCAAGATGACATCAAACAGATGTCAAATGATCACATTGTTTGCCACATTGTTATTTGCTGTTCATCCTCTCCAAGTGGAAACTGTTGCATGGGTGAGCGCTTCCAAAATTCTACTTTGTACATTCTTTTATCTTTTTGCGACTTTCTTTTTTCTTCAGTTTATTCATGAGAAAAGAATAATGTCATACGTTTCTGCGATTATTTGTTTTTTGTTTTCGTATATGTCCAAAGAACAAGCAGTGACTTTACCTCTTTTATTAACTCTTGTATATTTATTTTCTCACCAGAAGAGAGAAAAAAAACACATGATTTCCATTTTGACTCCTTTTTTTCTCATTTCTATCCTTATGACGATTCATTTGCTTCTATTTGTTGCAGCATATCCTTCTGTGATATCTCATAACGAATATCCTCTGTGGCAAAGAGCATTCTTATGTATATACTCCATTGTAACATATTTTTTTAAATGGCTTATACCTATGAATCTTTCATGGTTTTATCAGTACCCGATGGATAACAGTACTCTCTTGCCTTTTTGGCTATTGCCATACCCTCTGCTAATTTTTGTGGTGGGATACGGGCTGTGGAACCATCTAAAATCTGGATATATAATGAGTGCGTTTGTCTTTTCTTTAGTGCATTTGCTGCCCGTTATTCATTTAATGGCTTTACCTAGAGGAGCCGTAATTGCGGATAGGTATATGTATCTACCTTTGTTGGGTTTAAATCTGATTATCGCATATATATTAACCTCTTTGGCGAAGAGAAAGAAAGAAAAGAAATATATGTATATAATTACACTTGTGATTATTACAACATGTGTGATTTTATCCTATCAGAGAACAGAAGATTGGGTAGATTCGTCAACACTGAAGAGAGAGAGAGTTATCGATAACGACAATAGTGTTAATTAAAAAATTTAAAAAATGAAATCAAGTAATTATTTTATTGCAATTATTGCTTTTGCAGTTCTTGGAATGTTGAATTATACGTATTCGGAGAACATTCTTGTGAAAGCGCAAGCACAAAACACGAGTAGCAGTTCTAGCAGTTCTAACAACTCAAGTAGCTCAAGTAACGAAAATTCCGCCCCAAGTACCACGGATTGTTGTCATAAGTGGAAAATTTGGCAGTCTTGTAACCAAAGGCTTGCCAAGTCGGAAAACGTACACGTTGATTGTCGCACCCTCTATATCACATATTACGGATATGCTGGAGAATCTGAAGTGGAAACGGTTTTTCAAGGAAAAGTCATTGTGCCGATAAGCGCAAGCCTTAAAGCTCATCATAAAAGAACTAGCATGGTAAGCAGTGGCTATGATTTTTATGCTGACGTTATTACATGTCCAACAGATGGACATTGTGATGATTGTCAGGAGTATAGACCGTCATGCAGCAATAGCTAGTATTTTTACAGAATAGAATTGAGATAATTTCTACAATCAGGGATGATATGCAACAAATTAATATTGATTACAATACCCCAGGGTTTGCATATCATCCCACTATAATTTGACAATGAAGAGATTTTATATTAGTTGCATAAGTTTATGTTTACTGTTAATTTTAACGGGATGTGCAAATAATGTTCGGGTTAATAAGTTGCATCCTCTTTCTGATATAACAGAAAAAGCAGGTAAATGTTTATTCGTTTCAGAAGACTCCATCCGTGATCTTGCTGTCGGAAAAGGAAAAAATCCATATAACATACGAATTCCAATTGGAATTCACCCTGCAAATCTAGATACAGTATTTTCGTCGTATGACTTTATCCCTTTAGAAACAAATGAGAAGTGCATAGTAGGCCAAATAACCAAGATTCTTGCATGCAAGGATTGTTTTTGTATTTTGGATAGAGATAACAAGAACGTTTTCATTTTTGACAACGATGGCCGATTTCGATGCAAACTTGGCGAAAAGGGGCATGGACCAAGGGAACATGTTGATGCATGGAATATTGCTTATGATGAAGAGAGTGAGACAATATCATTGCTAGATTTATCTGGTCGGAAATTACAACACTTTGACTTAGATGGAAATTTTCTTGGAGAGCAGTCATTATACATCCTTTTTACGGAATTCGAATATCTTAAGGAGAGGATGGTTCTTTTCACGGGGAAATCATATAACGAATTTAGTGATATATTTGATCTCTATCAGATGGTTATTACTGACAAAAAAATGTCGCCTATTTCACGGGGTTTTAAGACAACTAATGAAATAAGACAAGAATTCCGATATTCAGGTGTCTTTAAAAAGAATGACAATAAAGTACTATATGATGATTTGTTGTCAGATACTATATGGAGTGTAAACGAACGAGATGTTTCCCCGTTTATTGTTATGGACATCGAAAATAAGCGGAGATTCAGTCAGAATGAAAAGTTGCACATGACAGATCAACTGTATAAAGAAGGAGAACGAATGAGTGCAAATGTAATTGACTGGCATGTTACGCCCAAATACATTTCCTTGATATATTATGGAGCTGAAGGATGTAGGGCGCTTCAAAACCTTGTCTATAGCCGTCGTTCGGGACGTTCCAAAATTTTTGGAATTAACAATTTGCCAACACGATTGGGCGACGATTTAGCCCGGGCCGCTTTTGATGGAATATCCTCAGACAACAGGTTTTATAGAATCGTACAACCTATGAGTATAATCGAAGCAACTTCAAATGATGATATAAAAAGAAATTTAACCTCAAAAGAACAGGAGATGGTAAACAAAATCTCTATAGCCAGTAATCCTGTAATTATGATTGAGAATTTAATTGAATTCTAATATAACGACATGAAATTAAGATATTTAATATATACATTATTTGGCGCAGTCTCCCTTTTAACGGGATATGCTTTTTATAATGACATTAACCTTCAAAATGAGATTTCAAATGAAGCAGAAAAGAAACATTGCGAGTTGTCTTACAATAGGTTGCTTCAGTATTTAGAGGCTATAGATTACCCTCTGGATTCTTGTTTTAACCTGTTTTGTAGCATAGATAGCTTAGATAACTTTAAGGCGATCTCTAAAAAACCAAGAATTGGACTCTATATTGATGCTAGACAGTGTACTTCATGTTGGAAGAGTGAAATAATACGAATGACTCGGTGGAATGATTCACTACATTTCGAGAACTCACCAATTATTATTGCAAACAATTTCAATCTGAGAGAGATCAAAATCATGCAAAGCGAAACTGAATTTCCCATTTATAGCCTTGGAAATGTGGTTGATTTTCAAAGACCATTAACCAAATTCAACACTCCTTTTTTTTTCATTCTTAATGATGGATATATCTCTCGTCCGTTTTTCCCGTCCGAGCTGGAGAATGATGTTTTTCCTGCAAAATATTTAAATCACATAAGCGCCATTTTAAAGCCTGTGAATCCGCTTAACAGAAATATTGAAAATGGTGATTTGAAGATCTACAATCCTATCGTGCGCTTGGGGAAAGTAGATGTGCGCGAAAGGAAACCGATAGTGTATCAATTGCACAACAATAATGAAGAGCCCTGCATGATTTATAATTGTATACCAAGCTGCTCATGCGTTGTCGTAGATTCCTTTTCAACCTCAATACCCCCAGGGGGGGATGGATTTGTGGCAATAACAACTGTACAAATAAACAAGGGTGAATTTAAACATTCGGTGAATATACAGACAAATTTCCAGAACCAGCCTTATTCGGTACTTTTTTCTGGTTATTGTAGATAGAATTGTTATTTTCGAAATTCACGATTATGAAGAAGTGTAAAAATTATTTAGTGTTATTAATGCTACTGTTCGCGTGTTGCGCTGAGCAACAAACTAAAATAGAATTGGTAAGTTCTGACAGTAATTGTAATTTGGGGGAGATTAACGTAAACTCACCTACTCTTTCGGGGAAAGAGTGGCTTATCAAAAATACTGGGAATGCACAGTTGAGAATTGATAGTGTGGAACTCTCTTGTGAATGTCTTACTGCTGTATATGACTCTGTGAATACGGTAAGGCCAAATGATTACTTCCCGTTCAGAGTTCTTGTAAAACCCGATGGTGCTTTAGGTGATTTTTATCGTGAAATACGTATTTATGGTAATTTCGAGAATTCTCCATTAGAATTGACTGTAGAGGGCATCTTCGTAAAAGAAGAACAAGCAGAAGAAAAATGCGACGATTCCATACATGCAGACTAATTTTTGTGGCGATAATAATCCTTGTTTGTTTTCGCATATTCGTTTGTGAGATCTATCTTGTTGATTCTCTCAGCATGATGCCTACCATCCAACCGACAGAGATATACTGCGTAGATAAACTGAGTGGAGGGGCACTTATGCCAAGGCGGTTTGCGGAGATCCCTATCATAAATGCCTTTACTTGGATAAAGCCTCTACGTGAGTTGGACGCAAGGAATGATTGGGGATTCCATCGTTTTCCCAGTTACAGGGAGTTTGAGATAGGTGATGTGATTCTCTTTCACGCAAAACATGATTATAAATCCATTCTGGTAAAACGTATAGTTGAAATTGTATATAAGAACGGGGAAACGTATTATTATGTATTAGGCGACAATGCCTCCAACTCTACCGATAGCCGCAGTTTCGGTCTAATACCCGAGAGCCTTGTTGTTGGTAGGGCTAAGTACGTGCTGTTTTCTTGGAACAATGAGGCTAAAGGATTTAACAAGTTCCGTTGGAGAAGGATTGGTTTTGACATATCTAAAAGGCTGTTATAATAAATTATATGCTATACTTTGTTCTTCCATGTTATAATGAGCAGGAGGTGTTGGAAACCACCAATGGGCAGCTCATAGGTTTATTGCCAGATATTCCGCTGGATGCCAGAATTCTTTATGTGGATGACGGCAGTACGGACAACACCTGGAGTATCATCCAAAGTTTGCAACAAGATAACCCAAAGGTTGTGCGTGGTATACGTCTTGCTCATAATGTCGGGCACCAATCTGCGCTATGGGCGGGAATGGAGTCCTGCGTTGACGAAGCTGAAGCCATTATCACCATAGATGCAGATCTTCAGGACGATATTCATCTTATCCCCCGTATGGTACAGGATTACATGGAAGGCATAGATGTGGTATATGGCGTAAGACAGGAAAGGAAGACGGACACGTTCCTAAAACGATGGACGGCCCAGGGCTTCTATCGTGTGATGTCCCTGATGGGATGTGATACTGTCTATAACCATGCGGACTTCCGTTTACTTAGTCAGCGTGCCACAAGGGCACTCCTGAGTTATCATGAGAGGAATCTGTATCTGAGGGGGATAGTGCCCCTCTTGGGGTTCAAAACAAAAAAGGAGTTTTATAGTCGTCAGGCGAGAACTCTTGGTGTTACAAAGTACCCCATGAGTAAGATGCTTGCTCTGGCTTTTGAAGGTATTACCAGTTTCACAACCAGACCTCTGCGTTGGATTCTTTTCTCAGGATTTGTATTCATTTTTGTTTCCCTCTGCGTCATAGCATGGGCCATATATGCCAGAATAGCAGGACGGACAGTGGAAGGATGGACTTCACTTCTTGTCTCGGTATGGTTTGTTGGTGGTTGTCTGTTGTTGGCATTGGGTATTATAGGAGAATATATAGGTAAGGTATATCGCGAAACAAAACAACGCCCCCGCTATTTTGTGATGGATGATACAAAAGATGATGGTATTGAATCCAATTCCAGCATAAGCATGCCTAATCTCAATTATATATTAAGAAAAAGAAGTAACGTTACTCAACCCTGAGCAAGAATCCTCTAGCTTCTTTCTTGAGAAATATCAAGGAGTTGTGAAATCATTGAGATAAAGTTTTAAGGTAAATTGTTGGTTATGCCTGCCATCTCCTCGCGAGGGGAGTGGCAGGCATGGTTTTTGTGGTTTTCCAATCAGATTATTCTATTTAGGTGTAATCAAATCTCGCAGGGTCTGTTCGAAGCCGTCGGGTAGGATAGGGGCTTCGTCGGGGCAGACCTCTCCAGTGTTACCGACTCTGAGAAATGTAGTAAGGTTTTCCTTGCATCCGGAGGACCGAAATATTTTGACAATATGTTCCGTCCTGCAATGGACCGGCGTGTGGCACAGACAACGATGGACAGGAACGGCCGTATTGTAGCCATGCTTATTCCTTCTTAACCCCCTCTCTATATATGCCCCACCCCCCTCTCTATAAAGAGGGGTGGGGCTATAGTAAGAGGGGTGTAAAAGGAAATAGCATGGCAAATCGGGGAAAGTCATTCAATATCCCAAGTGCAACGGCAACCCCAAGGGCACATCCTCCCATTGTCTGTTCGGACTCCATCAACTTGCCTCAGACATCAAACATCGCAAGATAGATATCCTGGATTTCTTGTTTGAACAGCAGTGGAAATCAACTTGGAAAATATTTTTTTTAACTTACTTTTCACTCAAAATCAACTTGATTATGTTCGAGATTCAACAATACGGCAAGTCAGAGCTTGCCCTCCTGTATTTCCCGGGTGCCAGTACTTCACGCGGCGCATTAAGCAATCTTACCTACTGGATACGTTGCAACAGAGAACTTTCCGTTGCGCTGAAGGAGTGCGGTATGCCGGTTCGCTCTAAGACTTTTACTTCAAAGCAGGTGGCGATTATCATAAAATATCTGGGCGAACCTTAGAAACGGTATCCTTTTGAACATGTTTATTCGTAAATGATACAGATTGTTCGTGAATGTTCGTAATAACCCCCTCCCCAATGTCGTACCTTTGCAGTGAAGTTAAGACGATGTCTTTCACATAGAAAAATGCTTTAACTCTGTGGTGAGCTTCGCTCAAAAACTTCACTGCGAGTATCAGCGGCGTCTCGGCATAGCTCAAACAAGCTTGGCTCTGCGCTCAACTTGCATGATACTTGTCAGCAGTCAAATGAAGAATGAAGAGTGAAGAATTTGCTACCGCGGAGCAAGACCATCCTCTCAGCTCATGATTTTCTTCTTCTTTCAATTCTTAACTCTTAATTCTTATCTCTTAATTATTAATTAAAAATAAAAGAATGAAGGAACTGAAATCTGTAAGATATATCGTTGTTCATTGCACGGCCACCAGGTGCAACAAGCCCTTCAGCGTGGAGAAGCTTATAAACTGCGGTGTTGGCAAGTACGGACAGTGCAGCTACCACTACTATGTCCGCCTCGATGGGACAGTCGTTCCACTGCTTCCCGAATCCGTTCAGGGAGTCCATGCCAGAGGCTACAACAGCTGTTCCCTGGGTGTGGTCTATGAAGGCGGGGTGGATGAAAGCGGTAAGAACAAAGACACCCGTACGGCGGAGCAGAAGCACACCCTCTACGCCCTGCTGAAGGAACTGACGCGCAGTTATCCCGAGGCCCGTATAATAGGTCATCGCGAACTCCCGCATGTTGCCAAAGACTGCCCCTGCTTCCTGGCATCCAAGGAGTATGCCGATTTACAACCCGCGAATCGTTAGAGATTCTTATATTAAATGATAATTGTTGGTTATGCCTGCCATCTCCTCGCGAGGGGAGTGGCAGGCTTATTTCTCAAGTGTATCCAATGTCTTATAGAAACAGGCACGCGTAGCCCCCAGCCCTCCAGTGGAAGGGTTAGGGGCTGGGGGTGAAGGTTTACCTCACCTTGTGAGACAATAAGTGATATTTGTCAGCAATAGCCAGTGCTTCAGCAGTGCTGCTAACACCCAGTTTGCTGAAAATACTCCTCTTATGCGCCTTAACCGTAAATAGGCTTACATTCAGATTATTGGCAATCTCTATGTTGTTCAGCCCATTCTGCATGAGGCCCAGAATGACCATTTCCGTCTTGCTAAGATTAAATGCAAGTATAATATCCTCATATTTCCCCTGTTTGAAGTTAAACTTCAGGAAGCCTCCTGATTCACTGACGACATAACTTTCCATTACTTTTCTTTTGGAAGTATTGTATGTAAGCATTCCTACCCTGATATGCTTCTCCGAGTCTATTACCATTGGCACAAACTGTTGCGTTATATAGAATTCCTTACCTTTTATTATAATGGGAAACTCTGTAGTGCTATAATATATCTCCCCTTCCCGCAGATTCATCATCCGGCTATAATGCAGGAACTCCCTCCTTATTTGCAACAACTTCTCCAATACTGCTTCCTGAACATACGCCCAATAGGGATTCTCGCAGTCCCTTTGCCTGTCCTTCTCAGTTGTCTGGTCCAGGAACCGTAGCTTCTTGGAATGGTAGAGTATTTTACCTTCAGGGAAATTCATCAGTATGCAACTGGAGTTGGTCAGAAAGGCATGATATTTGGCTATCTTAACAAGTTCACTGATACTAAGACTTTCATTAGGCTCGTCTCCCTTTCTTAATGTATTATTAAGTGTGTTCACATAAGGTGTTTGCTTCATTTATTTATTAGTTTTGTGAAATTCCCACACAAAAATAATCATTTCTAGGATTACATGGCATCATATTCTGTTAACAAAAACTAAATGTCATATTTTATTAGTTCTCGAGGACAAATTGTATAGTTCCTGAGAACTAATTTTGGCTATTATTCGTCAGATTTATAGAAAAAAGTTTGGCGTCAATCGCAGATACGCATAACTTAGCAGCCGTTTATGGGGCAAAGACAGCGATAGACGACAAATCGAAGGTATTCCTGTAAAACAGTGATTAAAAGATGCATCATTTCAAGATAATTCATTATCTTTGCCGAGATTTCGGAGCAGTCAGAATAATCCGAGTACTCTGAGTATTCCGAGTACTCCGACAAATCGAACGCTCCGATTTCTTCCAACAACCAACCTCTCAAACGATAATAAAATGAAGACGTACAAGCAAGCGCTGGCCCTGGGCCTTATGATTTGCGCTACAGGCACTTACGCCGATGGACTCCGTCCGACGGCATTGATGACCGACCTGATGACCGACACCCGAACGGTGTGGCAAGGCGGCTACTCCTCATCGGCACAACTGAATGACGTCACGACGGCATGGAAGCGTGCCGAAGCCCGTGGCTTACAAAGCATTCCGCTGCAAGTAGCAACGATACATTCCGCTACCCCTATGTTGGGCTGGAAGTTGGAGGGCGAAGGTACGCAACGTGCCTTCCGCATCTTGGTCGCCTCCAAACCCGAACTGCTGACCGAAGAGAAAGCCGACATCTGGGACAGTGGTCGTCGCGAAGGCACCTCCTGCTCAGGCATCCGTATGGAGGGCAAAGCGCTCGTTCCCAAACAGATATACTATTGGACCGTACAGGTATGGGACGCTCAGGACCAACCTTCGGTCTATGCTACGCCATCGGCTTTCTTGACCGACCAGAACCTCGACAATGAGTTCCCTCGCTATCCTCTCTGCAAGACCAATGAGCACCCCGTATCTGTAAGCAATGGTCTGTACGACTTCGGCAAGGCTGCCTTTGGTCAACTGCAACTCACGGTCAAATCCGACGTGGCCGACACGCTCACCCTCCGCATCGGTGAAGCGCAGGCCGACGGACATGTCAATCGCCGTCCCGGAGGCACTATCCGTTATACGGAGGTGCAACTGCCCGTCCAGCGTGGTTGTCGCAACTACCAGGTCACCTTCCGTCCCGATGGGCGTAACGCCATGATCAAGAAGGAGGGACAGGATGTGCGTCCGGTCTTGATGCCCGACTATATCGGCGAGGTTTATCCGTTCCGTTATTTGGAGATTGAGTCTCGCCACGGCGCCGTTGCCCAACAGGTAGAACGTGCCGCTGTCCATTATCGTTGGAACGAAGAGGGTGCCTCTTTCCGTTCGTCGGACGACATCCTGAACCAAGTGTGGGACCTTTGCCGTTACAGCATCAAGGCGACCTCTTTTGCCGGTGTCTATGTCGATGGAGACCGCGAGCGAATCCCTTATGAAGCAGATGCTTACATCAACCAGTTGTCGCACTACTGCTCGGACGAGGACTACACCATGGCGCGTTACACCGTCGATTATCTCTGTAAGAATGCCACTTGGCCGACGGAGTGGATCCTCCAGGCACTTATCATGGCTTGGTACGACTACGAATATACGGGCGATACCTTACTCATTGCCCGCAACTACAACACCCTCAAGGCACGCACCTTGGAGTCGCTCACTCAACCTAATGGTTTGATCAGTACCCGCGTAGGCAAACAACCTTCCGAACTGCTCCGCGCCTGCGGTTACTATGGCCGACAGATCAACGACATCGTCGATTGGCCTCAGAGCGGTGCTTTCGGCATCGGCAAAGAGGAGGCAGGCGAGGCCGACGGCTTCCAGCACAAGACCTACAACACCGTGGTCAATGCCTTCCACTATGAAGCCTTAGTATTGATGAGCCGCATCGCCAAGGCGTTGGGTCATACCGCCGATCAGACGCACTATCAGCAACAGGCCGAGAAGGTGAAAACGGCCATCAACACGTTGCTCTACGATGCCGAGAAGGGTTGTTACTTCGATGGATTGGAGACCGACCACCACTCTCTCCACGCCAGCATGATGCCGTTGGCTTTCGGCATTGTCCCCAAGGAGCGACAGACCGAAGTGATGAAATTCATCCAAAGTCGTGGCATGGCGTGCAGCGTCTATGGTGCTCAGATTCTGATGGATGCACTCTATGAGGCTGGCGCTGCCGACTATGCCTTGCAGTTGCTCACCGACCAAGGCCCACGCAGTTGGTACAACATGATCAAGGTGGGCTCGACAGTCACGCTAGAGGCCTGGGATGCGAAATTCAAACCCAATCTGGATTGGAACCATGCGTGGGGCAGCGCTCCCGCCAACATCATCCCTCGCCGCCTGATGGGTGTCATGCCATTGGAAGCCGGCTGGAGCCGACTCCAAATCAAACCTCAGATTGGTTCGCTGGCTTGGGCCGAAGCCAAGGTGCCAACCATCCGTGGCCAAGTTGAGGTGCGTGCCGAGCAGTCGGACAAGCAATACACGCTTGCTGTCTCTGTACCAACGGGTTGTGTTGCCGAAGTCGTCATCCCTTGCGCCACCAAGAAGTACAAGCTCCAACTGGATGGCAGCAAGTGTCGCTCCAAGTACCAGGACGGCTTTGTCCGTCTCACCTTGAACGGCGGCAAGCACACGATTTCGTTGACGAAATAAGGAACAACCAAAACGATAACGATAACGAAAAAAATTCCCCTTAACCGTTAACCTTAACCCTTAACCCTTAACCATTAAACGATAAACTGTTTGCTTCATTTATTTATTGGTTTTGTGAAATTCCCACAAAAAAATAATCATTTTTCGGATTACATGGCATCATATTCTGTTAACAAAAACTAAATGTCATATTTTATTAGTTCTCGAGGACAAATTGTATAGTTCTCGAGAACTAATTTTGGCTATTATTCGTCAGATTTATAGAAAAAGGTTTGGCGTCAATTACAAATACGCATAACTTAGCAGTGCATAATTTAATTTTCGAGCCTAAAAACAGAAACATAACAATATGGGTATTAGTAAAAACATATGGATAAAGAAATAGAGGATATAAGACATTATGTAGCTGAATTCGGTATTTGAATTCTGCTTACCTAAAAGTTTAAAGATATGAGAATTAAGATTCTATTATGCCTTTGTTTTCTGGCTTCTGCTATATATGCTCAGGAGAATGGTGAGGTGAAGGAGGACATTAAGGATGAAAATGTTAAGACGACTACCCTTTCCGAGGTGGTTGTTATCGGTGACAGTATTTTCCATTACCCAGACAAGGATGTGTATCGCATCACGAAACACATGCGCAAGGGGAGTTATAACACGGCGCAGATGCTGGACAAGGTCCCAGGGTTATCTTATAACTATGCCACCAAAGCCATTACCTATCAGGGCGATAAAAACATCATCATCCTTGTTGACAGTGTAGAAAAAGACGCGGATTATATAAAAAACCTGAGACATATCCGTTTTGACAAGGTGGAGGTTATACAGAATCCCAAAGGAAAATACGAGTCCTATGATGCCATTATAAATCTGTGCCGCAAAACGGATTATGAAGGATACGAGAATAATCTGTATGGGTATGTGGATTTTCATCCGTCAGACCGAAACGGGAAAGGCAAAAGCTTCGGGAACACAGAGTGGGGCGAGTCTTTCACCTACACAAAGAACAAGTGGAACGCCATGCTCGGTTATTCCGGAGGTTTTAATCAGGGAGAGCGGAATACATTCATGACGCGTAGCTATCTGGCCAATGATTACAAGGAAACCGTAGTTGCCAATGCGGATAATTCACACAATCAAGGATATATGGGCCGTGAAAACAATGTTGGCGTTTCCGTGGATTACCAGTTCAACAAACGGAATTCAATCTCAGTGGCATATGGCGTGGAATTCACAGACAATGACGATTTCTCACACCGGACCGTAATAGGTTCGGACCTTCAGGACGGACATGCAAACACCTTTTATTCACGTTCAAAAGATAAAGATAAGGGCAGCAGACAGGGCGTTGGTATTTTCTATCATGGCGGAACGGGTGTATGGAATTGCAACGGCACGCTGAATTACATAAGAAGGTCATGGGATACCAACAGCCTGTTGACACGTAGCACAGGATACTACAATCAAGATGACCGCCATCAGGCAATGGACCACGTTTATGGCGATTTGGATATAAACCGCCGTTTCCTGAAGAAAAAACTCTACGTATCTGCTTCCTATAATTTCTTTTGGAAACGTTATGACCAGTTTAGGCTTGGCAGCGATGACATCCTAAGCAAAAACACACTTCAGTATCATTATTTCGGGACATATCTGTCGTACGATTTTCCGCATAATTTAAGTGTGCATGTATCAGGCAATGTACGAAGATACATCTCCAAAACGCCGTCAATAAGGGATAGTTATATGGGCTATTCCGGTTCAGCTGGGCTGTATAAGAAACTCGGCAAACATAGCTGGGCAAGAATTGACTATTCCTGCACGCTGGACAATCCTTCGCTCGACAAGACATCCGCGTATGAATATTTCACCGACTCGCTGACTAAGACGGTCGGTAATCCGCTCCTGCGGACCTCATTGAGACACAACCTTTCCCTGAAGGTAAATATAATGGAAGCCATCACTCTGAAGGCAGGAATGAACTATTCTCCGCGTGATTTCGCTTACATCCGCTCCCTGGAATACGGGAAGCTGCAGAACGGGGAACAGGGCAACTACATCCTTTCCACATATCAGAATGGCGAAAACAGAGGTTGGTGGGCATCAGTGAACTTCAACCGCAATGTCGGCAAGTTTAATATTGATGCCAACGTGGGATATAAATACAGAAAGGCACAATATGAGAGCTTCTGCCACAGTAATGGGGGGTGGACAGGAAGTGCCCAGGTAAGTTATATGTGGTACAAGAAGAAACTGTATGCCTATTTAAACTATTTCCATGATAATTCATATAACGCTGAAGCGCAGAGTTGGGGCACAAATTATCATGATGGTCTCGGCGTGAGTCTGTTAAAATCTCTATGCAGGGAAAAACTTCAACTTCAGTTGTCTTATACCTTACCTTTTAGTTTTACTTCTGAGAAAAATCACTATTATGTTGCTTCGCCAGGATATGAATACTACTCATGTCAATCCTCCAAGGACATTATCCATAATACGATAAGTTTCGCCTTGTCATACAGAATAGACGGCGGAAAAAGTGTAAGGCAGTACGATCACGAAATGTCAAAAGAACGATAAATATATTCTTGCAAGATATATACAGATATGTTGCTATTTGTGACCAGTTTCAGGAGATTAAACGCCTGGAGGCAATCTACAAGGAACTCTGCGAAATAAGCAAATAACAGATTTTTTTAACGAATACTAAAACAAACAACATGAAACAGACTTTTCTCTTCATTGTGATGGCGCTTATGAGCGCAGTTGGTTTTGCACAAACCAAGTATCCTGAAACAGGCGTATTCAAACAGATTTCGATAGAAGGAGGGGGCCGTACGCTGAAGGACTTGCCATTGCCTACATATAGGAGCTGCAATGGTGACCGTACATTAATCTTCTGGGTTCAGCCCAGACAGGAAGGCTTGGACTGTGATGTGCTGATTTGGCGCGCAGAATTTATTTCGGATGTGAATGACCCTTTCGGCGTTAAGCTGAGCGATGTCACCTCTGACTCTTTTACACTATCCTGGTATAATGCCACCCGCGATTTCTATGACTTTCCCGCAGGGATATGGATTAATGAGGTCTGGGAAAAGGTGAAGGGTGAAAGCATTCCCAGTCGTATCTCTGCTGCAGCCACAAATCATAAGAACAGAAACAAACTGGAGGGCAGCTGGAAGTTGGTTGCTAATCAGGCGCTTGATCTCCCCGGTGAGCCCACCCTCCCCGGTAAAAATACTTACAAGATATACGCTCCGCAGGTGTGCCTCTCCTTTATGGGCAGTTTGTATAACATAGAGCAGGGCGGCAGATCCTTCCTGAGAGATTTTAAGTGGACATCCGAGAATGAGTTCATCGAGGCGGGTGTAGAACATAAGGTTACCTTTGTAAACCCTTCTGTTATAACGCTGGAATTCAAGAATGAGAAGTACGGCAGGATGAAGGAAACCTGGATTCGCTACGACATTCCAGAACCTATGGCGTCCCTGCTGAGTAACTTCAGAGATTAAATCAGCAAGATAAAGTTTTAAGGTAAATTGTTGGTTATGCCTGCCATTTCCTCGCGAGGGGAGTGGCAGGCTTGTATAATCATCAAAAAAACAGTATAAATATTAGGATGTTTCATTATTATTGTCTATTTTTGCGCTGTTAAGTGCCGAAAAATGTGTAATATATACACAAATCGGCAGTTAAGAGTGTGATTATGGAGATATATAGGGAGATTATTTCAAGCTTAAAACGTTGGAAGGATAGTTCGCCAAGAAAGCCAATCCTTCTGAAAGGTGCCCGACAAATTGGGAAAACATGGGTAATGGAGGCATTTGGTAAAGAGTGCTTTGAGCATTATGCCAAGTTTGATTTCGATCGTCAACCAGAATTGAAATCTGTTTTTCGCACATCGAAAAGTCCGGAACGCATAATCAAAGAGTTGGCATTGTATTGTGATGTTCCCCTGGTGGCGGGAAAAACACTTATAATCTTTGATGAGATACAGGAATGCGAAGAGGCATTGAATAGCCTGAAGTATTTCTGTGAAGACGCTCCACAATACCATATTATTGCAGCAGGTTCATTGCTGGGAGTCGCTGTAAAGAAACGTAGAATGACTGTTCCGGTAGGGAAATTGCAGGTTATGAGGATGTTTCCTGTATCCTTCCGTGAATTCTTGCGTGTCAGCGATGAAAGGACCTTCGATTATATTGAGAAGATGGAACAGCCCCTTCATCTTCCAGAGATTGTGCTGAACAAGCTTAAGCTGGAATATCGTCGTTATATGATTAGTGGGGGAATGCCTGAAGCTGTGGTTGCAATGATTGATAATCAGGGGATGCAGGCAGTAGATGATGCGTTGCAAGATATCTTGGATTTATATGAACTGGATTTCTCCAAGTACGCAGAGCCACGGGAGATTCCACGCATTCATGCCATTTGGCACTCTTTACCTTCGCAGTTAGGTAAGGAGAACCGTAAGTTTATCTATAAGGTCATTAAACAGGGAGCCCGTTCGAAAGACTATGAAGATGCCTTGCTTTGGTTGGAAGATGCCGGCATGATATATAGAATTAACAATGTTTCAAAGCCGGGTATGCCATTGAAAGCATGCGAAGAGCCCGATGCTTTTAAGGTCTATGCATGTGATTGCGGATTATTGCGTAGGCTCGCTCGCCTGCCATCAAGTGTCATTTTGGATCCTATCTCCAACTATACAGAGTTCAAGGGGGCAATGGCCGAGAATGCCGTGTTGCAATCTCTGATGCCTTTGCTGGACAATTATACACCAAATTATTGGTCGTCTGACAGTAAAGCAGAGGTTGAATTCCTTGTCCAATGGCAGAATGAAATCATACCTATAGAGGTGAAAGCTGAAAACTGTATCAGCGGAAGGAGTCTGAGTGTATATAACGATAAATATCATCCTTTGAACCGCATCCGTTTCTCTTTCCTTAATTTGCAATCAAATAGTGGGTTGCTTAGTTGCCCTGCGCCATTAGCGGAATGGTTCTGGAGATGGATATAGATAAGTTCTATGACGTAAATGCCTGCCATCTCCTCGCGAGGGGAGTGGCAGGCTTTTTTTTCTTTTTAATGATATATAATTATCAAGAATTAAATTATATATGATATTATTTTTGTAATTATTGAACGAATTTCGGGAATGACCGAAATTTTCTTTTCTTTTTCTGTTGTAGGTTTCCATTATTGTTTATATTTGTGGCGCGAAAACACACATTTCGCCATTAGAAATCTTATTATTAACTTAAACTAATCTAAAATGGAAGCGATCACTACTTCTATCCATCGTTCTGCTATGGGCAGAAAGATGAGAAATCTGAGAAAGTTGTTTGCCTCGGCTATGCTTTGCACCCTGGCAAGTGGTAACCTGTTTGCACAGAACAGTTCCTGGATGAGCAATGTGCCTGACAACACGTATGTGAGCCAGATGTCTATACCTGGCGTACATGATGCAGGCACAGGTCATGGGTTCACCACATTGTACGGCATTATCGGAGACCAGTTCGCACGCACGCAGGACAAGACCCTGACACAGATGTGGAATAGCGGTATCCGCTGCTTTGACCTTCGTCCGGCTGTTGACGACAACGACTTGCGTATTTGCCACGGTTATGTGAGCACCAACCTGATGTTCTCTACTGCAATCTCAACACTTTGCGGCTTGCTGGATCAGTATCCTTCTGAGACGGCCATCATTGTTATCCGTCATGAATCAGAGGGCGATAGCGGCAGCGGCAACTGGAATACCCTGATTAAGAACAGACTGAGCGGCAGTCCTGCCAACAGTCATACCATCAACTTCAATCCTAAACTGAAGATGGGCGATGTACGTGGAAAACTTATTGTCCTCTGTCGTAATGCCTATGACAGTAACCCCATCGGCGGTTTTGTCTATAACTGGGGCGAGAGTGCTGACTTCAGCCAGCAGCAGAATGGCTATATCAGAGGTGTCGGGACCCAGGGACCTGTGTATATTCAGGACTTCTATAATGTCTCTGCCAATGGTGCTTCTGCCACCAAGACTGCCAGCATCCAGCGTATGATGCAGTTCTCCTGCACCGAGAACAAGAATGCCAGCATATGGGTCATCAACCACACCTCAGGCTACACCAAGACGTTCCTGGGTATAGTAACCAGCAACGGCTACCGTGACAATGCCCAGACACAGAACCAGGTTGCCATCAACTACCTGAACGGCCATCCCGGATCTGCCGGCATCGTGGTAATGGATTACGGAGGGGTGGACAGCTCCAACGGTTACAATACCAAGGGACAGGCACTGACCAATGCCCTTATCAACCAAAACTTCAGAGAAGGTCCCAACACACCTTACTTCCGTGCCCTGCCTACCCTGAATATCGGTACGGTCTATAACATCTATACTACCATTAACGGAACCAAGTACTATATAACCACTAGCGGAACACTGACCAGCAGCAAGAGTGATGCAGGCGCTTTCACAGCTAAGGTGGGTAACAGCAATGGCGGTGAGTACGGCGACTCCTTCTTCTTTGAGTTCACCGTTGGTACTACCAATTACCACTTTACCAACCCCAACCAGAATACAGGCGGTAACGGTACCTTTGCCTCCAACGATAACCTGGTGCCTATCTGCGGCTATAGCTGGAATCGTATCTGGGACAGTCAGGTACTGATGCAGAACAGCAGCGGCAAGTATGCGATCCGTGCTACCAATGCACCTACTACGGGTAACAACTGGAACCTGTATGCTGCCAATACCTATTGGTCAGTGAAGAGCACTGGCAGCAACCCTGTTGCAGGCTACGTTATGGGTGTGCCCGATTATCGTTGGCAGTTCTCTGTTGCCTCAAATAACACCAAGGAATTTGCTGGTGACTTTGGTGACGAGGAGACTGCCATTGAAGGTGTCAAGGCAAATAATTCTGCTAACGAGGGCGCCATCTACAATATGGCCGGCCAGCGTGTAAGCAAGCTGCAGAAAGGCCTCAATATCGTGAATGGCAAGAAGATAGTAGTCAAGTAAGACTGGCGGATAGTGTTTAGCGGTTAGGGATTTGCGACTCCCTAACCGCTAATATATTTGCCGGATTTCAGCGCCCGGATAATAATGAGTCAGGATGTTTTGGTAAGAATAGCCCTGATGTCCCATTACGGCGGCACCTATCTGACACATTCCTACACCATGTCCCCAGCCTTTGCCATTCAGGATGATGGTTTGGGGAATGCCGTCCTGTATATCCTCTAAGCTAATGGTAAAGGCGCTGCTGAGCAGATGAGAGGTGCTGAGCGTCTTACGTATAAGCAGTTCCTTACCTATTATGAATGTGCGTTCGGAGCCTACTATGCGCAAACGGCTGATATGACCGGCTGGTCCTGCCTCCAAGGGCTCCAAGCGTAGGATGTGCCCGAACTTCATGCCTAGGTTGCGCTCTATCAGTTCCCTGAGTCTTTCTTGTGTGAAGCGTACCTGCCAGCGATAGAAGTTGTTGGTCTCTAAGTCGTAATCGTTCAAGACCTGCGAGAGGACTTCGCGGTCGGAAGTGTTGCAGAAGGGGTCGGCAACACTGCTGAGGTACGACTTGCGGATATTCTGCCAACAGTACTGAAACTCGTTGGTCTGACCGCCACAGCATTTGCCAAAACGTGCATCGCAGATTTCTCCATCGCCCATCAGCACTTGTCCGCATGTCTCGTTGACAGCCCGTCGGACGTTAGGATTGCTGGCCTTTGTGATGCCTTGGTAGCGTTGACAATGATCATCGGCACAGACATCAAAGAGGTCGTGGTCCTCGCGGTCCCACCAGCGGATGAGTTCTTCATCGGTCTGGATGAATGAGGGTGATTTGTCCTGTTTCTGTCTGAGCTGGGCTAAGAGCCAACTGCGGCTGATGACTGCTGAGGCTTTCAGGAACTCTAGGGAGCAGGTACTCTTCATCTCACTGCTGATAACGCTGATTAGGTAGTCCTCCAGGGGCAGTTCGTTGATGACCACAATCTGCCCTTCGTGCCAAACAAGGTGCAACGTGCCAGTAAAGACCTGCACCTGCTGTCGTTCCCAATGGAACTGCTTGCCTATGGTAACACCATAAAGGCGAAACACAGCCTCCCCCCCGCTCAAGCCCCCTCCAGCTCCCCCTTTGGGGGAGTGAGAACCTTGGGGGAGTGCTGTTATTTCATTGAATAGTTTCCCTTGCCACAGGATGCCATCCGGTTGGGCAATGGCTGTTTGCTCGCCCTCCACGGATACATTATCTATAATATAAGGTGTATCCAGACGGAAGTGAACCTCTTTTGCGGTAAGAATCCCTACGGTAATTGTCGTCATGAGTAAAAAATATTTTTTAGTTTACCGTTTACTGTTTACCGTTGAGCGGTTAGCGGTTAGCGGAACTTGAAACCTGAAACTTGAAAGCTGGAAGTTACCAAACTGTAAACCGCAAACTCTAAACTCTAAACTCTCAACTAAAAAGCCTTAGCTCCCTCTCCTTAGGAGAGGGTTGGGGTGAGGCTTACTTCTTTCAGAATAGCTACGGCCTGCTCAGGAGTAAGTTTTTTGAAATCCTGCTCTCGGGGAGTGATGAGAAGGCCACACATGTCCAGTGCACCCGGACTGATGAGCAGTTGCTCTTCGCCTTGGGCTGTATAACAAGCTGGTCTGTGCTTGGCACGTGGGAAGATGAGGGTTACAACCTCTTCGTCTTGCTGCCAACAAACAATATTCATACGTGGCTCAGTCTCACCCTCGTGCATGGGGAGGGCGTTGTAGATGCGCATGAAGCGCTCTTCTGCCTCTTTTGCCTCTGCTGTCCGTATCACCAGAACAGGACAAGCATAGTCTGTCAGCAGGGAAATGCCTTCGGCAAAGGGCTTTAGGGCAGGCTCGTAGATGCTCTTCCAGTCACGCTCTAGAGGAGCAATGCCTCTGCTTCCTGCCTGCAAGTGCATGTGGTCGGGGCATGAGGCTCCACAGAGGGGGCCATTATAGAATACCATATAGTCAGGCATCTGCTGTGCTATCTTGAAGAGATCTTGAAAGCGTCCCTTAATAGATTGCGCGGTATGCTGGCGTGTAGGGATAGTGAAATGCTTGGGTAGGATGGGGAAGGGGTTTATCAGCAACTGGTACTGTCCCAGCACGGGTAGGGCATGTTGTTCTGCTGGTCGGTTACTGTCGCAAAGGAAGCAGGGACGTTTCTCTATCGCCTGCTTGCTGATGTTGGCTCCCGTACTGACGATGCGAGCGGGGTTCCATTGAGCCGTAAGAACGGAGAGTTTAGAGTTTAGAGCGTAGAGTTTAGAGGGGAGTGGCTTTGTCTGTACGCCGGTTAGGGCTTCGTAGCGGGTGGCGGCGTCAGACCAGTTTTTTTTTTCGCTCTGGAAAAAATCCTCTACTTCGGCAGGCGATGGAACTTGCTCTCGGCTTTTGTTCAACTGTTGGCGAGCCAGAATCTCTAAGGTACGTAAGTGGTCCTTGTAGGTATTGTTCTTGTTGATTTTGTCCTGACTCAGCGCAGCATCGCTATTACCCTCCCAGCGACGGCACAAATAAACCTCGTGATAGAGTCGTCCTATGTGATAGCGTCGGCTTATCATCAGTCCAAGGGCATAGTCCTCGCCATAGCTGGTGTTGGGAATCTGCAGTTCCCTGAGCACTGGGGTATAGAAAGCACGTGGTGCGCCCAGACCGTTGATGCGCAGCGCATTGTTGCGTCCGTTGTCGGGTGTCCATTCCTTATGGTCGATGAGGCCTGGAGGCAGGGTGTTCAGTTGAAAGTCGCACATGCGGTATGAGCCAATGACCATTGCAGCCTGTTGCTCACGGAACGCATCCACCATTTGCTGGAGCGTCTGGGGTGAGCTGTAGAGGTCGTCGCTATCCAATTGTACAACGAATCGTCCTACCTGTGGATGATGCACCGCTGTGTTCCAACATCCGCCAATGCCTAAGTCGTTTCGTTCGGGGATGATGTGTATAAGCGACCCCTCTCCGTCTCCCCCGAGGGGGAGTGACTTTGCAATCTGCCTAATCTTTTCGGTTGTGCCATCGGTGGAGTGGTTGTCAATGACGATAACGTTGAAGGAGAAAGAAGTCTCCTGCTCAAGTGCTGAGCGTATGGCATCCTCTATGGTACGCTCGCGGTTGCGGACGGGGATGATGACGGATGCTTCTACGGCAAACTCACCTTCGGAGAAGTCGATATCCTGGAAGGTTTCGGGTGCCAAGTAAGCGCCAATGGCTTTTAGGTGAGCGGTACAAGCCTGCTCCATCTCAATCTGACGGTCGCGGTTGCGTGGGTCGACGTAGTCGAACTGCTTCTGTCCGCTTAGTCGGGTATCCTGCTCTATCTCGGTATAAAGGAACTCATCAGCATGAACAGGTAGCATCTTCCTGCTGACAAATAGGCGGAAGTCGTACAAGGCGGCAAAGCGATAGCTCACTTCCTTGGCCTGCTCGATATATTCTTTCAAGGCTGAAGTGCGAATCAACAGTAAGGAGCCCATCTGAAAATCATCACGCACAGAACCTATTTGGTAGTCAATTAAAGCCCCCTCCCTGCTCCCCCTTTGGGGGAGTGCTATGTAATGGTCGGCATACAGCATCAGGGCGTTGCTGTCCTCTGCTATTGTCAGCATACGTGTCAGGGCATAATAGCCCAGTTGCAGGGTGTCGTATTTGGTGTACAGCAACAGGTAGGGTGCTGATGCCTTGCTGGCTATCCAACGTAGGGTATCTATGTTTCCGGGGCCTTCTTCGCGTAGGAAGTGGATGGCTCCGACTTGCTCTTCAGCCTCTAATTGTTGCAGGGTGACGGCCACTTGCTCGTCGCTCTGCCAGGGAATAAAACAATCAATCTTCATCATAAGCGCAAAAGTAGGACTTTTTTTTCGCTCTACAAAATAAAAGATGTAATAAAAACCGTAACTTTGCAACATGAAAGTATATATTTTCAATCCCGAGAACGATATGGCTCTTGCTGATGGTAATCCAGGCTATACGCCGCCAGCCATCATCAGGCAGATGAGAGACGAACTGTATTGGCTACCCAACTGGTGGGCCAATGACGAGGATGTTGTGTGGAACGGAACGGATAAGCTGCAGCTGAAGCCAGGCGATGAGATATGCCCTTGGGGGTGGAGCCCTGCCCTTATACACCAACTGCGTCAGGCTGGTGTGACGGATGAGTTCCTGCCTTCTGACGAGGAGATGGAACGACTGCGTTGGCTCTCGCACCGACAGACAGCTGTGGAGGCTTTGGCTGCCTGCAAGCGTGACGGACTGATAGGCGAGGCGCTGATGGGTGAGTCCCACCTTTGCAAAACAGAGGAGGAGGTGAAAGCAGTTCTCTCTGCCGCCAAGGAAGGGGAGGGCTTTATTTTGAAGTCCCCTTGGAGCAGTAGCGGCAGAGGTCTGATGCTGTGTGGCAGTCCCAATGCCAAAGGCTGGATAAAGAATACACTAAAGGCTCAAGGCTCTGTGGTGGTTGAGAAACTGCTGCAAAAGGTTGCCGACTTTGCCCTGGAGTTCTGGTGTGATGGAAAGGGCGGGGTAGAGTATCGTGGACTGAGCCTGTTCTATACCAACGAGGGCGGTGCCTACCTGGGAAACTGGGTAGCTCCAGAAGGACAGAAACTGCAATGGCTCATGCAGTACGTGGATCCGCAAGTGTTGGTGGATATCCGCCAATGGTGGGAGAGATACCTGCAGAAGTTCCCATACCGGGGGCCTGTGGGCGTAGATATGATGCTCTGCCAGGGCGGTGTTTGTCCGTGCATAGAAATCAACTGGCGTATGACAATGGGGTACATCTCCACGCTTCTTCCTGCCCAAGGCAAGTATGGTCGCATGGTGGTGGAGTACGTTTATGGGCACTACTCTGCGGAAGTGGAAGCGTTTAGTTGAATTTGTAATTCACTTTTTCAATTCACAATTCATAATTGCCACTTCGTTGACTTTCCCCTTTGGAGCGTCGAGCTAAACCTTCTCGCTATTCGCTCGCGACCCCTTTGGCGTTCAAAATTGAGAATTGAGAATTGAGAATTGAAAGTTGAGAATTGGGAAATAAAAAAAAGAGCTTCACGGTTTGTGAAGCTCTTTTTGTTGGGCTACCCGGACTCGAACCAGGAAAGGCAGGACCAGAATCTGCAGTGTTACCATTACACCATAGCCCAATAAATAACGGGATGAATCCGTTTTGCGGTGCAAAGGTATGGACTTTTTCCGAACTGACAAAACTTTATGCCAAAAAAATACAAAAAATTTGCATTATCGGCCAACTCTCTGTACCTTTGCATCCAATTAAAAATGATAAATCAATTGAAGAAAGAAAAGAATCTCCTTGTAGAAGCTATAGTACAGGGAATGCAGGATAAGAAAGGTAGAAATATAGTTGTGGTGGATCTCTCGGAGATACCTGACACCATTTGTAGGTACTTTGTTATAGCCACGGGCGGTTCACCCTCACAGATACAGGCTTTGGTACGCAGTGTCGGTGATAAGACATTGGAACTGGCAGGACAGAAGCCCCTTGCCATAGACGGTTTGCAGTATGCCCAGTGGGTAGCTATGGACTATGCAGAGGCTATCGTTCATATACTCTTGCCCGAGGAACGTGCCTTCTATGATATAGAGCATTTGTGGGCTGACGCAGAGTTGACTCAGGTGCCTGATCTGGATTAATATAATACAAGAACTATGAGCAAGCAGAAACCCAAACGTCCCCAGTTCAGCCTTACATGGCTTTACGTCATTATAGCCGTAGCGCTTGGATTCCTTATCCTTAATGGTGGAAGCGGTTCGCTGATGGACGGTGGCTCTAAGGAGGTCACCTATAGCCAGTTCAAGCAATACGTCAAGAACGGTTATGCCAGCAAGATTGTCGTCAACAAGAAGGAGGGAACATTGGTGATGTATGTTCAACCCCAGTATTTGCGCGATGTATTCCCCACCACCAAGGTTAAACCGGGTGCTGTGGGTGTTGTGCAGTCGCAGTTCCCCTCTGCCGACAAACTGGAGGATTTTGTTGAGCAAGAACAAGAGGCTGGTCACTTCAAGGGTGATGTAAAATACGAGAACGGCAGTGACGCCATCTCGAACTTCTTGTGGAGTTTTGGTCCCCTTATTCTTATAGCCATCTTCTGGATTTTCATCATGCGCCGTATGGGCGGTGGTGGAAGCGGCAGCGGCGGTGGAGGCCCTATGGGTATCTTCAACGTTGGTCGAAGTCGTGCCCAATTGGTAGATAAGGAAGAGGCTGGTAAGGTCACTTTTAAGGATGTGGCTGGACAGGCTGGTGCCAAGCAGGAGGTGCAGGAGATCGTAGAGTTCCTGAAGAATCCTAACAAATATACGGAATTGGGTGGTAAGATTCCCAAGGGTGCTTTGTTGGTAGGCCCTCCAGGAACAGGTAAGACCCTTCTGGCAAAGGCTGTGGCTGGTGAGGCTGACGTACCGTTCTTCTCGATGTCGGGTAGCGACTTCGTGGAGATGTTCGTGGGTGTTGGTGCCAGTCGTGTGCGTGACCTCTTCCGTCAGGCTAAGGAGAAAGCTCCCTGTATTATCTTTATCGATGAGATAGATGCCGTGGGACGTGCCCGTAGCCGTGGTGTTCAGATGGGTGCCAATGATGAGCGCGAGAGTACGCTGAACCAGTTGCTTACAGAGATGGATGGCTTTGGTACCAACAGCGGTGTTATCATCCTGGCTGCAACTAACCGTGCAGACATTCTGGATAAGGCATTGCTGCGTGCTGGTCGTTTCGACCGTCAGATACACGTTGACCTGCCTGATTTGAACGAGCGCAAAGAGATATTCCAAGTGCATCTGCGTCCTGTGAAGACTGATGATACAGTAGATATCGACTTCCTTTCTCGTCAGACCCCAGGATTCAGCGGAGCAGATATTGCCAATGTCTGCAACGAGGCTGCCCTGATAGCTGCTCGTAACAGTAAGTCTGCAGTGGGTAAGGATGATTTCCTGGCTGCTGTGGACAGAATAATAGGTGGTTTGGAAAAGAAGACAAAGGTGATGACTGCCGAGGAGAAGCGTACGATTGCCCTTCACGAGGCTGGTCATGCTACTATCAGTTGGCTCCTGCAGTATGCCAATCCCCTTGTCAAGGTTACTATTGTACCCCGTGGACGTGCCCTTGGTGCTGCATGGTATCTGCCCGAGGAACGTCAGATAACAACGCGCGAGCAGATGCTTGACGAGATGTGTGCCACCCTGGGCGGTCGTGCTGCAGAGGAACTCTTCACTGGTCACATCAGCAGTGGTGCCATGAACGACCTGGAGCGTGTTACCAAACAGGCATACAGCATGATAGCCTATATGGGAATGGCCGACGAACTTCCTAACATCTGTTATTACAACAATCAGGAGTACAACTTCCAGCGTCCCTATAGCGAAGCTACGGCTCAGCTTATCGATCAGGAGACACAGAAGATGATTGCCCAGCAGTACCAGCGTGCCAAGGATATCCTAAGCCAGCATACCGAGGGCCATGCTCAGTTGGCTCAGCTCTTGGTAGAGCGTGAGGTTATCTTTGCCGAGGACGTAGAGCGTATCTTCGGTCCCCGCCCCTGGAGCAGTCGTACAGAGGAGCTTCTAAATGAAGAAGAAAAAAGCCTCACCCCTAACCCAAACACCGTCGCGAGTGGGGACTCGCTCCCCTTTGTGGGGCCGAAAGCACATTCAGTGCTTTCTCTAAAGACCCCAGTCGCTCCCGTGGGCGAGGGGAACTCTGTGGGCGAAGGGAATACTTAATGTTCAATTCTCAATGTACATTTTTCAATGAAGAATCTACTTACCCGTGCATTAACAGGGTTTATATATGTTGTGTTACTGGCAGGCTGTACCATATATAGTCCTGTGACTTCCTTTTTCTTTTTCGGTATTGTAGCTGCTGCCACCCTTTGGGAGTTCGGTACCGTTATGAACCGATATGCGGGAGCCAGTCTGCCCCGTGCTATCAATGCATTGGCAGGGTTTATTCTGGTGGCTGCTGTTTGGCTTTACTGCATAGGCAGCGTGTCGGCAGTACGTATGGTAGCGCTGTGGGCTTGTCTTCTATTATATATAATGATTAGCGAATTGTATCGCCATAGTCAGGATTCTATCCGCAATTGGAGTCTTGCCTTGGCATCGCAAATATATGTAGCCTTACCCTTTGCCCTGCTTCCCCTTCTGAGTATCAGCTTTGACGAGGAGGCTGGCAAGATGGCTTATACCTGGATATATCCCCTTGCCCTGTTTGTCTTCCTTTGGGTGAATGATACCTTTGCATACTTGTCTGGTCTTACCTTGCACAAGTTCCTTCCCTGGAAGCTATTCCCCAGCGTTTCGCCTAAGAAGACATGGGTAGGCAGTACGGGCGGATGTATCTTTACCCTTCTGGCCAGTGTGGCCGTTTGGTACGTACAGCCTGGCACGCTTAGTTTGCTTCAGTGGTTGGGTTTTGCTGCTGTTGTGGTGGTTTCTGGCACGTATGGAGACTTGGTAGAGAGTCACCTGAAACGTCAGCTTAACATCAAGGATAGCAGTCACATTCTTCCTGGGCATGGTGGCCTGTTGGATCGCTTCGACAGTAGTCTGCTTGCCATCCCTGCCGCTACAATATATTTCTTAATGATCTAAAATGATGCGTATTATCCTTTGTTTCCTATTTCTATCCCTATTTAATCCTTTTATTTGCAGCGCTGATACACACAAACTTCCCGTCCTGAAGATTTCTTTTGATGGCGAAGTAACGCCTGGAATGGATTATGTGAATGGCTCCATGGTACTTACAGATACGGATGGAGCCGTAGTGGAGTTGCCCGCCAAGTTCAAAACGCGCGGTGCTACAGCCAGTCTGTATATGTGTAAGCCTTCTCTTAACATGAAGTTGCGTACCCCTGACTATTCCGAGGAAGCTGATTCTGCGCTCCTGGGTATGCGTTCCTGTTCATCCTGGATTCTGGATGCTATGGCCATAGACCGCATTTGCATGCGTAACCGTGTGGCCTATGATATCTGGAACGAGTTCTCGCGTTTGCCTTACGATACAGAGTTTGATGGGCGTAATGGCACGGAGGGAAAGTTTGTAGAGATGTATATCAACGACCGGTACTATGGTATCTATCATCTTATGGACCGTATCAACCGTAAACTCCTTAATCTGAAGAAATTTCAAGTAAAGGAGGATGGTAGTGTGTTGCTGAGGGGCGTACTATATAAGAGCGGTACAAATGATATCCTGAATCAGAATGAGCCCTGTTATAGCCCAGACTCCTCTGCCTGTGTGATAGAATGGCATAATGCATGGGAACTGTCTTACCCTGAGGAGTATGGAGGTGCTAAGATTTGGCAACCTTTGCAGGATGCAATATTGAATGGTCGTAACGTGAACTATGTCAAGCGTTATTTCTATCTTCAGAACTTAGCTGATTATCAGCTCTTTGTTATGGCGCTTTGCATCAGCGACAACTGGGGCAACAAGAATCGTTTCCTTAGTATCCGCAATATCAATAAGGACATTAACGATTCTGACCCTGCGGATTCAGAGCGACGTAAGTTTGTTGTCACTCCATGGGATTTGGATACCAGCTTTGGTGGTCACTATGAGGGCAAATACTACGATGGGAACTATACAGAGTGGCCTTTGAATGCGATTTTTAACAATACGGCTTATCCCTATGGATTTATTTACGGAGATGAGGAGTATCTGGCTATCCTTAAGCAGCGTTGGATAGAGGGTAGGGAAGGGGCTTTCTCGCCTTCCTCCATTAACAAGAAGTTGGAGCTTTACCGCGACCTCTTCCTCAACAGCGGCGCTTGGCAACGCATGACAGACCATTTCGAGGCACAAAAGTCACGCCCAATGTATGTTCTGGATTTGACCCGCGAGATTGACTTTATAGAAAAATGGTATGCCAATCGTTTCCGTGAGATGGATGCCTACTTCGGCATTAAGGAATCGGATACCGAGGATGGCATCACGGTAAGTGAAGAACTAAGAGTGAAGAGTGAGGATTCACAGCAATCTGCCATCTATGACCTCAGCGGAAGAAGAATCTCCAATGGACTAAAGAAGGGGATTTCTATTATCAATAATAATAAGGTGGCTGTTAAGTAAACCGCAGAATTACTCGTGTTCTAATCGCTCTTTTGCCTTATAATAGGCAATATATGAACTGAAGCCACTTTCTTGTGCAGCAGCATCCTTAGTAACATTGGGATGCTGTTTTATGTAATGTTCATAATACTCCAGCCTCAAGCGGTTTACATAACGCGAGAAACCGCCATAGCGTGTTTTGAAGACATGTGAAACATAGGTGCGGCTATAGCTGCAGTGTTCCACTACATTATCTATTTTCAAGTGAGGATCAAGGAAGCCTTTTCCCTTCTTCACATAATTCTCGATTTCTTCGATTATCTTTTTGGCTCGTTCTATAGCCTGCGCATCATGCCAGTCTTCTTCCTGCTCTGTGGAATCGTCTTCTGTATCTACAACCATATCCATACGTCGCCAAGGTGGCATAGCAATGAGAAGCATCGTAATGTTGAAGAAAGCCAATAATACATTGCAAACTGCCATTATGCGTGGGCTATCGAAAATAACCCCTGGCCATATTAATGGTGTGAACCATACAGGAGCCAGCCATACACGACGGGCAAATACTTCGGGGAAGTCATCGGGGTTAGAGTAATTCTCGTCGCGTGTCTCGTTAATCCATCTGCGTACTTGCCATACGGCCAGGGCGCAGTAACCTATCATGACTATTGTCGTGGCAATGACCACTTTGTTCCATATCTTGGAAACACCCGGTTTTAGTATGCCTCCTGGAATCCAAGCATCCAGCATCAATGGAGCCATGGCTATACTAACGACGATGGCTGCAATCCAGTTGGCGTTCTTCCAACTGTTCCATTGTTTCACAGACCCAAAGTAACAGAATAATAATGCACCCGCATAAAAATAATACGTACCAGGAAAATACATCTTCCAGAGCGTCCATGCCTTGGGGTTTGTCGGGTTGAGAATATAAGGAAGCAAGACGAAGCCTATCATATAGATAGCAACCTGCAACTTACGGTCGGGCCAGATATAAGAACGCTGATGTTTAGGAGCCTGACAGGTATGGAAGCATCTTACAATAATGAAAACCAGGCAGCTTGTCAAATAGAATGATGCTGCTATGCCATACCAGTATAAAATGTCAGTGTGTATCATTTCGGAATGCAAAAGTATAAAAAATGTGAATAGTTGCAAAAATATATAGAAAAAAAGTAGCTAGAAACTAATAATTATTCGGAAAAATGGGGATAAATTCGTTCAAATCGTAACTTTTTTGTGGTAAAAAGGAATGTTTTTTATACAAAAAGGAATGTTTTTGTACGAATGGGAATGTCCCTTTCTACTTATATATAATAAATTTGTGGCCAAAAAACTGTTTTTCGACACACATAACAAGATTTTTTTTATTTATGCAGGTAGTGGGAAAAATAAGATGGCAAGAGCATTGGCTATGCTGGTGCTGGTCTTATTTGTGTTCTTTCCCCAACTCCCTTGTGCCATGAAACAAAGGAAGCTAAACTAACGAAAGGTAAAACAAGAAAACTATATTAATCATTAAAATGTTTAAGGAGATGAAAAAAAAGAATTGTTATTTCTCCCCTCCTATTAGTTCAGGAGGACAACGGCTGCACAGTCAGTGGCTGGGTAGCTTTGTAAGCGTGAGAAGTAAGTTGCTGTTTATGCTGCTTATGCTTTTCACAGTATTGCCGTCTGCTTTTGCAGCGAGTTATATCACGGAACTGAAAGTTCTGGGAAAGGATGCTTCCAAAGATATTGAAGCACTTAAAGAAAAGTACAAAAACCTCGGTTGGACAATTGTTAACAAGGACCTTAACACCAAAGCCGGTGGTTATTATATTTATCTTGCATATAAAACAAGTGACAGTGCTAATCCTGAAACTGGATATATTACAGACATTGTTGCTTCAACCGCTAATAAAAGCACTCTCTCTAAAGATGGAAGAACTTACACCAAGGTTTCTGCAGAGGGATTTGATGGTGACCTGAACAAAAACGCTAGAGGTGAATACATTTATCTTTATTACACTACCAGTCGTAAAAGTCTAAGCGGCCATTTCGGAACAAAGCGTGTTATCAGTTCGATTGATACCTCGGATAATTCCAACAGCAGCCCTTCTGGTGCCAGTGATGATTTTGGCCCCATATGTTGGGCTGAGACTTTCACTGGAGCTTGTGAAATGAACAAGAACGCTGGTGGTGATTATATTTATGTGAGAATGCACTTCAGGGAACAGACGCTGGCTGTAAGCAGCCACCCTGCTGTTGTTAATAACCTTGTTTATAATGGACAGGCCCAGAAACTGATGACTGCTCCTTCAGGTTCCAATTGGGGAGTCATGAGATATCAGGTTGATAATGGTGATTGGACAACATCTCTGCCTGTTGCAACAGAAGATGGTAATCACACCGTAAAGTATTATCTGGATGGTGGAACCTACGCCAATAGTAGCTCAACAACTACCAAAACAGTCAATATTGCTCAGCCTTCTGCCCGTCCCACCAACCTGCAAGCTCAGTTTAAACAAGCTGAGAAGCAAGTTGTCCTTACCTGGAACGCAGGAAATATTCCGGACAACTTTACTAAGTACAAGTGGGTTGTATATCGTGGCGATACGAAACTTAAAGCGATTGACTCTAACGCGACTCGTACCTATACGGATACCGGTTATACAAATGAGTCGGATGTGACTTATAATGTTTATTATGTGGCAAATGAATGGGGTGAAGATACGAAAAAGGATGAGGCCAAGGTTTCGGTAAAAGTGAATACGACCCGTAAGGTTCCGGTAAATAATCTGAAGGCTGATGTTCAAACATCGTCGGATCGCGTTATCTTAACTTGGTCATCTGTCGGTTATAAACTTAATTGGGGTAACAAATTCAATATCTATGTAGATAAAGAAACTGAACCCATCATAACCATCACTCCCAAGGACTATCAAACATCTTTCCGATGGGAACATCGTTATACCGACAAGCACAGTGATCGCCAAAATAAAACTGATTCACAAACCAATGTGCTTTATACCGAGGAGCAGAACTTAGGTGCTTGTACTCCTCACAGCTACCGAATAGAAGGTGTTATTGACGGAAAGAAACTCAATGAGGCTTCGGTCGAGAAAGTGGCTATTGGCTCAGGCGCACAATTCTATTCATTGGAGGCTACAAAGGGAAGTTATGCTGGATTGGTAAAACTCTCATGGCACATTGATAATCAAGGTTCTGAAAAGTCAAAGAAGTATGTTATTGAGCGTAAAGTTGCAGAAAGCAACGAGGCTTGGAATCCCCTTGCCCGCCTGCAGAGTGCTGATGACTATTTGCTTTATACTGACGACACAGCTCAACCTGGTGTCTATTACGAATATCGTGTAACAGTAGTTGATAAGTGTGATAATGGTTCAGAAGTCAATAGTTCTAAGACTGTTTATGGTTTCTCCCAGGCTACGGGTACTGTGAGCGGACGTGTTACGTATGGTTCTTCAGGAAGCTCTGTAGAAGGTGTTGAGGTAACAGTACTGAAAGCCGGTGGCTCAGATGGAGAGAATGCGCAGTATCGTGCTTTACACTTCAAGGATGCATCAGGTAAGGCCACTTGGGAATATCCCACAGAGAGTTATGCTCAGGACAACTTCTCTTCTGGCGACTTCTCTATTCAGATGTGGATTAAGCCTGAGGTTTTCACACGTACTTATGTGGCCCGTCTCCAAGGTGAGAATAAAGGCCTTGGTGTGACAGTAAACGGAGAGCTGATGTTCTGCAATGGGTCAGATAACATTCAATACTTTGGCCTGAAACTGGAGAAAGAAAAGTATAGCCATGTAACATTAACCCGTACAGGAGGTACGTTGACAGCGTATGTAATTAGTTATGATGAGGACGGACTTCCCGTAGTAAAGAAGTCAACGAAAACCTTTAGTGGAAGTCTGACGCTGTCTAGCTCTACCGCCTTTGAGCTGGGTTACCTTCAGGGTTACATAGACGATTTCCGTTTGTGGAAGAAGTGTCTGACAGAGGACGAGGTCAAGGAAAACTTTGACCATCTTCTAGTCGGTAACGAGAAGAATCTGGAGACTTACTGGACCTTCGACGAGGGTCTGAACACACAGTTCTTTGACTACTCACGTGAAGGTACTGTCTATAACCAGCACCATGGTGTGATAGATGGTAACGTAGAACCTGACACAGAAACACCTATGTACTTGGCTCTGAAGGCAAAGACTGACATGGACGGTAATTTTACCATCCAAGGTGTTCCATTTACTGGAGAGGGAACAAATTATAATGTGGTTCCTTTGAAGAACAGTCATGAGTTCTCTCCTCAGAAACAAAGCCGATTTGTCAGTGCTTCTTCTTTGGTACATAATAGTGTTGACTTTACTGATGTCAGTTCATTTGAGGTCAAAGGTACCATCCTTTATGCTGGTACGAACATTCCTGTTGACAGTGTATCCATCTATGTAGATGGTCGTGCCGTTTCGCGTAACAACGAGCCTGTACAGACCAATGCAGAAGGTGAGTTCGTTGTGGATGTTCCCATTGGCAAGCACTATCTTACTGCTGTAAGAGATGGTCATACATTTGTCGATGGAGGCCGTATTCCAGAAGATCCTGCTGGCACAAACCAGACCTATGAAGAGTTTGTCAGCCCAAGGTCAGGCTTGGTATTCATTGATAATACCTTGGTTCCTGTAGCAGGACGTATAGTAGGTGGTGCCATTGAAGGTAACAAACCTTTGGGCTTCGGTTTGAGTAATAATAACATAGGTAAGGCAGTCATCACATTGGAGATTCCCGATAAGAGATATATGATTAATGCTTATGAGGATTTCCAGGACGAGAGTCATCTGGTGAGCCTTGGTTATGTGCCTGTAAAAACAAAAACCGAACTGACACATCCCGAAGGTATGGAAAATCCCGGTGATGCATATCTTACAGGTGGTGAATATGAAAGCGATGCCAAGAATATTGTGATTACGACATCAGCCGAGACTGGTGAATTTGGTGTTATGCTGCCTCCTCTGGACTACAAGGTAGTTTCTGTGAAGATGGATAACGCTGATGCAGATAAGGTTTATAAGTTTGAATCGGAGAATCTGCCACGTATTGATGCCAGTGATGCTACAGTGGAACTGAAGGATAGTGTTGTAGGTGATGATGGTAAGTACCGCTACTTCAGTTATGTTGCCTTGTTCAAGCAAACAGTACATTCTGATCCCGTATTAAACGTTACGCAGGAAAAAGCTCCTGCAGGAGTCTTTGGAAAATCTCAGGTAACTTATGTTGATCCTCTGACGAAAGAAAGTAATGATCTCAATGCTTATACCAAAACGGGTAACTCTGTTACTTATACTTTTGGGTATCCCATCTTTGGAGAGCTTGGTACATATACCTTCAACTTGGAAGGCTATGAGACGTACACTAATTACGAAAAGCCAGAGACCGATACCGGACGTGAGTCAAAAGTTCCCCTGAAAGACGTGATTGTAACTATCAGCAACGCTTTGAGTTCAAGTCAGGTGGTACAGAATGCAGATGATCCCACGAATGCCGGTAAGGTACTGGATCTGAAGTCTAACCAGTTGCAACTCGATTCGTTAGGTAAGGCTAAATATAAGTGGCAGGCAGGTTTACCCAATATCCAGTCCCCCTATACCCGTTCGTTGAATATGACGTATAGCAATGGAAGTGGCGAATATAGTTGGAAAGGCTTGGAGGGTATTATCTTCGGCGATCTGCCTTCAGGAACTAACTTTACAACGGAGGGACCTTCTGAGGTCGAGATGATTCTCCATGATCCTTATGGCGACTCTTCATTCTCTACTTGGGAGACTGGTAAGATAACCGTAGAATCCAAGGATACCTTGGGTACTCATGTTCAGGACAACGATGCCATGCTGAATATCCATGCAGGTCCTGATTTCACCACTAATACAGGTTTTGGTGTTTCGGTACAGTCAGAAAGCGATGTGATAGCAGATATATCAACTGGCTTTGACCGTGTTATGCAGAACGACACGATAGATTCTCATATAACGACACTTGAGGCTACACGCGCTATCAGCACAAGCAGTGATCCTGATTTCGTAGGTGCCGATGGTGATGTCTATATAGGAAAGAGTACGAACCTGTTATTTGGAAAGGCCCGCTCGGTCGGACTAATGAAAAACAAACAAGGTAATCTGGAAGTAGGAGTGGATGATGTGATTACAATGAGTAAGAAGTTTAGTACCAACTTTGTTTATACGCAATATCACATTATTAATATCCTGATTCCTCACTTGGAAGAGGTACGTAACGAGCTGATAGTTCCTAATGTTAATGTGAATACTGCTAAAAACAACACTGACGAGAATATGTATGTGTCAGCGTTGTCAAGTGATGATCCCAATTTTGGTAAGCCTGGTACCTACAAAGTTCTTGCTAAGCAGGAAGGTCCTGATATGGTGTCTTTCTACAATGACCAGATAGATTGTTGGGAAAAAATCATTGAGCAGGAAGAGGAATACAAGCTGAATCTTTTCAAGGAAGGCAAGGATAAGAAGAACGTGTCATTTGGCGGTGGTACAGAAATTACGGAAAGCACCACAAGCGAGAAGACTCATTCAAGGACAATCTCTTATACACACAATTGGACATACATCTTCTCTGCTGACTTAGGTTTCACCTGGAATGGCTTGGGTCTTGATGCCGAGACTACGACCAACACCACATGGGAGAATACAGAAAGCGAGACTACCGAGGAAACAACGACAACTACCTTCAGTTACACGTTGGCTGATAGTGGAAGCGATGACTCTTTCTCAATGGATATATATCCAGCCTCAGGAAACCGTGGACCTGTCTTCCGTACGATGGGTGGTCAGAGCTCTTGCCCATATGAGGGTCAGGAAGTGACGAAGTACTATCAGGTAGGTACTGAGTTGTCAACGGCTACCGTGCAGATGGAAGATCCTGAGATTACCTGCAGAAATAATATGCTGACAGGTGTGCCTACAGGTGGTAAGGCTCAGTTCGAATTGCAGTTGAAGAATAACTCAGCAACGAACACAGATGCCTACTTCAACCTTGTTCCTGTTGATGGTACAAACGAGGCAGGTGCTCTGCTGAGTCTGCCCACAGGCCCTATTGGCAACGGACGTTCCATCTTGGTGCCTGCCAACGAAACAGTGAAGATGATTCTTACTTTGCAGCAGGGCAATCTGGATGTAACGAAGTATGATGGTATTCAGTTGGCACTGACAAGCCAATGTCAGAACGATCCTACATCTATTCATGGTGCAATTGCCAGCTATGTAACCCTTAGTGCTGAATTTGTACCTGCCAGCACACCCGTGCAAATGGCCATTAACAAGAATGTGGTGAACAACACCACTGTTAAGGACGACCTGAAGATTCAGGTGACAGGCTTTGACCGTCATTTTACTGGTCTGAAGAGTGTCAACTTGCAATACATGGCTCCAGGCGAACAAACGTGGAGTCTGCTTGAGAGTTATATTCCCGATTCATTAGTACGCGAGAATGCTGCTCAGAAACTGTTGCCTGAAAATGGTGTTATAAATCTTGCTGTGGATATGAATGACTCTAAGTGGATTGATGGCGTTTATCAGTTCCGCGCACAGAGTTCTGCAATCTTCGGTGGTAAACCTGTGACTTCCGAGAGTGAAATCATCACTGTGGTGAAGGACCTGAGCCGTCCGCAACTCTTTGGCGCTGCTAATCCAAGCGACGGTGTACTGAACAGCGGTGATGAGATTAGCGTAACCTTCAACGAGGATATCCAGAAGGAGATGCTGACAAAGAATAACTTTGTCGTTAGTGGTATTCTGAATGGTTCAGAAATACAGCATGATGTGGCATTGTCTGCACAGAATACAGAGCGTGCTGCTTATACCGAGGCAAGCTACAACCTGAAGAACAAGTCCTTCTCTGCCGATATGTGGGTTCGTGTAACCAATGGCGGTGACATCTTTACTCATGGTAACAAGGACAACAAGTTCAAGGTTAGCGTCAATGCGGACGGTCAGCTTGTTATCAGTATTGGTGAAAACCACTATCCATCAGGCCAAATCCTTGAGAAGAATACCTGGACCTTCCTTGCATTCAGCTATGATAATGAAGGAACTGAGGGTCGTCTGAGTGTTCGTGCTGTGACTGCAAATAGTACTATGGACATCTTCAGAAACAAGGTTGTCGCTGGCTATAACGGAACGGGTGCCATTACATTGGGTCAGAACTTCTCTGGTGCTATCCACGAGTTGACCCTGTGGGATAAGGCACGTGAGATGAGCGAAGCACAGGCCGAGATGTATAAAACCAAGGTGCCTTCTACACCTAATCTGATTGGTTATTGGAAACTTGACGAAGGAAATGGTCTTGTTGCTACCGACTATGCTCGCAACCGTCATATGACATTGGTTAACAACAGCTGGTATCTGAATAACGACAATAAGGCTGTAAGCATTAATGCTACAAGTGGCCTGAAGATTGATATCTCTGCTTGCAACCCAACACCTTCAGACAGCTATGCTATGGAGATGTGGTTCAAGGGCAAGAAGGCTGACAATGCTCAACCAAGCACCCTGTTCTATGCAAGCAACCAGTCTGTAAGCATGGGCTTCGATGCAAACGGCATTCTGACCATGACAGTTGACAATGCAGCCACAGAAATGGGCAATGCCAACTATCTGGATAACGCATGGCATCATCTGGCACTGAATGTGCTGCGCAATGGTAATGCTACGGTATATGTGGATGGTGCTGCAGTGAAGACTATGTCTGCTTCTGCTGTTCCTGCCCTGAGCGGCGCTAACCTATATGTAGGTTCACGTGCAGGCACACAGGCCTTTACCGGTATGGTGGATGAGATCCGTATCTGGAATGCTTCTATGACGGGTGATCTCATCAACAGTCAGCGTACACAGCGTCTGACAGGAAAAGAGAGCGGTCTGGTAGCTTACTATTCATTCGAGCAGATGAGTCGTGCTACTTCTGGTATAATCTCATCTATTGGCAGTGCCAAGGATCTTTGCACAGGCACTAAGGTAGCCACCATGCAGAGTGGAGACATAGCCTATATGAATGATGCTCCTGCCATGAAGGTGAAACCCGAGGCTACTAATGTTGATTTCAACTACGTAGCTAACGAGCGTGGTATTGTTCTTACCCTGGACGAGAAAGCAGCCAGACTGGAAGGTACAACGCTGAATTTCACCGTAAAGGGTGTGAAGGACCTGAATGGCAACGAATCATCAGCTGTTTCATGGACTGCTTTCGTTAAGCAGAATAACCTGACATGGAAGGGTGATACAGATGTAACCCTGGAGAAGGAAGTTGGAGAGGCTGCTACCTTCGAAGCTACCTTCACCAATGACGGCGGTGACTCAGAGAACTGGACGCTTACCGGTCTGCCCACTTGGCTTACTGCCAGTGCAACCAGCGGTACACTGAAGGCTACCCTGTCTAAGACCATCACCTTCACTGTTGCCGAGAGCTTGTCTACCGGCAAGTATGAGCAGACCATTTACCTGACAGGTAACAAGAATATCAGCGAACCGCTGACACTGAACCTGAAGGTGAAGAGCAAGGCTCCTGACTGGGCTGTTAATCCTAAGCAGTTTGATAATTCAATGAACGTAATCGGACGCGTTGAACTCGACAACCTGCCTATGGATGACGAGGACGATATCATTGCAGCCTTTATTGGTGAGGAATGTCGAGGTGTGGCACATCCTACATACAAGGAGCGTTACGACGGCAGCTTCATTACCATGGATATCTATGGTAACTCAGATAAGACGAATGGCGATGCCGGTAAGGAGATAACCTTCCGCGCCTTCGACGCCTCAACAGGTGCTCTCTACCCAGTTGTTACACCTAACAAGACAATTAAGTTTGCTCCCTTGACTCTGCAAGGCAGTTACAAGCAGCCTGTTGTATTTACCGTTGAGGACTTGGTAGAGCAGTCAACAGAGTTGCAGAAGGGTTGGAACTGGCTGTCAATCTATGTTTCTCCCAAGAACAAGACTGTTCCTGCCATCTTCGAGAAGATTGCCGACGATGTAATCTCTGTCAAAAGTCAGGGCAGCGGTTGGTTGATGAACGAAAACGGCAGCTGGGATGGTGATCTTAACGGCAATCTGTCTAACACAGAGATGTATGCCGTTCAGATGAAGAACGATCGCACCTTGCGTATTGTTGGTCAGCGTGTAGATCCTGCTACTACCGCAGTTACTGTTGCTGACGGTTGGAACTGGATTGGTTACTACGGACTCAAGGTTTCTTCTGTTAGCGATGCACTTGCAAACTTCGGACCCGAGGACGGCGACATCCTGAAGGGTCAGTGCGGTGTAACCTACTTCGACGAATATGAGTGGGCAGGTTCACTGCCTATGCTGGAGCCTGGTTTAGGATACATGCTGAATGTTACATTGGGCAAGGACGAGACCAAGCAGTTCAGCTATCCTTCTTCAACTGTAGCAAGATACGCAAAGGCTTACCTGTTCGAGGATATGGAAGAGGTTGCAGCAACGGAGGAGGAATCAGCCTTCAAGCCTGTCAGCTTCCGTAAGTATCCTTACAACGCTATGATGTCAATCAAGCTGTTGAACGGAGGAGTTATCATGCCTAACACCGAGGTGGGTGTCTTTGCCGATAACGAATGTCGTGCCAAGGCTCAGACTAACGCTAAGGGTGTAGCTTACCTGACTATTCCTGGCGAGGATGAGTCTGAACTCACCTTCAAGATTGCCATCGGCGATGAGATTGTTGATGCACCTACAGTTGTTAACTTCGAGGCTGACGGTGTTTATGGTACACCTAAGGATCCTGTAATTATTGAGCTTGATGAAGCCACTTCAATTCAAAATTCAAAATTCATGATTCAAAATGGTGAAGAATCTATTTATGACCTTAGCGGACGTAAGATTAACGTTGACTCTAAACTCTCAACTGTCAACTCTAAACTGAAGAGTGGTATTTATATCATCAATGGTCAGAAGAAGGCAATAAAGTGATTTAGGTAAAAAGATGCTCAGTCAATGGCTTTCGCCCATTGACAACAAGAAGGAGAGGCAGGGTTTTTCACCTTGCCTCTCTTCTTTTTCTCAATTCATAATTGAAGCCACGCTTCGAGCCTGCTCACGCTCGGGATAGCCTAAGCAAGCTTAGCTCTCCTCTCACTCAATCGCAGCCTTCACTCTTCACTCTCCTTGCTGATATTTTGCCGGAGTCATGCCTGTGTTCTCGCGGAAAGCGCGATGGAAATATTCGCGGCTACTAAAACCGCAGTGGTCAGCCACGCTCTCCATAGACCATTCGCGGTGTTCCTTCAGCACTCTTTTGGCTTCATTTATACGAAGCGGGGTAACCAAACCGGCAAGATTCTTGTATTCCGATGCTCTTAACCATTCCTGCAGTCTCTTGCGTGTCACTCCCATCTGCCTTGCCACCACACTCAGTGTCAGGTTATGCTCTTTATAGGATTCGCTTTTTTCCCACTTCTCAACAGCTTTCTTCACGCTCTGTGTGGTTTCTGCGCAGGTGACGGGGGCCGGGTTGGTTTCTGAGATATCTGTGGCAGTGAGGGGGAGGCTGCTCTCAGCTTCTTCCACCCGGGTGATATCCTCGCTGATTCCGTAGCTGTACAGGCTGATGGTGGAGTAGGAGATACAGAAGAAATAGGCTACGGAGAAGAGAACCAGAGGTTTCCCATTCAGAAATATAACAAATGGCACAAGGAAGGCCAATAGTGCCATTGTTTTCATACTCAGCCCCATCCAACCGAACAGATCGTTTCGTTTGCGGTCGAAATATTCACCGACGACCAGTTCCAATTGTTTGTATGCCTTGTACTGTTTGACAAAGATATAGCTCTGCATCAATACGTATAGCACGCCTCCTGCGTATTCGGCCATTCGTAGTGCCTGTGACTCTTGTTCGACGGGTATACCGTCTGTAAGCATCGTGGTAAGGAGGATAAGCTCTGTCAGAGCACAGATAGACCATACTGTCGTCCATTCTTTCCGGCTGACTTTCCCGTGACGTTGCATACATAGGATGGCCATGCTGCAAAGTAATGTGGCAGGCGTGAAAAGCAGCAGGTTACATAAAACGGCCTGCGTTACACCATCTGGCGGAACCCAAAGATGTGTTGCAGCATAAACTGCACGGCAATAAGTCCTGTGCCTGCCGCCATTAACCATCGTGCGTTTGTGAAACTGTTTCGGCGGATTGACCGATGCGGGACACATAACATTAACATTGCAGACAACATAGTCATTGTCAGCACTCCACCTATCTGCATCTCGCCAATTGTAATCATGGTGCGAAATTAATAAAAAAAAAGCGAAAGTCTTGCCCGCTTCCGTCGGAATTGTAAAAAAATGCGTGTTTTTTCACACCTTAAACTCTGTTTTTTCACACCATGGCATGTTTTTTCACACCCCATGTTTACCTCGTTTTGTTATTTTGCGCCATCAAATGATAATGTCGGGTTTTAAATACAGACCGTTTAATGAACAGTTACTTTTATGATTTCATGTCGCAACCATTGTGGTTTACCATCCCCTTGGTGGCAATCTACCTGGTGCTGGTTGTTTATGTAATATACATAATATGGCGTTTCAAAAAATGGAAATGAATAATCCAAAACTATTTAACCCTAAAACTGTGTTTATGAAAAAGAATCAAGTTCTAAGCAGAGCAGCGCTGCTTTCCACCAGTGCCGCCATATTGGCGGGCTGTAGTGACAAAGCCGACACCTTTGTGGATCCCAAGCCCAATGCTGACGGTAAGTATAATATTATCTTTATCACTACCGATCAAGAGTCGTACATGGAAGAGTATCCTCAGGGCAGTGATTATGCTGCTCGTGAGCGTCTGCGTCAGATAGGTACTTCGTTCGAGAAACATTACGCCTGTTCCAACGTTTCCACCAGTAGCCGTTCTGTTATCTATACGGGACGTCATATTACGGAGACATGTATGCTTGATAACACCAACTATGCTTTCCAACCCAATATGTCGACCGACCTGACTACCGTGGGCGATATGTTGCGAAAGGCTGGCTACTACACCGCCTTCAAAGGTAAATGGCATATGTCCGAGGGTGACAACTCTCTTGAGGAATACGGATTCAGTGATTGGACAGAAGGCGATATGTACGGTGCTGTCTATGAGGGCTGGCACGAGGATGGTACAATCGCCCAGAACTCAATTGACTGGCTGAAGAGCAAGGGTAAGCAGTTGAACGGGAAGGGACAGTCGTTCTTTCTCGCCGTAAACTTCCTGAATCCACACGATATTATGTATTACAACGAGGATGGTATCGGCGGTCTGGCCGGTGAGGGTGTTCCTGCTCCTGATGATCCTCTGTACAAGAAGACTTATGACGTTCCTGTGCCAGCCTCGTGGAATGAGCCTTTCGACAAGGTAGGCCGTGTGGCGGCTCATGGCGAATATGCCGGTAACTGGGAGCGCATGGTGGGTCCTTCTCCTAAGACAGAGGCCGGGTGGAAGACATTCCGCGATTATTACTTCAACACCATCCAGGACTGCGACAATCACATGCGTAAGTTGCTTAACTACCTCATTGTCAGTGGCCTGATGAAGAATACCATTATCATCTACACCAGTGACCATGGTGAGATGCAGGGCGCTCACGGCCTGAAGGGTAAGGGCGGATATATCTACGACAACAATATCCATGTGCCTCTTATCGTCTATCATCCTGAGTTGCCTGGCGGCCGTCATTGCAAGAACATCACTTCGCATCTGGATCTTGCGCCAACCTTTGTGGATTTTGCCACCAATGGCGATGCCTCGAAGTATGCCGAGATTACCCGTGGCCTGCATGGTCACTCACTGGTTCCTGCCGTGAAGGACCCGTCTGTTGATGTGCGTAATGGCATGGGTGCCCTCTTCTGCTACGATATGCTCTCGATGATTGACAGCGAGTTCATCATAGACCGAAGTCTGACACCTGCCTATCGCCTTGATA
>CAMOMP010000003.1:0-90583 GCA_946619915.1 uncultured Prevotellaceae bacterium | reverse complement strand
GCGTGCACAGATTCTTACCTCTGAGGGTGAGAAGGCTGCTGAGATTCTGGCATCCGAGGGTGAGAAGACGGCTATGATTAATCGTGCTGAGGCCAACAAGCAGCAGGCCATCCTGGTAGCGGAAGGTGAGGCACAGGCTCGCATCCGTAAGGCTGAGGCTGAGGCAAAGGCTATTGCACTGATTACTGAGGCTGTAGGCAAGAGCACCAATCCTGCCAACTACCTGCTGGCACAGAAGTACATCCAGATGATGCAGGAGTTGGCACAGGGCGATAAGGCCAAGACTGTTTACTTGCCCTACGAGGCCACTAACCTGATGGGCAGCATCGGTGGTATAAAGGAGTTGTTCAAGACTGAATAATATTCTCTGACAAATAGAACCCCTAATGATATGGCCCCCGAAAGATTTTCGGGGTTCTTTTCTTTTGCTTTTCTCTCGCTTATTCGTAACTTTGGCTATCGTCGAAATTCTTGCGCTCCAGTAGGTGCTCAGGCGCAGGCGGAGTCCTTCCGCTCGGATTTTCTCAAATAAATTTGGAAAATCTCTCACTTAGTCGTAATTTTGCCCCTTCAAAAGTGTAAAAATAGAAAATGAAGAGACTGATATACATATCTTTACTGGCAGTTCTTATGCCTTTTGCAGAAGCAAATGCGCAGAAGAAAATTGGACATAATGCTGCCGTTAGTCGTAACCTGGAAATCCTGAACGACATATACAAGCAACTGGATATCTTCTACGTTGATACGCTGGATGCAGATACTGTGATAGGGTGGGGCATACGTTCGCTGCTCAGGCAGGTGGATCCCTTTACCGATTACTATCCGCAGGAGGACGAGGAGCTGCGTCAGATGACTACCGGCAAGTATGCCGGAATAGGCAGCGGAATCCGTTACCACAAGAAGGAGGCCCGGGCTGTGATAAGTGATCCCTTTGAGAATTCGCCCAGCCAGCGTGCCGGCTTGAAGGCCGGTGATGTGATTATGCGCATCGATGGAAAGGATGTCAAGGGTATGGGCACCCAGAAGGTGAGCAATATGCTCAGGGGTGAGGCTGGTACAACCTTTGAGCTGGTAGTGCGCCGCGGCGATGAGGAGAAGGCTGTACACATCACCCGCCAGACCATCCAGATGCCCCAGATACCCTATTATGGTATGTTGGAGGACGGCATAGGCTATATCTTCCTGGCGGATTTTACGGAAGGGGCCTTTAAGAAGGTTCAGCAGGCCTATACGGAACTGCGGCAGCAGGGCATCGGAAAGCTGGTCCTGGACCTGCGCGGCAATCCCGGCGGCTCTGTCAACGAGGCGGTGGACATTGTCAACCTGTTTGTCCCCAAGGGGCGTAAGGTGGTTTATACCAGGGGTAAGATGAAGCATACCGAGTTTGAATACAATACTGCCTATGAGCCAGTGGATACGGTGATGCCCATTGTGGTGCTGGTGGACGGCGGTTCCGCCTCGGCCAGCGAGATAGTGGCGGGCAGCCTGCAGGATATGGACCGTGCCGTGGTAATGGGAATTCGTACTTATGGAAAGGGGCTGGTTCAGATGGTACGCGATGTGTCATACGACGGACATCTGAAGATTACCACCGGCAGGTACTATATTCCATCGGGCCGGTGCATCCAGGCGTATGACTATCGCCATCTGAATGCTGACGGCTCTGCTGGAACCGTTCCTGACAGCCTGACCAAGGTGTTCCATACCGCAGGGGGGCGTGAGGTGCGCGACGGAGGCGGCATCAAGCCAGACATTGAGGTAAGGCCGGATAGCCTGCCTACGCTGATATATGACCTGGTGGCAAGTGACGAGTTCTTTGACTGGGCCACGGATTATTGCGGCAGGCACGAGCAGATTGCTCCTGCGGGGGAAATCAGGCTTACGGACGAGGAGTACAGCCAGTTTGTACAGTATATCACAGAATCAGGCTTTACCTATAACCGCCGTACCGAGGAGGTGCTGAAGCTGTTGCGTGATGTGGCCCGTCGTGAAGGCTATCTGGAGCAGTCGGAGCAGGAGTTCGAGGCGCTGAAGGCCAAGCTCTCACCCAATCTGGCAACGGACCTGATGCGGTTCCGCAAGCATATTGAGGAATACATTGTTGATGAACTGGCCCACCGTTACTACTACCAGTGGGGCGCAGCCAGGCAGCAGCTGACGGACGACCCCTGCATCGGACGTGTGAAGGCGCTGTTCTCGGATATGAATGAATACAATAAAATACTTGGGAAATGAGAAGAAGAGACATTCGTAGGGCAAACCATAACTTTATGATAGGCATCATAGGAATGGCTATCGTAGTCATGATGGCGGTGGCATTTTTTTGGTTTTGGTGCATGAAGTGAGTGATTTTCAGCGCCATAAGTGCAAATTATGGCAGAAAAAGTAAAATTTTTCACTATACATTTTTCTCTTTTCACTTTTAATTCGTACCTTTGCCGTCGAAAAGATGAATGTGAGGGGCCCAACGAGTTCCTCACTTTTCGTTATATATGCTTTACCATAAAACAAAACAGGTACATGATTAACAAAGCAACAGTACAGCAGGCCGTAGAAGAATGGCTGCAGGGAAAGGACTATTTTCTGGTTGACATCAACATTAGTGCTGATGACAGAATCGTCGTAGAGATAGACCATGCGGATGGTGTGTGGATTGAAGACTGCGCCGATCTGAGTCGTTTCATTGAGGAACGTGTAAGTCGTGAAGAGGAGGACTACGAACTGGAGGTAGGAAGTGCCGGACTAGGACAGCCCTTCAAAATTCTGCGTCAGTACGAGATTCACGTTGGCAAGGAAGTGGAGACCTTGGCCAAGGATGGCAAGAAGTATCGTGGCACCCTGTTGTCTGTGGATCAGGAAGGCTTCGAACTGGGCGTGATGCAGAAGGTAAAGGAAGAGGGCAAGAAGCGCCCTGTTAACAAGGAGGTTCCCGTCCGTTTCGCTTTCGGCGACGTAACCTACACCAAATATCTGATAAAAATAAAATAAGAATATAAATGGCAACAACAAAGAAATCAGAATCAGTAAACCTGATAGAGTCTTTTGCAGAGTTCAAAGAGACTAAAAACATTGATCGTACCACGCTGATGAGCGTGTTGGAGGAGTGCTTCCGTAGTGTTATTATCAAGACATACGGCAGCGATGAGAACTATGACATTATCGTAAACCCTGACAAGGGTGACTTCGAAATCTACCGCAACCGTACCGTTGTTCCTGACGGCGAGGTAAAGGATCCTAACCTGGAGATTAGCCTTTCTGAGGCTCGTCAGGTAGAGCCCGACTATGAGGTAGGCGAGGAAGTGAGCCAGATGGTTAAGTTCTCCGACTTTGGCCGTCGCGCCATCCTTACGCTGCGCCAGACTCTGGCCAGCCGTATCTTGGAGCTGGAACACGATACTCTGTACAATCAGTACAAGGACCGTGTAGGCGAGATTATCAGCGCAGAGGTTTATCAGACCTGGAAGCGTGAGACCTTGCTGTTGGATGATGAGGGCAACGAATTGCTGCTGCCCCGCTCAGAGCAGATCCCCAGCGACTTCTTCCGCAAGGGTGAGAATGCACGTGCCGTTATCTCACGCGTTGAGAATCCCAACGGTAATCCCCGTATCATCCTGAGCCGTACAGATCCTATGTTTGTACAGCGTATGTTGGAGGCTGAGGTTCCTGAGATTCAGGACGGTCTTATCACCATTCATAAGGTAGCCCGTATTCCTGGTGAACGTGCTAAGATTGCAGTTGAGAGCTATGATGAGCGTATCGATCCCGTAGGCGCTTGTGTTGGTGTTAAGGGTAGCCGTGTTCATGGTATCGTTCGTGAGTTGCACGGCGAGAATATCGATGTTGTAACTTGGACTGCCAACCCCCAGCTGTTGATCGTTCGTGCTCTGGGTCCTGCCCGCGTGAACAGCGTTATCCTGAATGAGGAGGAGCACAAGGCTGAGGTTTATCTGGATCCCGATCAGGTTTCGCTGGCTATCGGTAAGGGCGGTTTGAACATCAAACTGGCAAGTATGCTTACCGGTTACACCATCGATGTATTCCGCGAGATTGACAATGAAGACAATGATGACGTAAGCCTGGATGAGTTTACAGACGATATCGAGCCTTGGATCATTGAGGAGTTCAAGAAGATTGGCTACTCTACTGCACGTGATGTACTGGCTGAAAGTCGTGAAACGCTGATTCAGCGTACCGACCTTGAGGAGGAGACCATAGACGAGGTGCTTAACATCTTGGCAGCAGAGTTCGAATAATAGTAAACAGACTATAGACCTTAGACTTTACAAACGGTAAACAATAAACATTAAACCGTAAACTCAAAAAGATGAGCGTAAGATTAAATAAAGTAACAAAAGAATTCAATATAGGTCTGCAGACGGCCGTAGAGTTCCTGCTGAAAAAGGGGTACTCCGACGTAGAGGCCAACCCTAACTATAAGATATCGGACGAGCAATTCAGCCTTCTACAGCAAGAATTCAGTTCCGATAAGGGACTGCGTACCGAGGCTAAGATGCTTATCCAGCAGCGCCAGGAGCAGACAAAGGAGCGTAAGAAACCTGCACCCGTAGAGGAGTTTGTAGATGACAAGCCTAACATTCAGGGTCCTAAGATTCTGGGTAAGATTGATTTGGGTAAAAAGAAACCTGCACCAGCTGAAGAGCAGGAGGAGTCTCAGCCCGTACAGGAAGAGGTTAAGCCCGTTGCAGAGAAGCCTGAAGTGAAGGAACCCGAGGTGAAGGAGCAGGTTGCCAAAGAACCTGAAACTGCACCCGATGTGAAGGAGCCTGAAGCTGCCAAGGAGCCCGAAGTGGAGGCTCCCGAGGTGAAGGAGCAGGAGAAAGTCGCCAAGGAGGCCGAGGAGCCTGCCAAGGAACCTGAAGTTGCTCCTGTAGCTGAAAAGGCTGCTCAGGACGAGAAGTTCGAACCTAAGAAGAAGGAGGTAGGTGTCGAGGAGAACGGCGTGTTCCGTCTCTCTCCCGCACCTCAGCCAGGTCCTGGCCTTACCGTAAAGGGTAAGATAGACCTTGACAGTCTGAACCAGAGCACTCGTCCAAAGAAGAAGAGTAAGGAAGAAAAGCGTCGTGAGCGTGACGAGAAGCGTGCTCAGCAGCAGCAACAGCAGCAGGCTGCCCAGGGTGAACGCAAAAAGCGTCTGCGTGTGGGTAAGGAGCGTGTTGACGTAAATGCTGTGGCTAACCAGCCTCAGAACTTCCAGAAGAACAATAATAACAATAACAACCAGGGTCAGCAGAATGGCGGCGGCAAGAAGAAGAACAAACAGAAGCAGCAGACATTCCTACAGCCCGAGGTTAGCGAAGAGGAAGTAGCAAAGCAGGTACGCGAGACGCTGGCTCGTCTTACCAACAAGAACAATAAGATGGGCAAGGGTGCCAAGTACCGTCGTGAGAAGCGCGATGCCATCCGTCAGGGTATGGAGGAGCAGCTGGAGAACGAAGCAGCAGAAAGCAAGGTACTGAAGCTTACCGAGTTCGTGACAGCCAACGAGTTGGCTACCATGATGAACGTGCCTGTAACACAGGTCATTGGTACCTGTATGCAGATTGGTATCATGGTCAGCATCAACCAGCGTATGGATGCCGAGACCATCAACTTGGTGGCTGAGGAATTTGGTTTCACCACTGAATATGTAAGTGCCGAAGTCAGCGAGGCTGTAACAGAGACGGAGGATGCCGAGGAGGATTTGGTTCCACGTGCTCCCATCGTAACTGTCATGGGTCACGTTGACCACGGCAAGACCTCTTTGCTGGACTATATCCGTAAGACCAACGTTATTGCCGGTGAGGCCGGTGGTATTACCCAGCACATCGGTGCCTATAACGTGACATTGCCAGACGGTCGCCATGTGACCTTCCTGGATACGCCTGGTCACGAGGCCTTTACCGCCATGCGTGCCCGTGGTGCTCAGGTAACGGATATCGCTATTATCATTGTAGCTGCCGATGACGACATCATGCCTCAGACTAAGGAGGCTATTGCTCATGCAACGGCTGCTAATGTACCCATTGTATTTGCAATCAACAAGATTGATAAGCCAGGCGCTAATCCCGACAAGATTAAGGAAGGTCTGGCCAATATGAACTTCCTGGTAGAGGACTGGGGCGGTAAGTACCAGAGCCAGGACATCAGCGCCAAGCAGGGTATTGGTGTTGAGGAGCTTTTGGAGAAGGTGCTCCTCGAGGCTGAGATGCTTGACCTCAAGGCTAATCCCAACCGTAAGGCTACGGGTAGCATCATCGAGTCCAGCTTGGATAAGGGACGTGGCTACGTAGCTACCGTTTTGCTGAGCAACGGAACCCTGCATGTGGGTGATATTGTGCTGGCTGGTACCAACTATGGCCGTGTGAAGGCTATGTTGGACGAACGTGGCCGTCGTGTTGAGAAGATAGGTCCTGCTCAGGCAGCTACTATCCTTGGCTTGAACGGCGCTCCTCAGGCTGGTGATACCTTCCATGTGATGGATACCGATCAGGAAGCACGTGAGATTGCTACCAAGCGTGAGCAGTTGGCTCGCGAGCAGGGTCTGCGTACGATGAAGCGTTTCGACCTTACCGAGTTGGGCCGTCGTATTGCCTTGGGCGATTTCAAGGAACTCAACCTTATCGTCAAGGGCGACGTGGACGGTTCTATCGAGGCTCTGAGCGATTCACTGATCAAGCTCTCTACAGAGAAGATTCAGGTGAACGTTATCTATAAGGCAGTAGGTCAGATTAGCGAGAGCGATGTCAATATGGCTGCTGCTGCCGAGAACTGCTTCATTGTTGGTTTCCAGGTACGTCCCAGTGCTGCCGCCCGCAAGTTGGCAGAGCAGATGGGTGTTGACATCCGTTTGTACAGCGTTATCTACGATGCTATCGAAGAGGTAACGGATGCTATGGAGGGTATGTTGAGTCCTGAGATCAAGGAAGAGGTTACCGCTCAGGTTGAGGTTCGTCAGGTTTACCACATCAGCAAGGTTGGTGTTGTTGCCGGTGCCTATGTTATAGAGGGTAAGGTGAACCGTACCAACAAGGTTCGCGTTATCCGCGACGGTATTGTGGTTCACACTGGTGCCATCAATGCCCTGAAGCGTTTCAAGGACGATGTGAAGGAGGTAACTACCAACTTCGAGTGCGGTATCTCATTGGTTAACTATAACGACCTTCGTGAAGGTGACATCTTAGAGACCTTCCAGGAGATTGAGATTAAGGCTAAGCTCTAATGTGGATTGAGATTGCTTGTGCCTGTGCGCTTCTGTACGGGCTGATAAGCGGATGGCGAAATGGTCTTTTCGAGGAGCTCGTCTCAGCAGGCGGCTTCTTGATAGGACTGGGCGTTGCCTACATCTACTTCAAAACCGTTGGGTGTAACATCTACGAGTTCATCTTTATCACTCTGGGAACACCTTTGGTACTGGGCTTGGTGGCCACGTTGCTTACCAAAGTGCTGGATAAGATTCCCGTGGCTGGTTTTATCAACCGCCTCCTAGGTGCTTTGTTAGGTTGTTTCAAATGGGCTCTTGCAGTAGGCTTCGTCCTGCTCTTACTTGATAAGTTCAATCCTGTCAAGCAGCATCTATACTCTTTGTTCCACTCTGTTTATTCAATATTGGTATGAAGAACGGTTTTGTACGAGAGGTTGCAGAGAAGAAGTATCAGTACGGCTTCACTACCGATGTGGAAACTGAGGTGATTGAAAAAGGACTCTCGGAGGATGTGGTACGTCTTATCTCTGAAAAGAAGGGAGAGCCCGACTGGTTGCTGGAGTTCCGCCTGAAAGCCTATCGTCATTGGCTGACGATGGAAGAGCCTACGTGGGGACACCTTAAGATGCCTGAGATAGACTATCAGGATATCAGCTACTATGCCAATCCTACGGCAGGAAAGTCTGGAAAGTCGGAGGAGATTGATCCTGAACTGATGAAAACTTTCGATAAGTTGGGTATCCCCTTGGAAGAGCGTATGGCATTGGCCGGTACGGCCGTTGATGCCGTTATGGACTCGGTGAGTGTGAAGACAACTTTCCGTGAAAAGCTAAGCGAAAAGGGTATTATCTTCTGTTCCATTAGTGAGGCCGTAAAGGAACATCCTGAGTTGGTACGTGAATACCTGGGTAGTGTGGTGCCTTACAAAGATAATTATTTTGCAGCCCTTAATTCGGCAGTATTCTCTGACGGTTCCTTTGTTTATATTCCCAAGGGCGTTCGTTGTCCTATGGAGCTGAGTACCTATTTCCGCATCAACGCCCGAGGAACTGGCCAGTTTGAACGCACCCTTATCGTTTGCGATGATGATGCCTACGTAAGCTATCTGGAAGGTTGCACGGCTCCTATGCGTGATGAGAACCAGTTGCATGCTGCCATCGTGGAGATTGTGGTAAAGGAGAATGCCGAGGTGAAGTATAGTACCGTGCAGAACTGGTATCCTGGTGATAAGGATGGAAAGGGTGGCGTACTGAATCTGGTAACGAAGCGTGGTCACTTGAGGGGACGTAACAGTCGCCTTTCCTGGACACAGGTAGAGACTGGTAGTGCTATCACCTGGAAGTATCCCAGCTGCGTGCTGAGCGGTGACGGCTCACAGGCTGAGTTCTACAGCGTGGCTGTGACCAACAACTACCAGCAGGCTGATACGGGTACCAAGATGATACACATTGGTAAGAATACCAAGAGTACCATCATTAGTAAGGGTATCAGTGCTGGTAAGAGTCAGAATGCTTATCGCGGATTGGTAAAGGTGGCCAGCACGGCAGAGAATGCACGTAACTACAGCAGTTGCGATTCTTTGCTTTTGGGCAGCCAATGTGGAGCGCATACCTTCCCCTATATGGATGTGCACAATGATACGGCAGTGGTGGAGCACGAGGCAACCACCAGCAAGATATCGGAAGACCAACTCTTCTACTGTAATCAGCGTGGCATCAATACCGAGGAGGCTGTAAGCCTTATCGTTAACGGTTATGCCAAGGAGGTTATTAACAAACTTCCTATGGAGTTCGCCGTCGAGGCACAGAAGTTACTGGGCGTAAGCCTGGAGGGCAGCGTAGGGTAAGTGAAGAGTGAAGAATGAAGAGTGAAGAATCCTGCGATTGAGCGAGAGCAATGGAAAGCGTGCTTTCCGATTGCCGAGTGTGAGCAGGATGGACGGAGTCAATTTGCTGCCGCTGTGCTACCATTCTGAATTATGAATTGTGAATTATGAATTGATCATAGATGCTACAGATAGATAATTTACATGCCAGCATTAATGGCAAGGAGATATTAAAAGGTATAAACCTGACCGTCAGAGATGGTGAGGTGCATGCCATAATGGGACTGAATGGCGCAGGAAAGAGTACCCTCAGTAACGTCATAGTAGGTCATCCTGCTTATGAGGTTACAAAGGGTAGCATCACCTTCAATGGCAAGGACCTGCTGACCCTGAAGCCTGAGGAGCGTGCTCACGAGGGAATCTTCCTCTCTTTCCAGCAGCCTGTAGAGATTCCGGGTGTTAGCATGGTCAACTTTATCCGTGCCGCCTTCAATGCCAAGCGTCAATATCAGGGACTGGAACCCATGAGTGCCGGTGACTTCCTGAAACTGATGCGCGAGAAGCGTAAGATTGTTGAGATGGACAGTCGTCTTACCAGTCGAAGCGTGAATGAGGGTTTTTCCGGCGGTGAGAAAAAGCGCAACGAGATCTTCCAGATGGCTATGCTGGAGCCAACCTTCAGCATCCTGGACGAGACGGATAGTGGACTGGATGTAGATGCCTTGCGTATAGTGGCTGAGGGATTTAACAAACTACGCACACCACAGACCAGTGCCATTGTGATTACCCATTACCAGCGACTGCTGGATTACCTGAAGCCCGATATCATACATGTCCTCATAGATGGTAGAATTGTGAAGACGGCCGGTCCTGAGTTGGCTTTGGAGATTGAGAACCGCGGTTTCGACTGGATAAAGGAAGAGGCAGGCTTGTAACTATGGCAGATTCAGCAAAGCAATATATCGATTTCTATGCTCAGGTGGACAAGCTCATTGACGAGCGTTCCTGTGGGGTGATGAATGCACAGCGTCAGGCTGCCTTGCAGACTTTTGAGGCTTTGCAGTTCCCCACTCGTAAAGTGGAACGCTATAAGTACACCGATGTGTCTGCCGACTTTGCTCCTGACTACGGCATTGGTCTTGCGCCCTTGCAGCTGAAGGAACTTCCATTCTGCCACCGTATCAGCGAGGCTCCCATAGATGTAACTCCCTATTATAACCAGTTGGCCGACAAGCAGGATGCTGTTGTGGCCCTGAATACGCTGTTTAGTGTGGATGCGCTGGTCATATATGTGCCGCGTAACACTAAAGTGCAGCACCCCATACAGATAAGTAATGTGCTGAAGGGTGAGCAGGATACTATGGTCAACCGTCGTATCCTTATCATAATGGAGGAGTGTGCTGAGGCAGATGTCATCATTACGGATAAGGCTGTAGATCCGACACACTTCCTGACCAATCAGGTCGTGGAGGTCTTTGCCTGCGATGGTAGCCATCTGAATCTCTACGAAGTGGAGGAAACTCACCTGCTTTGTACCCGCTACTCCAGTGTTTTTATCCGCCAGGGGCGAGACAGTCAGGTGCGTCACACTAGCTTCACTCTTTTCAATGGTCATACACGTAACCGTCTGGATGTTGCCCTGCAGGGCGAAGGTTCCGAGGTGGTGTTGAATGGCTGCGTGATAGCCGACAAAACGCAACGTGTTGATAATAATACTCTTATAGACCATCAAGTGAGCCATTGCCAGAGCAATGAGCTCTACAAATATGTGCTCGACGATAATTCAGTTGGTGCTTTTGCTGGCAGGATCCTAGTGCGAGAAGGCGCTCAGAAGACCATTAGCAATGAGACCAATGCCAACTTGTGCGCAACCTCTTCGGCTCGTATGTACACCCAGCCTATGCTGGAGATTTATGCCGATGATGTAAAATGCAGTCATGGTAGCACGGTAGGACAAATTAGCGATGCAGCTCTCTTCTATATGCGTCAGCGCGGTATACCAGAACAGGAGGCAAGGCTTCTGCTGAAGTCGGCATTTATCACCGAGGTGATTGATACCATTCCTCTGGAAGCACTGAGAGACAGACTGCATATGTTGGTGGATAAGCGTCTGAGAGGTGAGTTAAGTAAATGTGAAGGATGTAAGCTATGCAAGTAAAAGGACCCACCCCCGGCCCCTCCCGTAATGGAGGGGAGGATTGGAGGACAGACTTTCCAATTCTTGGGAAAATCATATACAAGAAGTATCCGCTGGTCTATCTTGATAATGCGGCTACTACGCAGAAACCGCGCCAGGTGGTTGAGGCCATGACGGAAGAATACTATAATGTGAATGCCAATGTACATAGGGGTGTTCACTTCTTGTCGCAGCAGGCTACTGAACTACATGAGGGCAGCAGGGAAACGGTAAGAAAGTTTCTGAATGCTCGTAGCACAGCCGAGATTATCTTTACCCGTGGTACTACCGAGAGTATCAACCTGGTTGCACAGTGTTTCTCGGATGCATGCATGCAGGAGGGCGACGAGGTAATCGTTAGCGAGATGGAACATCATAGCAATATCGTATCTTGGCAGTTGCAACAGCAGCGCAAGGGTATCAAGTTGCGTGTGATTCCTATCACGGATGATGGGCAGCTTCGCCTTGACGAATATGAAAAGCTCTTTAATAAACGTACCAAGATAGTCAGTGTAACCCACGTCAGCAACGTTTTGGGAACCATTAATCCTGTAAAGGAGATTATCCGCATAGCCCACGAACATGGGGTGCCCGTTCTTATAGACGGTGCACAGAGTACGCCTCATATGAAAGTGGATGTGCAGGAGCTGGATTGTGAGTTCTTTGCTTTCAGCGGACATAAGATATACGGCCCTACGGGTATTGGCGTGTTGTACGGCAAGGAGGAGTGGCTGGAGAAACTGCCTCCGTACATGGGTGGCGGTGAAATGATAAAGAATGTCAGCTTCGAGCGGACGACCTTTAATGAATTGCCCTTTAAGTTTGAGGCAGGAACACCTGATTATGTAGCCAGCACCGGTTTGGCACGTGCATTGGATTATGTCAGTGCCATTGGTATGGATGCCATAGAGGCTCATGAGCGCGATCTAACTGCTTACGCTATGCAGCGTATGAATGAGATTGAGGGTATGCACATCTTCGGTCCCAAGGATATCGAACAGCACGATGCTGTCATCAGTTTTCAAGTATTCCTTCCCCTCGGGGGAGGTCAGGAGAGGGGTCTTATCCATCATCTGGATATGGGTACGTTGCTTGACCGACTAGGTATTGCAGTTCGTACAGGTCATCATTGTGCGGAACCTTTGATGCACAGGCTGGGCATAGAGGGAACCTGTCGCGCCAGCTTTGCATTATACAATACTCGTGAAGAGGTGGATGCTTTGGTGGCGGGCATTCAACGAGTTAAACAAATGTTCTAAATGATATGTTGCTTCCGTTCTACAAAGAAGGCGTAATAGAGGCTGGTTGCGATGAGGCTGGCAGAGGTTGTCTTGCCGGTCCTGTCTTTGCTGCTGCTGTTATTCTACCGCCCGACTTTAAGAATGAGATGCTGAACGACTCGAAGCAACTGACGGAGAAGAAGCGCTACCAATTGCGTGAAGTGATAGAGCACGAGGCATTGGCATGGGCTGTGGGGATTGTTGACAACAAGGAGATTGATAAAATAAATATCCTAAACGCTAGCATCCTGGCTATGCACAGGGCATTGGACCAGTTAAAGGTTAGACCTGAGAACATCATTGTGGACGGCAATCGTTGGAAACCGTATTTTTCACCAATAGCTCTCAACTCTCAACCCTCAACTCTCAACTCTCCAATTCCTGCCACCACCATTGTGAAGGGCGACGGCAAGTTCCTTTCCATAGCCGCAGCCAGCATTCTGGCCAAGACATACAGGGACGACTTCATGCTACGCATCCACGAGGAGTTCCCTCAATATCATTGGGATAAGAACAAGGGCTATCCTGCCAAGGTGCATCGGGAGGCGATTCGTCAGTTCGGAACGACACCTTACCATCGTATGAGTTTCAACTTGTTAGGAAACACACAGCAGTTGGAATTTGACTTTGGCTAATGAGCCTAACAGAAGACAAGGAAAGAAAAAACTTAAATCACGATATTATGCACAAAAACAACACTAAAGAGATTCTTAGATTGCTGATCGTCGCTATCATATTCATAGTTCCGACCAGCGTTATGTCAAAGACGGAGATTGTGGTGGAGACAGCTGGTACGCTCTCCTCGCTTCTGACATCGACAGACAAGGAACTGAAGGTGTCCGGCGTTATCAATGGCACCGACATCAAGTACATTCGCTCGTTGGTAACGGCAGGTACAGTAACCTCTCTCGATTGGTCGGATGTCCGTATTGTTGCTGGTGGGGAAGCATACAATGAGAGTTTTACAACGGCAGACGATGTAATAGGCGAGAAGATGTTCTATGATTGCTCAAAACTTCAAGTAATGCTGTTGCCCAATACTGCAACGGCCATTCAGAGCAATGCTTTTGCAAGAACAGGTCTGAAGACCATAGATATTCCCAATAGTGTCAGGTCCCTTGGCGAGGATGCTTTTGCGTATTGTAACTCTTTGGCAACGGTTGTCATTGGTAAGAAAGTAAATCAACTGAGCAAGGGCTCGTTCTACGGCTCTCCCGTGACGAAAGCCTATGTGAAGCCCATGACACCTCCTGCTATATCATCCTATCTGTTTGGTTCAAAGGTCACCATGTATGTCTATCTGGATGCCTTGGCTGACTATAAGGCATCGTCGGCATGGAAGGAATACTACAGCACTATCTACGGTACACTGGAAAACTTTTATCCTGCCGAACCAGAGGAAGGTGATATCGTCAGCGAGTTGTGTGGTAACTTCTTTGAGGATGCGGCTTGTACCCAGTTGAAGCCTGAATATCAGAATATGAGTGATGAGGCTCTTACCACAGCCTTGACAGAGGGTGGTATGCCAGAGTATATGGTAAGCATCGCCCTGAAGGTGAAGAATAATTCTTGGGCAGCCTACGAACAGGAGTTCCGTATCCACAGCTACAAAGCATACAGTGATGCCAATTATTGGAATGACAAGTTGTGGAGCCGTGCTGCTTCCTATATGGGTAATCCTACAGGTATTTTAAGTCAGGCGTATACAGACCAACTTTATGTCTTTGTTGACAGTGATGTACCTTCTGATGCAACGTTATACATAGCTGGTATAGGAATTGATAAGATGTTTTCTAGCGCTCAAACAGGAACGAAGCTTAAGAAGGGTCTTAACATTATAGACGGGGACGCAGATAAACTGTATTACATTCTCTATACCGCTGACACAAAGGCAATGACTAAGAGAGTTAGTGAGTGGCCTGAAATAAAGATACACATAGAGGGCGGTAAGGTGGAAGGCTACTTTGATGCATCCCGTCATACCGATGCTGACTACAAGAAAATGCTGAATGCAACTACCTATTCAACATTTGTCGTTAAAGGCAAACATTCGGTTATGAACATCAGAACCTCAAGGCTTAAGGAAACGTATCCAAGCAAAATAGCAAAAGCTATCGAGGCTTTGGACAGCCTCTCGGTATGGGAAAAGGATCTCCTCGGTATAAGCGAGGCAGTAGCTAACGGCGAGAAGGCTGGTGCGCCTTACTATATCTCTGGTGGTGATGCTTTCTATCCAGGCTATTTCAATAACCCTACATATGTGGATAACGATTCACCGGGTTCTGTTGCTCACTCCACAGAGCACGGTATTCATATTTCACTTGACGCCTCCAAGACCTTCCTGAACCCTTATGTCTCGAATTATGATGAGAGTGGTACGGCACATGAGCTCGGGCACCAGCTTCAGTCTCCCATCATGTTGGAAGGTACAACAGAGGGTAGCAATGACCTCTTCTCTTGCTACTGCCGCTTCTTTATGGGGCACCGTACATCTATGGGCGAACCGTTGAGTGCTATGATGAGGAAGTACGCAGAGCACGAGCCGTTCTATTGGAGAGGTCCCAACTTTGGCTACATTCGTATGTTCTATTCTCTTTATCTCTATTATCATCAGGCACAGAAGAACACCTCTTTCTATCCAGAACTCTTCAAAGCTTTGCGTAAGGATAAGATAATACCTTACAGTTCGAATACCAACAACTCGGGTCTGAAGTTCGTTCGTAAGGTCTGCGAGGTGGCACAGGAAGACCTTACCGACTTCTTTACTGTCTATGGATTCTTTGAGCCTACAACCAATCGCTATCTGGAATGTTATGGTGATCATTATGTGACTAACAGACAGACAGATATTAACAGCACAAAGCGGAAAATAGCTCAATACGAGAAGAAGAATCGCGAGATTATCTTCATAGAAGACCGTGCAGAGCATGTTCCCACCACAAACTTCGTTCCATTGGATGGGGAGTATCGAATAGGTGAGTCCATCGGTCAATTCGGTGATATTGGGCAGTTTACCAGCTATCTGCCCGGAGCATGCGAGCCCTCTGATTATATCTGTTATCGATCCGACTCGCTATATGCAATGGTTGGCAAGGGAGGCGTGGGCTTCTTGATGCTCGATGATGAGGGTAATATCAAATATGCTTCCAACAGTAGAAGTGTTAGCATCCCCAAAAGCGTGGGCCGCGATTTTACTGTATGGTCATGTGATGCCGACGGTACACTTCATCCCGTAGAGATGGTGTCTAGTGGCACGGAGCGTGTTACGCTTACTTCGGCGGGTACTCTTCAAACGGAAATCCAGAATGAATATGCTATTAAACTTACCCTTTCGGGAAGAATAAACGGAAAGGATGTCAAGTACTTGCGACAGATTATCAACGAGAACAACCTTCAGAGTATTGATCTTACTGAAGCCAGAGTGGTGACTGGAGGTGGATATTATTACAAGAGCTATAGCACAGCTGCCAACAATCTGGGCGACTACTGCTTCCAGGGCTTCACAAAGTTGGCAGGTATAAAATTGCCTCAAACTCTTACCAAGATAGGCAGTAACGCTTTTGCTAACTCTGGTATAGGAATGATAGAGATACCCGACAAGGTGACGAGCATAGGTGATGATGCCTTTGCTTATTGCAGCAATCTGAATACCGTGGTCATTGGTAAGGGTATAAAGACACTATCGAAGGGTGCGTTCTATGATTCCAAGATTAAGGATGTTTATGTAAAGGCACTTACACCTCCCTCTATATCATCCTACCTGCTCAATAGTAACCCTACTATTCATGTTTATGCTAGTGCCCTTTCAAAATACAAGTCATCAGGTTGGGCTGAGTATGGCACAATTGTTGGCGACCTGGATGAGTGGGAAGAAGCAACAAGCATTGAATCAGTTCAAAATTCAAACCCCCAAATTCAAGATGAGGGGGTTGTATACAATCTGAGCGGTCAGCGGATTAGTAAGCCAGGAAAGGGCTTGTATATTGTGGGTGGTAGAAAGGTGGTGATGAGATAAAAAGCTCTTGCCAACTGAAAGTGTTCCATTTCTGTTGTACCTCTGGGATTACGTTACTTCAAACTTTCTCCCGCTCGGAAATGTTCAAATAAATTTGGCTTTTCCCTCGCTTATTTGTAACTTTGCACCCGCAAAAAAGGAATAACAAATAAAACAGAAAATATTATGGCTAAGAAAGCGCTTTTGATGATCCTGGATGGCTGGGGCATCGGTAATAAAGGTAAGGGTGACGTTATATTCAACACACCTACCCCTTACATGGATTATTTGCAGAAGAACTATCCCAACAGCCAGTTGCTGGCTTGTGGCGAGAACGTAGGTTTGCCCGATGGACAGATGGGTAACTCTGAGGTTGGTCACCTGAATATCGGTGCTGGTCGTATTGTATATCAGGACCTGGTAAAGATTAACCGTGCATGTGCAGACGGTAGCATCCTGAAGAACCCTGAGATTGTTAATGCATACGAGTATGCTCAGATGAATGGCAAGAACGTTCACTTGATGGGTCTAACCAGCAATGGTGGCGTACACTCTTCATTGGATCATCTGTTCAAACTCATTGAGATTGGTAAGGAATACAATGTCCAGAATACCTTCGTACACTGCTTTATGGACGGCCGTGATACCGACCCCAAGAGCGGTAAGGGCTTTATAGAGCAGGTTACAGCTAAGTGTGCAGAGGTAGGTAACGCTGCCATCGCCAGCATTGTAGGTCGTTTCTATGCTATGGATCGTGACAAGAGATGGGAACGTGTGAAGACTGCCTATGACCTGTTGGTAAGTGCCGAGGGTAAGCAGGCTACAGATATGGTCGCTGCAATGCAGGATAGTTATGACGAGGGTGTAACAGATGAATTCATCCTGCCCATCAACAACAGTAAGGTGGATGGTACCATCAAGGAGGGCGATGTGGTAATCTTCTTCAACTACCGCAATGACCGTGCCAAGGAGCTGACTATCGTGCTGACTCAGCAAGATATGCCTGAGCAGGGTATGAAGACCATTCCTGGTCTACAGTACTATTGCATGACTCCTTATGATGCCAGCTTCAAGGGCGTTCACATCCTTTTCCCCAAGGAGAACGTAACAAATACTTTGGGCGAGTACATCGCATCAAAGGGCTTGAAGCAGTTGCATACAGCCGAGACTGAGAAGTATGCGCATGTAACATTCTTCTTCAATGGTGGTCGCGAGGCTCCCTATGAGGGCGAGGAGCGCATCTTGGTTGCTAGCCCTAAGGTTGCTACATATGACCTGAAGCCTGAGATGAGTGCTTACGAGGTGAAGGATAAGCTGGTAGCCGCTCTCAAGGAAGATAAATATGATTTCGTTGTTGTGAACTTTGCAAATGGTGATATGGTAGGTCATACTGGCGTTTATGAGGCTATCGAGGCAGCTGTAAAGGCTGTTGATACGTGTGTAAACGAGGTTGTTGAGACCGCCAAAGAGGTGGGTTACGAGACCATTATCATCGCCGACCATGGCAATGCTGACAACGCACTAAACTCTGATGGTACTCCCAATACCGCTCACTCACTGAATGCTGTTCCTTTCATCTATGTTACGGAGAACAAGGACGCTAAGGTAGAGAATGGTGTCTTGGCCGATGTTGCTCCTAGCATCCTGCATATCATGGGTCTGGAACAGCCTGCTGACATGACGGGTAAGTGCCTGATAAAATAATGGATGTTAGAATAGAAGATAGCTGGAAGGCTCGTCTTAATCCGGAATTTGAGAAGCCATACTTTGAGGAACTGACACGGTTCGTTCGCTCGGAGTATGGCTCCTGCGTTTGTTATCCCCCAGGACGACTCATCTTCAATGCTTTTGATACCACGCCGTTTGATAAGGTGCGAGTGGTAATTCTTGGTCAGGATCCTTATCATGAACCTGGTCAAGCTCACGGACTTTGTTTTAGCGTAAACGATGGTGTGCAGTTCCCACCCTCGCTACAGAATATCTTTAAGGAGATAGAGGCTGAGACGGGTGCGCCCATTCCTCAGAGTGGTAACCTGACGCGCTGGGCGCAGCAGGGTGTCTTCCTGCTGAACACTTGTCTTAGCGTGCGTGAGCATCAGGCTTTCAGCCATAGTGGACATGGATGGGAGATATTCACAGATGCCGTAATCAGCACGTTGAGCCGTGAACGTGAGGGCCTGGTGTTTATGCTGTGGGGCGGTCCTGCAGGAAAGAAGGCATCACTGATAGATGCCAACAAGCATTGTATTCTGCGTTCGGCTCATCCCAGCCCCCTGAGTGCCTATAGGGGGTTCTTCGGCAACAACCACTTTAATCTTTGCAACCAATACCTGCAAGCACATGGACAGCAGCCCATACAGTGGTAAAGAACTACCGCCCATGCTGATGGTGGGCGATGTAATTGTGCATACTGACATCGTGAAGGAGTTCTTCTGTTGCGATATTCAGAAATGCCAAGGCCGTTGCTGTGAAGAGGGAGATGCCGGGGCACCTGTAACTCTTGACGAGATTTCCTATATAGAAAATGAACTGGACAATATCTGGCCTAGCATGAATGCTCAGGCTCAGGCGGTAATAGACCGTCAGGGCGTTGCATATACAGATCCCGAGGGTGAGATGGTGACTAGCATCATAGGTAGCTGTGACTGCTGTTTCCGCGGTCCTCAGGGGTGCCTACTCTCAAAGCGTCCCATTAGCTGCCACCTCTATCCTATACGAGAGAAGAAGATGAGTAGTCTCGTAGGTATCAACTATCACCGTTGGGATATATGTAAGGATGCTGTTGTCTTAGGTAAGAAATGTGGTGTACGTGTCTATCAGTTCCTGAAGGAGCCGTTAATTCGTCGTTTCGGAGAGGTTTGGTACAAGGAATTGGAACAGGTGGTAGAGGAGTTGGAGAAGCAGCATTATTTATAATCACTTTATTATGGAAAGAGAAGAGTTGGTCTTGAATTATCTTAGGGAACATGACATACCCTTTGACAACTATAATCATCCAGAAGGTAAGACCATTGAAGAGGCCAAACGATGGTGGAAAGATGATGGTAGCGTGCACTGCAAAAATATCTTTCTGCGCAATCATAAAGGTAATCAGCATTATCTGGTATGCTTTCATTGTGACTATGACTTGGATATTCACGATTTAGAGCATCGTCTGAAAGCTTCTTTGGTGGCGCAGGGTAAAAACGCACCAGGGAAACTCTCCTTCGCTTCGCCAGAACGTGTGATGCGCTATCTTGGTCTGGAGCCTGGCAGTGTCTCTCCTTTTGGGCTGATTAACGATACGGAGCATCATGTGCATCTCTTCCTTGACAGTCGCCTCAAGGAAGCGGAAACCCTAAGTTTCCATCCTAACGATTGCCGAGGGACAGTTGTGATCAGGCGGGAAGACTTTGAACGTTATCTGCATACGGTAGGTAATACGTATGAATATATAGACTTATAAAAAAAGAAAGGGATGCCAAGTGGCACCCCTTTTCTATTTCTGTTTACATTTGTTATGCATCAATGTTTGCATATACGGCGTTCTGTTCAATGAACTCACGGCGTGGGCCTACATCCTCGCCCATCAGCATTGAGAATACGTAGTCAGCTGCTGCTGCATCCTCAATAGTAACTTGCTTGAGCAGACGTGTCTCGGGATTCATGGTTGTCTCCCACAACTGCTCGGGGTTCATTTCACCAAGACCTTTGTAACGTTGGGTGAACATGCCCTCTTCTTTACCATTGTTGTACTTCTCCATGAAGCGTAGACGGTCTTCCTCGGTATAGCAGTATTCCTCAACCTTGCCAATCTTGCAACGATACAAAGGAGGAGTGGCAATATATAGACGGCCGTCGCGGATAAGTTGTGGCATGAAGCGGAAGAACAGTGTCATCAGAAGGGTGTCGATGTGAGAACCATCGACATCGGCATCGGTCATGATGATGGTCTTGTAGTAACGCAACTTATCGTAGTTGGCTTCCTTGTAATCATCAGGGTTCAAACCGAACTTAACGCCCAGTGCCTGGAAAATGTTGTTGACCTCTTCGTGCTCAAATGCCTTGTTCCACATCACGCGCTCTACATTGAATATCTTACCACGGATGGGAAGGATGGCCTGGAAGTGACGGTTACGTCCTTGTTTTGCAGAACCGCCGGCTGAATCACCCTCCACAATGAAAAGCTCGCCTGCTGCAGGATCCTTGTCAGAGCAGTCAGCTAATTTGCCGGGCAGACCGCCTCCGCTCATGGGGTTCTTACGCTGCACGTTTTCACGAGCCTTGCGGGCTGCTACACGGGCCTGAGCGGCCAGCAGCACCTTCTCAACGATGAGTTTGGCCTCGCGGGGATTCTCCTCGAGGTACTGTGCCAGGGCTTCGCCTACTGCCTGCTGTACGGCACCGGCCACCTCGCTGTTACCCAGCTTGGTCTTTGTCTGTCCCTCGAACTGAGGCTCGGCCACCTTGATGGAGATAACGGCGGTAAGACCCTCGCGGAAGTCTTCACCGCTGATTTCTATGTTGTTCTTGGAGAGTTTCTCCAACTCCTTGGTGCATTCCAGCTCGGCATACTGCTTGAGGGTACGTGTAAGTGCTGCACGGAAGCCCTGAAGGTGGGTACCACCCTCAATGGTATTGATGTTGTTGACGTATGAGTGGAGATTCTCTGAGTATGCTGTGTTGTACATGATGGCCACCTCAATGGGGATGCCCTGCTTCTCGGTATTCAGATAGATTACATCGTTGAAGAGGGGCGTGCGGGTGCTCTCGATGTAGCGGACGAAGTCCTTAAGACCGCCCTCGCTGTAAAACTTCTCGGTACGGGTTTTGCCTTCCTCGTTGGGGCGGAGGTCAGTGAGCGTGATGGTGATTCCGGCATTCAGATAGGCCAGTTCACGCATACGATTAGCCAAAATGTCGTATTTGTATGTTGTAGTGGTAAAGATGCTTCCGTCGGGCCAGAACTGCTGACGTGTACCACGTAGTTCTGTTTCTCCAACAATGGCAACAGGTGCTAAGGGCTTTCCGATGTGGTATTCCTGCTGGTAAATCTTGCCGTCGCGGTAAACCTGTGAAATCATCTTTGTGGATAGAGCGTTGACACAGCTTACACCCACACCATGAAGACCGCCGCTGACCTTGTAGCTGCCTTTGTCGAACTTACCTCCGGCGTGCAATACAGTCATAACGACCTCAAGGGCACTCTTGTGCTCTTTCTCATGCATATCCACGGGGATACCACGACCGTTGTCTTGAACAGTAATGGAGTTGTCCTCGTTGATGGTAACTTCTATGTGTGTGCAATATCCGGCCAGCGCCTCATCGATAGAGTTGTCTACAGTCTCGTAAACAAGATGATGCAAACCCTTTTCGCTGATGTCGCCAATATACATGGCAGGACGCTTACGTACAGCCTCTAACCCTTCCAACACTTGGATGTTGGAAGCACTATATTCTGTGCTGTTCTTTTCTATTTCTTCCATTATCTTTGATTGACGTTAAATTTGGTACAAAGATACAAAAAAGCAAAGTGAATACAAAATAAACTTGTTTATTTTTTATTCCCGAACGGAAGTATTTTAGAAAAGTTTTTCAATTCGTTAATTTGAACTGCAATTAATCGGGGAGGGAAAAACAAAAAGCAGCTTCCTTTTGGAAACTGCTTTTATTGTGTCCGCTATGACAAAAAGAGTGCTTATTAAGCCAACTTCTGAATGTGGTGAGCCAGCTTAGACTTCAGGTTAGCAGCCTTATTCTTGTGAATAACGTTTACCTTTGCCAACTTGTCCAAAGCCTTCTGAACGCTTGGGAACAATTCGATAGCTGCAGCCTTGTCTGTGGTTGCACGCAATTTGCGTACAGCATTACGCATTGTCTTGGCGTAATATCTGTTGTGGAGTCTTCTTTTCTCCTCCTGACGGATTCTCTTGACTGATGATTTGTGATTAGCCATTTTGAATTTTGTTTTGTTTTTGTTCTATTGTAGTCCCTAGGAGAGTCGAACTCCTCTTTAGAGAATGAAAATCTCTCGTCCTAACCGATAGACGAAGGGACCAAACCTTCGGCTTTTATGCCAGTGCTTTTGAGTAAGTCTCCTCAATTGCGGTTGCAAAGGTATGCCTTTTTCGCTGACTGACAAAATATTTTTGAAGAAAAATGTCTTTTGTATTGCAAAAATAGTCTTGCAAGTGTGGATTTGTTCCTTTTTATGTGTAACTTTACATTATAAAAGAGTATTGATAGGCATGTTAGAGCGGTCGATTGGAATAGTGTTGCATCAAGTAAAGTACAATGACGAGAGCGTTATCGTAAATATCTACACGTTGCAGCATGGAAATGTTGGTTTTCTTGTAAAGATGCCTAAACAAAAACGCAGTAATGTCAAGACACTACTGCTTCGTCCGTTGAATATCTTGGAATTGGACTTTGACTTTCGCCCCAATCAGGCATTACAACGGATAAGTGATATGAAATTGCATGTCTCTTATGAATCCTTGCCGTATGATCCTGTAAAGAGTACTGAGGCTTTGTTTCTGGCGGAGTTCTTGTACTACGTCTTAAAACACGAGATGAAAAATGCGCCATTGTTCCAGTATCTGTGTAACAGCCTGCAATGGTTGGATAGGTCGCAGAAAGGATTATCGAATTATCACCTCGTTTTTTTGTTGCATTTGACGCGCTTCCTTGGCTTTTGGCCAAATGCCCAGGATTATGAAAAGGGGCAGGTCTTTGATATGCGCGAGGCTTCGATGGTTGGAACTTTACCTATGCATAATCAATATCTGAATACAGAAGAATCGGCTTTTTTGCCTTTCTTGCTTAGGATGGATTATGCGTCTATGCACCTTTTCCGGTTTAACCGTCAGCAAAGAGCTAAGGTGCTGGATACGTTGATAGATTACTATCGCGTGCACATCCCAGAATTTCCGGAGATGAAATCCTTGGATGTGCTGCGAACAGTTTTTGCTTAGTTAAGTAATTCCTTAACCATTGCGCTGATGGCTCGTCCTTCGGCTTTTCCTGCCAATTTCTTGGAGGCAACACCCATAACGCGTCCCATATCTTTTGCTGAGGTAGCTCCTACTTCAGCAATGATGGCGGTAAGTTCTGTCTTAAGTTCCTCTGCTGTCAACTGCTTAGGGAGGTATTCCTCAATAACGGCAACCTGAGCCAATTCGTCGTCAGCTAAATCTTGACGTGACTGACTGACATATAGGGCGGCTGTGTCTCTGCCTTGTTTTGCCATCTTGGCAAGAATCTTGATGGCGTTATCGTCTGTCAATTCATCGTTGGCACCAGGCTGTGTCTTGGCTTCAATGAAGAACTTCTTTATGTTTCTTAAAGCCATCAATCGGATTTTATCCTTTGCTTTCATTGCAGCGACGATATCGCTGCTGACCTGATCATATAACATCTTTTCTTATTAGTAATATTAAAAGTTAAATGTAAGTGTATCCTCAAAACCGGTTTCTTCTTTCTGCTCAGCAGGTTGTACCACAGGTTTTGCTGTGGAGAGCTTGTTGAGGTCCTCCTTAGAACGGCGGTAGGTGGGCAATGTTTCAATCATTGAGATGATATCGTCGTTGTCCAGTTCCTCGTCTCTAAAGATGTGTATACAGCGGCGACGGCGTGGTGAGGAATTCTCGGTTCCGTAATACTGCTCTATTCTGTCGCTTTCCTTCTGCTTCTTCTCTGTCTCATAAGCAGCTTTCTCTCGTGACTGTTGCTCTGTTAATTCGGGCATACCAGGTACATTTTGCAATCCGAAGCCAGTTGCAAGCAGCGTTATCTTGACCTTGTTGCCTAATGAACTATCGGTGGCCAAGCCCCATTTCGTCTCCACATCCTCGCGGAACTTGCTCATGAAGTCATGTACCTCATTTATCTCCTCCATCATCAGGTTCTCGTTTTCGTTATCACTGCAGAAGTTGATATTCAAGAGCACCTTCTTGGAATTGAAGATATCGTTATTGTTAAGTAAGGGACTGTTCAGCGCTTCGTTGATTGCCTTGGTAACGCGATTCTCGCCTTCGCCGTATCCGGTACTCATGATTGCTACGCCACCATCTTTCAGAACAGTTGTCACGTCCTGAAAGTCGAGGTTCATGATGCCATGCATGGTAATAATCTCTGCAATACTCTTGGCTGCAATGCTAAGCGTGTCGTCAGCTTTTGCAAAAGCCGTCAGCACGGTTAGCTCGGGGTAGATTTCGCGCAATCGTTCATTATTGATAACCAATAAGGCGTCAACATGCTTGGAGATTTCTTCCACACCGTCCAGCGCTTGGTTAATCTTTTTGTTTCCTTCGAACTTGAAGGGGATGGTTACAATACCGACGGTAAGAATTCCAGCTTCCTTGGCACACTGAGCAATAATGGGAGCAGCACCGGTACCAGTACCTCCACCCATACCTGCGGTGATAAAGACCATACGAGTTCCATCGTTCAGCATTTCCTTTATCTCATCCATGCTCTCCATGGCAGCCTGTCTGGCCTTCTCTGGACGGTTTCCTGCCCCAAGTCCGTCCTTGCCTAACTGAAGATGGTTAGGTATCGGAGAGTCGCTTAGGGCTTTTTTGTCCGTATTGCAGAGTACATAAGTGACATCGTGAATACCTTCACGGTACATGTGATTAACGGCATTACCGCCGCCACCCCCAACACCAATAACCTTGATGATGCTTTGAGAGGCTTTAGACTCAAAGTTGAAAGAGATGCCTCCGTTGTTGAAATTAATATTGTCTGCCATAATATATTCTGCTTTTACGGTTATTTTTCGTCATTCTTTTCGTCCTCGTCTTCTTCGGGCTCGCTCAACATGTTGTTAATGGCCTTGAAGAATCTGCGTATCTTATTCTTGGCTCCGCCTTCTTTCTTAGTTTTCTCGGGTTCAGGAGCCTGTTCCGTAGGTGTAGTTTCATTCCCTTCCACAACAATGGGCTCGTCTGGCATTGTAGCTTTTTCGTCCACTGTTTCCTCTTTGACTTCTTCTGTGGAGATGTCTTGGGGAACGGCAGGAATCTCACCGGTGCAGTTTTGGTCGCCTTTCAACAACAAGGCCATAAGCGTGTACAAGTTGCTATCTTCGGTGACATGCACGTTCGGAGCCAAGGTGATATTAAGAGGCAAGCCTTTGGCCAAGCGGATTTGCTTGTCGAAGTGTGTACATTCCTTAATGGCTTTCGTGAGATTCTTGGCCTTGCTTGCTCCGCCAGTCAGTAAGATGCCAGAAAGTAGCTTGTCTTTATAAGGTTCAATATGTGCCCATATGTTAACGATGATTTCTTCATATCTAGCCTCTATGATATTTGAAAGCTCGTCTTCTGTAATGGTTCGGTCAAAGCTAATCTGGATCTTGTTCTTGTTGGGTTCTTCTTCGTTCTCATGCCATGCGGTTCCATACTTTAGCTTCAGTTGCTCAGCCTCTCCTTGTTCAATACTTTTTGTGGTAATATCGGTTGTTACGTTGTTACCTCCCAGTGGTATGACAACAAGGTGGCGTAGGATATTGGAATAATAGACGGAAATGGTAGTGGTATCTGCTCCCATGTCCACTAAAGCGCATCCAGAACGTTTTTCGTTAGCAGAAAGTAAACAATCGGCCAGACAAATAGGCGATATGAAAAGGTCTGCCATCTCTAGACCTGCATTCTTTATACATCTTTCAATATTGTCGCTGACGCCAGTTCGGGCAACAACGTTGATAAAGCGAGCCTCAATATGCTCGCACTGCATGCCTACGGGATCCTGAACATTGCGGTTTCCTATTCTGTACTCTTGTGGGATTACATCGTGGATTTTAGCCTGGGGGTATACAACATCGTTGTTGATTTCCTTGAGCTGGTCGATTACATCATTGGTGATTATGGTCTTTTCGGCGAACTGGTATGGAACCTTGTTTTCCATTGTTCTCAGGGACTGACCAGATAATCCCACAAATACTCGTGTGACAAAAATGCCCAGTTCCTCATTGATTTTCTTTACGACATGCGATATGGCTTGTGTCGTCTTGTCAATGTTGTCAACCAGTCCTTTTCGAATAGAATCAGTAGTTTCCTCTTGAGCAATTGCTAAGATTCGCATGGTACCGTCTGGTTCCCTTTTACCTGCAATGGCACGAATGGCGGTGGAACCTAGTTCCACGGCAACGATAATGTCCTTTTCTGCTCCCATAGTCTATATTTTTTTTGTGTTATTTTTCTTGGTACATACTATCTGTCCGTCATATGACAGGTTAATGATGGAGTATTTGTTCCATCCTGTTTTGCTGAGGCCGTTCTTGTAAAATATCATCAGTTTCTCTAGTTTTTTTCTGAAATTGTCGGGTGTTCCCAGAATAATCACATGCTCGCCAACCCTGGGGTATAATTCTATTTCATGTTTGTCCGTTACATGGATTTGCTCTATCTGTTTATCCCAGAACTCATCTTGGTTGATGAATTTTGCTAGTTCCATGAGATTCTTTTTTGCATAGTCCTTGGTGACGTTGCCCGTTGCAAGACAAAGGTCTATGTTCATGTTTTCTACAGGCATGGTTGCTCCGCTGCCATCGAGGTAGTAATTGTCTCCGTTGTTTTGTATGACATGAAGAATGGGTCGTTGCGGAATTATGTATATACACAGATGGCTTGCCGCAGAGCAGTAGCATCTGGCACTATCAATATAAGGATCCTTCTGGAGTGTTTCCTCCAGTCCTTGTATGTCAATGCTACTTAGCTTTTTCCCCTCGGCAAAGACTTTGTTCTTTGTCAGGATGCCATGTATATAATCCGCAGTCACGAATCCACCCTCCAGGCTGTCTGTTATCTCTATGTCAATGGCCTCGCAGACGCGCTCCTCAGTGCGTTGGGAGAATTCCACGATGGCGAAGATTAGATAACCTACAACCAGCAGAAGTAGTGCTATTTTTATGGCGACTTTCATGATAATGGTTTAAGTATTTCTGTTATTTGGTCGGCATAATTCTCAATGTCTCCGGCCCCTAATGTGATGAGTACATCAAATCCTCCTTGACGAACCACATCGCATATTTCATCTTTTCTACACATCTGTTTCTTTATACCTGGGCGCAGGTTGTCATAGATGAGCGCACTAGTAACACCTGGGATGGGGGCTTCTCTGGCGGGGTAGATATCTACGATGGTTACATCATCCAATAATGAGAGAGCATCTGCGAAATCTTGATAGAAGTCTCTTGTTCTTGTGTACAGATGAGGCTGGAAGATGGCTTTTACCTTTTTCCCTTCGTATAATTGCTTAATGCTAAGCAGACTCTGACGTATCTCGGCAGGATGGTGCGCGTAGTCACTCAGGTACACCATCTTGTCAGTCTTTATGCGGAAGTCGAACCTGCGATCAACGCCACGGAAGGTCTCCATGCCTTTACGAATCTCCTCCTCATTAGCTCCGCCAATCTGGGCCAAAGCCATAGCAGCAATACCGTTTTCGATGTTCACGCTTACAGGAACGCCCAACTTTATGTCCTTAATGTTGCCGAGTGGTGATACGAGATCGAAACAGATCTCGCCATTGCCTATCTTTACATTCTCGGCATGGAAGTCTCCTTCCTCTCTGCTATACGTATAGGTGGTAACGCCTTCCTGTGTATTTGGCTTCATCTTGAGTCCTGTGTGCAGGATCAAGTAGCCACCAGGTAGAATCAAACTGCTGTATTTGCTAAAGCTCTCCAGATATGCTTCTTCTGTTCCGTATATGTCCAGATGGTCGGCATCTGTTGCTGTGATAACACTGGCAAAAGGCGTGAGCCAGTGGAAACTACGGTCAAACTCATCGGCCTCTATCACTACATAAGGACTCTCTTTGCTGATGATGTAGTTTGTTCCATAGTTCTTGGTGATACCGCCAAGGAAGGCATTGCAGTCAACATGACTCTGGTGCAACAGGTGAGCGGCCATACTACTGGTTGTAGTCTTTCCATGTGTTCCGGCTACACATAATCCTTTCAATGAATGGGTAAGCGTACCAAGTACCTGGGCGCGTTTCTGGATTTCGAATCCATTCTCACGGAAATACCCCAACTCCTTGTGCTCAGAGGGTATGGCAGGGGTATATATAACCAATGTAGAATTAGCCTTCTTGCATGCGTCAGGTATTTGTTCCACATCTTCTGTATAATGGATGCAGGCGCCTTCGTCTTGTAGCTTCTTCGTTAGGTCACTTGGGGTCTTGTCATAGCCTCCAACGGTTAAACCTTTATGAAGAAAATATCTGGCAATGGCACTCATTCCTATACCGCCTATGCCGACGAAGTAAACTGCTTTTATGTCGTTCAAGTTCATGTTCTTTATTTCTTTATTAATTTCAAAACCTCTTCGGCGATTACACGTGCTGAATCTTTGTATGCCATTCTATAGGCATTCTCGCCTAATGTCTTCAACTGCTCTGCATCCATTACGGTTTTCAATGCCAGTGGAATAAGTTCTGTTGTTGCATTAGCATCCTTAACATACAGGGCGGCTTGTTTATTGACTAGCGCCATGGCGTTATGTGTCTGATGGTCTTCTGCAACATTTGGACTTGGTACCAGAATGCTGGGCTTCCCTAACAGACAGAGCTCGCTGATGCTGCTGGCTCCAGCTCTGCTGATTACGAGATCTGCCAGTTTGTATGCCATATCCATATGGGCAATGAAATCTGTTATGTATAGATTGCGAGGGACATCTTTTCCCTTGAGCTCGTTTGCTATGGCCTCTTTGTAGTATCCACCGGTTTGCCAGATGAACTGAATGGGGGCCTGTGCAATCTTGTCCAGATTCTGCAGAACGCTTTCGTTCATGGTTCTGGCACCTAAGCTTCCTCCAACAAGTAGTATTGTAGGAACGTCTGGTTTTAAGTTGAAGGCGCTTGCGGCCTCTTCCTTTGTTATGTTGTTGTTAACCAGATTTTGTCGAACGGGATTGCCTGTGAGTAATATCTTCTCTTTGGGGAAGAAACGTTCCATGCCTTCGTAGGCAACGCATATCTTGCTGGCTTTCTTGGCCAGTGTCTTATTGGTTAGTCCGGCAAAGCTGTTCTGTTCCTGAATTAGGCAGGGTATGCCTAACTCGTATGCTGCATTCAAAGTGGCAGAACTGGCATAGCCGCCAACACCTACCGCCACCTGTGGCTTAAACTGTCGAATGGTTTTCTTGATAGCCTTTTTGCTTCGAAGGAAATCCCATAATACACTTATGTTGCCAGGTTTCCAGAGCGGACGTAATAATCCTCTAACTGGTAGTCCCACTATCTTGTAGCCGGCAGCAGGAACCTTTTGCATTTCCATTCTTCCTTCGGCACCTACAAAAAGTATCTCTGCTTTGGGGCAAAGCTCTTTCAGAGCATTTGCAATGCTCACTGCAGGAAAGATGTGTCCTCCTGTTCCTCCTCCACTTATTATGACTTTCAAATCTTCCATATACCTTATTATATTATATAGAGTGCACTTCTTTCTTTTTGGCTGTTCTGCTTACGCTTAGTATCATACCAAAGTACGCACAATTAACGAATGTGCTGGTTCCTCCTCGACTTATTAGGGGGAGAGGCTGTCCTGTTACAGGGAATGCACCTGTTGCAACCGCCATATTTACCATGGCCTGTATCACTATCATTAAGGCTAACCCCATTACCAGATATGAAGGGAATCGGGATTTGCATCTACTGGCAATCTTCATGGACTGCCACATCAATAGCAGATATAGGAACATTACACCGAAAAGGCCAAAGACTCCTGTCTCTTCTATGATGATGGCGTAGATGAAATCGGAATATGCCTGTGGGAGATAGTCACGCTGTACGGAATTGCCTGGTCCTTTGCCTATTATTCCGCATGTGCCAATGGCAATATTGGCATGTGTTACCTGAATATTCTCTGTTAAAGGATAGTCCTTTGGATCTTCGGGGATCTCTGTTTCCGTAGTAAGACGATGAACCCATGTCGGGATTCTGTGAAGGGGTCCTTGCGCCATCTTCTCCATCATCTCGTCCGATTTCGATAGTGAATAAACTGTTGTTCCTCCTACCACGGCGCCTGTAATTATTAAGCCTACGATAATGGCCAGATACTTTTTGGGTGCTTGCGCATAGAAGAGGATCCCTAAGATGGTTATGCCTATAATACCTGCAGTAGAAAGGTTCTCGGTTGCAATAAGAAGTAAAACAAATCCCGTTACGCCGAGTACCCATTTTGTACCTATCTTAGAGGCTCCCTTTTCGTCTCTTGATGTTGAGAGTACAAATGCAGTAAAGCCAATCAATCCCATCTTTGCCAGCTCGGATGGCTGGAAGGAGATTTTTCCTATCTCAAGCCATCTGGCACCTCCATTAATTTTGGTGGTAAACAGCACTACGATTAGCAAAAGGATGGATATCGCTAATATTACAAGTGAACCGAGTTTGAACCAATTACATGAAATCTGGGTGATTAACCATGCGAAGACGATTCCTATGGCAAGGAATGCACTATGGCGTAAAACGGGATCCCAATAGTGTCCGCTTGAATAAGTCATAGTACTTGTTGCACTATAAACTTCTATTACGGATATCATGCCAAGGAATAGGAATACCATCCATATTACCATATCGCCTTGCAGCCAACTTTTTTCTTTAAGATTACCCAGTGTCATATATTGTTGTTCTTTAAACTCTAAACTCTAAACCCTCAACTCACAGCGCCCTAACCAATTCCTTGAACTGCTCACCTCGGTCTTCCATGTTCTTGAAGAGGTCGAAGCTGGCACAACAGGGACTCAGCAATACTGTATAGCCGGGCTTGGCCATCTTTACACACTCTGCAACACAATCTTTCATGCTGTGTGTGTCGGCAATGGGGATTCCCATGCCGTCAAAGAAGTTGTGCAACTTCGTATTATCGGCGCCCAGGAATACCAGGCCGGCGCATTTCTTCTTCACCAGATCCTTAATGGCATTATAGTCATTTCCCTTGTCTTTTCCTCCTATAATCAGAATGGTAGGTGTAGTCATACTCTCCAGCGCATACCAGCAAGCATCCACATTGGTAGCTTTGGAGTCGTTAATGTATTGTACACCGCCTACACGTGCAACCTTCTCCAATCTGTGCTCTACACCTTCAAAGTCACTCAGACTTTTTTTCAACGTCTCGTCTTTAATACCGCTTAGGTGCGCTGCGATACCTGCAGCCAGGCTGTTGTACATATTATGTTTTCCTCTCAGACTCAAACTTTCCTGCTCCATGTTGAATGGGGTGGGGCGTTCAATAACATATTCGCCGTCGCTGATATATCCTATCATTCCATTTTTCTCGAGAATGCTGAAAGGACACAACTGAGATTTAATGCCATATTTTTTCAGTTCCTTGGCTATAATTGGATCGTCTGCCCAATACACGAATGCATCGTCCTCCGTCTGGTTCTGAAGAATACGCATCTTAGCATCCGTATATTCCTGCATGCTGTTGTTGTATCTGTCCAAATGGTCGGGCGTGATGTTCAGCAGGACGGCAATGTTGGCGCGGAACTTGTACATGTTGTCAAGCTGGAAACTGCTGAGTTCAATGATGTAGTAATCATAGTCTTTCCCTTCGGCAATCTGAAGAGCCAAGCTTCTTCCAATATTTCCTGCAAGTCCTACGTTATAGCCAGCATCCTTGAAGATGTGGTAGATGAGGCTTGTGGTGGTGGTCTTTCCGTTTGAACCGGTAATGCAGATCATCTTGGCTTTCGTATAGCGTCCTGCAAATTCAATTTCGTTGATAATTGGGATGCCTGCAGCCTTGGCTTTCAAGATCATGGGCGCATTCTCGGGAATGCCGGGACTCTTTATGATCTCCTTAGCATTCAGGATTTTTTCTTCCGTGTGATGTCCTTCTTCCCATTCGATGGCATACTCCTCCAGAATACTCTTGTATTCCGGCTTAATGGTACCCATGTCGCTGACAAAGACTTCAAAGCCTTTTTTCAGAGCCAGTACGGCAGCACCTACTCCGCTTTCTGCTGCGCCTAATATTACTATTCTATCTTTCATCCTCTTTTTTATCTTTTCACTTTTATCTTTTATCTAATCTTCAGGGTCACTATGGTAAGTGCTGCAAGTATTATTGTTATTATCCAGAATCGTACTGTTATTTTTGACTCTAACCAACATCCTTTGGGCCAGTTGATGAGCACTTTGAAGTCGGGGGGCAGTTGACCAGGTGCAACCCTGAAGGTGTCGTGTATTGGAGCTCTTTTGAAGACACGCCACTTCTTGCCTCTCTTATTGCCCATCTTTGCATATTCTGTTTGCAGCAATACGCTTACGCTCTCCATAAAGAAGATAAAGCAAAGAATAGGAATAAGCAGTTCCTTGTGAATGATAATGGCTGCAACTGCAATGATGCCGCCAATAGCCAGACTGCCAGTATCGCCCATGAATATCTGAGCAGGATAGGCATTATACCACAGGAAACCAATCAATGCTCCTACAAATGCTAGAAGGAAGACTACCATCTCTTCACTACCTGGTATAAACATGATGTTCAGATATCCCGCCATCACAATGTGGCTGCTAACATATGCTAATGTGGCCAAGGCAACTCCGATAATTGCCGAATTTCCAGCGCACATACCGTCCATCCCATCGTTCAAGTTGCATCCATTGCTTACGGCCATTACCACAAAGGTGGTCATGAGAACAAAGAAAATCCATCCTGCTGCGGTTCTGTATTTACCTAAGAAGGAGAACATGTCGCTGTAGCGCAAGTTGTTGTTCTTTACAAAGGGAATGGTGGTGATGGTGCTTTTCTCTGCTTTGCTCTTATAAGTCACCTCTTCCGTGTTGTTCTTAAGTTCTGCTGTAACATTCTCGCGTACTACAGCATCAGGACTCTGCCAAAGGGTTAGTCCGATAACAAGTCCTAACAGAGCCTGACCGACTAGTTTGTACAGCGGACGCAAGCCGTCCTTCGTTACTTTCATCTTTATATAGTCATCGGCAAATCCAAGAGCGCCTAACCAGATGGTGGTCAGAATCATTAATAACATATAGATGTTACGTAACCTTCCCAATAATAAACATGGTATGACGGTGGCAATAATGATTATCAAACCACCCATGGTGGGGACTCCTTTTTTATCCACACCGTAGGGGTCTATGCTTGCGTTGCGTTGTGCCTCATTGATTCCGTGTCGTTTCATCCATTTGATAAAATATTCACCAAACCATACTGAGATAATCAGCGATAGCACCAGTGTTAATAGAGCACGAAATGAGATGTACGACCAAACGTGTGCACCGGGCACGCCGAACTCTCCTAAATATCTGAACAGATAGTATAACATTATTTTAATTTAATTCAAAATTCAAATTTCAAGATTCAAAATTCAACTTTGACCTGTCAACTTCCAAAGGCTTCGCAGATAACCTCATGGTCGTCAAAGTGATGTTTCACACCCTGTACGATCTGATAGTCTTCGTGTCCTTTTCCGGCTACCAGAATTACATCTCCAGGTTGTGCCATCATGCATGCGGTACGGATAGCTTCGCGACGATCCACAATGCTTAGGACTTTCTGACGTTGTTTCTCTGTCAATCCTGCCAGCATGTCATTGATAATTTCTTGTGGATCTTCGAATCTGGGATTGTCGCTTGTTATAATAACGCGGTCACTGTTCTTGACAGCCTCCTGGGCCATTAGTGGACGTTTTCCCTTGTCACGGTTACCGCCTGCTCCGCAAACTGTCCAGCACTGGCCACGATGTTTCAGCACCTCGTTGATGGTGTCCAGTACATTTTTCAGCGCATCGGGCGTGTGGGCATAGTCAACGATAGCTGTGATTCCGTTCTGGGAACGTATGGCCTCGAATCTGCCGTTAACAGGCTTCATCGCGCTAAGTTGTACCAGTGCTTCCTGTGGTTCTATACCCATCATGATGGTCGCACCGTATATTGCCAACAGGTTACTTACGTTAAATCTTCCCACGAACTGTACACAGACTTCTTTCCCGTTAATCTCCAAGTTCATCCCCTCAAAACTTTCTTCCAAGATCTTTGCCTTGAAATCTGCTGCTGAGCGTGTGGAGTAAGTCTTGACTTTTGCCTTTGTATTCTGAACCATTACGGCGCCATTCTTGTCATCTGCGTTGGTGATGGCAAATGCTCCTTTGGGTAAGGAATCAAAGAACGCTTTCTTGGCATCTCTGTAATTCTCGAATGTCTTATGGTAGTCCAGATGATCACGCGTCAGGTTTGTGAATATGCCGCCTGCAAAGTTCAATCCTCCGATTCTCTTCTGTGCCACGCTGTGGCTGCTTACCTCCATGAATGCGTATTCGCATTCTTCGTCTGCCATCTGTCCCAGAAGGCGGTTCAGTGTGATGGGGTCGGGAGTAGTGCACTCTGTGGGGACGGGTTTGCCGTTGATATAGTTACATACGGTGCTGCACAGTCCGCATTTATGTCCCATGCGCATAAACATATTATATAATACGGTAGCAATTGTGGTCTTGCCGTTTGTGCCTGTTACACCAATAAGCTTCATCTTGCTTGTTGGATTGCCAAAGAAATTGGTCGCTAGAGGCCCAACTGCATCTTCCGTGCTTGTGCATTGTATGTAGGTTACTCCTTCTTGTGTGGTAGTGGGCAACTCTTCACATACAATAGCTTTTGCTCCCAATTCGATGGCCTTTGCTATGTATGTGTGTCCGTCAACCTGTGTTCCTCGCATGGCGATGAACATGTTGCCGCTCTTAATCAAGCGTGAGTCTATCTCAATCCCGGTTATTTCTATTTCCGTGTCACCTACAATCTTTATAGGTTGGCATACATTTATTAATTGAGCTAATTTCATAATTGTATGTTTTATTTTGAGATTTGTTCCAATTGTATTGTTATAGTATTTCCTCTTTCTGCGATATTGCCAGCTGCAATGCTTTGGCTTTTTACGCGTCCCTTACCATGGAGGCGGACCTTAAGACCTCGTTTTTGTAACTCATATACGGCATCTCTTGCTCCCATGCCAATGACATCGGGGACCTTGTTCTCAGGGATGGAGTCTGCTTTTGTCTCGAGTGTAGTTCGTATTCCTAGTTCCTCCATTATTCGGTTTGATTTCTTTTCTTGTCCTCGTACAGACGAGGGGATATATACCGAGTTAGAATCACTGACCTCTTTGGCATCATGGCTATTACCTTTTGACATAATGTATTGCGAAATCTCGCTGAATACGGGACCGCACTGACCGCCACCAGAGGCTGGCAGGCCTGTCTTGACGATACATACGATGCAACTATATTTGGGAGCTTCGCTGGGGAAGTATCCGCAGAAGCTGACCATGTATCTTGTCGGACCGCTGTGGTAACCGCCGCCGCCAGCTGATGCAATTTGGGCAGTTCCTGTCTTTCCGCTTACTTTGAAATATTTACCGTTATTGCCGGCTTTCTTTCCTAAGCCTTCGCTTACCACTTTTTCCAGGATATATTGTATATCAGCCAAGGTGCTTGGCTTGCACATGCTTTCTTTGATAACCTCTGTGGGGAATTCGCGTACAACCTGTCCGTCTTTTAACTCGGCTGTAACGAATCGTGGCTTAATCATCTTTCCTCCATTGGCAATGCCGTTATAAAAGGCAAGTGTGGCAATGGGGGGGAGCATTGTCTCGTATCCAATACTCATCCAAGGTAGTGCAGTGTTACTCCAGTTCAACCAGAACCTGCCTTGTTTCTTGGGATGACGAACACGCGGCTCTCCCTTTCCGACAAAAGGAAGGTTCAGGGGAAGGCCGACACCTAATTTGTTTAGACCACGTACATATCTGTCAGGGTCATCCTTGTAAGCGTCATCTATAAGTCTGCTAACTCCGATGTTAGAACTGTACATTAGCACCTCAGTCACGGATAGGTTTCCGTAGCCTCCTTTTCGCCAGTTGTGGTCTTTCATTTGGCGTCCATGCATTGGGAAAATGCCACTTCCTGTTTCTACGCGCGTGTTCTTATTTATTTTACCATCGTCCAATGCCACCATGATACTTGCAGTTTTGAAGGTGGAACCGGGCTCCATCAGGTCGCTTACAGCATTATTCTTGCATTCGTAATACTCCCCGTCAGAAGTCCTGGTAAGGTTGACTATAGCCTTAACGTCACCCGTTTTTACTTCCATCACTGCAGCAATACCAATTTCCCCGTTTACTTCCTTGAGCTTGTTGCGCAAGGCTCTGTCGGCCATATCCTGTATGTTGATATCGAGCGTTGTTAACAGGTCGTTTCCGTTTTCAGGTGGCATATCCACAAATCTGATACGCTTGTTAAGAACTTTTGTCGTATGTGAGGTTCCTGGTTTGCCACGCAGGATACTGTCAAAGCTCAGCTCGAGTCCGCATTTTGCCAAAGCACTTGAATCGGCATACAAATCGCCCAAAGTTCTGGAGGCGAGCATACCGTAAGGCTTCTTTCGCTGCATAATCTCTTCTGCATGGAATCCGCTTTTGTTTACATTCTCTCTGAGCATGGGCAGTTTCTTGCATTCCTTGTATTGGATGTATGTGGCAAGTTTGCCAGGACAGATGTTCCATGCGAACCTTCCTCGTTGTTTTCCTTTCAACAGGTGATTTCTGAACCATGTTGCATCATGTGTCTGGAATATCTTTGCCAATCCTATAGAGATGCTGTCGAGGCTTGCTGTAAAAGCAGAGTCTCTCCATTGCTCAATCTTCTTCTGGCTTGCGGAGTCTGGATCGTAAACTTTGAAGTCCATGTACAAACGATAAACGGGTATAGAACCGGAAAGCACCTGCCCGTCGGCTGATAGGATGTTGCCTCTGTTAGCAGGGATGGGTATGTTTTCCGTGGTGAATCGCTTGTCCACCTGTTCCCAATAGTTGCTCTGTGGAGGGAGCATCGTATGGAGGGCTGTACCAAGGATATATACAGCGATAATCGCAATCATTGCCATAATGATGCGAAAACGTCCTATTGAGCTATCGTTGTTTGACTTCATCCGTTCTGTTAATCGTTGTTTGTTAGTTCATAGACTGGCTCGTTGCTTGAACAGAGTGTACTATCGCCCATCGCCTTCATCTGTTCTTCCAGTTGGCTCTGTCGACAACGAAATGTTAGTTCGCTGTTTCTTGTCATGCTTCTGTATTTCCAGTCTTGTAATTCCTTGTGTAACTTATCCTCCTCAATCATCTCGCTCTGAGCTTGATAGCGGTTCGAGATGTAAATGATGACACCAAAGAGTATCAAAGAAAGAACGCCCAGTTGCTTCCTGAACCATAATCCGTTGATGCTCAATGCTTGCAGAACATCCTTTAGGTGCTCAAGATCTTTCTTTTCGCTGTCATCCTCTTCATTGACCAAAGCATTCAGAATCTTACTTTTGCTGCTTTGTTCCTGCTCTTCGGGAATGACGGTGTCCTTCTTCTCCACTTCTTCTTGTTTGTTATCTGTCATCTCTGCCATTTTTCTCCGATTCTAAGTTTCGCTGAACGGCTGCGAGGGTTTGCCTGAACCTCTTCGGGTGATGCTGTAATCACGTTTCTGTTAATTGCCTTTAATGGCGATTTGCTTTGGCCGAAAAGGTCTGTCTCTATTTTTCCCTCGACATTGCCAGCTTTTATGATGTTCTTAACCATTCTGTCTTCCAATGAATGGTAGGTCAGGATGGATAATCTGCCGCCAGGACTCAGTACTTCTACAGCTGACGCAAGCATTTGGCGTAGTGCTGTCATTTCTCCGTTTACTTCTATTCGTAAAGCTTGGAAAACCCGTGCCAGGTCTTTTTTCTCTCGGTCATAAGCGAGGCAAGGTTTCAGGACTTCTGCCAACTGCCCTGTGGTCTCCATCTCTTTAGCTGCTCTGGCTTTCACGATGACCGATGCCAGCTTTCTGCTGTTCTTCAGTTCCCCGTATAGGTAAAAAACGTCAGCTAATTGTTCCTCGGAGTAACTCTTCAGGATATCACTTGCCTTCACTTTTGCCGTTTGGTTCATTCTCATGTCCAACTTGGCCTCGTAACGGAAACTGAATCCTCTATCTCCATCGTCCAGGTGATGGCTGCTTACGCCTAAATCCGCCAAAATCCCGTCAACTCGTTCGACACCGTAATATTGTATCCAGTTCTTTAGGAAACGGAAGTTGCTTCTGACAAAGGTGAATCTGTTCCCGTATGTTTCTTCCAAGGGGATCGCATTTTTTTGTGCGTCAAGGTCTTGGTCGAAACTGTATAGATGTCCGTCTTTTCCTAGCCGGCTCAATATTTCTTTGCTATGGCCTCCTCCTCCGAAAGTCAGGTCAACATAGATTCCATTGGGCTTGATGTCAAGTCCGTCTACTGTTTCTTTCAACAGTACAGGAATATGGTAAACCTCGTTTGTCATCTTTTCGGGAAAGCCTTAATTTTGTTTTTTTACTTTTGCTCCTTTGGAGTGTTCATCATCTCTTCCAAACAATCTGCCAATGTCTCAGGCTGACTCAGAAGTGCTTCTGCGTCTTGTTTGTTCCATACCTCTATGGTGTTGTCCATGCCAATGAAACGTACGTCGTTCTTTATGCAAGCCTCCTCCAGATAGCGCTTGGGTATCAGAATGCGCCCTCCGCTATCAAGGGTTACGGCTTCCGCGCCAGCTACAAATTGTCTGAGCGCATTGCGTCCATTTCTGTCGAACATATTTGTGCGTGCAGTAATAGCATCCACTTGTTCGTTCCATACTTGCTGGGGGTACAGAATCAGACAACGCTGGAAGATGTCCCGACGTAATATCAGTCCCTGTCCTTCTTCTCGCTGAAGAATCTTGCGGAAGCTGCTGGGAACGAAAACACGTCCTTTTTCGTCAACTTTGGCATCTATGTTGCCGGTAAATCTCATTGCGTGTACTTATATATATTAATTCTTGGGTGCAAAGATAATAAAATTCCCCACAATTCCCCACAATTTTTCGATGTTTTTTTTCTGCAAACTTTTATTTAACATTACGTTTGCTTTTCCTTTTTCTTGTGTATTCGTTTGTTTTGTTCGATAAAATGGCTATATTTTGTAAATTTCTTATAAAAATTTCATCAGATGAATATTTTTTTTTGTCTTTCTTGTTCGGTGGGGAATTTTTCTGTATTTTTGTGCCATAATTCGAAAAATATGAAGAAAAGTGTTTTCCTTTCGTTCTTGATTCTGCTCTTCTTCGCATGGGTACTTCCTTCCCAAGGTAAGAAGAAAGAAAGGCGTGCTATAGTCCGTATTGAAACGTCTTGCGGTATAATTCGTGTTGCCCTTTCTGATGACACTCCGATGCATCGTGATAATTTTCTCAAGTTGGCTGCTAAAGGCTTTTATGATGGTACTCTTTTCCATAGGTGCATCAAGGATTTTATGATACAGGGCGGTGATCCGGATTCACGTAATGCTCCGAAGGGAAAAATGCTAGGTGAAGGTAATCCCGGCTATACAATTCCGCCAGAATTTAATTTGCCTTATCTGTATCATTGGCGAGGCGCATTGGCAGCTGCCCGCGAGCCTGATGATATTAATCCTGAACAGCGTAGCAGTGGTTGTCAGTTCTATATTGTTTATGGGAAAAAGCAGTCTCCGGCTGACATAAAAAAAGTCAGGGCTTCTTTGGAAGAAAAAGGGATTGAACTTACGCCGCAAATGGTTGATGATTATGTTATGCGTGGTGGAACGCCTCATCTGGATGGCCAATATACTGTGTTCGGCGAAGTGATAGAAGGGTTGGATGTTGTAAAGCAGATTCAATCTGTTACAACAGACAAAAACGACCGTCCTTTAGATGATGTGATAATCCTTAAAATGATTATTGAACAATATGGCAAGACAAAATCAAAGAGTTCTTCTTCTTAGTTAAACTCTTGGCGTCTTAGGAGAAGGCTTTTAGCAAAACGCCGAGTTGCTCTCAGAGAAACGCCGTATTGCTCCCAGAGAAACGGCATATTGCTCCCAGAGAAACGGCGTGTTGCTCCCAGAGAAACGGCGTGTTGCTTTTTCCCCTTTTATTGTCGCTCGTTTTATTGTTGCTCTTTATTTGTGTCTCCGAATTTGGAATTAGACCGTGGATTGGCGTTTTCTCTTTTCGTACTTGATATGAAATATGCCATTTCAACGTTATTTTTATATTTTCTCCTATTCTTTTTTGATTTCAGATTTTTTACCGTAATTGCTGAACTTTTTGCCGAAATCTACTCAAAAATACCAATATTGAACCAAAATGCTACCATATTTAATTATATCTTTTTGTTGTTTGCCGTACTTTTGCATCCGAAAATGAAAAAATCGAATATCAAAAACTAATAACATATTTCGAGTAATGAAAAAGAAACAATTATTTTTTTGTATGGGATTGGGCGTTATGTCGCTCTTCGCATCATGCTCTGAGCGTGAGTTTGATTTAGACCCAAATGGCAACAACTCAGGTGAGCAAAAAGAACAGGGTTCTCTCGTTTTGAATCTGAATGCTACGACCAACTTCGAAGAAACACGTTCTTTGAACGAAGCTGATTACAGAAACACGCAGTACTATGACGTTAAGGTTGTTAATGCAGCTAATGATAACGTTATCCTAGAGTGTAAGGCTTATGAGTTGGCCACCAAACTGCCTAAGACGGTTGATATAGGTAGCTATCGTGTAGAGGCATCTTATGGAAATGAACACGATGCAAGTCGTTCCGAATTCTATATGTTTGGTTCCGAGGTTGTTACTGTTAAGGCCAAGGAGGAAAAGCCTGTGACTGTAAACTGTACACCAACTTGCGGAAAGATTTCTGTTGCATTTGATGCAGAGATGGCAACTTATTACGATGAGTACAATGTATCCTTTACAGGCACCAAGAAACTGGGCTCTAAATCTATTTCTTGGAGTAAGACGGATTCTGAGCCATGGTATGTGGCATTGGATAAGGATGGCGAGGATATTTCTTACACTATTAATCTGACGACTAAAGAGGCTTATCTTCCTAAGGGAGCGAGTGGCAATACAGGAACCGCAACAGGTACCTTCACATTGGAGCGCAACAAGGCTCACAAACTGACCATCAGACCTAACTACACTCCCACAACAGATGGTGGTATGAAGTTGACTATCAGCATTGATGATAGCACAAATGACCATAATGTTACATGGGAAGTTCCTGTAACTTGGATTTAAATTCCTGATAAATCACAATGAAAACGATGTTTAGAATGAAAAATATAAAGACTTCGCTCCTAACTGGAGCGCTGAGCGTTGTTGCTCTTACTTCTTGTGTAAGCGAGAATCTGGATCTTGGGAATACCGAAACGGGCGTGTTACAGTTGAGTGTTGACATCGTGCAGCCTCAGTCACGTTCCCTTACGGAAGTTACTTCCTACCCTGTTGTTATTTATGATGCTGATGGAAATGTGAAGTTCTCCTATAATTCTGTATCAGATGTTCCTGCCACTATTCGTACAGGTGTCGGTAAATATACTGCAGAATCTCATACTCCTGGTGGTTTGGAAAAGCAGATGTCCTATCCATACTACAAGGGAGTAAAGGATTTCGAGATTCTCCCCAACACCAAATCAGAGGTAGAGGTGACCTGTACAATGCAGAATAGCCAGATTGTAGTTAATTACAACGGCGATTTCATGGATGTTTTTACTTCTTGGGAGATTACTCTTAGTGATGGTGAGGGAGCAGCACTTTCTTTCACTAACACATCTTCTTCAGCTCCTGTTTACTATTGGTTTGGTGAAGATGGAGCGGAAGAACTGACGCTTAACTTCCGTGGAACGACTGCCGATGGTAGTACTGTTGTTGCCCGTAATACTTTGACTCCAAGTCAGGCCTCTTCGGGTTATGACAGTGACCGTGAGAATTTCTGCGGTGGTGAGACCTTGACACTCAACTTCACACCTGCTGAGTCTGAGGATGGTAAGATTAGTTCTATCACTATTAATGCTAATGTTACATTTACGGAGACTAACGAGACTATCGACGTTGACGTTGTTGACAAGTCAAATATGGATGATCCTGGTAATGATCCTACTCCCGGTCCTGGTCCCGGCGACGATGGTGGTATTATTCTCAACTTGCCTCAAAATATGACAGTCAATGCTGCCACAGATAAGAGTCTGGGTGATACTTATATCAAGTGCGACAATAAGATTAAGAGCATTAAGGTTGCTATCGTGTCAACCAGTGATGAAATGATAGAGTCTTTGAACGACCTTAATACAAACTATGGCGTTAACTTTATTTCTGGCGCTGAGATTGTTGATAATCAGAGCGTAGTTCAGCTCTTTAATGACCTTAACCAGCCTCTGAGTGTTCCATCTTTGGGCGATACCGACTATACGTTCCCCATCGGAAACTTCTTTGGTCTGCTTGGTTTCTTGTCCGGACAGCATACCTTCAACATGGTCGTAGAAGATATGGAAGGACACACGAAGAATGGTGTATTGGTACTTACTGTTGAATAATTTGTAAAAAAGCATAAGACAATGAAAAAGATATATTCAATATTAACGATTATATGCCTGGCATTATTTGCAGTTTCATGTGCCAATGAACTGCTTCATGATGGGGCTCAGAACGGCGAGAAGGGCTATTTGAAACTGGACCTTACTACTCTGGTTTCAACCAATACCAATACACGTGCGACAAATGTTCCTGATAATTACCAGCCTAAGACCATAGCTGTTAAGATTATTAACTCGCAGAACGAGGTTGTTAAGGAGACTCAGGATGTGGCTAACGATGAGGAGTTCAAGGGTAATATTATCCTTGCACCAGATACCTATACTATTACAGCTTCTTCTGCAGGTTGGGATGGTTCTAACTCGGCATTTGCAGCTCCGTATTATGCCGGTTCTACTAAGGCAACAATTAAGAAGAATACCCTTACTCAGGCCAGTTTAACCCTTACTCAGGCCAATGTGAAGGTAACTGTACGATACAGCGACAACTTCCGTACTTACTTCAAGCAAGCTAAGTGTATTGTTACCTCGGCATTGGATGACGTGGCTATGCAGGTATTTAGCTTGAATACTGTTGGCGCTGCCTATTTCCCTGTTGCCCCTCTTAACTTCCTCTTGGCTGTTACTAACATGTCTGATCAGGCTTACACTATGTCGAAGGACATTACCGAGGTTCAGGCCCGTGACCACTTCATTATTAATTATAAGATTGCTGATGCAGGTTCTGTCGGTGGCGTAACCGTTAGGATAGACGATGAGACGCATGATTATATCTTCGATGTAGAAGTGCCTCGCAAGAGTTCTACTTCTTTGAATGCCGGCGCAGCCAATGCATTTACGTCATTTGCTTACCTTTCTGGTGCAGTAACAGCTAAGACTTCAGAGTTTGCCGAGTCTAATCTTACCCTCCAGTGGAAGAAGAGTTCTGATTCTGAATGGTCAAGCGTTCCTGCTTCTGCACTCACTAAGGGTGAGGAAAGCAACTATTCTTATAAGTTGACTAACCTGACTCCCAACACAGAATACGTATACCGTATGAACTATAACGATGGTAATACCAATGTGAACAGTAATGAAGTAACATTCACTACAGAAAGTATCCTGCAGCCAGAGAATCCCGGCTTCGAGAACTGGTGGAAGGACGGAACTATATGGTATCCCAACGCTCAAGGTGCGAAGTACTGGGATTCTTCTAACCCTGGTTCTGCAAGTATGGGTGAAAGCTACAATATAACTACCAAGACAACAGATGTACATGGCGGTAGTGCTGCAGCTCAGCTCCAGTCAACCTACGTTATCATCAAGTTCGCTGCAGCTAGTATCTATACTGGTGAATTCGTTGAGCTTGTGGGTACTAAGGGTGCCAAAATCAACTGGGGGCAGCCCTTCACCTCTCGTCCTTCTAAACTGACAGGTTGGATGAAGTATAGTCCTGGTAAGATTAACCGTGGTAGTCAGCCATCAGGCGCACCTGCCAGCGGCCAGAATGATGTCTGCCAGATTTTCTGTGCTTTGCTTACTGAACGTGTACAGATTGATAACACCAAGATAGAAGAAACATTCCCCAAGTGGGATGGAACAGACAGCCGAGTTATAGCTTATGGTGCATACAGTCAGAACACTTCGGATGCTAATTGGAGACAGTTCAATATCCCATTGACTTACTTTAACTCAAAGAAGAAGCCTACTCATGTGCTTATTGTTTGTTCTTCAAGTAAGTATGGTGACTATTTCTACGGCTCAGATTCTAGTAAGCTGTTGCTCGACGACTTCTCGTTCGAGTATGGTGAACCAACGTTCCAATAATATGAATACTAAGCTAAGAATTGATAATTTTATGCTGATACTGCTGCTGGCATTTATGCCGGTAGCAGTATTCGCGCAATATAATCAGTACCCACAAGGCTCGTATGAGGGTGCTCAAACTTATTCGGATATGATAAGCGGAAAGCAACCCAAGGCTGTTAAACATAATAAGGTACGCGAGCAATATGAGGAGAATCTCAAACGACGCCATATTCAGCGTGTTGATCGTAGCGAGCTGAAGGCCACTTTTATTCCTAAGGGAATGTGGATGTGCGGTACCACGGTTAACTTCCGTGAGTGGGAAAATGAGAATCAGAACCTGTTGGTCCTGAAGAACCTGAATATGGAGGGACATGTATTCTCTGTTTCTCCTTATGTGGGCTACTTCGTGGCTAAGAACTTGGCTGTGGGTCTGCGTTACAATTATAGCCGTAACTACCTTTATCTGGGCGACCTGGATGTCAATCTGGGCGAGGATTTCAATATCAGCCTCGACAATCTTTATTATCTGGAACATAAGCATGAGGGAAGTATTTTCATGCGTAACTACATGCCCCTCTTCGGAAGTAAGATCTTCGGTGCTTTTGCTGAGGTACGTGCTACCTATTCACGTGCCAACGGAAAGAACAGCACAGGTAGTTATAGTGACGACCCCTTGATCAATAGCCTTGATGGAACTTATGAAACGGTCCATAAGGTTCAGTTGGGCGTCTCTCCCGGCTTGTGTATCTTTGTAACAGACTTTGCTGCGGTTGAAACCTCTATCGGTGTTTTAGGTGTTGACTATAAATGGAGCAACTATAAGAATATTCATCCTAATTCTACTGACTACGAGTATGGCAAGAGCCATAGTGGTGGTGCCAACTTCAAATTCAACATCTTCAGCATTCATTTAGGCGTGACATTCTATCTGTAATGAGTATACGTAATATTCGTTTTTCTCAATATCTGTTAGTAGTTCTTGTTGCGCTTAGTTCCTGCGCTATCAAGGATGATTTGCCTCTCCCTATTCGAAAGGCTGTGGTAACTGCGTTCGAGGTGGACGGGCAATGTGACGAGACAGGCGAGGGCAATGCTGCTGCGGTTATCGACAAGGACAACTACACTATTGACGTGTATGTGGACGACAGGGTTGATGTTACTCGTCTTCGCATAAAGAGAATGGAGGTTAGCTTTGATGCTGCGATTGCGGTGGATAAGGATAATACAAGATTTCCTGACAAATCGTTCTATTACATTGGTACGGATTGTCCCGCATTAGATTGCTCCCAGGAGGTAACTTTTAAACTTACTACTTACCAGACTTATCGTTGGAAGTTGCGTGTTCATCAGGTAATTAAACGTGAGGTTGAGTTGGAGAACCAGGTTGGAACGGCCATAATAGACAATGATAATTGTAACGTTATTGCTTACGTCGCTCCTAATCAGGACCTCCGGACTGTGAAGGTAAACAAGATGATTCTTGGCGGAATTCACGGTAAGATGGAACCCGATCCAACGGGTCAGATTATAGACTTTAGCTTGGGACGTAGTTTCAAGGTTACTTATGCATGGTCAGGTTCCCCTGTCACATGGAATGTCTATGTCTATAATGCGGAGAAGGGACTTGCTACGACAGCAGATGTGTTCCCTCATGCAAGCAGGGCTTTTGTGAGTGGAAGCATGCAGAACGGAACCACGCCCGTCGTGAAATACCGTCAGCAAGGAAGTTCTGAATGGAAAACCGTTTCTTCGGACTATATGCGGATTAATACTGCCAGTTATGAGGCGGTAATAACAAACCTTCTCCCCAGTACAGATTATGAATGTCAGGTTACTGCCGGGAAAACATCATCAAGCGTAAACGCATTCCGCACAGCGCCTGATTTGCAGTTGGAGAATTCCAGCTTTGATGATTGGCATATCGTAGGTTCCGGCACTCAGGCGCTTTACAATCCTTGGAGAGAAGGAGGAACCTCTTATTGGGATACCGGTAATCGGGGTGCGACTACGGTTGGTGCCAGCAATAGTACTTTTGCAACGGAGGGCGGGCGTACATACGCCAATCTGCAGTCCAAGTATATAGTCATCAAGTTTGCTGCAGGTAATATCTTCACGGGAACCTATCTCAAGACGGACGGTTCAAATGGCGTTCTCAGTATGGGACGTCCTTTTAACAGCTTCCCCACGAAGATGCAGTTCGATTATACCTTTAAGTCTTCTATCGTTAATAAGGGTGGAGGCAAATGGGATGAGAAGTATTCACGCTACATCAGCCAAAAGACTTACGACGAGATGCGTGGCAAGCCTGATTCCTGTAGCGTCTATATTGCTCTTATCGGCGATAAGGACGAGGAAATGTATGAGGGGAAAGTATATCCATATATCATTCGTACACGTCCCAGCGAGTTGCATCTCTTTAATCCCAATAGCGAGAATGTTATTGCCTACGGTCAGTTTACAAGTGGCGATGATCAGACAGATTGGACAAAGAAGACAATTACCTTGGATTATCGTTATAACGATCGGACACCTAAATACATTATTGTGGTTGCTTCAAGCAGTAAGTACGGAGACTACTTCATAGGAGGCGATGCTTCCCTGCTGAAGTTAGACAACATTAAGTTGATATATGATTGATAAGAATTAAATGAGAAGGACATATACCATATTATATAACCTAATGCTTCTTTGGGGCATTGCAGCGATGCAGTCGTGTCAGAATGACGTGGATGCTGAAGTTGCTCAAGGAGGACTGCATGTCACGTTGGGTAATGTTTCTTCTTCCGTTTCCACACGTTCCACTCCCGCAGAATTAGGTAAGCCTGCCAAGGACCTGTTCAACGTAAGGGTTGAGGCGCAGAATGGTATGGTCATGTACAATGGCCCTCTTACAGATGATATTATCAAACTGGGAGGAGGAACCTACACGGTGACAGCTGAATGCGGAGAGAATCCCATTCTTGCTGCAGACCAGCCCTATTATGTTGGTACCACTCAGGTAACAGTCGAGACCGATAAGGTTACTGAGGCCAGCATCGAATGCAAGGTCGGCAATGCCCTTGTTTCCGTTGTCTTTGGGAAGAATGAAGAGGAACGTGCGCGTTTTGCCAAATTCTATAAGCAATATGGCGTGAATGTGAAGGTGGGCAACTATAAGTTTACTATTCCAGGAACAACACCGGAACTGAGCGCTTATTTCCGTGCTGGAACTTCGATAGGGTTGGAGTTCGCTGGCGTGTTGAATGAAAACGACAGAGCGGTCAGATGCGATTTGGATGTATCGGCTATCGGGAACTTTCCCAAGCCATTCCAGGCCGCAGACCATGCTATTGTTACTTTAACGCTCCCAGATCCGGAGAGTGTGGCTGTTGTGGAAATAGCAAAAGTAGTGATGCAAGAGGCTACAATGGAAGAGACGATACCTCTCAGTTGGCTTCCTGTGCCCAAGGTAACGGCTACACACCAGTATGATGGCTCTGGTACTCTGGTGGGAACTAATCTTGCTTTTCAGGACTGCTATTTTGGCATGACTTGGAAGGCTGTTGTTACCAACAGCAGTAATAATGAGGTCCGTACTGTTCAGGGTACTAACGCATTGTCTTCTATCTATTCCTCATCTCAGGCTTGGCCTTATCTTCCTAAGGGCAATTATACTGCCACCTATTATCTGGTCAAGGAAGGCGAGCAAGATAGCCGTTTGGGTAGTAGAACCTTCGCTGTCGGCAGTCCTGACAGATTAAAGGTCAATGTTACGGGTGGCTACACTTCATATACCAGGTATCTTGCAGGTGATGTGGACGAAGCCAATTCCTGTGATGCCTTTACCATCTATCAGCCCACGGCTTCCTTCGCCCTCTCGTCGGCGATTGCTAGTGGTGCGAACTATAAGAATCTCAGCTATGAGTTCAGTAGCACAATAGACGGTACAGCTTATGGCAGTACTAAGACGGTCACTAAGAATTCCGGTGTTTTGGATAATGCGACAGGCTTGACTCCTTCGCTTGCTGCTCATGTGATTGGCGTTAACGCCAAGTTCGACGGTGGAAGTGCCTCTGCTACAGGCAACTTCTTCATTACCGGACTTCCCGTGCGTTATGCTCCACCAGCACAGAATGCCGGTTGGTCTGGGCATAGTACCCTGAAATGGGATGATTCGGATAATGGCGAACCTCGTGTCCGACTGGGACAGAATAGTGTTAATAATCCTCAGTATATCGAGAGCAGCCGTATTGCTGTGCCTGCAGGTACGGTAATGTCGTGCCCTTATAAGGTACGCATCAATGGCGCTACTGTACAGACGACACTTACCTTGTCTGTCGGCAATTACGAATATTTCTCTGAGAAGACCACTTATATGGCAGGGAAAACCATAGAGTCAACGGCGACCTTCACGCTAACGGCAGATGCCACATCTATGAAGGCCAACAATAGTTATGGCTCGGGTCAGACAAAAAGTTGGGTTTATTACCTCGAGTACAAATACGGAAAGAAATGAGAAGACTATACATTATATATATTATAGGTATATTGCTCCTTGGCTTTGCGTCTTGTGCGAACGAGGAGTTGGTTCCTGCGAAGAAAGAAGGAACGTTGGAGCTTACCGTCTCTCGCTTTCCCATTCCTGCTGTCTCAACTCGTGCCGTTGAAGAAGACCTGAATGTTGACGTTGTCGACCCCTCTGGCGAGGAGCCAACCAAGCATTTCGCTGCAGGTGCTGTGCCTTCAAAGATTGCTCTGACTGCTGACAAAGAGTATAGGATTGTTGCTTATACAAGCAATCAGAATACTTGGCAAACAGCTAATGGAGGATTGGGAGAGCCTTGCTTTTGGGGCGAAACTACTGCGACAGTAGAGGAGGATGCCACCGTTTATGTTACCTATCAGGTTCCTATGATTAACTATGCAGTAACACTTACCATGCCGGAGAAGTTCGGAGACTACTTCAAGAGTTATACCTTTACGGTTTCCGATGGCTTGGATGGCGGTCGTTCTGTTCGTGTCGCTGAAGGTCAGAAGGGGTATTTCTCGGCTACCAGAGGCTTCTTTTATGAACTATGGGCAACAAATACAGACGAGAGAACCTCGCATCATGCTCCCATAGAGGTGGAAGTTGTTGAGGGAGGTAAATGCTACGATATACATTACCTGTATGGTACGGACATCAATACGGGAGGTATTGATATTGTGATAAGTGATGAAATAGACCAGGAGGATCATGATTTTTAATGTTCCAAATAGGATGAAACAGATGAGACAAAACATTATATATACGCTTCTTTCATTGCTGACTCTTTTACTTGCCGGGTGCAGCGTAAAGGATTGGCCGGAGAATCTTTCCGTTGACACGGAAGAGGAAAGGGGGTATATTGATGTAAAACTACAGGGAAAGGATTCCGAAACGCGCTCCGGCAATACCAGTACGGTTATTTCCAAGGAGGAGGCAGATCTTTTTCTGGTTACGGTGACACATAACGGAGAAATCGTGTGTCAGCAGAAGGAACTTATGGGCCTTGTGCATATGTCCTTCCCTGTCGGTAATGGGTATAAGGTGTTCGTCGAGAATATTACCGAGACGCAAGCCGAGGAGGCCAATGACGGATGGGGTGCCAAGCGTTTTACAGGAAGATCTAAGAGCTTTGGAATCGTCTCTGGTCAATCTACTGCTGTTACCGTACCTTGCGGTCAGGCCAATGCGGCAGTAAATATAAATGTGACGGCAGCAAACAGTACCGTCACGGTTACGGCATCTGGTGGACGTCAGCTTACTACAAATGAAAGCCGTGTGGCATTTTTCAATATAGATCCTTCTGCACCATTAGAGATTACCATTACGGTGGAGAAAAACGGTGAGATTAAGCAAGAAGAGGTAACCATCGAGAATCCCAAGCAGATTAACGTAAATGTAAAACCTGATGAGATAGATATGAACCAGTTCACACTTGGTATAACCTATGAAGAAGCTTTCGATGTAGAGTTTGAATATATTAAGATTCCAATTGAAGACTAAGTTAAAAGTAATAAAGATAATAATAAAAAAAGTAAGAAAATGAAAAAGTATCTAATGATTGTTGCAGTAGCTGTTGCTACGGTAAGTTTTACATCGTGTTCTAACGAAGTTGACATGTTTGAAGGCATTAATTCAGACAAGGCCTCTATCAGTCTGAATATTACTAACGATAATGTAATGTTTACACGTGCTGAGAGTAATGTGCCCAATACCTCTTCATGGTATGTTAAGGTTGGTAACAATGAACAGATTCAGGTGTCTGATTTGAGCACCCAGAAGTATGCCGCAGGCGAGTACACTATTGCTGTTAGTAACTATGCCACAGAGGCTGCCGCTATTACTGCGAATCAGGCTTACTACTCAGGTTCTGTTGCTAAGACTCTTGTTAAGGGAAGCAACAACGTTACCGTTGCTTGCGGAAAGGCTAAGAACTGTCGTGTTAAGGCAGATTTGGCAGGCTTGGCAGATTTCGCTGCTATTACCGAAGCTAAGTTGACTGTCAGCCAGTCAGAGGCTCCCAATCGTGTGCTGAATACAGATGCCACAACGGGTTACTTCTATGCCGGTACAGGCAAGACCATTAACTATGACCTTGACTATAAGTATAATGGTACCGCTGCTACCACTTTGCATGGTAGCATCGCAGATCCTGCTGCTGCCACAGAGTATCAGGTAAAGGTTGTTACAAACAGCAACGGTACTATTACCCTGACTGTATCTTATGATACTGAGTTCGATGAGCATACAGTCGAGACCATCACTATCGACGCTGCTACCGGCGAAAAGGCTAACTAATAATCCAAGCGAGTATGTCGGAGCGAATACCGCCCTGACATACTCACTAATAATCAAAAAAAGAAATAAAAATGAAGAGTACAATAGTTTGTCTTAAGGTTCTGCTTCTCATGATGGTTGTAATGTTTACTGCCTGTCAGTCAGAAGAGATGCCTCCTTTGGGGGAAGGTACTAAGACGGGGCGTATTGTGCTCTCTCTCCCAGAGGTGCAACTCTATACAGAGGCAAATACCAGAGCACAGGCAACAGCTGACATAGAAGATTTCGTCTATAAGTTGAATAGCGTGGACGGCAGTTCGCATGTTGTTTCTGATTCCACCATTTCCTTTACAAGTGGAACTGCTGTACTGCCTGCCGGCACCTACACACTTATAGCTACCAGCAAGAACGCACAGGATGCTGCTCCCTGGTATCAGGGAATGTCTGATGCCTTTACTGTTGTAGTGGGCAATTCAAAGCCTGTCAGCATCAGCCTGGGGAAACCAAAGAACGCAGCCGTTGTTGTCACTTTCGCAGAAAGTTTCACAACACTCTACGAAAACTATTCCGTAACTATAGGAAATAACACGCTCCAGGCTAATGGCAGCCTTTATGCTATGCCAGGAGCAACAGTATCCTATACTATCAAGGGTACAGCCAAGCAGGGCTCTCATGTATCCGATCTTCCTGCCAATGGTATAACTGGCAGCATAAGCGCGGAGGCTGGCACCAGCTATCCGCTAAATATAACAGCCTCATCCATCTCGGATCTCCTGATTCAGATTGGTGAAGGCACACATAATGGCGAGTTCGATACCAAAGAATATCGCCCACTAAACTAAGATAATGAAGCAAAAGCTACTATATATATGTTTGATAATTCTCTGCGCCCTTGTGTGGAGCGAGGAGGCGTGGGCGCAGACGACTAGTTATGTGCTGAATGACGGTGGCTCTTATGAGTTACACACAATTTCAACAGGACCATCTTTTACTTTATCAGGGCCTGGTGCAACAATAACATTTGAGGCATGTAAAGATCCAGCAAGTGTTGATGGTCTTTATATTGAGACCTCTACTGACAATAATAAATGGAGCCAGTTGGGTGGCGAAATAAATGTAAAAGCAAATTCTTGGGGGTTATTCTCCGGTACAACATGGAATTGGACATCATATACTGTTAATATAAGCGATACAAATGTTCGATATATTCGTTTTCTAACTAAGACTGGTGCAACATTAGTAAAGTATTATCGTAATATCAAGGTTACCCGTGCCACCACACTTTCAACCTCAACATCATCTTTAGCCTTTGGTGACATTCATCGTGTTACCAACAAGACAAAAACCTTAAATGTAAGCGTTGATTATAATAATACAACTTATAACCAGCAGTTAACAGGAACCAATCTTCCGGCCTGTTATTCTGTAACTACCCAGTCTTTGGGAGAAACTGGAACAAAGAATGTCCCTGTTAAGTTCACAGCAACCAACTCAACAGCATTGGGTGCTCATAATGGCAATATAACATTGACCATGAATGGTAAGACCGTAACAATCCCTGCTACAGCCAATGTCGTGACAACTTATTATGGTCAGGCTAAAGCACAGGCGTCTGTTGGCGGTAGTGCTGCCGTATCCTTTACTTCCTATGCTGCAGCAACCACTACAAACGATGATGCAAATACAGCAAACACGACTGCTGCCAAAGGAACTAAAACGGCTTATTATAAGGCAACTGTTACTAATGGCTATAGATTCCTGGGGTGGATAAAGGGAACGGACAGCTATTCTGCCAATAATGTAGTATCAACTGCTTTGGAGTACAATCCAACTATCGAATATTCATCCGAAACCTCGGGCAGTCCAACGGTAACTACTTACAAGGCTTGGTTTGCCCCAATGTTCTACTTCTCTGCTACGGCTGTATCAAGCAACGAGACATCTGGTACTGCAGCAGCAAGTGTAGCAACCGAGATTCAAGGTAATATTGGTGATACCAGCAAATCTGCTACGGCAACCTTTACTGCTACGCCAAAAGATAACTGTACCTTTAATGGTTGGTTCAATTCATCTTCTTATACGGGAACTCCTGTATCTACGAATGCTACCTATAGTGTAAACATGACTAACAATGCCGTGGGTTCTACCAGTTCCAAAGAGCTATATGCATTGTTCAAAAAGAACCAGAATCTGCAATGGGCAGACGCCGAACTTGACCTGAATCTTGTCTTAGGTAATGACTATTCGTCCGATGCAACACGCACGAGCAATAAGACTATTACCTATACTTCAAGCAATACGGATGCCGTTACCGTAGATGCAGATGGTACTATACATGCTATAGGTCTTGGCCAAAGTGTTGTTACGGCCAGTGTGGAGGGCGACTTTACGTACAACGCAGAAACCATCTCTCGTGAGTTTACTGTGGGCGAGAAGAAACAGGCTTCCTTTACCCCTGCCTGGGGCGAAGGGACATCAACGGATATAAAGGTCGGTTCAAGTACCACCATTTCCCTTACCAATATTGCTACGGATGCAACGTTTACGGTTTCAGCAACTCCTACGGGTGTCATCAGCTGGACAAGAAACGGTAATACCCTTACCATCAATGGCGATGTGGCTGGTACTGCTTCCCTTACCCTTGCCCAAACAGGAAACAAATACCTGTATGGTAACACGGCTAACTATACCATTACTGTCAGCAAGTATGCCAATACCTTTGCGCTTGCCGCAGAAGAGAAAGCTATGGAAGTGGGTGAAGTATGGCAGAATGTGGTAACTGGAAGCGGAAATAACAATACGCAGGTAGCGTATAGTGTTTCTGGCGTTGCTATTTATGATGCCATCAACAATAGAGTCGTTGCCGAATCAGAAGGTTCTACAGTCATTACTTTCACGCAGGCTGCCACAGCAACTCACGAGGCCGTAAGTAAGTCTCTTAACGTCACGGTTTCGAAGGTGGCTAATACCTTGTCATTATCTCTGCCGACACAGGAAGTAGATGTGGATGGAACCATTACTGTTAGTATTACAGGTAAGAACAGCAATGCTCCTATTACAGCAGAGATTACGGATGCTGAGCTTTCTTCCGGCATCAACAACGGAACAGATGTCATTACCTATGCTAATGGTATCATCACTGCCAAGAATGCCGGTACTGCCAAGATTAAGTTTACACAGGCGGCTAATGATAAGTTTACTGGCTTTGAGAGTGGTGTATATGAGATAACGGTAAATAAGATAACTAATACTATCTCGTTTACCTTGGCTGGTGGTTCGGCCTCAAACATAAAGTTGAAGTATGGTGCTACAGCAACGTTAAGCTATAGTTCCACACATAGTGACAATGATATTGTAGTAAGACGCCGTAGTGGAACATTCACGACATATTCTAATGGAACTATTACCGCAGGTAATACGGCCGGTACTGATATCTATGAGATTAAGCAGGCGGAGACCTATAAATACACAGCCGATTATGTATCTTTCACAGTAAGGGTTAATAATACTGATGAGGCTGTGGGTTATGTACTAAATGAAGCAACAGAATACTCTCATGGAACGGGTTCGGGTGTTGTTCATACTTATGAACTTTCGGGACCTGGTGAAACAGTGTATTACTCTGCACGCACCCAGTGGGCGGCAATCTATTATGATTTGTATGTTGAATATTCAACAGATAATTCGTCATGGGAAGAAATCCAGGACAACAAAAGTCTTTCAGATAGTTACAAGGACTTCTCTTGTGCTATCCCTGAGAATGCTAGATATCTTCGTTTCCGCTTCCCTGCAGGTGGTACGTTGACCAAATACATAAAAAATGTAAAGGTTACGCGTAAAACTTATGTCCGTGCTTCTAGCGACAAGACAGCTTTTGGTGAGGTATATACCGACCAACCACAGAAGGCAACCTTTACGGTTAACTACAGCACTACAAACGGAGGAAACATAACGGTTAATTCCAGCAACCCGAATTTCGTTGCTAAACCTACTGAGATAAGTGTTGAGGGAAACAGTGATGGCACTAAGACCTTTACTGTGACCTATACTCCTGATCCTGATCGCCTTGGTGCAGAATCTGCAGATATCACTGTGTCTGACTTGTTCTACTCTCAGAAGATTACGCTAACTGCCACTGCCAAGAAGTACGGAACAACCATCATGCGTGGCAGCAATACAGCAACTACAACAACGGTCGATGGCACCATTGACAATGCCTTTGACTTTACTGGGACAAGTTCGGCAGTTCCGTCAAATAACAATAGTGCCGACTTCTACTATACTATCAGCCAAACACAGACATCCGCTGTGAATAATGGCGAGGGAGTTATTCGCTACGATCCTGTAAAGAATACTATTACTGGCTTGAATGCTGGTACTGCACGACTGACTATCTATCAGAAGAAGACTACGTTGTATAATGCAACAAGCGAGGCGTTCGACTTTACTGTCACAAAGTTGGCTAACAATGTTAGTCTGGGCCTTAGTGCCACTACGTTGAATGTGGATGGTACGGCAACCGTAACAGTGGCAAACGATGACAGTCAGGGCGCAATATCGGCAAGTTTCTCTAATGTGCTTTATTCCAATGAAGCGCAAAATCGCGAAGGCGGTTTGCTTTCTTATACGTCTGCCACAAAGGCTATCACAGGTGTGAATGCTGGTACTGGTACAGTAACAGTCTCACAGGCGGAGACCTATAAATACGAAGGCAAGAGCGCTACGTTCAATGTTACGGTGAATAAGCTTGCTCAGACGCTGACTTGGGATAATCCCGATATGGAGACTACTATGCAGAAGGGGACAACTCATGAGGGTAATACTGCCAAGTCGAGTGCTGGGCTTACACCCGTAACCTATGCTTCGAGCAATACGGCTGCTATAACCGTGGATGCTAATACTGGTGCGCTTTCTGCGGTAGAGGTAGGCTCTAATGTTACCATAACGGCCTCTCAGGCTGGTAACTATAAATATTTGCCTGCCACGTTGAGCCGTCTGTTCTCTGTCTTTAATAAGCAAACACCAGCCTTTAGTGCGGATGAACACTTTACAGGCTTGAATGGTAGAATAGAGATAGAGGGCACTGCAACCATCACGGTCACTGGTGTTAGTGATGAGGATGACTTCAGCATTACCAATGGCGACAACTCTATTATCAGCGTTGAGCGTGATGGCGAGACCATAACTATTACAGGTTTGACATTGGGCAGCACAACATTGACACTGTCTCAGGAAGGCAACGACGACTTCATTGCCAAGAGCGTGACTTATAACATCGAGGTCTATATGCCAGATGATTACCTGACGCTTACGCCATCAGAGGCTCCGACATTCGTTGCCGGAAGCTACAGAAGGGTGGTTTTGAACCGTACTCTGAAGGCAGGCTATAACTCTCTGTCTCTTCCCTTCAATACTACTGTGGAGGAAATCATGGGGGCCGACTATGATGCTTCAACCGATTGGGTAGCTCAACTTAGCATTGTTACCTATAACAAGCAAGACGGTTACTCGCTCTACTTCGAGAAGTCAAACGAGATTACTGCCAATCAACCGTACATCCTGCATTTAGGCACACAGCGGAGTAGCGTGGTGTTCAGGAACGTAGTTTTGGTAAATGCGGCTCCTGTAGAACAAACAGCCACAAGTGGCGTAAGCAATTATTCGGATTGGCAGATGGTCTCTAACTATGCAGTCAACTTCGATATGGAAGGCAAATATGGTATAGTGAATGCTGATGACTGCCTGAAGAAGGGTGCTGCAGGTTCTACCTTAAAGGCGTATACAGCATACATTGTATATAATGGCGCTGCTCCAGCTCAGGTGAAGGCTGCCTATCTGGAAGAGGATGAGGCTGACGCCCTCCTGAGAATTCTGAGAGGTGAGGGGAGCGGTGCAGAGGATGTATATGATATGCAAGGTCGCAAGTTGCCTCGTTCCCAACGTGGGATAAATATTATAAGAGGTGCAGATGGTATTGTTAGAAAGATAATCAATAGGTAAAGACCGTTCTATTCGGCTAATGCAGGTTTCTTCTGCTTGTTCCAATACTCATCCAAAGTGATGCCTTCCAACTTCAGAAAGCAGGAACGGGCTGTCTGTATGGTGCCGAATCCGGCATCTGTCGTCTCTCCCAATGTGCTGATTTTACCTTTTGTGATAAGACGCTTCAGTTCCTCTATACGGTACCGGTTGATGTATTCGTGAACATTGTAATAGCCTTGGCTGCGAACACATTGAAGTACCAGGTGGCGATTGTAGCCTACAGCTTGACATAGACGTTCACGTCCAAATGTATTGTCGGTCCATTCTTCTTTGTGATTCTGCATCCAGAACTCTATACGCTTGAATCGTAGGAGGTTGGCTTCGTTGAAGTCTTCCTTCGCGGCTTTCTCGACAGTATCTTCGGTAGGTTCTTCCATAACCTCTATCATTGCCGGTTGGGGCAGATGTACAGCCATTTCCTCTAAGGTGCGGAATGCCAGATAAAGGTTCAAAAGTGTGAAGATAATGACGTAAATCATGAGTGCGGTAGGATCGTAGAAGATGGAAACGATGGAAAAGAATACCACAGAAGACCCTAAGCAAACACAATAGCCAATCAGGTAGCTCGGAATATCGGTTTTATGAACCAGTCGTTTGGGAAGCAAGAATATATTGACAATGTAGTATATGCTGGTGCCAAGGGCCAGGATGCGTAGCAAAACATCACTGGAAAGAAGATTCTGCGCGACTTCTTGGAAGTCGTGCAGAATAATGATGTTGCTACCCAGCAGTCTGGCTATGGAGTAAACAGCTATTAGTGCTAAAACGGGGCTGGCGTATTTAATCATACGCTTTGCCTGCAGGAAACCTGGCATGGGAATGCTGAGTGGAAAGATACTCTGGAGATAGACACCGCACAGCAATGGCAGAATCATGGCAGGGTGCATGATGCCCGGTTTGCCGTCGGCTATCATGTCGCTGATGCCTGCTACGGCTGTCAGTATGAAACCGAAAATTCCGTTCACCCAGGCCAGGCACAGGTATTGTACCTTATGGCGGGCGTATATTGCAGTTGTTGCACTAACTACCAAATGAGCAGTGGCACTACAAGCCAGTATCAATAGTATCGAATTGGAATTCATGTTGTAGCTGATAGTTGACAGTTTTTCATGCAAAGATAGTCAAATTATGTAGATTGGAGTATATTTCGCGTAAAATATTTGTCCTTTTAATGTAAAAGGTGTACTTTTGTAATTTGTAAAGGTGTAATAGGATTTTATGTTAAAACGCATAGCTGTACGTTCGGTTGTTTTGGCAGTCGCCCTAATGGTGTTGCTGCCAATAGGAGCATCTATGCGCAAGAAGCGTGTTGTGGCGAAAATGGACACGACCACACTTGCCGACAAGATGCAGGATTTCGGCCGGACGGGACGTATGAGTTGTTCTACATTCCCTGTTAAGATTCATACCATCGGCAGAGCTGTTCAGATTCAGAGCGACCATAATCAGATTCTTCCTATTTATAAAAGAGATGGTGCATTTTATATGGTGGTTCGCCTAAACAAGGGCCTTAATTGGCTGAATGGATTACCGAGTGGCCATTATTTTATTAACAATCGTCCCATTACAATTAACTGAAGTAAATGGCATTGCAAGAGCATACTATCAAGGAAATTGATCTTGACGAAATTATCCGTCAAAAGGCTGGCCGTAAGTCAAGGTATATTCCGCATTTTGTTATCAGTCTGCTTAAACGTATCATCCATCAGGAATATATCAATACCTATCTACGCCAGGGGTATGTGGGTGTGGATTTCTGTAAGCATTGTATTGAATATGTTGGTGCAAATGTTAAGGTCGAGGGAAAGGAGAATCTCCCTACCGACGGTCGTTACTATACATTCGTAAGTAATCATCCCTTGGGTGCCATAGATGGCGTGACATTGGGATGGGTGATAGGTGAGCAGTATGATGGAAAGATAAAGTATCTTGTTAACGATTTGCTGATGAGCCTGGAAGGCTTGGCACCATTGTGTGTTCCCATCAATAAGTTGGGAAAGAACGGCAGGAATTTCCCTGCAATGGTGGAGAGTGCTTTTTCTGGCGAAAATCATGTGATAATGTTTCCTGCAGGTCTGTGTAGCCGAAAGATGGATGACGGCCAGATTAGAGACGTTGCATGGAGCAAATCTTTTATTGCCAAAAGCGTACAACACCAGCGAGATGTCGTTCCCGTTCATTTCGAAGGACAGTTGACGGATCGTTTCTATAAGGTAGCACGTTTCTGTAAGAAATGTCATCTGCCCAACTTTGCGCAGATTCTGTTGCCTGATGAGATGTATCGTAGTAAAGGCAATAATTATACGGTAAAGATAGGAAAGCCTATAGCATGGCAGACATTCGATAAGTCGCGCACTCCGTTGCAATGGGCACAGTGGGTGCAGAATAAAGTATATGAATTATGATGGAAGAGATTATTGGCAGTATTCCACGTGAGATATTGAAGGCGGAACTGACGCCTGACAAGAAGTTGCGCATGACCAACAAAAGCAGCAACGAAGTATATGTGGTCACATGGCAGGATTCCCCCAATGTGGTTAGGGAGATTGGCCGTTTGCGCGAGATTGCTTTCCGTGCTGCCGGTGGCGGTACAGGCAAGAGTCTGGATTTGGATGAATTTGATACTTGCGAGAATCCCTACAAGCAAATCTTGGTCTGGGATCCCGAGGCAGAAGAAATCGTAGGAGGTTATCGCTATATTCTGGGCAAGGACTGGAAATATGCTGAGGACGGTCAGCCTATCTTGGCTACCAGTCACATGTTCCGTTTCAGCGACAAGTTCCTGAAGGAGTATGCTCCCTGGACTATAGAGTTGGGAAGGAGTTTTGTGACGCTGGAGTATCAGAGTACATTGCGTGGCAGAAAGGGAATCTTTGCTTTGGATAACCTATGGGACGGTTTGGGTGCTATTGTGGTAATAGAGCCTACGGTTCGTTACCTTTTCGGTAAGTTCACCATGTACCCTAGTTACGATCGCATGGCACGTGACATGATACTCTATTTCCTGAGAAAGCATTTCCCCGATCCTGATAATCTTATATTCCCAATGAAGCCTCTTCAATTGGAACATGATACCAAGGAGTTCGAGAAGATTTTCGTTGAGGATGACTTTAAGGCAGATTACAGAATTCTGAACGGTGAGGTACGTGCCCTGGGTTATAATATTCCCCCATTGGTTAATGCCTATATGGGTCTGAGTCCTACCATGAAATTGTTTGGCACAGCCATTAATGACGGCTTTGGTGATGTCGAGGAAACAGGTATCCTGATAGCTGTCGATGAGATTTTGCAGGAGAAGCGTATGAGACATATTGACACCTTTGCTGCAGAACACCCAGAACTTGTACAGATTACAAGCGGAGCAAACCGCATTTTTTATAAACCTGAATAAGAATAGAGGTAAGGAGATGAGCGGTAAGATGAACTGGAATCAGTTGCTTTCCAATAAGCGATTGGGACAGGAAGGAATGACGACCCGTAGAGACGATAGGACGGAATTCCAACGCGACTATGACCGTCTGATTTTCTCGGCTCCTTTCCGTCGTTTGCAAAATAAGACTCAGGTATTTCCTCTTCCTGGTAGTATCTTTGTCCATAACCGTTTGACGCATAGTCTTGAAGTAAGTAGTGTGGGACGTAGCTTGGGTAACGATGTAAGTCGTTTGCTGCTTGAACGTCATCCTGAATTGACAGATACACATCTTACGGAGTTGGGGAGTATTGTCAGTGCTGCTTGTTTGGCACATGATTTGGGAAACCCTCCTTTCGGACATAGTGGAGAACGGGCTATAGGAACTTATTTTAGTGAAGGGGACGGGCATTTCCTGAAAGGGTATGTCTGTGAACAGACAGGCGACTGCTTGAGCCATAAACAATGGGAAGACTTGATTCACTTTGAGGGTAATGCCAATGCTTTCCGTTTGCTTACTCATCATTTCAACGGCCGTCGTAAGGGCGGATTTGTAATGACGTACAGCACCTTGGCCAGTATTGTAAAATATCCCTTTACTTCAGACTTGGCGGGCGATAAACGAAAATTCGGTTTCTTCCGTAGCGAGGTGGAGGACTTCTGCAAGATAGCAGACGAATTGGGAATTCTTAAATTGGAAGCCCCTGAAGGAGCTTACAAATATGCACGTTATCCGTTGGTGTACCTTGTTGAGGCGGCAGATGATATCTGCTACCAGATTATGGATATTGAGGATTCTCATAAGTTGAAGCTCTTGACTACGGATCAGGTTAAGGAACTCTTCCTGAATTACTTTGAGGAGGGGCAGCGTAATAATATTGTATCCCGTATGGAGAGACTTGAAGACGTGAACGAGCAGATTGTATATCTGCGTTCTTGTGTCATCAATTGCCTGGAGCAGGAATGTGTACGTGCTTTCGTGGAAAACGAAGACGACTTCCTCTTGGGAACTTTCCCGGGTCCGCTTATCAAGCATATTGCGGATGTGCCTAGGAAGGCATATGAGGAATGCGAGAAAGTAGCTTTTGCGAATATTTATCATTGTAAAGATGTGGTAGATATTGAAATAGCCGGTTATAAGGTCATAACCATGTTGACAGATTTGATGATAAAGGCGGTAACCCAGCCGGAGAAGGCTTTCTCTCAGTTGCTTATCAACAGGGTGAGCAGTCAGTATCAGATTCTAGCTCCCACGCTCTATGAACGTGTTATGGCGGTCTTGGATTACATCAGTGGCATGACGGATGTCTATGCACTGGATTTATATAGAAAAATTAATGGCATGAGTTTGCCGGATGTTTAAATAGAAATGAAAGTAAGAATAATTAATCGCAGTCATCATGCACTGCCCCAATACGCTACTGAACAATCAGCAGGAGTAGATTTAAGGGCCAACTTGGACAGCCCTATTGAGATTAGACCTTTGGAAAGATGTCTGGTGCCTACGGGTTTGTTTATGTCTTTGCCTAAAGGCTATGAAGCGCAGGTTCGTCCACGCAGTGGTTTAGCCATCAAGCGTGGTATAACTGTATTGAACTCACCTGGCACTATCGATGCAGATTATCGTGGCGAGATATGTGTGATACTGGTCAACCTGTCTTCCGAGCCCTTCGTTATTGAGGATGGAGAGCGTATTGCGCAGATGATTATAGCTCGTCATGAGCAGGCGGAATGGGAGCAGGTAGAGGTCTTGGATGAGACAGAACGCGGCGCAGGTGGCTTCGGACATAGTGGCGTGAAATAAAGTGTAGAGTTTAGTGTTGAGAGTTTAGGGAAAGCGGAGAGTGAAAAAAACACTATTCATATTTTTATTACTTATTAGTGGAACTTTGTTTGCTCAGACAAGGTTCGACTATTTTTATCTGGAGGCTGAAAAGTGTCGACTGGCTGGCGACTATGCCTCTGCCAAGGAACTGTATCAGCATTGTTTGGATATTAATCCCGAAGCGGCAGAAACTGTTTATAATTTAGGATTGATGACGCTATTCCTAAGGCAGGATAGTGTAGAGATGGGGATAAACATGCTAAAGAAGGCTTGCGAATTGGATTCTTGTAATCCTTGGTATCAGGAGACTTTAGCAACTATCTACCTAAATGCCCGCAGGACAAGCGCAGCCATCCCTTACTTGGAGAAATTGTCCAAGTTACAGACTAACCGAACAGATGTTCTGTCGCAACTTGCTAGTATCTATCGCGACAATGGACACACAGACAAAGCTATAGAGGTGTTTAATCGCATAGAGATGCAGGAGGGGAAGTCGGTGCAGCTGAGCATGGAGAAGTTCGACCTCTATATGAGTAAGGAGGAGGAAGATTCTGCTTTCATGGAGTTGCAGAGCCTATGTGATGAGTTTCCGCATGACTTGAGTTATCGAGTTGTGATGGCCAATCAATATCAGATGGCCGGTTACCCGGAAAAGGCAATGACGATTTACAATGAGGTAAAGCAGAAGGATGCCCATAATCTGAATCTGCTCTTGGCTATGATGACTTATTACAGGTCTACGGAGGACAATGAGCATTTCGTCCAGTTGCGGGATTCGCTGCTTTATGATGAAGGAAGCAGCAGTGATTTGCGCGTAGCCTTGATGAGGGACTATATTGATGATGCGATTCAGGATACGTTAAAGCGTGATGCAATGCTTGGCGCCTTTGATTCGCTTCTATCTCGACCACAGAAGGATGCTCAATTACTGACACTGAAAGCGGCATACCTTACTTATATTAAGGCGGGTGATGATAAGGTAGTAGAACTGATGAAGCGGGTTTTAGATGTGGAACCTGGCAATCAGACGGCATTGTGGCATTTGCTTCAGTATTATGCTCCGAAAAATAACATGGTGGCTGTTGAGGATATCTGCCGTAAGGGAGTCAACTATCACCCCGAAGAACTGGCATACGCTTATTATTTGGGCGTTTCGCTGTTTCAACAGGAGAAACTGAAGGAGGCTGCCGAGGTTTTCCGGCAAGGACTCCGAACGAAGAAAGAAGACGCACGCCCTGCATTGGTTTCGGATATGTATTCTGTCCTGGGCGACTTGTATTATCAGGAGAAGAGGCCCTTGGAAGCTTTTGCAGCCTACGATTCCGCTTTAGTATATGTAGATGATAACATCAGTTGTTTGAACAACTATGCATACTATCTTAGTTTAAGAAACGAGCAGTTGGATAAGGCTGAGGAGATGAGTTACCGTACTATAAAGGCAGAGCCGGATAATATTACGTATCTGGACACCTATGCGTGGATTCTTTTTATGAAGGAGGACTTTACCAATGCCCGTATCTATATCGATAGGGTGGTGAATCCCAATCTCTCTGACGAGGAATTGTTGAAGAAAGAGAATATGCAGGGTAACCTGATAGAACATGCTGGAGACATCTATGCAGAATGCGGCTCATTAGAGACTGCGTTGCGCTATTGGAGTTTGGCTCTTCAAAAAAAGGACGGAACATGTACGCCTTTGGTAAAAAAGAAGATTAAGAAAAAAAGATATATTAAGTGATGAGGTATTCTGTCATAATTCTAATGTGTGGCCTTCTTCTTGCTTCTTGTGGAAGTAAGAAAAATATGGTGGGTTCTGGATTGGTCGATATTCCTGGGATGGGAAAGGAAGCGAGTGTTGCAGAACTTGTTCAGACCATAAATGAAAAGCGTGTAGCAGAACCATCCATCTCGGCAAAGATTAATCTGAATCTCAGTGCTGGTGCTAAGAGTGCCAGAGTGGGTGGCTCTCTGAAGATGAAACGTAATGATGTAATCCAAATTTCGCTTGTTGCATTAGGATTGATGGAGGTGGGGCGCATGGAACTAACGCCAGATTATATAATGGTGGTAGATCGTATGAGCCATCAGTATGTAAAATGTCGCTATGCAGATGTGGATCTCCTTAGCAATGCGGGGATTGATTTCTATACCTTCCAATCCTTGTTTTGGGATGAACTTTTTGTTTTGAACGGAAAAGGTGAAGTTCCTACTGGTAGTCAGTATAATCTACAGGCTGTTCCAGACGGTATTCAACTGCAAAGTAATAAAAGCAATAGTGTGGCATTGGCATTCCTTGTGAACGCCGCCAATATGCTGGTTGGGGAAACGAGCTTCTCTAGGGCTGGATCTGAGATGCCTATGCTGAAGTGGCAGTATTCTGAATGGACTAAATTGGGAGAGCAGAGTTTCCCTGGTTCTATAAAGATTTCTTTCGACCTCGATAGGAATCCCGTTGAGGCAGTGTTTAGAATAAGCAATGTTAAGCCAGATTCCAGTTGGGAAACTCGGACGGAGATAAATAAGAATCGATACTCGGAAATTTCGCTTCAAACCGTCTTTCAAAGAATCATGAGGTTAGCGGAGTAAGATAATGAAGCATTAAGAGTGAAGAGAGAAGAATCGTATATAGAAAATGTGTTTGGCAAAGTAAGCGCTTTTGTTAATACTTTGCTTTTTCGTCATAATATTATGTATGGCTCTCCCCTTTTGGGGGGCTTGACTCGGGGACGCGCTTTCCTTTTTGTTGTCATTGTCCTCATCCCCCTTTTTGCCTTCTCTCAGAATAGTAAGAAGGTGAAGGCTTTGCAAAAGCAGAAGGCGGAGTTGCAAAGTACCCTTCAGAAGTCCAAAGCTGAGCTGAACAAAACGAAACAGCAGGTAAAGGTCGGTCAGCAGAATATCCATTATATAGGGGTGCAACTGAATAACAGGTTGGACCAGATTGTCAACTTGGAAAAGGAAATTGATGAACTGGACTCGTTGACCATCCAGTTGCAGGGGAGAATCCGTGTAAAAGAACTGGAACTAAAGGAAAAACGCGAGAAACTGAAGTTGGCCATGCGCTATGCTCGCACACAGAAGGGGCAGACTTCCTCCCTTGTCTTTATCCTCTCTGCAAAGAATGTTAAGCAGATGTTTCGTCGTTCTCGTTATGCTAAGGAGTATGTGTCGTTTCAGCATAACTTAGGCGAGCAGATACTTAAGAAGCAGGCGGAGTTGTTGGAAGAACAGAACCGGCTTCTGAAAACAAAAACCAAAAAGAGCGATTTGGTTAAGGAAGTAATGCTTCAACGAAAAGATTTGGGAGCGCAACAGGTACAGCAACAGAAGAAGGTTGATGGCTTGAAGAAGCAAGAGTCTGGTCTTGCAGGAAAGATAGCTCAGCAGCAGAAACAGCTTTCAGCGCTGAATAAGAAGATAGATGATCTTATAGCTTACGAGATAGAACAAGCCAGAAAGGCTGCCGAGGCTGCGGCGCGTAAAAAGGCCGCTGAAGAGGCTGCTCGAAAGAAAGCTGCCGAAGAGGCTGCCCGCAAGAAGGCGGGCGGAAAGACTGTTCCTGCTCCCAAAGCTCCCAGTAAGCCTACACCAATTAAGCCTGATACATGGCTCACGGCAGAGGATCGACAGTTGAATGGCACCTTCGAGCAGAACAGGGGCCGCCTACCGGTTCCTATTACGGGCCAATATATGATAGGTAATCACTTTGGAACTTATACCGTGCCTGGACTGAAGAATGTGCAGTTGGAGAATAAGGGAACCAACTACGTGGGCCGTCCTGGTGCAAGGGCTCGTTCCATCTTTGCAGGTGAGGTAACGGCGGTCTTCCAGTTTGGCGGTTCACGCAATGTACTCATCCGTCATGGAAGTTATATCTCAGTGTATTGCAACCTATCTTCCGTAACGGTAAGCAAGGGACAGAAGGTAAATGCAAAGGATATCATCGGTACGGTTGCTGATGATGGTACGGGAAAATGTGTACTTCACTTTCAGTTGCGTAAGGAAACGGCTAAGCTGAATCCGGAATCCTGGTTAGGAAGATAGTTGCCCATTGTGGCGTCATAACGTAATATCGTTACCTCGTAAAACCGAAAGGTAGAAGACAATGGCCTCATTAATCTCTTTTAGCTCTATGTATTCATCGGCAGTATGACTGCGTGAACTCTGTCCAGGCCCCATCTTCAGACTTGGGAAAGGCATTAGAGCCTGGTCGCTGAGGGTTGGTGAACCAAATGGCTTCCCACCTAGGGATATAATCTTTTGTACCAACGGGTGAGAAATATCTATGCGGGACGAGTTCAAACGGAAAGAGCGTGCTTGAACATCACTCCGCACATGTTGGCAAATCTGATTGTAGAGTTCCTCGTTTGAATACAATTCATTTGTCCTTACATCTACGGTGAACGTACATTTGTCTGGGATGACGTTGTGCTGTGTTCCCGCATTGATGATGGTTACGGACATCTTTACCGGTCCTAACAGCTCAGACTCCTTCTCCCATTTGTGCTCTTTAAACCAGTTAATGTCTTTTATGGCGTGGTAGATGGCGTTGTCACCCTCGTTTCTGGCTGCATGCCCGGCTTTACCATGAGCCGTAACGTCCAATACCATTAGGCCTTTTTCTGCTATGGCAGGTTGCATGCCAGTGGGCTCACCCACAAGGGCAACGTCTATATGTGGTAAAAGGGGAAGTACGTGCTCTATGCCGTTCTTTCCACTGACCTCTTCCTCTGCGCTGGCCAGATATATGAGGTTGTAGGGACGTTCCTCTTCTCTTAACACGCGGAAGACCTGTAGTAACGAAACCAGGCTGGCGCCGTCATCGTTACTACCTAATCCGTATAGTCTTCCTTCTTCTATCTGAGGTGTAAAGGGATCATGTTTCCAGTTGGACACCGGCTTAACGGTATCTATGTGAGCATTTAGCAATAGGGTGGGTAGGCTAGGGTCGTAATCGGGTGCTATGGACCACAGATTGCAGCCATCGCATTGTGTAGGTAGCTTGCATTCTTGTTCCATATAATCCTTTAGGAATTTCGCTGCCTCACTTTCGTTTCTGCTGGTGCGCGGAATTCTGATTAGATTGCTCAAAAGTTCTATAGCCTCTTTTGTTAACCCTTCTGTACTCATTTTATTGCCATTTAAGTAGAGCAAAGTTACGTTGTAATTCCAAAAAAAACAAATTTATTTGGCTTTTATCTTAAGATATGTTATCTTTGTAGCTAAATATACAAACAAACAAGATGCAGAATAATAGTCCTTTATCTACTCTAATTCATAGTCAGGCTCAGAAATATGGGAGTCGTGTGGCTATGAAATACAAAGATTATACGGAGAACAGATGGAAGGATGTTTCGTGGAATACGTATTCAGAGAAAGTGCGTCTTGCAAGTAATGCCATGTTGGAACTTGGCATTGGTATTCAGGAAAATATCGCGGTATTCTCCCAGAATATGCCTGAGTGCATGTATGTCGATTTCGGAGCTTATGCCATCCGTGCTGTTACCATTCCTTTCTATGCTACCAGCAGTGAGACGCAGGTCAAGTATATGGTCAGCGATGCCAAGGTACGCTACATCTTTGTGGGCGAACAGTATCAGTATGATACAGCTTACCGTGTGCTTAAGATTGAACATTGTGTCTGTGGGCTTGTTATATTTGACCGTTCCGTCAAGAAAGACGAGCAGGATAGGGTAAGCATGTATTTTGACGAGTTCCTTGAACTTGGCAAAGGGTTCAAGCACCAGGCAGAGGTTGATTGTAGGACAGCAGAACTGGATCAGGATGATTTGGCAAACATCCTGTACACCAGTGGTACCACGGGACTTAGCAAGGGTGTGATGTTAACACATCGCATGTATAATACGGCCATTCGTGCCCATAACGGTGTGCTTAATCTGAGCGATGCTGATTTGGTGATGAACTTCCTCCCGTTTACTCATGTCTTTGAGCGTGGATGGTCTTATTTGTGTATTGCTACAGGCTGTACATTGGCAGTAAACCTCCGTCCAACAGAAATCCTGCAGAGTTTGCGCGAGGTACATCCTACTTGTATGTGTGCCGTTCCCCGTTTTTGGGAGAAAGTATATGCAGGCGTGCAGGAGAAGATAAATACAAGCAGTCCTATCCAGCGTAAGATGTTGGAGGATGCTTTAAGGGTCGGAAAAGAATATAATGTAAATTATAAGATGCGCGGTCTGGAACCGCCTCTGACATTGAAGATGCAATATCTCTTCTATGAGAAGACGGTGATAGCTCTGTTGCTGAAGATGCTGGGTCTGGAGCGTCACAACTTCTTCCCCACGGCAGGGGCTGCCATCTCGAAGGAGGTGGAGGAGTTTATACACTCGGCAGGCATCATGATGATTGTTGGCTATGGCCTCACGGAGAGTACGGCTACGGTAACGGCCGACAGATGGAATCAGCCCATAACCATCGGCTCCGTAGGACGTTTGTTAGATGGCATACAACTGAAGTTTGGAGAAAATAATGAGATCCTTCTGAAGGGAGATACCATTACAAAGGGATATTATAGAAAAGCAGAGGTAACAGACTTGGTGGTTGATAATGAAGGCTGGTTCCATACGGGCGATGCTGGGTACTTGAAAGACGGAGAGCTCTTCCTGACAGATCGTATTAAGGACCTTTTCAAGACTAGCAATGGTAAGTACATTGCTCCCCAAATGTTGGAGGCTAGGCTATGCGTAGATCGTTATATAGACCAAGTTGTAATCATTGCAGACCAGAAAAAGTTTGTCTCAGCCTTGGTGATTCCTGAATATAAGTTGCTGGAGCAATATGCCAACAGCCATAATATAGCATACCAGGACAGAGCTGATCTATGCCAGAATGAACAAGTGGTACAGTTTGTGTTAGACAGATTAGAGACCATGCAGCAGGACTTGGCGTATTACGAGCAGGTAAAGCGCATCACTTTGCTGCCCGAGCCTTTCAGTTTGGAACGTGGTGAACTGACAAATACCTTGAAGGTTAAGCGCCCTGTCCTGAATGAACGTTACAAAGAACAGATAGATAAGATGTACGAGGAGAGTTGAGAGTTGACAACGTCAACGAAAACAAACAACTCGTCAACTAAAAAGAATAAACAAAAGTGATAACATCGGATCAATTAAAAGAGGTAAAAGAACGTACTGAACAGTTGAATAAATACTTGGATATTGATGCCAAGCGAATGCAGTACGAGGAGGAGCAGTTACGTACACAGGCTCCTGAATTTTGGGATGACCAGAAACGTGCCGAGGCACAGATGAAGTTGGTAAAGGGATTGGAAAAGTGGATAAAGGGATATGAAGAGGTGAAAACACTCTCGGATGAACTCGAGACTGCTTTCGATTTCTATAAGGAAGAATTGGTAACGGAAGAGGAGGTCGACGACCTCTATGCCCGTGCCATGAATGCCATTGAGGATCTGGAGCTGAAGAATATGCTGCGTGGCGAAGGCGATGCCATGGATGCAGTACTCAAGATTAACTCCGGTGCCGGCGGTACAGAGGCACAGGATTGGGCCCAGATGTTGATGCGTATGTATATGCGTTGGGCCGAGAATAACGGTTACAAGTGCGTGGTAAGCAACCTTCTGGACGGCGATGATGCAGGTATCAAAACCTGTACGTTGGAAATACAGGGCGAATATGCCTATGGCTACCTGAAGAGCGAGAACGGCGTACACCGTTTGGTCCGCGTCTCCCCCTATAATGCGCAAGGCAAGCGTATGACCAGTTTCTCCAGCGTATTCGTCACACCCCTGGTGGATGACACTATCGAGGTAAACATTGAACCGGCCCGCATCTCATGGGATACCTTCCGCAGTAGTGGAGCAGGTGGTCAGAATGTAAATAAGGTGGAGTCTGGTGTGCGTCTTCGTTACCAGTATAAAGACCCTTATACAGGAGAGGAGGAGGAAATCCTCATTGAGAATACCGAGACACGTGACCAGCCCAAGAACAAGGAAAACGCCATGCGATTGCTTCGCTCTATGCTCTATGATAAGGAAATGAAACACCGTATGGAGGAGCAGGCTAAGGTGGAAGCCGGCAAGAAGAAGATAGAGTGGGGTAGCCAGATACGTAGTTATGTCTTTGATGACCGTCGCGTGAAGGACCACCGTACAAACTATCAGACCAGTGATGTAAATGGAGTAATGGATGGTAAGATTGATGCGTTCATTAAGGCTTACCTAATGGAGTTCGGAGGACAAGAGTAAATATTGAGTATTGAGCGGCCAGATTTATTTGTTATAGCGTTATAACGTTATATCGTAATAAAGAAGGCCGCCAAACGATATAACGAAATAAACTATAGAAACAATGAAAACAAAGAACAAAAAGTCTGAAAAGATTTCAAAGAAAGAGGCTGCATACGGCAAGAAGATGATAGCATATGTTGTTATTGCCCTGCTGGCAATGTTTGTGCTTATCTTTGCCGGTGCCTCCTATCTCTTTGAATAAAGCGTATACATTATTATATATTATATGCATTTCGAGATAGAACGGAAATTCCTGGTTGTTGGCGAATTCAAGAATCAGGCATATAATCATACGCATATCCAACAAGGGTATATAGCGTCAGGTAATGGCAGAACGGTGCGTGTGCGAATTCGTGATGATAAAGGCTACCTAACCATAAAAGGCCCAAGTGGAAAGGAGGGCCTCTCGCGTTATGAGTTTGAAAGAGAAATCCCCTTGCAGGATGCGCAGGATTTGATGCAGATATGCGAGCCTGGTATTATCGACAAGACCCGTTATTTAGTTAAATCCTCCGATGGCATTCACACTTGGGAGGTAGATGAGTTTCATGGCGATAACGATGGTTTGATAATGGCCGAGATCGAGTTGGGGGCAGAGGATGAGGCTTTCCCCAAACCTGATTTCATTGGCAGGGAGGTGACTGGCGATCGTCGCTTCTATAATTCCCATATGCGCAAGAATCCTTTTAAGCTTTGGTGCAAAGAATTATAGTAGTTTATTAAGCAAAAAACTTGCGGGCACACGTGGAAAACTTTTTTCCCACACGTGCCCGCAAGTTTTTTTACGTATGCTGGAAGATGTTAATCATCTTCCCATATTGCCCAGTCGTTGTTTTCTTTGGTCAGGACCTCTGAGTCATCGGCTTGAACTCCATCTATGATAGAGACTGCAATTATCTGTACGCATTCAGCCTTAAGTTGCTCAATGCAGGGTTTGATATATTTCTTCATATTATAGCCCCCTCCCATCCTCCCCACGAGGGGGAAGTGACAAATGGGGGTATGGGTCATCGGTTACTTTAATATCTTATTACCATTCACAATGTTTACGCCCTTCTGCATTTTGCTCATACGCTGACCAGCCAGGTTGTAAACGACTCCTTCGTTTTCAGAGATGGCGGATGTGGGGTTGTTAATGCCTGTTGCTTCTTCATTGAAGAAGAATGCCTTAACATCTGATGCAGGGACATTCAGGTATGCACGGAAGGCTTTTACTGTGGGCTTTGTTTCTCCTACCAGATAGAAGCCAATCTTGCCATTCTGGTTCTGCAGGACATATGTTCCCTCTGTAGCGGTAGTTGTCTTATATGTTCCGTAGAGTACGCCTTCTACAAGGTCAGAGCTCTCGCTGGCAGCAACTGTGGCATCTGATGCGGTAAGAACCAACTGACCGTCACCTTGTACCAGAACGGGGCTATTAGCACTGATACTTGTCACTTTTTCTACGTTGACAGTTGCATCTGTAACAGATGTAGCCTTTGATGCTGTGAACTCAGCAGGAACAGTAGCCTCGAAGGGGAGAACCAATGTCCTGTAAGAATTTACATTGGTAGTGTATGTGGCCTGTGTAGCTGTGAATGCGTAGGGCGCGCCAAAGTCAGCGCCGTCTGTCAATACCATGCTCTCGCATACACCATTGTTGATGATGTTGGTGCCATTGATACCAGACTCGGGAGCTACGGTAACCAGCAAGTTAGAGCCTTCGGGCATGTTGTCTGTCAGATCCTTTGCTTCGTAGGCGTAATCGCTCAGATCCAGAGATGTTGCCTTGGTGCTTACGGCTTCAGATATCATGTTCTTAACGTCAGCAGGATAAACAACGCCCAGCATCTTCATACGGAAGTCAGCAATCTCTTTGGCAGAGAAGCCCAGTTCCTTGTGGCAATAGGTATAGAACTTGTCTGTCAGAGTCTCGCCATCCAGAGTGTTGATGTAGTCCAGAATACCGTCAATATTCTCCTTATAGCGGTGAGTCTCATAGACAGAGAAGGTAGTCAATTCGTAGTCTTTGTAGAGGTCGCTCATGCTGACACCCAGCAGACCTTCCAAAATAACGCCCAGTGTACCTGTACGGTCAGCACCAATGTGACAGTGGAAGTATACGGGCTTGTCATTCTTTATGCAGTCAAATACAAACTCAAGGTTCTGCTTGTAGAGGTCCTTGCGATTCTGCATGCCGCTCTCATAGTAGTCTTCGTTGGTAATACGTTTATAGATAACATCCTCGCCCAAAGGAGACTGTGTGATGTAGGCAGACTCCCAGTCAATACGGAGGTCAAGTTCTGCCTTCATGCCAACTGCACGGAGAGCTGCAATTCCCTCTGGTGTAAGCTGATATTCGCCATTCCATTCTGCACCACGATAGATGAGTCCATACTTGATAGGCTTGCCACTGGCTGTTGCCCAACCGCCTAAGTCACGTACGTTACCCGTACCCTGAGCATAGATCTGACGGAGCTGGCCGCTTGTGGTGAAGCTAGAGTTGATAATCTCTGTGGGATTGCCGTCAACGGTTGCTGTTACCTTATAATAATAGGTCTGGTTGGGAAGAAGATTGTAAATCTCGTAGTGTGAATCACTCAAGCCGACTTCTGCGCTGAAAGCATCAGAGTAGTCAGCATTAAGGCTCCATGTGATTGTTTGAGTCGTAGCAGATGCGTTCTTATTCCAGAAGATGGTTGCAGGCTCGGGAATGTCACGACGTGCAGGAGGAGCTACGTTGTAAGCCTTAATCTTTGTTTCCTCTGTGCCTTCGTATGTAACCTCAGCCATATACTCTCTTACACGGATATTCTCAATGTTGAAGTCCTGAGCGAATGTGCCGCTTTGTACAGGGTGGAAGCGCCACCAGGTTCTATTGTTCTCATCGGTATAGTCGTCGCTGACATTTACATAGCCACTAGATTGTCCATAAAGTTTGCTTGCCGTTCCTTCGACAAGGCTTTGCATCAAGAACTTACCACCGCTGAGCCATGTGATAATCTGCTCATTTTCGAAGGTGGAGGTGGACAGAACCCAGCTATCGGCATCGGGAGCTCCGAAGTAGTATTCTGTTTCTTCGTTGGCTGCTCTGACAATCCAGTTGCTGCCTTTGCGCGTGAGCTTGAAGCAGAACCTAGTATCGGATGCATCGAAAGTCTTTACATCGACGTAGCCGCCAGTGCCAGTTCGTATATACTTGTTGTTGTATAAGCCTTCGATATAGTAATAGCCCTCGTTAAGAGGATTAATAGAAAGGCCATCTACAGCAATAATCATTTGGAGGAGAGCGTCGTTACGTTGCTCGGCAGTAGCGTTCTCGTCAAGAGCGCTGGCAGCAGCCAAGGCATCTTTGACAGCTTGAACACTAGCGGGTGTGTAGAAGCCAGGGTCAGTACCTACTTCCTCGTCGTCAGGTAGCTTGGCGCTATAAGTCTGGATGGCGTTCTGAAGCTCCTCGTTTGTCATATCCTGTACTAAGTCAGGAACGATTTTGTAGCAGTTCCAATGATAATCGGTCTTGTAATCGATATAGACAGAGGGATAGACGTGTATGGTGGAAGCGAAGTCGTTGTCGAAGGTGTAGATGTCGGGTACCTCGGGCTTCGTGTCACAAATCATATATACATCGTATGCATCTGATGCACGCCAGAACACCCATTTGCCCCATTTGTTGGTTTCTGCATTACTATTCACAGTAATTTTTTTCAATTTGGAGTTATAGCCCATAGCGTATTTACCCGTGTTGGTAAGGGAGTTGGGCAGGGTTATCTCTGTAATCAGGGTTTTGTAGATGGCTTCCTCGCCGATGGAAACAAGTCCCTCAGGTAAAGTGATTGAAGTAATGTCTGCATAGCGGAAGGCATAGTTGCCAATGCTCGTTACATTGTAAGTCTTGTCATCGTGGGTAACTTGTGCAGGAATCACAATATCTCCTGCGTAAGTGTTAGGATTGTTAGAATCAGGCTTGCTGTCTGTTGGGTAAACAACACTAACCTTATCTTCTGCAGTCATCTTATATTTGATGCCGTTTTCGGTGAACTCTATAAATGTTACGTCGCCGTCAATATCGGGCACGATGTTATAGATACTCCAATTGCTGTCTGCCATGTAGTTGTCGTACGCACCTTTCTTAACATGAATGGTGGAAGCATGGCTGTCATCAAAGGTCTGGTTGTCGTATAGACTGGGTTTGATGTCACATACCATATAGACATCATAACCACCTGATGCACGCCAGAACACCCATGCGCCCCAGTTTTTGTCAGCGCTGTGTTCGCCCAAAGTGATGGTTTTAAGATTAGAACAGCTCTCTGCAGCTTCGTCTTCTAACTTTGTTACAGAGTTGGGCACATTAAGTTCTGTAATTTTTGATCCCATTAAGGATTTCTTGCCGATGGTAAGCAGACCTTCTGGCAATGAGATAGAAGAGATTTCTGCAGAATAGAAAGCTCTTTCGCCAATGGCTGTTACGTTGTAGTCTGTACCTTCGTAATTGATGGTAGCAGGAATCACGATGCTGCCAGTGTAAGTGCTGGGATTGCTTGACCCTGGTCTGCTGTCGTTGGGATACGTAACAGTTGCTGTACTTCCATCAAGGATGTACTTGATGCCATCAACAGTCGCTGTTGTTTGTGCTGACATAGTGATTGCCATCAGCAACAAATAAAGGAATGTGATTGTTTTTCTCATAATTGTTTTTTGATAGATTTTAGTTATACACAAAGGTTTTTGTTTTTTTCGTTATTTTACACCACCAAGTTTATTTACTTGTTCTGCGGTAAGTTCTACGTCCCAGAAACGAATTTCTGCTGTGTCAATAGCTTTCTCTTCACCGTCGTCGTCAGCAAAGAAGAGTGCACCAGTAGTCAATTGCCAGTGTTGTGCAACAGCTATGGTACTGGAACCAACTTTCTCTCCGTTCACATAGACGGTAGCATAGTTGTTCTTCACAACGAACAAGATACGATACCAATGGCCGTTTGTTAGTTCGCCGTTGTACTTCAGATTGCCGGAATTCAGTCCTACCATGTTCTGGTTAATGAAAAGGCTTCCATCCTTGTTGTCATTAAGATTGTTTTGCAGGAGTGGAATGTAGCTGGAATAGTTGCCGGCTCTGACATCCCAAAGGATGGAGTAGGTGCTCATGCTTTCCACGCCCAGGTTAGAGGTCATCATAAGGCTGGAGCCAACAGGCACGTTAATGGCACCATTGCTCTCCGTGGGACCTGCAACAGCAGTGATACTTGCATCTGCAGGATTATCTTTTGTTGTTACGTTGCCCTTAGTATGTTTGGAAGCCTTCAAGGTTGCTGTGCCGGTGCCTTGCATCAGGTCTTCTGTATTGTCAAAAGTCCATGTGCCGATGGCTTCGGGAATCGGATTTTCTTCCTGAACAGGCTCTCCTGTGGCGGTGCCAAGTTTTGTTACCTGCTTGCTGTTAAGGGGCTCGTCCCAGAAACGGATTTCTGAAGTTGATATATCGTGCTCCTCTCCGTCATTATCGATGAAGAAGAGTGCATCGGCGCCCATCTGCCAGTTTGTGGCATTTGCTAACAAGGCCTGCCCAACCTTGCGACCATCAAGATAGATGGTGGGTAGATTGTTCTTGACTACAAAGACAACACGATGCCACTTCCCAGAAGTAAGGCTGCCTCCGTAGCCCAGTCCGCTGGAATTTAGTCCTAATTCACCGTTGTTAATAAAGAAACTGCCGTCTTTCTTGTTTGTAATATCGTTCTGGTATAATGCAGTATATCCGTTAAGCTGGGTAGAGCAGATGTCAAACATCAGTGTGTAGTTGGTGAGGTTCTTTTCCTGAAGCTTAGTTGCCATTGCAAGACCAGATTTTACTGGAATGGTAATTGCTCCGTTTCCTTCGAGAGGACCTGCTACAGGTGTAATGCCTATGGAGGCCAGGTCGTCAACAAAGGCAAGACCCCCTGTTCCTATGTTGGCACCTTTCAGTGTAGCTGTACCTATGCCTGCTAATAGGTTATTTGTGTCATCAAATGTCCAACATCCCACGGTCTCGGGAACTGGACGGTCGTCATTCAATGTGGTAAAGGTGGCGGTGAGTGGCTCAGACTGGTTGTCCCATGAGTCGTAGGCAATCACCTCGACCTTGTATTCGGTGTTAGGAGTTAGCCCGTTTACCGTATAAGAAAGTTCCTCTGGCATATCTGTGGTAAGGTAGAACTGAGAGAATACAAAAGCACTCTTAACAACCTTATTGCCTTTCATAATGCGAACATTATAACGGAAAACGCACTCGTTGTCGGTAGCTTGTGGGAAGGTTACCTTGACGTCATCTTCCGATGGCTTAATGCCGAGTTCTATGTCAGGGTTAAATTCGGGGGCGGGCAGACCGTCGCGTAAAGGTATGTTATTGGGATTGTCGTCTTTGTCGCGGATGTCGGCATACTGGAACTGGCTACCATCAAACGGAGCCTTAAGTACCCATCGATTCTCTGGGTCTATCTCGACATCACGGTAGGTGTCATAACGACGTATCTCAATATCACCGTTAGGTTGCTCCATTAGAATCATACCTTCGGTGACGTCCTTGAAACCTTCGGGATGTATGCCTGCTTCGACTGCTCCGGGGTTAATCTCAGAATATGTGACGCTGGCAGTATTGATAGAGGTGTAGTAGTTATTACGTGTACTATTAGGGTTGGCACCCTGATGAATACTACGAGGATCGCCAAGGGGATAATGGCTATGACCTGCAAAGACCACAGCCTGTGGGTATTCGTTCAGGACAGGGTTAAGGACCTTCATTGCCCAGGCTGCGCCTTCAATTTCGCCCCACGAACTAAAGCATGTCCAGCGGGGAGGAACATGAGTAAACACAAAGATGGGCTTACCGGGGGCATCTTCTGCTGCCCGTTTGAGGTAATTCTTCAGGGTTACCACCACGGAACTCGGGTAGGATGCTGTGCCATTTGCTTCATTATCATCGTTATTGGCACCACCACGAACACTTATCAAAATAAAAGGATAACCTTTGATAAGAACATATTGGTCGAGGGGGTATGCCTTGTTCTCGTTGAACTTTCTCAGTCCGTTTTTGTAGTTTGTCTGACCATTACTATTGTAGTTGTCGTGGTTGCCCATTGTGAAGAGAAAGTTGTCTACTGGGTTGATGAAGTTTTCGTCGTTGCCAAAAAGTTGCACAAACTCTGTGTATTGGTTGGTGTCACCATGGTCGGTGAGGTCACCCACGACTGCCAGGGCATCGAGTTTGGTCTTGCTCGTCAGTCTCTGGAGTGTATTCGAAACCTTCTCTGCGTATTTCCCGCCGTAGTTGTTACCCACGTGGGTGTCTGATATAACGGCAAAGGCCAAACGTGCCTCCTGCTTAACGGTTAAAATCAGAGGGCGGAAGTCCTTGCTGGTGATGGTAAGGGTGGTGACGCGAGGTTCGTCTCCACTGTTGGCTGTTGGCATCAAGGTTAGCGCTCCGTTCATGAATGAAGCTCTTAACCACATGGCGCCGGTCTTTACTGAAACGTCTTGATTGGTTTCAATAGTAATCTTCTTGGGCGTCATGGTAAATGGCAGGGTAATAACCCCGTCCTTAATCTCGTCTGCCTTAAAGGTGGCAGCACCGGGGGTAGCTAATGAACTTACGACGTAAGTCTGCGCCCAGATTGTTGAACATTGAATACTGAACATTGACCATGGGGCCATGAGCATGGTTGCGAAAAGAAGTATATTTTTTTTCATCGTTTTCATACTTTAGTTCTTCATTTACTGAATCAATACTTTTACGGTTTTTCCGGGCAATTTTACCATGTAAATGCCAGCTGCCAGACGGGTGGTGCGTGGCATCTCCTCGCCCTGAGCATTAAACAATTGCCATTTTGTTACACCACTGACGCTTATGCGCTTGCCAGAGATGCGAATGCTGGTCTTGCTTGGCTTGGCTGATTCAATGCCGTCCCATCCAGAAATCTCCATTGTAATAAACTTCCATCCTATGGCAGACGTGCTCTCGTTCTCGGTAGGGTAACTAATTGGAGCGCTGTCAACGTCTGCCACGGCAAGACAACGGTTAATGCCGTCGTCCTCAACGCTTTGAAGTGAGAATGCGTTATTTCCTAATGCTGTAATGACAAAGCCAGTTGTGATTCCTGCGGGCATAATCTGTGTGACATTGCAGCTGCCCATGTCCAACGAGCATCCGTCTATTTCCTGCCCAGTAGCTCTGTTAACCAAAATTACTTTGTTTTCAGCTCCGGCTGCCAGTTTCCATTGACTTCTGTAGTCCTTCTCCTCTGTCTGAAGCAACTGTAGGGGGTAGATGTCGTCCTCTTCGCTATAGTCCGTGACGGCATACCCTTCCAACTCGGGCAAAGCGCTACAAATACGATACCAGTATGTGGTCTCGCTTTCGTCAAGAGGGTCCCATACTTGGAGTTCTGACTCGTACTCTTGGGCTCCTGCCGTTACTGCGGAAAGTATGGCTAGCCCCCATAGTACACATTTAAATGCGTTGTGATTCATAGATTTAAGATTATTCTGTTGCAATTCTTTTTACAAAAAACGATGCAAATATAGGATTTTCTTTCGTATGTGCAAAAATGTACCTTATTTTTTTTATACAGACAAAGGGAATCTGTTCTTTTACTCAATTTTTGCGTCTAAAAGCCCAGCCAATAAGGTATGCAATCGTGGCTCCCGTGCTATTAGCCAAGAGATCAAGCCATTCTCCGCTGCGACACGTGGTTAGGTATTCCTGTGCAAGTTCCAAAAGTCCGCTCATTGTAATGGGGCAGAGGTATCCAAAGAGGGTAATTCTAACGGTGTTAATGGTCTTGTGATTCCGCAAGTATTCAAACCAGATAATCAGGCAGAAGCTACCATACATCACCATGTGTGTCCATTTGTCTATAAACGGCACGTCTTCGGCCTGCGGAATTTCTGGAATAGGGAACAATGACAGGCATATTATAACGCAGGCGGTGAATAGCGATAGGGGGTATTTGTGGATAAACTTTCTTTCCATTTTGTAAGTAAACCAGGTGATTATGTTGCAAAATTACAAAAAACTTTGTACTTTTGCGCGGTTTTTGTCGTTGGTTTTCAGTGTTTTTATTGTAAAAGATGGAGAAAAGAGGCAGTTTTGGTAGCAAACTGGGAGTCGTATTGGCCTCGGCAGGAAGTGCTGTCGGTTTGGGCAATATCTGGCGTTTCCCTACTGAGGTGGGGCAGAACGGTGGCGCTGCTTTTATTCTGGTTTATATAGCTTTTGTGCTTTTCCTGGCCTTGCCTGTTATGGTGAGCGAGTTCGTGATTGGCCGCTCATCGGGTGCCAATATTGTTCATGCTTTTCGCAAACTGGCTCCGGCCAGATGGTGGATGATCATCGGATTCTTGGGCGTGTTGGGAGGCGTGCTGGTGCTCTCTTTCTATGGGGTTGTGGCTGGCTGGACGCTGAAATATACTGTAGATGCTTTGGCGCACCGCATAAGCGGAACTGACCCTGCGCAGACATTCAACAACTTTGTTTCTAATCCTTGGAGCCCCATTCTTTATATGGTCTTGTTCTTGTTACTGACTCATCTTGTGGTGATTCGTGGTATCAAGGGAGGAATAGAGAAGTACTCTAAACTGATGATGCCCTTACTGTTGGTAATTATCGTGATATTGGTGGGCTGCTCGCTGAGTATGCCAGGCTCTGCAGAAGGTATACGTTTCCTTCTACAGCCCGATTTTAGCAAGGTAACACCTCACGTGGTATTGAGCGCAATGGGGCAGGCCTTCTTCTCGTTGAGTGTAGGTATCGGTTGTATGGCTACATACGCTTCATATTTCAACAAGGATATGAATCTGGCAGGTTCTGCCGCTAATGTTTGCGCTATTGATACGATGGTAGCCATCGTAAGCGGATTTATCATTTTCCCTGCGGTCTTTAGTGTGGAAGGTGTACAGGCTGATGCAGGAGCTGGCTTGGTATTTATAACCTTACCCCATGTGTTCAGTAGTGCTTTTGCGCAGATGCCTCTGTTGGGCTACATATTCTCTTCGTTGTTCTACCTGCTTCTCTTGTTGGCAGCCCTTACCAGCAGTATTTCTATGCACGAGATATGTACGGCTTTTGTGAGCGAGCATTATGGCCTCGCCAGGAAAAAGGCTGCTACATTGGTAACATTGGTCTATATGGTATTAGGGACAGCCTGTTCTTTGTCGTTTGGACCATGGAAGGACTACACTTTGGCGGGGATGACAGTCTTTAGCTGGTTCGACTTTATAACAGCTATGTTTATTATGCCTATAGGCGGTATATTCATATCTTTGTTTGCTGGTTGGTACTTGGATCGTAAACTGTTGACGGACGAACTGACCAATTGCGGAACGCTGAAGGTTAGAGGCTTGAGAGGACTTATTTTCCTGATAAGATGGGTAGCACCCATTGGCGTTGGGATGGTTTTCCTGAACGAGGTGGCAAAACTGTTTAATTAAGAATGGCGGAAACAAGAAAGAATTTTACCAGTAAGTTAGGTGTGGTGCTGGCTGCAGCTGGCAGTGCCGTGGGGTTGGGAAATGTGTGGCGCTTCCCCACAGAGGTGGGTAACAATGGTGGTGCCGCTTTTATCCTTATATACCTGTTGTGTGTGCTGGGCGTAGGCGTTCCTGTTATGATGAGCGAGTTTCTGATAGGTCGTCACACTCATGCTAATACTATCTCAGCCTTTTCGAAGTTGGCTCCTGGCAAATGGTGGCGTATAGAGGGTGTAGCTGGTGTATTCGTTGCGTTTCTGATTTTGTCATACTATACAGTCATCAGCGGTTGGACGTTATATTATCTGGTGCAGTCTCTGAGAGGTGCTTTGTTGTCTAATCAGGACTACTCGGCTTACTTTAATTCATTTGTATCGGAGCCCTTCATACCTCTTCTATATGCTGTTGTCTTTATGGCAATGACGCATCTGGTGATTGCTCGTGGTGTACAGTCGGGTATTGAACGTTTCTCTAAGATTATGATGCCCATGTTGCTACTGATAATAGGCATCCTTGTGGTATGTTCCTTTGGCATGCCTGGTGCTGGAACGGGGTTACGATTCCTACTGAAGCCCGACTTTAGCAAGGTTACAGCCAGTGTGGTATTGAGCGCAATGGGACAGGCCTTCTTCTCGTTAAGTCTGGCTATGGGATGCCTGTGTACCTATGCCTCTTACTTCACTTCGGATACTAAGCTAGTGAAGACTGCCTTCAGCGTATGTACCATAGATACTTTTGTGGCTGTGCTGAGTGGCTTTATTATTTTCCCCGCCGTTTTTAGCGTGCCGAATGTGAGTCCTGATGAAGGACCTGGTCTGGTCTTTGTGACTTTGCCCCATGTCTTTAATACTGCCTTTCATGGTGTGCCTGTTTTGGGCTATCTTTTCTCTGGGCTTTTCTATATGCTGTTGTTGTTGGCAGCCCTGACAAGTGCCATGTCTTTGCACGAGTCGGTGACGGCCTATGTGATAGAGTCTTGGGGTATTCCTCGCAAGAAAGCTTCTGCTATGGTGTCGGCCAGTTGTATGGCTTTGGGCGTACTGTGCAGTCTTTCCTTTGGTGTGCTAAGCGACTTTACCATCTTTGGGCTGACCATCTTTGGGCTTTTTGACTTCTGTGCCTCAAAGATTATCATGCCTGCTGGCGGCCTTATCATCTGTCTTTTTGTTGGATGGTATCTGGATAGAAAATTGGTCCACAGCGAACTGACAAACGGTGGAACAGTTCCTTTCCGTCTGTTCCGTTTCTATATCTTCCTTGTCAGGTATGTTGTGCCTATAGCCATAGCACTTATCTTCATTAATGAGTTGTTAGGATGAAGCGCCGTCTGCCTTTCTTGTCCAATTCGGCTCGTAGGGGCCTTCTGGTGTTAGAATGGTTGATAATCCTTGTTGTAATAGGCGTGTGTGTATTCTCGTGGCATAAACCCAAAAAGGAATTTGTGCACGAGACAGAACTGGCTTTTCCTAAGCAAAAGAAGCAGGCCCATACTGTCACCTATGCTGTAGCAGAGGAGAAGGTGGAAACCTTTCCCTTTGATCCCAATACGGCTGACAGCACTACGCTGTTACGCCTTGGTTTGGCTCCTTGGCAAGTACGAGCTATCTATAAGTACAGGGCTAAGCATGGCAGGTATCATACGCCCGAGGATTTTAAACGGCTCCCTGGCATGACGTATGAGCTGTGGGAGCGCTTAGGTCCGCAGGTGAGAATAGCCCGTCAGTTCCAGTATATAGATGAGGGCGAGAAACGTCCTTCCTATGCTGTCAGGTCTTCCTCAGCCCCAGAGAATACGGAGCTTGCATCTACCCCGCAGAAAAATGATTCTGTTGTGAAGCATCCTCGTAAGTTCGGGGCCATTACCCTTGTGGATATCAATACAGCAGATAGTGCCGAGCTGATGCGTATTCCTGGTATTGGCGAGTATAGGTCGAAGAAAATTGTGGAATATCGCCGCATGTTGGGTGGCTTTATCCGTGCCGAGCAAGTGATGGAGGCCTGCGATATGCCTGATGATATACTGCAATGGGTAAGGGTTAAGGAAGACGCGCCTGTAAGAAAGGTGAATGTGAACAAGCTGTCCCTGCAACGGCTGATGAATCATCCCTATATCACATTCTATCAGGCTCGTGCCATTGTGGAATACCGCAAGGCACATAACAATCTGAAAGGAATTGAAGACTTGAGGGGGCTTGAGGGCTTTACACCCCTAAAAATAGAAAAACTCCAGCCTTATCTGGAGTTTTAATCTTGTTTGTGTGGTGCCACCAGGAATCGAACCGGGGACACAAGGATTTTCAGTCCTTTGCTCTACCAACTGAGCTATGGCACCATGCCTCTTCTTTGAAAGCGAGTGCAAAGGTAGTGTTTTTTTGCTTAACTTCCAAGGAATAGGTGTTGAAATTTACTGAAGAGGATTCCAACCTTGTGCTTTCAGCTCAAATTCGCTACCATCGCGACAGATGAGAACCTTGCCCAGGCTTTCTTTGGTGATGTATCCTATAACCCTTACGTCCTCTATTTTGTTTATGGCATCGTTGTCCGACAGGGGGACGGTAAAGAGTAGCTCGTAGTCCTCTCCGCCGTTCAGGGCACAGGTGGTAACATTCATATTCATCTCTTCGGCCATGGCGGCAGTCTGGTAGTCAAGGGGTATGCGGTCCTCGTACACACGACAGCCAACCTTGCTCTGTGTACAGATGTGCATAAGCTCGCTGCTTAGCCCGTCGCTGATGTCCATCATGCTGGTAGGGTGTATGTTGGCCTTTGCCAGTGCTTCTATGATGTCTCTGCGTGCTTCTGGCTTCAGTTGCCTTTCCAAGAGGTACTCATAGCCCGAGAAGTCTGGCTGGAAGTCGTCCTTAATATTTGGATTTTGATTTTTGGACTTGGAACTTTGAACTTGGGCATCATATACAGCCTTCTCGCGTTCCAGCAATTGCAGGCCCATATAAGATGCACCTAAGTTGCCGCTGACGCAAATTAAATCTGTTTCCTTGGCTCCGTTTCTATAGACGATGTCAGCAGGCAGAGCCTCTCCGATGGCTGTGATGCTGATAGCCAAACCTGTAAGGCTGCTGGTGGTATCTCCGCCAACGATATCTACATGGTGTTTCTCGCAAGCCAGTTTCATGCCGGCGTAAAGTTCCTCTATATCTTCTACCGTGAACTTCTTGCTTACTGCCAGGCTGACTGTTATCTGGCGGGGCGTGCCGTTCATGGCGTAGATATCGCTCAGATTGACCATAACGGCCTTGTATCCCAGATGCTTCAGGGGTACGTACATCAGGTCGAAGTGAACGCCTTCCATCAGCAAGTCGGTGGTCACTAATGTCTGTGCACCCTCTGTGGGTTTCAGTACTGCACAGTCATCTCCTACACCCTTCTGGGTGCCAGGGTTTTCGTTATTCAGATTTTCTGTGAGTCGCCGTATCAGGCCAAACTCTCCCAATTCAGATATTTCCAATTATAAATAGTTTATAGTTTAATGTTTATAGTTTAGAGTCAGTTTAGAGCTTGAAGACTATAGAATATCGCGGTAGCTCCCAAGATTCTTCACTCTTCACTCTTCATTCTTCATTCTTCACTCTCAACTTCTCCTAATCATTTCCTCCATAAGGGCTGCCATTTTGGGCTGAGCCTCGTTGGCTGCCTTTTGAACATCCTCGTGGGTGACCTTGACAATCTTGCCGTTCACGCCCAGGTCGGTGATGATGCTGACGCCAAAGCAGCGAATGCCGCAGTGGTGGGCTACAATAACCTCGGGAACGGTACTCATACCTACGGCATCAGCACCCCAGTGGGCAAACATGCGGTATTCTGCAGGTGTCTCGTAGGTGGGACCTTGTGTTGCCAGATATACGCCGTGCTTAACTTTGATCTTGTTCTCGCTGGCAATGGCATCTGCCAATTCCACCAACTCGGGGTCGTATGTCTCGCCCATGTCAGGAAAGCGGGGGCCTGTTGGAATATTGGGTCCGTATAGGGGATTCTCGGGCATGTAGTTGATGTGATCCGTGATAATCATCAGGTCGCCAATGCGGAAACTGGGGTTGGTGCCTCCGGCGGCATTGCTGACGAACAGCGTTTTGATACCCAGTTCGTACATTACCCTGATGGGGAAGGTTACTTCCTTCATGTTATAACCTTCATAATAATGGAACCGGCCATCCATAGCCATGATATCCTTTCCGCCCAGTTTACCGAAGATAAGCTGGCCGCTATGTCCCTCAACGGTCGATACGGGGAAGTTGGGGATGGAACTATAGGGTATGCATAGGGTTTTCTCTATCTTTTCAGACAGGCGTCCTAAGCCTGTTCCCAGTATAATGGCTGTCTCTGGCTTGTTGGGCATTCTCTCTTTCACCCAAGCTGCTGTTTCAAGAATTTTTGTGTACATAGTTTATGATCTGTTCATTAAGGGTGGTTTCTTTTTCTTTTAGAATCTCAATCTCAATAGGGAACACGTACAAATTGTCACGGACAACCTCGTTGAACCCTTGCATGTTCTTTAGTCGGGGCGCGTCCTTTTCTGTTGTGACAACAATCATAGGTTTGGGAATCTTTAATGCCGCATTGTTTATCTCTTCTACGTTTTGTGGCGTGAAATAGTGATGGTCGGAGTAGGAGAGCGGGGTAACGTACTGCGCAAACTTTCTCATGTCCTGCTCCATCTGCTGTGGGTTGCCAATGCCGGTTACCAGTAACACATGCATGCTGTCCTTTCTGATTTGTTCCAATGGCATTTCGCCTTTGGTGAACAGCTTCTTCAGGTTTCCGTACTTGAAGGTGCTGAAGAACAGGCTCTGGTAAGGCTTCAGATGCAAGGACTGCTGCACCACGCGGTAGCCTATGGGCGTCAGGTTGCGGGGACATTTGGTTACAATCACCATGTTGGCCCTTATCTTGTTGGATACACGCTCTCTGAGTCGCCCTGCTGGCAACAGACGGTCCTCTGTTATCATACGATGATAGTCTATCAGCAGGATGTTTATTCCAGGGGTGACATAACGGTGCTGATAGGCGTCATCCAGAAGGATAACCTGCACATCGCGTGTCTTCTGGTCGGTCATCAGCCTTTCTATGCCATGTCTGCGGTTGGTGTCAACGGCGACATACGCCTGGGGGAATTTCTCTTTTATCTGCCAGGGCTCGTCGCCAATCATTTCCATTGGCGTGTCAGGTTGGGCTAACACATATCCACGGCTACGTCTTTTGTATCCGCGACTCAGTACGGCAACTCTATATCTCTCCGACAGAAGGCGGATCAGGTACTCGATGTGAGGCGTCTTGCCCGTTCCGCCGGCCGTGATATTACCCACACTGATGATAGGGATGCTATAGCTTTTAGACGAAAGGATGCCTGTATTAAAGAGCATGTTACGGAAGTCCGAGCCCACTCCGTAGAGCCAGCTCAGCGGCAGTAACCATTCATTTATCTTAATCAAGTTTCCTTCCATCTTAATTCTCTAAAGTCTAAAGTTTAATCTCTACTCCCCAAGTTTAGCTCCCTCTCTCTCGGAGAGGGCGGGGGGAGAGGCTTTTCAATTTATCGAATGTTCGGTTCAAAGGGAATACGTGCCTGAATGGGGTTCTGGTTCTTGATGTTGAGTATCAGGCTGAAGCTGCTGTAGTAATCGCCCAGCAAAGCACGCATATGGCTCTCCATATAGTCGTTGCTGTTCTTGTTCAGCAGACCTACGTACCAAGGCTCAACATCGGGGTACTTGGCTGTGGTGTACTTCTCGACCTTGGCAATCTTTGCTGCAGCCTTTATGGCGTCGTCCAGGTTGCCCAGTTTGTCAACCAAACCCAACTTCAGAGCCTGCTCGCCAGTCCATACACGACCCTCTGCAATAGCCTTAACGCTATCCTGAGCCATACCTCTTCCGCCTGCTACTCTGCCGGTGAAGAGCTCGTAGCCCTTATTGACATAAGCCTGCATCAGGTTGCATTCAGTCTCGTTGAAGGGACGTCCTGTGCTACCGAGGTCGCTCAGAGCGTTGGTCTTTACTACGTCGAAGGTGAGTCCGAGTTTCTTTGTCAGCAGTTCGCTGGCATCTGGAATCATTCCGAAGATGCCAATGCTGCCCGTCAGCGTTGTTGGCTCGGCAAAAATCTTGTTGGCACCGCAGCTGATGTAGTAGCCGCCGCTGGCAGCCATACCGCCCATGCTGATTACTACGGGCTTCTTGGCCTTCAGCAGTTCAATCTCGTGCCAAATCTGTTCGCTGGCATAGGCGGAGCCACCAGGGCTGTTCACGCGGATAACTACAGCCTTTACATCGTCGTCGTTGGCCAACTTCTGCAAATCCATGGTCATCTCCTTTGCGGTGATGCAATGATCTTGGTTGAAGCCGTTGGCACGGTCGTCAACGATCTCGCCGTATGCATAGTAGATGGCAATCTCCTCGTCCACCTTTTCGTTCAGGTTCTCGGCGTTAGCCACATCGCTCAGTGTGGTGAAGGTCAGTTTGTCATCATCCTCCAGTTTCAGGCGTCTCTTCAGCGCTTCCTTCACTTCGCTTTTGTAGCAGAGTTTGTCAACCAAGCCTCCTTTCACGCTGGCCTGCGGGTCAGCCAGTATGGTCAGGCTGTCAGCAAGGCTGTTCAGCGCCTCCACCTTTATCTTTCTGCTCTTGGCAACATCCTTCAGCATATTCTCCCAGATACTACCCAGGAAACTGGTAACCTGCTCGCGGTTGGCATCGCTCATCTGGTCGCAGATATACGGCTCTACGGCACTCTTATAGGTTCCAACCTTGAAGACTTGCATCTTCACACCTACCTTTTCCAACAGGCCCTTATAGAAAATGGGCTGGCTGGACATACCGCTCCAGTCAAGCATGCCGTAAGGGTTCAGGTACACCTTGTCGGCTGTAGAACACAGGTAGTAGGCGCCTCTGGAATAGTGGTCGGCATAAGAGACAATCCACTTGCCGCTCTTCTTGAATTCAACAAGTCCCTGGCGTAGCTCCTGCAGTTCGGCAGGCGTGGCAGCCAAGATACCACCTTCCAGATAGATGCCTTTCACGTTCTTGTTCTTGGCAGCCTTCTTCAGGGCATCCAATGCCTCGTCCAATGCTATCTGCTGCACTTCTCCGTCGGTAAGGAATGCCAAGGGGTTGCTGTCCTCCCCTTTTTCTGATATGGAACCTTGTAGCTTTATGCGTAAGATAGAGTTTTCTTTAACAGGCTCACTCATATTCTCGCTGGCAATCATGCCGGCCATAGAAACAATGCAGATAATAGTCATGACGATGCTTGTCAGCACTAAGCCTACTACCGTTGCCAATACATACTTAAAGAAATCCTTCATGTTTTTTCCTGTGTTAATTTAACGTATATTTCCAACAAAAGTAAAGTTTCTTTGCGGTTGTACCAAATTTTTCACGTTTTTTTTACCTTAACCTGCCGGATTCTAACGTCTTTCTGCATCCCTTTTAAGGATTCCACCCACGTTTTCCTACTATGGAGGGGCTGTCGACCCGCCCACAATCATTATGGAAAGAAATCCATAAATGTCGCATGGGGGTGTGCCTATTATGCCCTTCCGTGTTACATGTTGCCTTATTTCTCGATTAGCCAGTATTCCATGTGCTGGGCCTTACGCTTGCTCTTGAAGTTGAACTGAACGTCATTCAGAGTGGAGCCTATTTTCTGGAAGGGCGTTTCGGGATCGAAGTTGGGGTAGCGACGGGCTAGGAGCTGGCTGATGTCGCCCAGGCTCCACCAGCGGGCCTGCTCATTTTCCTTGGGGCAACGGAAGCTCTCGCCAATCATCTCCACCAGGTCATTCAGCCGCTGGAAGGGCTCGTTCTCCTTTATCAGTATGGCTATCTCGTTGTCGTTCAGCCAGAAACGTTCCCCCTTATTAAACAGATGAAGGGCTTGGGCATAGAGCTGCTCGTGACAGATATTGTCCTCGAAGTTGATGTTGCCATTGACTCCGACGCAGACAAAACGGCGGCTTCCCGTCGGATCCACCAGCGGCTTCATCTGGTTGGTGGTTCCGATGAAGGAGGTATAACGCCTGAACTGTTTGATGGTCTTGCCATAGGGCGGACGGAACTTGACGTCGCTTGATGACAACAGGTACTTCAGCACAATCTGCTGCGAACCGGTTGTCTTGTCGAACTCATCGATGTTGATGAGCGCAAAGCTGGTCAGGGCGATGTTCAGGTCGAACTCGTTCTTGAAGTTGATCTTATCGTTGTAATAGTCGCGCAACTCCTCTGGCAGCAGAATCTTGCAGAAACGCGATTTTCCGCAACCTTGGCGGCCTATCAGCAGCGGTGTTAACGCATTGCCGGACAGCTGTTTGTCGCTCTCGCGCCATTGCGCCACCATTCCTATGAGCCAGTATCTCAGGTACTTCTCCCAGTTCGGCTGGTTGTTGGGCACACGGGCAGCCAGTTCCTTTATATAGTCCTTTCCGTCCCACTTAGGCAGTTTGTCCAGCCAGGTGTTGACGGGGTCAAACTGCTCAATGCGTGTAGAGTCAATAAAACGGTTCACGTCGCGGTCCCATGATTTCAGACCTAACTCGGTGGCTCTCAGCGTCATGTCGTTCCGGACTTCCTCTGTCAGAGGTTTAAAGCGCTGGTCGTCACTGAACTTCTCGCGATACTCGGCAACGCCCGTCAGCAGGTTCTTGCGCATCTCGTAGTTCGAGTTCAGGAAAATCTCCGTCTTCATAGCCTGAATGGTATCTTCCGGCACGCTCTTCAAGGGCCTGATTTTATGCTTCTTGCGCCACTCCTCCTGCTCGGCTACGCTATAGACGTTCTGGAAAATCATCTCTACCAGCAACTTGTCCCGGTTCAGTACGGGGTGCAGCATGGTCATGCCTTTGGCATGAGCCTTGGGAATACCCTGGTCCAGACACATCGAGGCAATCTGCATCAGCAGGGTAGCCTCTCTGTCCTCGTCGGGCAGCTCAAAATAATGTCCCATTACCTGTTCCACTATGAAGGTCCAGTTCAGGTGATAGGTTCTGGTAACGGTCCGGCCAGGCATCCGACGGTCTTCCTCCCTGCTTATGGAAACGGGCTGGGGTAGGGCATGATGACGGGTGTCGGCATAGAACGGGCGGGCATCGGGGTTGAATCCCGTCTCAGGGTCGGCACTCAT
>CAMOMP010000002.1:0-90895 GCA_946619915.1 uncultured Prevotellaceae bacterium | reverse complement strand
ACACTACGGTGCAGATTACCTGCTACGACCGCAACGGCAACGAGGTGAAGCGTGTTACCAGCACCGACGACGGTGTGGTGGAGGACCCAGAAACCACCAACCCCGATAACCCCGACAACCCCTCTCCTAACTCCCCCGAGGGGGAGGGTTCCAACACTGGTGGTAGCACTGGTGGCAACACCGGAGGCGGTGGCGGACAAAACTGATAAAGAGCGGGCCTTCGGGCCCCCTCTTTAAGTTAAAAGGTTAAAAGGTTAAAAGGTTAAAGGTTAAAATTAAAGAAGATGAAAAAGGAAAATTGGAAAACTATTCTGCAGCTGATTGCAAGCATCATCACAGCTGCTATCACCGCACTGAGCACCGCATCGTGCGTGAGATGACACCTCCCTCTCTGCTAAAAGCAGCCCCCTTCGCCCACGGGCGACTGGGGCAGGCGTGAGGCCGAGGTTGGAATGAAAGCTGACGGGAAATTTCTCCTGTCGGCTTTTTCTTTGTGTATTTCAAATTTTTCTCCACACAAAGGATTGCACATAACAAAGAAAATGTATACCTTTGCACCCCGAAAGAAAACAACAAGGAAAACCCTATAAAAAACAATGGAAGAGAAGAAAGATTTCAAGGTATTCTCAGGCACTAAGAGCCGTTATCTGGCAGAAAAAATCTGTGCCAACCTGGGTTGCGAACTGGGCAACCTGTCCATAACCAAGTTCTCGGACGGCGAGTTCGAGGTATGCTTCGAGGAAAGTATCCGTGGGCTTGATGTGTTCCTGGTACAGAGCACATTCCCCAATGCTGACAATCTGATGGAGCTGCTGCTGATGATAGATGCAGCCAAGCGTGCATCGGCACGTACCATCAACGCTGTTGTACCCTACTTTGGCTGGGCACGTCAGGACCGTAAGAGCAAGCCACGTGTAAGCATTGCTGCCAAACTGGTTGCAGACATGCTTTCTGTTGCAGGTATTAACCGACTGATTACAATGGACTTGCACGCAGATCAAGAGCAGGGATTCTTCAACGTTCCCGTTGACCACCTGTATGGCAGCAGCGTTCTGCTTCCCTACATCCAGAGCCTGAACCTTGAAAACCTGATTATAGCTACTCCCGATGTTGGCGGTACCAAGCGAGCCAGCACTTATAGCAAATACCTGAACTGCCCCATGGTGCTCTGTAACAAGACACGTAAGAAGGCTAACGAGGTTGCTCATATGGAGATTATCGGTGACGTGGAAGGTGCCGATGTCATCTTGGTTGACGACATGGTAGATACAGCCGGCACGATCACTAAGGCTGCCGACCTGATGAAGCAGAATGGTGCCCGCAGCGTTCGCGCCATTGCCAGCCACTGCGTTATGAGCGGCCCTGCCAGCGAGCGTCTGGAGGCTTCATCTATCGAGGAGATGGTATTTACCGACAGTATCCCCTACTCTGGCAACTGCAGCAAGGTTAAGCAACTCTCTATCGCTGAACTGCTGGCTACCACCATCCGCTGCGTAGAGGACAACGAGAGCATCAGTAAGCAGTACTTGACTTAAAAGGTTAAAAAGTTGAAAAGTTAAAAGGTTAAAAAGTTGAAGGGTTAACCAAACCTTCAACTATCATAAAAATATTGGAGGTTCGTCTCGCGACGGACCTCCAATTTTGATATTAGCCTTTTAAGGTAAAAAGATTATTTGTCAGAATAACTCATTTTCATTTGTTTTGTTATCGCAAAGTTAAAACATTTGAATGTAACGTGCAAACACTTAATATATGTTTAATAACACATTACAGACAATAACCACTTTTTTTTGCTCCTATACATTATATATTTAAAGCAAAAGTATTACCTTTGTCTTTAAATTAAAAAAGATATTTTATGACAGACATCAGCATAAACGAACAGGACGAGAAAAAAAACCTGAACTTTATTGAGCAGAAGGTGAAAAGCGATTTGGCTGAAGGTAAAAACGGAGGAAGGCTGCAGACCCGTTTTCCTCCCGAGCCCAACGGCTACCTGCATATAGGACACGCCAAGGCTATTGCCATGGACTTCGGCATCGCCAAGAAGTTTGGCGGCGTTTGCAACCTGCGTATGGATGACACAAACCCTCAGAAGGAGGATACGGAATACGTTGAGGCTATCGAACGTGATATTAAATGGCTGGGATTCCAATGGGGAAAGGTGTGCTACGCCAGCGATTATTTCCAGGACTTGTGGGACTTTGCTGAATGGTGCATCCTACAAGGACGTGCCTACGTTGACGAGCAGACCAGCGAAGAGATTGCTGCCCAGAAAGGCACACCTACAGAGCCTGGAACGAACTCGCCCTATCGCGACCGCCCTGCCGAAGAGAGCCTGAAGCTGTTCCGCGAGATGAACTCGGGCAATGTGGAGCCGGGCAAGATGATTCTGCGTGCCAAGATAGACATGGCGAGCCCCAATATGCACTTCCGCGACCCCATTATGTATCGCGTGCTGAACATGGAGCACTGGCGTACAGGCAACAAGTGGAACGCCTATCCCATGTATGACTTCACACACGGACAGAGCGACTATCTGGAAGGTGTGACACACAGTATCTGCACGCTGGAGTTTGTTCCCCACCACGAACTGTACGACCTGGTCGTTACCTGGATTAAGGAATGGAGAGGCGACGAGGGTGATATAGAAGACAACCGCCCACGTCAGTTTGAGTTCAACAAGCTGAACCTGAACTATACGCTGATGTCTAAGCGCAACCTGCTCATCCTTACCAAGGAGGGTGTGGTGAACGGATGGGATGACCCCCGTATGCCTACCATCTGCGGTATCCGCAGAAGAGGATACAGCCCTGAGGCTATACTGAACTTCATAGACAAAATCGGCTATACCACCTTTGATGCGCTGAACGACATCAAGCTGATGGAGGCTGCCTGCCGCGAGGACCTGAACACCCGCGCCATACGCGTAAGCGCTGTGGTGGACCCGCTGAAGCTGGTTATAGACAACTACCCTGAGGGCTTGGTGGAGGAGATGACGGCCATCAACAACCCTGAGATACGCGATGCTGAGGGTAACACCATAACCGAAGGCAATACACATACAGTACACTTCAGCAAGGAGCTGTTCATAGAACGCGACGACTTCATGGAAGACGGCGGGAAGAAATTCATGCGTCTGGGCCCCGGCAAAGAGGTGCGCCTGAAAAACGGATACATCATTGCCTGCAGCGACGAGAAGGACGAGCAGGGCAACTATAAGTGCATCGAGAAGGACGAGCAGGGCAACATCACCTGCGTACACGCCACATACGACCCGGAAAGCAAGAGTGGCATGCCTGGTGCCGACCGAAAGATTAAGGGTAAGACGCTGCATTGGGTTAGCAGTCAGCACTGCATCCCCTGCGAAGTCAGAAACTATGAATGCCTGTGGACCTGCGAGAATCCTCGTGATGCCATTAAGCAATACGAGAAGGAGAATGGCGTAAGAGGTATAGATGCCATGCGTCCCTTCCTGAACCCTGAGTCACTGACCATCAACAAGAACGCTCTTATTGAGGAGTTCGCCAAGACACTGCCCGCTCTGAGCTACCTGCAGTTCCAGCGCATCGGCTATTATAACGTTGATACGGACAGCACAGCAGACCACCTGATTTTCAACAAGACTGTAGGACTGAAAGATACCTGGCAAAAGGGGAAGTAGGTGATAGTTCGCTAACCACTAACCGCTAACCGCTAACCACAAAACTAGAATGCGAGAAGAAGACGAGGCATATTTCAATGATCCTGAGTTTCTGGAGAACCTTCAGAAATATGAGCAGGCTTGCAAGAACGGCGAGTCTGTTTATATGGATGCTGAAGACCTGACGGATATTGCGGAGTACTACATGACGCAAAACAGGGAGGAGGAGGCTAATCAGGCTATATCACTGGCTCTTAGCCTTCACCCTAACAGTGTAGATCCGCTGATATTCCTGGCAAGGCAACAGATGTTCCATGACCATCTGGAGGAGGCGATAAGAATTGCCGAGTCTATCCCCGACCAAAACGACAGGGAGACGATATTCCTGTGGGCAGAACTGTTGATACGTTCGGACAAATCTGATGATGCCTATGAACTTATTCTCTCAAAACTGGAAGAGTTGGACGAGGACAAGGCGATGTTCCTATATGATGCTGCCTGCATCTTTATGGATTATCAGGACTACCAGACAGCCCTCAAACTGACAAAAAGGCTGGAAGAGGAGTATCCCAAATACAAGAAACTGAAGAAGCTGAAGACGGACCTGCTGATGAATATGGAGAAATACGACGAAGCCATTGCTTTGTTGCAGGACGTTCTGGAAGAACAGCCATTCAGCATATTGGCATGGAAGGCAATAGCAGAGGCACATATAGGCAAGTGCAACTACACAGAGGCGCTGGACAGCGTGGAATACTGTCTGGCTCTGAATCCCAAGTACACACAGGCGCTAATGATAAAGGCACACTGCCTCTTCCATCTGAACCACTTGACACAAGCGCACGAGATCTACCAACAACTGAAGGAGATTACGCCGGAAGATGGCAGGCTTTATTACATGGATGCTATTACCCTGACTAATATAGGGCGCTTGGACGAAGCCAAGAAGGCACTTGCCCAAGCACTGGAATACGTCCACGAGAATGATGAGGAACGCGTTCAACTGCTGATGCACAAGGCATATATCGAAAGCAAGTGCCACAACATCGACGAGGCTCTCAAGGCATTGGAGGAGGCCATGCAACTTTCCAAGGACAATAGCTTTGGCATGGAATTCCACTTGTTGACAGGCGAGATTCTATTGGAGAACGACAGAGTAAAGGAAGCTGCCGAACACTTTGAAATCGCCTATAATGAAAGCGAAAACAAACAAGAAACGCTGCTTACCATAGGAATAGCATATGCCGAAACCATGCACTACGGAACGGCGTTGTCCCTGCTGGAAACATTTATGGAGGAATATAAAGGTAAGGAAGGAGTTGTCGCTATTCCCTACTTAGCTTACTGTTATAAGCAAATGCACGATCAGGAGAATTTCCTGAAATACCTGCGTAAAGCAGTTTCTGCAGACCGAGAGATAACAGAATTCCTCTTCGCGGACGATTATCCAAGCATACAACCAGAGGAATACTACCTGTATGCCTTCAAAAATGCCTACGGCCGCTTCCCCGAAGACTGGGAGTGAAAGTTATTCGCTAAATTCACGGATGCGCTGCTCCTCGCTAAGCTTACAGATTAGCAGGGAATCATCTTTTTCTGCAACGATATAACCATCCAAGCCCTGAATAACAACGCGTTTCTCCTGTGTGGTGTGAATCATGCAGTTAGTGGTCTCGTAAACCTTGATATTAGGTCCGATGCATGAATTGCCATAGATGTCGCGCTCTGTGTTCAGCAAGAGAGAACCCCATGTTCCCAAATCGCTCCAACCGAAATCGGCAGGGAAAACGAAAATCTCCTCGGCCTTCTCGAGGATGGCATAATCCACTGAGATGTTTTCACACTGGGGGAACTTCTCATTGATAGCCTCCTGCTCCTTATCCGTTCCATACAAGGGCAGCAACTCCTCGAAGATATCTGACATTACAGGCTGATAAACACGGAAAGCATTTACAATGGTGCTGACGTTCCAGATAAAGATGCCAGAGTTCCAGAAAAAGTTGTTCTTGGAGATATACTTGGTAGCTGTTTCGATATCGGGCTTCTCGCGGAAGGAGTCAACACGGAACATCTCCTTGTTTCTGGCTGAAGAATAAGACAAGTCGGCCTGAATATAACCATAACCAGTCTCAGGGCGGGTGGCCTTCATACCCAAAGTGACGATGGAGTCGGTCTCGGCAACAAACTTGAGCGTGGAATTGATAACACGATGGAACTCGTTAACATCCATAACGATATGGTCGCTGGGCGTTACAACGATGTTGGCATGAGGATCCAAGGCCTTGATGCGCCAACTGACATAGGCGATACAGGGAGCCGTACCACGACGACAAGGCTCGGAAAGAATGTTACCGGCAGGAACCTCTGGCAACTGACGGCGAACCTCATCGGCGTAATTAACGGAAGTTACCACCCAGACGTTTTCTGGCGACACTACACCACGGAATCTGTCTAACGTAAGCTGAATCAAACTTCTTCCGCATCCCAAAACATCGACAAACTGCTTGGGGGTATCTGTAGTACTCATGGGCCAGAATCTGCTTCCTACGCCTCCAGCCATTATAACAAGATGGTTACTGTTCTCCATATCACACGATCTTCAAAAAAACATCCGCAAAGTTAGAAATAAAAAAAGGTCGAACCTTAAAAGATACAATAAATTTCTGCTATTCTTCGAATAATCACACAAAAGGGGGTGGAAAGTGCATCTTTATGCAATAATTTTGTATATACAACCGCCTAAAGCAGGAATGACGACACTGAACGGAACATCAGAGCGGAAGTCTGCCTGGCTCTTTTTACCCGTCAGCAACTCCACAACAGAACAACCCGATTTTTCCTTGAGCTTCCATAGTTCAAACAGATGCCGGGGGATATTAATCCGCATTTGCTGCTCTGTATCAGCAAAATTGGCAACAACCAACATGATATTTCTCTTTCCCCTACGGGCAAACACATACTGCTGGTGAAAATCCGTATTCTGATACATCAAATCGAAGAAATCGCCCTCTGAGAAAGCAGATTCTTGCTCCTTTACCCTCAGAACACTGGCATAAAACTTCCGCAGGGATTGTTCTTCGTTCGTCAGCAAACCGCCATCAAACCTGCCTTTGTTGCGCCAGCGGCGAATGGTATCTACCGTCCAATAATCAAAGATGGTAGTACGGCCGTCCAAACCACTGAACCCTTCCTGATCCATACCCCTTTCGCCCAACTCCTGGCCGAAGTACAGCATAAAGGGGTTATTGCCCATCAAAGCACTTACCAGTAGCGGTGCCCTACCCTTGCGAGCATCTGCCACAAAGAAATCACTGGCAATACGCTGCTCGTCGTGATTCTCGAGGAAGTTAAGCAAGTAAGGACGGATATCATCTGTCTGCTGCCAACAGGATGTGATGCCGTGCGAACTGGCATTGCCCTGAGCTACGGCTTTAAGCGTGTCATAGAGTCCTACTTTATCATAAAGGTAATCGAAATGTCCGCGATGAATGTAATTCCTGTATTCTGCAGGATTATAAACCTCAGCAATAAAGACAATGCCTGGGAAGGATTCTTTTACTTGGGGAATTACCCACTCCCAAAACTCGACAGGCACCATCTCGGCCATATCGCATCGGAAACCGTCGATACCCTTGGCTGCCCAAAAGAGCAGAATATGCAGCATCTTATTCCATGTAGCTGGAACAGGCGAGAAATGTCCCACTCTACCGCCACAGTAGTCAACGCCATAATTCAGTTTAATGGTCTCGTACCAGTCGGTACTCCCTGGCCAGGCACAGAAAACATCGTTTCCCGTTGCCTTGGCGGGCTCCTCATGATAGGAACTGCCTGGCTTTATATTATCCAGATGCAGGGATTCGCCTGGCAGATAATAGAAATTGTTCTGGTTGGAAAAAGGTTGGGTTATATCATCACCGACACCCAGATCCTGCGTTCCTTCGGGACAAGCATCTGAATGATACTGACGAGCCACATGATTGGGGACAAAGTCGATGACAACCTTCAGTCCTGCCTTATGGGAACGATTCACCAGATTCCGAAACTCCTTCATACGGGAAGGAATATTGCTGGCCAAATCGGGATCTACGTCATAGTAATCCTTGATAGCATAGGCACTACCGGCGCAACCTTTTACCACATCGGGGTTATCGAGGCTAATGCCGTATGCCGTATAGTCTGTCTGGGTTGCATGCTCTATAATGCCAGTGTACCAGATATGAGTAGCACCAAGGCTCCGGATTTCTTCCAGAGCCTTGTGTGTAAAATCTGACATCTTTCCGCATCCGTCCTGTGCCTTTGTACCGTTAGGAAGACACAGGGTCTTGTCGTTACCGAAAAGACGTGTGAATACCTGATATATTATCATTCAATACCCTTGATAGTAACATCGGCATTGCCCTTGGCAATCTTGCCAATCATACCCTGAAGGGCACGGCCGGGGCCACACTCCATGAAGTCTGTTGCACCAGCGGCAATCATGTTCTGCACTTCTTGAGTCCAACGAACACTGGCAGTAAGCTGAGCTATCAGGTTCTGCTTGATCTCAGCAGCATCGGTATGAGCCTTGGCATCTACATTCTGATAAACGGGGCACTTAGGAGTCTGGAACTCTGTCTGCTCAATAGCAGCCTGAAGTTCATCCTTAGCTGGCTGCATAAGGGGGCTGTGGAAAGCACCGCCTACAGGAAGAACCAAAGCACGGCGTGCACCAGCCTCGGTAAGCTTCTCACAAGCTGCATTTACAGCCTCAATGTTACCACTGATAACCAACTGCCCGGGGCAGTTGTAGTTGGCAGGAACAACCACGCCGTTACCCTGTGCAGTAACCTCGGCACAGATATCCTCTACTACCTTATCCTCAAGACCGATAATTGCAGCCATTGTGCTGGGAGCTGCCTCGCAAGCCTTCTGCATAGCCAAAGCACGGGCATGAACCAACTTGAGGGCATCCTCGAACTTGAGGGCGCCAGCTGCAGCAAGAGCGCTGAACTCGCCAAGGCTATGACCGCCTACCATATCAGGATTGAAGTCATCACCCATACAGATAGCGTTAATAACACTATGCAGGAATACAGCAGGCTGTGTAACCTTGGTCTGCTTCAGTTCCTCTGCAGTGCCTTCAAACATAATATCGGTAATGCGGAAGCCTAAAATCTCGTTAGCCTTCTCGAAAAGTTCTTTAGCTTTCTCATTGTTTTCGTACAGGTCTTTACCCATACCACTGTACTGTGCTCCCTGGCCGGGAAAAACAAATGCTTTCATATCTTTAACTTTCTTATTAATAATATGTTCTGTTTTGGGATTGCAAAGTTACGGATAAATGAGCGAAATACGAAAGGAAAAACTCTTTTTCTTTCTATATCCGAACTGCAATGGCGCAATTTAATCACTCAAAGAATAGGGCTTGCCGGTCTTTACCCCTCTGCTCTTATTTGGAGTAGATGCCATCTGGAACTCGAGCTTACCACCTGCCAGCAGGTCGGCATGGGTAATATACAGCTTATTATATGCCTTTCCGTTCAACTTAACCGACTTTACGTAACGGTTCTTGTCGCTGACACCTGGAGCTGACACCTCGAAAGTCTTACCATTAGGCAATGATACCTTGCAGTAAGGAATGTAGGGAGCACCCAGAACATACTGATCGGTACCAGGACAAACAGGATAGAATCCCATAGCACTGAAGATGTACCACGCAGACATCTGACCGCAGTCGTCGTTGCCATGCAGACCGTCTATGTTGTTCACATACATACGGTTCATAATCTCGCGCAACCAATACTGAGACTTCCAAGGCTGAGAGGTCCAAGCATAGAGATAGGGAACGTGATGACTGGGTTCGTTGCCATGAACATAGCCACCCAGCAGACACTCTTCCTCGATATCCTCGTTATCCTCGTAATACTTCTTATCCAGAGGATGAGCAAACAGATTGTCCAACGCAGCCACGAACTTCTTGTCACCGCCGAAGCAGGCTATCATACCCTTGACATCATGGGGAACATGGAAGGAGTAGTTGGCACTGTTGCCTTCGATGAAGCCCTCGCCATAAGTCTGAAGAGGAGAGAAATCTTTCTTCCAGCTGCCATCCTTGTAACGGGGACAAGCCAAGCCGATGGCTGGATTGAAGACATTACGATAGTTGAGGGCACGCTGCTTATAGGTCTCTGCCATCTCCTTGTCCCCTGCATCCAAGGCTGCCTGATAGATAGTCCAGTCGTCGTAAGCATACTCCAAAGTATTGCTGGCACTGGTGCCACAACGGTCGTAGGGGACATAGCCGTACTTCATGTAATCTGTCAGCCCCTCCATCCACTTGGATGTAGAAGTGGCCCTCATAGCCTCTAACATAGCCTTTTTATCCTTGATGCCCAGTTTCTTGGCAACGTCGGAGAGAACAGAAACAGCATGGTAGCCGCTCATGCACCATCCTTCGTTAGCCATCAAATACCAGATGGGCAACAGATGCAAGGCGCTCTGCTGCTGGATAGCAATCATACTCTGTGCCATATCAGCGCCCTGCTGAGGCTTGAGCAGATTGAGCAAGGGATGCTCTGCACGGTAGGTATCCCAGAGTGAGAATACAGTATAATTGGTGAAGCCGTCAGCCTTGTGAATCTCCATGTCATTGCCACGATACTGACCATCCACATCCATATAGACAGAGGGGTTAATCATGGTGTGATACATAGAGGTATAGAAGAGAGTCTTCTGGTCCTCTGTTCCTTCGATATCAACAGTACGAAGTTCCTTCTCCCACCTGCTAGCAGTCTCCTGGCGAATCTGATCGAAGGTCTTACCCTTTGTCTCTGCCTCCAAGTTTGCCAAAGCTCCGCTCATGCTGACAGGAGAGAGAGCCACCTTGACGGTGAGCTTCTTGCTGGCAGGCAGTTTGAACTTGAAATAGCCCACGATTTCCTTACCTGCCATATCAGGGAAGTTGTGCTGAATGTCCATCTTTCGCCAGAATCCGGTGTACTTCATGCGCTGCTTGTTGTCATAGCCATACTGACTGATAGGCTCGGACAACTTGATGGCAAAGTATGTGTAGTTCTGACGGGCCCAACCGCAGGTGATGCGATAACCAACCAATGTGGTCTCGTCTTCTACACGCAGGTAGGTCCAGAGGGTCTTGCCTTCATAATTATATATACCGCTGCCAAGGTCCAGGATAAACTGACCCTCAGTCTCGGGGAAGGTGTACTGGTGGATACCCACACGCTGGGTAGCAGTAAGCTGGGCTAAGACATTGTAGTCATCCAACTTTACCTCGTAATAACCGGCTGTACACTTCTCTGTTTCATGAGAGAAACGTGAACGGTAGCCACCATCGGGATTCTCGGCAGTACCGGGATTGGTACGAATCTTGCCCGTTGTAGGCATAATCAGGATATCGCCCAAGTCGGAATGACCTGTACCGCTGAGGTGGGTATGGCTGAAACCGACTATCGTCTTGTCGCGATGCTGATAGCCAGCACAATACTCATAGACCTTACCTTGGTAATGTCCATCTACATTATGGGGGACAGTATCCGTCTCGGGACTCAACTGGACAATACCAAAGGGTGAACAGGCACCAGGGAAGGTATGTCCCATTCCGTTAGTTCCGATGATGGGGTTAACATATTCAAGAACAGACTTTTGTGCATTTGCCTGTATAGCCATCAACAGCAAGGGAAATGCAATGTAACGAGAAAAGAATTTCATATTCAGATGTTAAGTATTAAACAGAAAGACGGGGAGCAAAAGCACAAAGGCCCCACTTCCCCGTCGTTTGTATATTTCAAATCAAATAATTTTTACTTAGATGCTGCAACACTGTCCATAAACTCCTTGCAAGGCTTGAAATAAGGAATATCATGAGCCTCTATGACAAGGGTTGTATTCTTAGAGATGTTACGAGCGGTCTTCTGGGCACGATGCTTCAGTGTCCAAGTTCCCCAACCACGGATATAAACATTCTCCTTCTCTACCAAAGCCTGCTTGATAGTATCTACTATACCCTCCACAGCAGCCAGCACAGTCAACTGGTCGATACCAGTCTTCTGCGATACGATTTTTACTAATTCAATCTTGGTCATCTTATATTTCTTTTTTTATTATTACCTGATGTGTGTCTCAAAAACGAGCACAAATTTACACAAAGATTTCACTTCCCCAAAATTTAGACCACATATTTTTGTGGAAAATGATGATTTTCTTCTACTTACAATACGAAAGCAACAAGGTTCCATTTTGTCATCAACAAAAAAAGGGTTTCGTTACAATCTTTCGTACCCCCATGCATCAAGGATATCCCCCCACGCTTCGTTAACCATCCTGATGGTTCGGAGATCGTACTGGTACTGATTCTTCTTGTGACCTTTCTTTTTACTTATGTAAGCCTCTATAGCCGGACGAGCCTCTTCCCAATTCGGAATATTCAGTTCGCGATAAATTTGCTCGGTAATCTCAAGGGCATTTTTCTCAAACTCCTCAAACTTCACCTCAAACAGATTGCCCTCAGGAATGAACTTCTTCTGCTCCTGATAGGCATCGTACAACTCCCTATAACCATAAAGGATATTCTGCTCCATCTCTTCCTGGGATATGGTATTCAGCTGCAAGGGAGCAATGGTCTGGGTGAAAAAAGAACGAGTGCTCTCAAAAACCGTATAGGGATTTCGGACGAGGTAAATGAACTTGGCATTGGGAAACATCTCCACCAACGTCTTCACCTTGCCTGTATGCGGAGGATTCTTGCTAAGGTACTGCGCATCCTTGACCCCACGACGCGAATTCCACATACTCACCTTCACTATTTTCATGAACTTGTCCTTGAAGTCGGCAATCTCCTCATCCGTAGCCTGCTTCATGGTCAGAAAACGGTCGCAATACTCCTTCATGCTTTGAGGATAGAACCAGAAGAGGTAGTACGAGGATGGACAGGTATTTTGCAAGGCGAACTCCTCCTCCTGAGGGAGATCGGGATTCAGCTCCATCTTGTCTGTTGGACGGTGACTGGGCATCAGCACCTTCATAAGAGGTTTCAGCAGCCATTGCATAGACATCATATGATGTGGGAATACGGTCTGATAGGTGGTGGTATAGCCAAACCTTGCATCCTGAGCGAAGATATTATGGACAAATGTGGTTCCGCTTCGCCAATGCCCCAGAATAAACACAGGATCATGCTGAAGAGGTTTATCAGCCAAATGCTTCTTGTACTTCCGCTCCTGCAAGGGGACAAACAGACTCAGCAAACGGCATAAACACTTGGTAAGGATATATTTTCCCCGTTTCCCTGGTGCAACAGCACGTCCCTTGGTTACAGCCCTGAAGGTCTTCCAGTCTGCACCTACTAATGTATTGACCGGAAGGTCTGAAAAATTTATCAAGCCCATGGGGATTTACAATTTCACTATTTACTATTTACAATATGGTCTTTCTCTGCCAACAACCCAGCCTTTCACTTTACGACCTTAATCTCCAACCCTTGTCTGCTAAGTTCCTTTACGGCCTTTTCTATTGCCTCATAGCATTCCTCCCCTATTCCCAATTTCTTCAGGTCCAGCATAGGAACGTCAGCCTTGTTGATATCCTCCATCTCGAGAGGACGGGTAATCATACCCACTGCCGAGGTATTATTGGTAATGGGGTCTATAAGGATAAAAGCACCAGTGGCCTTATTCTGCTTGTAAGCATCAAAGAAAAGCGTTTTGGCAGTAGTGATACGTACACAGCCTATCTCGTTTAACTTGAAGTCCTCGCCTGGCAAATGCTCCATTGTGTTAACATCCACACGATACATCACTTCATCTATTGTTGCACGGGTGATGTTTGTGTTATGCTTCAGGAAAAACTGCTTTCCACAATCCATAGGTTCCTCGTCCATCCATACCAACATAGTCTGGAAGTAACGACCAATATTTGGCAGGTTATCAGGATGCACAATCATTTCACCACGACTAATATCAATCTCGTCTTCAAGGGTAATGGTTATACTCTGTGGACAGAAAGCGACCCCTTCCAAACCTCCCCGAGGGGAGGCTTTCATATTCTCCCCCTCGGGGGAGTTAGAGAGGGGTTGTATGTCAGGCCCATATATACCCTTCACTCTACTCTTCTTCATGCTAGGCAAAGCTATCACCTCGTCACCCTTACGGATAACGCCACTGGCAACCTTTCCACAAAAGCCACGGAAATCGCGATTCGGACGAAGGACATACTGAACAGGGAAACGAAAATCGTCCATATTACGATCACGGTCTATGGGTACAGTCTCCAGGTACTGAAGCAAGGATGTGCCCTTGAACCAAGGAGTACGGCCGCTCTTCTCCACCACATTGTCACCTTCGAGGGCTGACAAGGGGAAGCATGTGACGTCCTCTATTCCCAATTGGTTGGTCAGTGCCAGATACTCGTTCTTTATCTTTGAAAAGACCTCCTCTGAGAAATCCACCAAGTCCATTTTGTTGACGGCCAACACGATATGCTTGATACCAAGCAAAGAAACCAGGAACGTATGACGGCGTGTCTGAGTGATGACACCTGTACGCGCATCCACCAGAATAATCGCCAGATTGGCCGTACTGCCGCCTGTAATCATATTACGGGTGTATTGCTCATGGCCAGGAGTATCAGCAATGATGAACTTACGCTGGTTTGTAGAGAAATAACGGTAGGCAACATCTATGGTGATACCCTCCTCACGCTCTGCCTTCAGCCCATCCAACAACAAAGCATAGTCTATTTGTCCTGCGCCAGCATTACCTACACGCTTAGAGTCACGCTCTAAAGCCTGCAACTGATCTTCATACAATTTCTTACTATCGAAGAGAAGCCTGCCTATGAGGGTTGACTTCCCGTCATCAACAGAACCTGCCGTTAGTAGTCTGAGAAGATCTTTCTTCTCATCAGCATCAAGGTATGCCTTTATATCTAACTTTTTGTCTTCCACTTTGATTCTATTTTCTATTCTCAAAAATACCCTTCCCTTTTCTTCTGCTCCATGCTTGCTTCCTGATCGAAGTCAATGACACGTGTGGTGCGCTCACTCTTTGTGGTAGTCATCATCTCCTCCACAATCTCTTCAATAGTAGTGGCATTTGACTCCACAGCACCAGTCAACGGCCAACAGCCCAAAGTACGGAAACGAACCATGCGGTTATGGATCTTGGGCACTAACTCCTTGGGCAATCGGTCGTCATCGGCCATGATAAGGTTGCCGTCTATCTCTACGCATGGACGTTCCTTGGCATAATAGAGAGGGACAATGGGGATATTCTCCAAACGTATATACTGCCAGATATCAAGTTCTGTCCAGTTGCTCAAGGGGAAGACACGAATACTCTCTCCCTTATGAATTCGGCTGTTATAGATATCCCACAACTCAGGACGCTGGTTCTTAGGATCCCACTGATTAAACTGGTCGCGGAAACTGAAGATACGTTCCTTAGCCCTACTTTTCTCCTCGTCTCTGCGTGCACCGCCAAAGGCTGCATCAAATTTGTATTTGTTCAGGGCATCCAGCAGCGCCTTTGTCTTCATCAGGTCCGTATGAACCTTACTTCCATGTGTAAAAGGTCCCACACCCGCATTGAAAGCCTCCATATTGCTCTCCACAATCAGGTTCCATCCATACTCCTTGGCATATCGGTCGCGAAACTCAATCATCTCGCGAAACTTCCATTTCGAGTCGATATGCATCAAGGGGAAAGGCACCTTGCCTGGTGCAAAGGCTTTCTCTGCAAGACGTACCATCACACTGGAATCCTTGCCTATGCTATATAACATTACAGGGTTCTGGAACTCGGCAGCCACCTCACGAATAATGTGAATGCTCTCGGCTTCCAGCTCCTGCAAATGCGTTAGATTAAATTCATAATTCATAATTCACAATTCATAATTATGCTAAGCACTAACCTTATTTTTCATAATCATCTCCACCACTCTCCTTACAGACTCCTCTAAGGAAAGACAGCTGGTATCAATCTCTAAAGTGGGATTCTCTGGGACCTCGAAAGGAGCAGAGATGCCTGTAAATTCCTTCACCTCACCCTTTCGGGCTCTTGCATAAAGTCCCTTCACATCACGACGCTCACATTCCTCCAGAGGGGTAGAAACATAAACCTCCTTAAAGTCCTCCTCTCCTATTATATCCCTAGCCAGACGACGCACATCGTTGGTGGGACTGACAAAGCACGCCAGCGTAACAATGCCAGTTTGAACAAAGAGCTTCCCTATCTCTGCTATGCGACGGATATTCTCCATTCTGTCTTCTGCCGAGAATCCCAGATTTCTGTTTATGCCAGCACGGATGTTGTCGCCATCCAGAATCCTGCAGAGTATGCCACGCTTGTGCAACTCACGCTCCACGCCCATGGCTATAGTGCTCTTACCACTTCCGCTTAGGCCAGTGAACCAAACCATCATGCCACGCTGACCAAGTAATGCCTCCTTGTCGGAACGTGACATCATCTGATCGGATATGGGATATATGTTTTCTGTCATAATGTCAAGTCTTACTTATAAATAGAAGAGTGGAATCAGGAACACACTCAATAAGAATACTATGATATTGAGCGGCAAACCCACTTTTACGAAATCATTGAACTTGTAACCTCCAATACCCTGTACAATAAGGTTGGTCTGATAACCAATAGGTGTACTGAATGATGAGCTGGCAGCGAAGCACACGCATACCACAAAGGGCATGGGATTCATACCCAGTCTTTCCGAAACAGCCAGAGCCAAGGGAAATGCCAGGGCTGCAGCAGCATTGTTGGTAATCAGTTCGGTAAAGATATTGGTAATGAGGAACAAGGCTGCCAGAATGATGTAGATGCCATACGAGCTATCTCCCACAGCATCCGTCAACGAGATAATGTATCCTGCGACAAAGTCGGCAAAGCCAGACTTGGTCATAGCCGCACTGATGGCAAAGGCACAGGCAATGGTGATGAGAACATCCCACGAGAAGAACTTGGTGTACTTGCGTGGATTAAACATCTTAGTCCATGCCATGATGATGGTAGTCACGCAGGCAAAGAAGAACATATCCAGCTTTATGAACTTGAAGTGGTCCGTCACGATGGGCAGTTCGCCAACTGTGGCTCCGACAATCATCATCACTAACAATCCAAAGGCAAACCAGCGTTTCTTTGTGCCCATAGGCGGCTCATAGTCTCCTACACGGTTTATCATCCAGAACACCCTGCTGTCGCCCCATGCTTTCATAAAGCCTTCCTCAGCATCTATTATCAATGTATCCTCATGCGTTAGAGGTGAATGCATATAATCGCCCTGAACAATAGCACCGTTTCTGCGTATGGCTCGTACATGGGCACCGTAATGCAGGAAGAAATCAAACTCGTGAAGCGTTTTACCCAAACCGGGGAAACGGTTGCTGAGCATAACCTCGAAACGATTCATACCAGGCACGATGTTGACATCCTCGGCATCCTCCTCCGATTTACGGTCGTCTGGCAACAGATACTTAGAGAAGAATATCAGGTAAATCAAACCTGCCAAAGCGATGAATACGCCCACCTTGGTCAGCTCGAACATATGCATGCCATCAACACCATTCTGCATAAGGATGCCTTTAACCTTTCCTGCCGATTCCTCGTAAGTAGTCATCTCGTCTTTGTACTCTTGTATCAGCATACCATGAAGTACCAGGTTGGTAGTAGTACCAATCAGTGTACAGATACCACCCAGAACGGTGGCGTAACTCAGGGGAATAAGGAATTTTGTGGATGGCAGTTTCATCTTACGCGCCCAGTTCTTGATCATGGGGGCAAAGATAACCACCACTGGAGTATTGTTAAAGAAAGCAGATATAAACGAGACAATGGGAAAGAAATGCAGGTTCACCTTCGTAACAGAAACATTCTTGGTGGGCAACATTCTGAATACCATGCGTTCTAACAGACCACTCTTACGAACACCCTCGCTGACCAGATACAGCAGCGCCACCGTTATCATTCCCTTATTAGAGAAACCTTTCAGCGCCTCCTCTGGATTGATGATGCCTGCACAAAGCAATAAGACCACAGCCGTAAACAGAATAAGGCCGGGACGGAGCATCTCCTTCATCAGTGCCATCAGCATCAGCACAATGACACACGCCATAAATATCAGTTCGAATGTCATAACGCGGACAAAGATATCAAGAAAAATGGTATCTCCCAAGAAAAACCAAGGGAAATACCATTTTTAAAACTCAGAAGTTTTCTCCTAAGCTATGTAGAAGAATTCCTTAATACTCGTTCCAGCTCTTGATTGCCAAATCATCCTGACTGAGAGTGCAGAATGCCTCGATGAAGGCACTTGCCAGACGGGCGTTGGTAATCAGAGGAATATTGTGGTCGATAGCGCCACGACGGATTCTATAACCGTTTGTCAACTCACGCTCGGTGTGGTTCTTAGGAATATTGACAACCAGGTCGAACTTGTGGTCTGCAATCATCTGCATTACATTCTCACGACCATTGTTGTTCTCCTCGTCGGGCCAGTTTACAGGAATGGCCTTAGCGCCGTTATCGTTCAGGAACTTAGCAGTACCCTCGCTGGCGTAGATGGTATAACCTGCCTTGGTAAGCATGCGTGCGCCATCCAACAGAGCCACCTTCTCCTTGGTCTCACCACTTGAAATCATGATGCCCTTATCTTTGCTAGGAATCTTATAACCTGTGGCAATGAGAGAGTTCAACAAGGCCTCCTCGAAGGTATCGCCCAAGCAACCAACCTCACCGGTACTGCTCATATCAACACCCAGGATGGGGTCTGTGTTCTGCAGACGGTTGAAGCTGAACTGGCTAGCCTTCACACCAATACGGTCGATATCGAAGGCGCTCTTGTCAGGCTGTGTATAGGGAGCATCCAACATGATGCGGGTTGCTGTATCAATGAAGTTACGCTTCAGCACTTTGCTGACGAAGGGGAATGAGCGGCTGGCACGCAGGTTACACTCGATAACCTTTACGTCGCGACCCTTAGCCAGATACTGGATATTGAAGGGACCGCTGATGTTCAACTCCTTGGCAATAGCACGTGAAATCTTCTTAATCTGACGAGCTGTAGCGAAGCTGATCTGCTGAGCGGGGAATGTCATGGTTGCGTCGCCAGAGTGTACACCGGCAAACTCTACGTGCTCTGAGATAGCATACTCGACTACCTCACCACACTTGGCAACGGCGTCAAACTCAATCTCGTTGGTCTCCTGCATGAACTGGCTGATAACAACAGGGTATTCCTTGCTGACCTCGCTTGCCAACTCCAGGAAGCGCTTCAGTTCCTCGTCGTTATGACAAACGTTCATGGCAGCACCTGAGAGTACATAAGAAGGACGAACCAGAACGGGATAGCCTACCTCGTCAACGAACTTCTTCACGTCGTCCATTGATGTCAGGGCGCTCCACTTAGGCTGGTCAATGCCCAGCTGGTCAAGCATAGCAGAGAACTTGTTACGGTTCTCAGCACGGTCGATGCTGACAGGGCTGGTACCCAAGATGGGCACACTCTGACGGTAGAGTTTCATAGCCAGGTTGTTAGGAATCTGACCACCCACACTGACGATTACGCCATTGGGATTCTCCAGGTCGATAACATCCATTACACGCTCGAAAGACAACTCGTCGAAGTACAGACGGTCGCACATATCGTAGTCGGTACTTACGGTCTCGGGGTTGTAGTTAATCATGATTGACTTGTAACCCAACTTGCGAGCTGTCTGGATAGCATTTACAGAACACCAGTCGAACTCAACGCTTGAACCGATACGGTAAGCACCTGAGCCCAAGACAATTACAGACTTCTCGTTCTTGTAGTAGTTTACATCATAACCCTCTGTAGCATAGGTCATGTACAGGTAGTTTGTCAGGTCGGGATGCTCGCTGGCAACAGTGGGGATACGCTTAACGGCGGGAACAACGCCCTCCTTGATACGGCGTGCACGTACTGCCAGATTCTCCTTCTCCATATTACCACTTTGGGGTTTCAGAACGAAGCGGGCAATCTGGAAGTCAGAGAAGCCTAGCACCTTAGCCTTCTTCAACACCTCTGTAGGAAGCTCTTCCAATGAGTTATACCCTTCCAACACGGCCTTGAAGTCAACAATATTCTTCATGCGCTCTATGAACCAAGGGTCGATCTTGGTCAGTTCATAGATACGCTCTACGGTATAGCCTTCTTCAAGAGCTTGGGCAATGGCAAAGATACGCAGGTCGGTGGGGTTAGCCAACTCTTCATCCAGATCCTGGAATTTAACATGGTCGTTCCCCACGAATCCGTGCATACCCTGACCTATCATACGCAAGCCTTTCTGTATCATCTCCTCGAAGCTGCGACCGATACTCATGATTTCACCTACAGACTTCATGCTGGAACCAATCTTACGGCTTACACCGGCAAACTTGGTGAGGTCCCAACGAGGAATCTTGCAAATCAGGTAGTCCAAAGAGGGAGCTACGTATGCAGAGTTGGTTGTACCCATCTCGCCAATCTGATCGAGGGTATAGCCCAATGCTATCTTAGCAGCAACGAAGGCCAAGGGGTAACCGGTAGCCTTAGAAGCCAGAGCAGAAGAACGACTCAGACGAGCGTTAATCTCGATAATACGGTAATCGTTGGTCTCAGCATTGAAGGCATACTGGATGTTACACTCACCAACGATGTTCAGGTGACGAACACACTTAACTGCAATATCCTGCAACATCTTTACCTGCTCATCGGTCAGAGAACAAGTTGGAGCTACTACGATAGATTCGCCAGTGTGAATACCCAGAGGGTCGAAGTTCTCCATTGAGGCAACAGTAAAGCAGTGGTCGTTGGCATCACGGATTACCTCGAACTCAATCTCCTTCCAACCCTTCAGGCACTCTTCAACCAGCACCTGAGGTGCAAAAGTGAAGGCACTCTCAGCAATCTCGCGGAAAGTCTTCTCATCGGGACATACACCGCTACCCAGACCGCCCAGTGCATAGGCAGAGCGAATCATGATGGGGTAACCGATCTTGCGTGCTGCAGCAATCGCAGAATCCATATCTTCGCAAGCCTCAGATACGGGCACCTTCAGGTTAACCTTGTTCAACTCCTTAACGAAGAGGTCGCGGTCTTCGGTGTTCATGATAGCCTCAACTGAAGTACCCAGTACCTTAACGCCGTACTCCTTCAGTACGCCGCTCTGATAAAGAGCTGTACCTACATTCAGACCTGTCTGTCCACCCCATGCCAGCATGATACCGTCGGGACGCTCCTTCTTGATAATCTCTGTAATAAAATGAGGAGTGATGGGAAGGAAATACACCTTATCGGCAATACCTTCGCTTGTCTGTATGGTTGCTACATTGGGATTCACCAGCACAGAGTAGATGCCTTCCTCTCTCAGCGCTTTCAAAGCCTGGCTACCAGAGTAGTCGAACTCACCGGCCTGACCAATCTTCAATGCGCCAGAACCCAGTACAAGTACTTTCTTCAGTTCAGTTTTCATATTCTTTTTCTATATCTTTAAATGTATAATTTTCTATAAAAAAAAAGACCACCTAACCGATTTTGACATCGGAGGTGGTCTTTTTATTCTTACCTTTTATATGATGTTCTTGGTTGTCCCATAAACGCTCTTTTCATTTTCGGGTGCAAAAGTACAACATAATTTTTGACCCACAAAACAATCGGTCTTTTTTTTTCTTTACAACCATTATTTTTTATTCATCAGCACCTTCATCCAGTATCCGCCGATTACAGAGCGAGCCTTAAAGCCTGTCATTCTGCCCGTTTTGGTATCATGCCAGTCAGAGATGGGCACACGGCTCTCTGTCTCGTTGATGTACTTGTACAGTGGGTCAACAAACTTCTGGAAGTCCTTATCTGTCTGAGCCATGGCTGCCGTCCACATAATCCAATCACTCTTGGTGTAGTCCTTGCGGCAGTCGAGTGGAAGACCGTACTCATTCTGCTTGGTCAGGTAGTACTTGATTTCTGTCTGCATGGCATTGTTGGGGATGATGCCTGTGTTCCAGAGTTTGTCCCATACCATATTATATTTCTGGCTCCAAGTCTCGGCACCAGCACCATAAGCCAGTTCGTAGTGATCCTTCACCTTGGTCTCCTTCTCCCAGGCAGCTGCCATCTCCTTAGCCTTGGCGTTGTATTTCTGATACACGTCATCCAATCCCTTCATCTTGGCAATCTCGGCATATCCGGCTACACCCATGATAGCCTTGATGGCCAGGTTACAGTTACCTGCCCAGTGACCTGCGAAGTCATCGGTACAAAGCTGGTTGGCAGGATGCAAGCCGTTCTCGACCAAGTAATCTGCCCATGTGGTGATGATGTCCCAATACTTATTTATATATAATGTATTACCCTCCTGCTTGCAGATCTGCGCAGCCAGGGTTATCATGTTACCAGCCTCCTCAAGGGGCATGTCACCACCATACACCTGCTTGTTGGCCTTGGGATACTGACCCAAGTCATGTGCCGCAAAGGGCTTTGTCCAACGACCCGTATAGCTATACTCGAAGATAGAGGTCATCATACCCTTCTGCAGCTCTGGATTGTAGCAGAGATACAGAGGAGCCTCGGGATAGGTCAGGTCTACGGTATTGACACAACCGTTCGAATTATTCTCCTTAGAGAAGAACAGCACATTGCCGTCGCTGTCCTTGAAGAGCTTGTGAGCAGCATTTACATGGCGATAAGAACCGCTCAGAATCTCGGCATACTTCACACCTCCTGCAGCCAAGGCATCGTCATAGATGGTCTTGTCCATCTGACGGCAACGCTGCATGATGCTGGCATAGTTGCTACCCATGCGGTCGAACATATCAAAGATGCTGACGTTACCCTCGTGAGCCCAATAGCCCTTATAGCGCTTGTAGAAATACTCGATATCCCAAATCTCGTCGTAACCAATCATAGCAAAGCTACTGCCCTGAGTGGTAGAACCAAAGTCGTGTGCGTATGCCAACGTAGGCAGCGAAACCTGCTTCTGGCAAACCACCGTACGCTCGCCATGGGGCAGACGGCCGTCTGCCAGGAACTGCGTCTTCACATCGTTGTCAGAAGCCAGGGCCAAGCGTCCGTTCACGCCAGAGAGATATACATAACCCCAGTCTATGCAGATGCCGTCACCTGTCTTTGCCAAGATGGGCTGCTCAATGGTACCTGCCTTCAGATACTGCTTGCCGTTCTCGAAGATTCTGTTCGAGATAGTTGGCTGATGCACCTTGTTAACAGCCATCTGAGGCGTAGTGGAAACGTAGAACTGAACGTTGTGCTTCTGACCATCTGTTGAACGCACTTGATAAGAGATGTAGTTGATGGGGACAGAAAGAAGGTCATAATCGTCTATGATATGGGGAGCGGTAAAGACCACATCCAGTTCAACAGGTCCACACGCGAAAGTATAGTAGGTGTTACAAGCCAGCACATCCACGCTCTTCTGCTGGGCAGTCTTGATGTTCTCGTTACCCTTGGCAATGTTGCGGAATACGCCAAAGTCAACCAGCGCACCGCCCGTCTTGTTATAACAATGTACAGCAAAGACATTCTTTCCCTGCTTCAGCAAGTCGCGCTTCTCGCCATCCAAACGCACAACCACGCCATCCACATAATCCATAATGCCTGTGGCAGCCTTCTTGCCGTTGATGTAAATTTCGCAAGCATCGTCGTGCGAGAAGATCAGGTACAGGTCGCCCTGCAACTGCTCAGCAGTCAGATCCACGGTACGACGCACCCATATATGACCGTCCTCCTTGGTCCAGGGAGTACGTATGTTATCATAATTATCGGAACCGAAGGCACCCTTGCCAGTCTTCCATGCTGAGGCGTTGAAATCTGGATTCTCCCATCCGTCCGCAGGCTTCTCGCTGGTATATTGGGCTTCCCATTCTGCCTCGTTAGACATAGGTATCACGCTCTCCATCAGTGTTCGCTGGGCAGCACCCATCCAACGGTAGGTAGTACCATCCACACGCAGCAGACCCTCCATGGGCTTCTCGTCGTTTGTCCAGTGGCGTGTAGAGCCATCCGTCAGATTGTCATACGGGCTCCAAACTGAGAAGTATGGGTCGCTGACTATCAGGGGGACACTGGGTAGTCGCAGGTTTGTTTGTTTGTAAGGTTTAAAGAACGTTGCATTCTGGGCCCACCCCATCATGCATACTGCCGCAAGGGCAATGGTTAAAAAGCTTCTTTTCATTTCTGTTTTTTATTTGGTTAATTTGTTTATTTGCTCAATTTCTTCCATCGTAAAGGGGGCTGACCCCATAGCCTTCAGGTTGTTTCTTAACTGTTCAGGCGAACTGGCACCGACAATGACGCTCGTCACACCCTTCTGTTGCAAGACCCACGCAAGTGCCATAGTAGCCAGGCTCTCGCCACGTCGGTCAGCCATTTCGTTCAATGCCCTAATCTGACTTAGCCTTTCAGGTGTCAGCGCTTCGGCATTCAGGAACCGCGGGTCATGTGCTATACGGCTGTCCCCGGGAATACCATTTAGGTAACGGTCCGTCAGCAAGCCCTGTGCCAATGGCGAGAAGGATATGAACCCTACCCCATTCTCCTGACATTGCTTCACTATCCCTTCCTGCAAGGGCGCCCTATCCAGAAGATTCAGTCTGCCCTGATAGATGAGGCAAGGAACGTCTCTATCTTTCAAATATTTGTACCCAAAGCATGCGGCTGTCAGAGGCCAGCGACTCAAGCCCACATACAAGGCCTTTCCCTGACGTACCACATCCACCAGCGTCTGCAGCGTCTCCTCAAGCGGAGTATTTGGGTCGTAGCGATGGCAGTAGAACAGATCGACGTACTCCAGATTCATACGCTTCAGGCTCTGGTTCAGACTGGCTATCAGGTGCTTTCTCGAAGCCCACGAGCCATAAGGGCCTTCCCACATATCGTATGCTGCCTTGGTAGAGATAAACAGCTCATCGCGATGAGCACAGAAGTCGCTGCGCATCATGCTGCCCATGAAATACTCGGCAGCACCAGGTTCTGGACCGTAATTGTTGGCAAGGTCAAAATGGGTAATACCGCATTCAAAAGCCGTCAGTGCAATTGCTCTGGACGTTTCATAAGGCGTAAGGCATCCAAAGTTATGCCACATGCCCAAACTAATTTCTGGCAGCAGCACACCGCTCTGCCCACATCTACGGTACTCCATTTTCAATGCTTTGATGGTTAATTCGCGGCAAAGGTAGCGAAAGATACCCGCTTTTGCAAGTTTGCGAGCAAGAATTAATATTAATGGCGCAATAGCTTCTCTTAAAACCCGCTGGTTCTAAACTTTATCTCTTTGACTATACAAAGGTACAACAATTTTGCGGGATATCATAAATAAAGAAACCATATAACGACGTTTTGAAAGGTGTAAAACGACATCTAGTATTATCGGTGGTATTCAGTTATTCAGTATTCAGTTTCCATTTTTTCGATGGATTTGTGTTTACTACTATACTATATATATATTATATATAGTATAGTAGTAACTTGAATCTTCAACTTTTTTTCAAAACTGAATAACTGAATAACTGAATACTGAATGTATCTTTCTATGATTGGAGAGATGTCGATTTGTTTGCAATTTTTCTTGACATTATCAACAATTTCTGCACCATAGAAGCATCAAGCAAACGGATGGAAAATTTCCCTCACACGAGGCGGCAAAATTTTCCTAGTGTGGAAAAAAGTTTTTCCTTACGTGGCAGCAAAAAGTCCTGAATAGCAGCAATTTGAAATTATTTTACAAATTAGCACAACTCAAGCAATTAATCAGTACAAGCTACGGTTGACCGTTAACAAAAAAAGACAAAAAAAGACTCCCGCCATGATTGACGGGAGCCTGAAAATATATTATTAATCTTCTTGTCCTTTAACTTAGTTTGTTTAGAACTCGTAGTTGACACCAACACCTAACACATCGTTCTTACGGATGAACAAGTCGTTCTTGTAACCTGCTGGTGTAGAAGTGGTAACGGAACGGTCGTGATAGATAGTGTGCATGAAACCAAGGTCGAAGCTCAGGTGCTGGATGGGCTTAACACGAACACCGAAGGCAAACATGTTGTTGGTATTATTGAAGCTGAGGTCGCTAATACCAGTATCAGAGATGCCATAAACAGTACGCTGCCAAGAGCCAGACAAAGTAACATACTTGTTGAGGTCGTACTCAACACCGATGTTGAGCTCCCATGTATTAGCGTCGATGTCTCTGATCATCAGGTGTTCGGGATCTGTCTCACTGGGACGATACTCACCTGCCTTGTAGAAAGAAAGCTCTGTACCATCATCAGCAGTAAGACCCTTTCTAACACCACTATCGAAGTAAACATTCCAACCTGTCATCAGGCGAAGACCCTCGAAAGGAGTGGCCATAGCACCCAAAGAGAGGATGGCAGGGAGATCCTCGCGAACCTTATAACCATCCCTGAACTTCTTGATAACAATGTTCTCCTGAGCCTGAGCAGCAGGGCTAAGTGTACTACTGTTCTTATAAACCATCTTGGTGGGAGCCTCGAACTTAACACCCAGGTTCAGGTACTCGTTTGCTTTCCAGTCAAGACCGACAACGGGAGTTACACCCCAACCCTTCTGAGAGCAATCCAATGTAACATCAGCGAGTTGAGGAACCTGTGCTTGTGTCAAGGACATGTTGGATGTAGGATCTGCAGGGTTAGGAACAACTGCTGTGATATTCTTGATATAACCGTCGTAGCCGTTGGTACCGTATACTACACGTACACCACCGAATACAGACAGATTGGGAACAACCTTATAGGTTGCGCCAAACTGCCCACCGAAAATATAAGAGTGGCCCTCCATCTGAGAATCCATTGAATAGCCTCTGAAAGAAGGAATGTACTTGGCAATGTTACCAGCCACTAATGACTCAAAACTACCCAAACCATTAGGGAAGTCACATTTACCGCCACCGCCTGTAACCGCAAAGTGAGCATTCACGCTCCACTTTTCCTGATTATAAGAAACAGAGAAAGAGGGAATGACAGGAGCCTTGGCAGTTCCCTTGAACTTGTGAGTGGTCTCCCCTGGAGTAGCATTAGCACCGTTCAGAGCAAACAAGGGAAATGTGGTAGTGATATTGCGCTGCTGCCAAACGCTCATGTTAGTTAACTGAAAATGCCAACCTTTTGCCAGAAAAGCTGTTCCTGCAGGGTTGGCATACATACCAGCAATGTCAATAATACCATTCTGAGACATCTGACGCTCAAAAGATGCATTCTGATTAGAGTTAGTGTTCAGGCCACCCGCCATAACTGAGACAGAAAAGCACATCGCAACTGTTGAAATAAGTAACTTCTTCATTCTTTTTACCTTTAGTTTAACTTAAATTTCGGGCGCAAAGGTAACACAAGAATCTGAAGTGTGCAAATTTTTGAAGAAAAAATGCACACAAAAATGAAATTTGTGCAAGAAAGGCGATTTTAAGCTAACATTTTTTAACCACAAACAACCTCGTTCATGGCTACATCATGCTCTTCTGCCGGCACATCGGTCAGGAACTGGAAGGGGAAGCACACGCCAATCTTATAGGCCTGAGGCAACTGGGGCAGCAGGCGGTCGTAATAGCCCTTACCCCTACCCAACCGGTGGCCGCTGGCACTAAAGGCCATACCTGGCACAATGGCCATCTGTATCTGTTCGTACTCCTCTGGCGGGAAAATCGGACCTACAGGTTCCATAATATTATACGCGCCCGCGCGTAAGGACTCCTCGCCCTCATAAAATCGCAACTCCAATTCCTGCCCTACCACCACTGGCAACAACACACGATGCCCAGCCTGATAAGCCGCCTGAATAAGGGGACGCACATCCACCTCGTCCGATAAGGGGTAATAAAGCAATACGGTTTCACAAAGTCGCCACTGCCCGTCGTGCATAATACTGTTGCAGACGGCCTCTGACATAGACGCCAGTTGCTCAGGGGTATGCAGGCTCTTCTGCTGACGTATAAAAGCGCGGATATCGTCCTTCTCTTCCATATAAAAAGCCCCTCCCGCCAAGGGGAGGGGTTAAAAATAAAAGGTAATAAGATGTAAATTTATTTCTTAGCTTTAGCCTTAGCTTTCTGCTTATCCTTATCGTACTTCTCCCACAGCTTCTTCTTGATTGTGAGTTCTTTCTGATTCTCTGTACTGGCCTTGGCAAGTGCCTCGGCAGCAGCCTCATCAGCAGGAGAAGCATAAGCATGACGGTAGCCCTTTTTCACGTTCCAGTAGCCACGTGTAAAATCAGGGAATTCAACAGATGCGCAGTTGTGGTCCATACTGATAGCGCCCAGCTCTGCCAGACAGCACCACTCTGCCAAGTCGTAAACATCCATGTCGAGGGGCAGACCATTCTGGAGGCAGTAAACCATACGGGCATCCATGATGAAGTCCATACCACCATGGCCACCTACTTGCTTAGCCATCTCGCCATACTTCTTCAGAATGGGATGCTGGTATTTTTCAACCAAAGCCTTCTGCTGATCTGCACTCATAAAGTTATGAGTATCAAGCTTATCCACCTGTGGAATACCAGATTCCTTTACAGCACCGCCATCCAAGGCGAAGCGTGCCTCGGGATACTTGGTAGCATAACCGTTAACACCAATCAGTTTATACAAACGGTTGTAGGGCTGATAGGTCATTACGTTGTGCTGAATCATTACCATCTTTCCATTCTCGGTGCGCATAAGGGTGGTTGTCTGGTCGCCATTGCGGAAGTTGGCCGGCTCCTTACCAGTCTTATTCTTCACATACTCCTTACCATGAGCACTCTTGGTATCCATAGCCACCAAAGTCTTGAAGCGGTCGCCACGATGGATATCCAAAGCCTGAGCAACGGGACCAAGGCCATGAGTAGCATAAAGGTCGCCACGATTCTCCATGTTGTACTTCATACGCCAGCCCAAGCCTTCGGGATCTGAACCGTCAGGATTTTTCCAATATGCATCCCAGAAAGGATCCAGATTGTGGATATAGGCACCCTCGGCACTGACAATCTCACCAAAAACTCCGTGCTGAGCCATATTCAAGGCGTTCATCTCGTACCAGTCGTAGCAGCAGTTCTCGAGAATCATACAATGCTTGCGAGTCTGTTCCGACAGGTTGATGAGAGCCCAGCACTGCTCCAGATTCATGGCGCAGGGCACCTCGATGGCAGCATGCTTGCCATTCAGCATAGCACACTTAGCAACGGGGAAGTGGTGGTCCCAGTCGGTAGCGATATAGACAAGGTCTATGTCGGAACGCTTGCAAACCTCCTCATAACCCTTCTCGCCACTATAGATAGCTGCTGGTGGAAGGCCAGCCTTTCTCAGGTATTCCTGGCACTTCTCGGCATTAGCCTCCACATAATCACAAAGAGCCACAATCTGCACTCCAGGGATGTGAGTGAAGCGCTGTACAGCACCCGGACCACGCATACCCAAACCCACAAAACCCACACGAACGGTGGAGAGCTTAGGAGCTGTAAGTCCCAAAACATGCTGCTGGCCTGCAGGACGCTGCGGTGTATCTATAACAATGGTACCCTCTTGAAAATGATACTTGGTACTCGGACTAAGGCTTTGTGCCCAAACTGTGACGCTGACAGACATGACCGCCAGGGTCAAAAAAATGTTTCTCTTAAGGTTCATAACGTGTAATTCACAATGTTGTTAGGAGCAAAGATATGAATTATTCGCGAAAGAAAACACTTTACCTATATAAAATATGCTTAAATTACAACTTTCTACACTTTGAAGCACATTTTTTCTAATAAATAATGTATATTTGCACTTCGTAAAGTAGCAACGTGGAGAAAAACAGCCTTTTAGGAATGAATCTTGACGAGCTGAAAGCCGCTGTCACAAAAGCAGGCCTGCCCGCCTTTGCCGCCAAACAGGTGGCACGATGGATTTATGTGCAACACGTAAGTTCTATCGACGAGATGACAAACATCTCCCTGAAAAACCGCGAGGCCCTGAAAGAGCTATACACCATAGGCTGTGCCGAACACACCGACTGCCAATGCAGCATAGACGGCACTCGCAAATACCTCTTCCCCACCCGAGACGGACAACTGGTAGAATCCGTTTACATCCCAGACGGCGAAAGGGCCACCCTGTGTGTGAGCAGTCAGGCTGGCTGCAGAATGGGATGCCGCTTCTGCATGACGGGACGCCAAGGTTTTCAGGGCAACCTTTCTGCAACGGACATCCTGAACCAGATATATTCGTTGCCAGAGAGGGACACACTAACCAACGTGGTCTTTATGGGACAAGGAGAACCCTTCGACAATATTGACGCGGTGCTAAAGGCCACCCAACTGCTGACTGCCGACTATGGCTATGCATGGAGTCCCAAGCGTATCACCGTTTCCACAGTGGGCGTACGCAAAGGTCTGACACGCTTCTTGGAGGAGAGCGACTGCCACTTGGCCATCAGCCTGCACAACCCATTCCCAGCAGAACGACTGGAGATGATGCCCGCTGAGAATGCCTACAGCCTGACAGAGTTCCTGACTCTGCTGAAGCAATACGACTGGACACACCAACGCCGCCTGAGCTTTGAGTACATCGTCTTTGGCGGACTGAACGATATGCCACGCCATGCAAAGGAACTGGTAAAACTGCTGGGGTCCATAGAATGCCGCGTGAACCTGATAAGATTCCATCAGATTCCGGACACCCCATTCAAGGGAGCCTCTGAAGAAACCATGATATGGCTGCGCGACTATCTGACACAACATGGCGTAACAACAACCATACGTGCCAGTCGCGGACAAGACATCTATGCAGCCTGCGGACTGCTACATAACAAGAAAACAACACAAGCATGAAAAGATACAAGTTTTACCTACTGATGATGCTGGCATGCTGCATCCTTGCCAGTTGTACCAAGAACATGGTCCTGCCCGTTGCCAGCGGACGCCCCTACGAGGTATTGGTAGTATTGGAGGACGAGATATGGGAAGCACCAGCCGGAAGGGCGCTGTTCGACATTCTGGACACCGATGTCCCCTGCCTGCCACAGAGCGAACGTTCTTTCCGCATCTCACATACCGACCCCAAGCACTACGACCATCTGATGCAGCTCTTCCGCAACATCATATTGGTGAACATAGACAAGACTCAGTATAGCCAGACCCGTATGCGTTTCGCACGAGACAAATACGCCACGGAACAGATTGTACTGACCATCAACACACCCAGCGAGGAAAGCCTGAAGGAATTCTGCAAGGAACACAGACAGGAAGTGGTGGACTTCCTGACTCGCACGGAGATGAACCGTCTGATTAAGAAATTGGAGAAGAAATTCTCGAAAACCACAGACGAGCTGGCTTGGCTCAAATTCGGTTGCCACATCAATGCACCAGACGAATTGAAGAGCTACAAGGAAGGCGACAACTTCTTCTGGACCAGCAACAACACAGCGTCGGGGCTGGAGAACATCTGCATGTACAGCTATGAATACGAGGGCCCCGAGACCTTCAACAAGGAATACCTGCTACACAAGCGCGATTCTATCATGGAGAAGAACCTGCCTGGGGAAAAGGAAGGCATGTACATGCAGACCGACACCCTATGCACCCTGATTAAACCCATCGTTGTTCACAATGCCTACGCCATGGAGATACGAGGACTTTGGTACATGAAGAACGATTGCATGGGCGGCCCCTTCGTCAGCCACAGCAGAGTAGATGCAGAAAGCAACCGCGTAATAGTGGTTGAGGCCTTTGTATATGCACCCGAGAAGAAGAAACGCGACCTCATCAGACGTCTTGAGGCCTCACTCTATACACTGCAACTTCCTCTGGAACAGAAATCCCTGATTGAAATCTGCGTCGAGGAGGAGAAAAAGGATATTAAATAAGATTATGGAAAAGATTAAGATAGGAATCACACAAGGCAGAGCTGACAAAACAGGCTATAACCTTATACTGACAACGTTCGAGGAACCTGTTTCGCTGGAGCTATGCCACCCCATCATATATGGTGACAAAGAGGCTGTCATACAACAGCGCAAGATTATGAACCTGAGCACCAACTTCATCACCATAAACAATACGGATGAAGTGCAAGACGGACGCCTTTCGCTGCTGCAATGCGAGGATAGCGAGAAGAAAGCAATGGAGGACTGCCAGGAGAACAACATAGACGCCCTGGTGATAACTCCAAAGGAAACACCCTTCCCCTGCCCTGCCGGTAGCACCGAGATGCTCATCAACGAAGACATACGCATGGCACTGGTTGAGAAGATCGACAAGAACACCATCGAGGCCTTCCGCAATACACTGGAGCGCGACTTCGACTGCCAGCATCCGCGTATTGCCATCCTCAGCGATAACGCACAACAGGAGAACAACAACGAAGAGCCAAGGGAGGAGAAGCACATGCACGTGTACGGTCCTTATGCCATAAAGGAATTCTTCGAGGAAGAAAAATACATGTACTACGACGGCATTATCACCTGCGAGAAGCAGAAGGCCACAGAAGCCTTCGGCTCCCTGGCATATGAATATGGTATAAGATTCTATGCCGGCTCGGATCTCATCATCACCTCACCCTTCCTCTCAGACACAATGTGCATGAATCACGCCACATACATTGCAACCGACGTGTATCGCAACAGGCAATCATACGACCAGGAACGCGAGAACCCTCTGCCCAAGCTTTTCCACGACAAGCGAGAGGACCGAAACAGCAATAATGTGGAATAAGACGCTGTGATATGAAGAAACTGGACATAGACCTACAGAAGCTTAAGAACCAGTACAATATTGTCGGAAAGAACAAGGCACTGGATACCGCCCTGCTGACAGCAGTTCAGGTGGCACCCACAGACTTGTCTGTACTCATAGAAGGCGAGAATGGTGTGGGAAAGGAAATCATCCCCCGCATCATCCATGATTTAAGTCCGTGCAAGAACAAGAAGTACCTGGCCATCAACTGCGGCTCCATACCAGAAGGTACCATAGACAGTGAACTCTTCGGTCACGAGAAGGGCGCCTTCACAAATGCCATCAGCGAGCACGAGGGCTACTTCGGAGCTGCCGACGGCGGAACGCTCTTCCTGGACGAGATAGGTGAACTGCCCATGAGCACCCAGGCACGTCTGCTTCGTGTACTGGAAACAGGCGAATACATACGTGTCGGAAGCAACTCCATACGCAAGACCACAGCTCGCATCATAGCGGCTACCAACATCAATATCCCCAATGCCATCCGCGAGGGTAAGTTCCGCCAAGACCTGTACTACAGACTCTGCCGCGTTAACATTACCATGCCACCACTTAGGGAGAGGAACGATGATGCCGTGCTACTGTTCAAGAAGTTTGCCATGGACATGGCCACGAAGTATCAGATGCCGGAATACATCCATCTGACACCGGCTGCCGAGGAAGTCGTAAAATCCTATAAATGGCCAGGCAATATCCGTCAGTTGAAAAACGTGGTGGAACAGATGAGCGTTCTCTCTGAGGAACGAAGCATCACACCAGAGGTGCTGGCAAAGTTTGGCATCGTGCCCAATTCGGACAGCGAGATGGGCATCACCATAACAGGCAGCAGAAGCTCTGAATCGCAGCACGACTACGAGAAGGAAATAAAGATGCTGGCCCATGCTGTGCTGCAACTGAGAAACGAGGTGGAGGAACTGAAGCAGAAGATTCAGGGTGGAGAGCCCTCGAACCTGCCTGCCACGACAAAAGTCCCCACGACAACACCTGCATACAGCCATCAGGTGCCCAACATTTCTCCTACCATCCCGCAGAATCCCATACCCGCAACAGATATGGAGTTCCAAACGGCTGAAGAGGTGCTGGAGGACGACACGTTGAACATCAACGACATGGAGAAACGCAACATCATAAAATCACTGCAACGCAATCACTACAGAAGGAAAGATGCTGCCGACGAATTGGGCATAAGCGTCAGAACACTATACAGAAAACTGAAAGCATATGGAATTGAGGAATAAGAAGTGGATGGGCATATTGCTGGCCAGCTGCCTGTGCATTATGATTTGTGCATGCAGGATTGAGTACAAGTTCAATGGCGCAAGTATCGACTACCAATATACAAAGACTATACAGATTGACAACTTCCCCATTCGTAGTGCATACGTATGGACACCTATGCAGGCTATCTTCCAAAATAAGCTGACAGACATCTATGCCAGCCAGACGAAACTGCGACAGGTGAAGAAGAACGGCGACCTGCAACTCTCTGGCGAAATTACGCATTTCGACCAGTACAACAAAGGTATCTCCAGCGACGGCTATAGCAGTCAGGTTCAGTTGAAGATGACGGTGAATGTGCGATTTGTCAACAATAAGAAACACGACGACGACTTCGAACGTCAGTTCACAGCCACCACAGAGTACGATGCCAGTCAGCAGCTGACAGCCGTACAGGAGGAGCTGGTAACACAGATGTCAAAGGACATCGTAGAACAGATATTCAATTCAACGGTAGCTAACTGGTAACATGAAACAAGCATCAACCCTATGCCAAGACATTTGATAGATTTCATCAGAAGGCCGAACAGCATGGACCAGCAAACCATATCCATGCTGAGGAACATGAAAGACGAGCATCCGTATTTTCACTCTGCCCGCATACTGTTGCTGCAAGCACTCTACAAGCATCACTCCCCCCAATTCGACGAGGAGCTGCGCATCAGTGCACCCCTGCTACCAGATAGACAGGCTATCTTCAAACTAACAGAAGAGTCCAACTACGAGAAGAAAGAAGAACGTAGAAAATTCAATACCGAGGAGACGGAGACTGACAAATCCGAAAGAACAGACCTGCTAATCTCTGACTTCCTGGAGAGTCAGCCCAAGGAACAGCCACAGGCTGTGCGCTACCCCATCGATGCCACCCAAGACTACATAGGCTTCCTGCTCCAAAACGAGGCACAGGAAGAGGAAACACCCGACATGCCAATGAACGGAGGCGGTGTGGTAGAAGACTTCCTAAGTCAGGAACCTAAGAGAATCGTACTTAAAAACAATGAAAACGAGACAGAAGTTCCTGAGCAGAAGGAAGAAAAAGAAGAAGAGAACGAGATTTTGACAGAAACTTTGGCTGGAATTTATATAAAACAAGGTAAATTTGAGAATGCAATTAAAATTATACGTCAATTATCCTTGAAATATCCGAAAAAAAATCGTTACTTTGCAGACCAAATCCGATTTTTGGAAAAACTGATATTAAATAACAAAAACAAATAACAAATAAAACATGTACACTTCAATCGTAATTTTGGTTGTCCTGGCATCTGTCCTGATGTGCCTTATCGTACTGATTCAGGAGTCTAAGGGCGGTGGTCTGGCAGCTGACTATTCAAACAACAATCAAATTCTGGGTGCTCCCAAAACAACAAATTTCATCGAGAAGGCAACATGGGGTCTGGCAGCAGCAATGATTGCACTGAGCATCATCAGCGTTGCTTTCCTGCACGAAGGAGCTAATAACGAATCTGTTATCCAGCAGAACGCTATTGAGCAGGCTGCAACTAACCCAAATAACGTTCCCGGTATGGTTCAGCCTTCAGCAGAGACTCCTGCAGAGACTCCTGCAGAAGAAGCACCCGCTCAGCAGTAAAATCCGGTTCTATGGCAAACTGCATCCTTATAGCAGATAGCGGTTCGACCAAAACAGACTGGGTATTAACTACAGCCGAGAATAGCATCCTGGAAGTCGAGACTATGGGCATCAACCCTGTCAGAGACTCCCAGGATGCTATTTTTGATGTCATAAAGAACAGCCTGGCACCAAAGATCCCACAGGAATGCCAGATTCAGGAAATCTTCTTCTATGGCGCAGGCTGTATAGATCCGTACAAAAAGAGTGTAGAAGAGGCGCTTGCCAACACCTTTAGCACTACTCCACGGATTGCTGTCGAAAGCGATCTGCTGGGAGCTGCCAGGGCACTCTGCGGCAATAAGGCAGGAATAGCCTGCATACTGGGCACCGGCTCCAACAGCTGCCTGTATGACGGAAAGGAAATTATCAGCAACACTTCACCCTTAGGTTTTATCCTGGGCGATGAAGGAAGTGGTGCTTTTCTGGGCAAGATACTGGTACGTAATGTCCTGAAGAAAATATTCAGCCCAGAGCTACAGGAACTTTTCCTGAAGAGGTTCAACCTCACTCCCCCTATTATTATAAATAAGGTATATAGGGAACCTATGCCTAACAGATTCTTGGCTTCGCTGGTTCCGTTCTTGGCAGAACATAGAGAAAAGGCAGAAATCCACGACATGCTTGTATGGGCTTTCCGCCAGTTCTTTGTCAGGAATGTTAAAGCCTACAACCATCCCGAAATGGAAATTAACATGGTAGGAAGCATTGCTTTTTACTTTGAAGACGAAATAATGGATGCAGCAGCAAAAGAAAGGCTTAAAATTGGTAAAATTCTTAAAAAACCGGCTCAAGAAATCGCCAATTTTCATAGAAAAAGCCTGTTTTTGGGCGAAAAATGTTAAAAAATGCAGAAATATGTTATATAACATATAACCAAGTCTTGCATGATATTAACAAACCGCCTAAATTTGCAACTGTTATCCTGAAAACAATCTTTTTACCTTAAACAAAACTAATACCTAAAAGATGGAGGGCAGCTGTGAAGCCGCCCTCTATTTCATTTTATACGCATAGGCCGTAATCTGCTATTTCTTACAGTCTTGTACAGTTCTTACTGAACCAGCGTTTTATTTATCTCCTCTATGTAATTCAGAACTTCCTCGCGACCCATTTTTGTTTCCGAACTGGTAACAAAATAGGGGGGCAGTTCCTCCCACTGCTTCTTAAGTTCTGTAAGGTAATGCTCCACATTCCCCTTCAACTTGCCCTTAGAAACCTTATCTACCTTGGTAAAGACGATGCTAAAGGGAACACCATTCTCTCCCAGCCATTCCATGAACTCCAAGTCAATCTGCTGAGGCTCATGACGCACGTCTATAAGCAGGAACAGATTCGTCATCTGCTCACGGTCCAGGATATAGGTGGTTATCATGTGCTCGAACTTCTCGGTCTCCTTCTTGCTGCGCTTGGCATAGCCGTAGCCTGGCAGGTCAACCAGATACCAAATATTCTCCTGTCCTTTTCCGCCTGCTCCTTGCTCCTTGATAACAAAGTGATTGATAAGGATGGTCTTTCCAGGCGTAGCCGATGTCTTAGCCAACTTACCATTACCGGTAAGCATATTGATAAGGCTGGACTTACCCACGTTACTGCGCCCTATAAAGGCATACTCGGGCAAATTGCTCTTGGGACACTGGTCAATACGGGCACTACTAACCAGGAACTCTGCAGACTTTATTTGCATAATTCTATAAATAAGGAATGGTTAGAAATTATAGTCTATACTTATACCCAAGTCTTCCTTGAACATCAGGTACTTTCCACTTGCATTTCTGTATTTTACACTGGAGTCGTCGATCTTGGGATTCAGAATCAGCTTGGCATTGATAATCTTGCTAACCTTGAAGTTGATCTCATTGAACCAGTCTATAGAAGTATAATGGTAATTGCTCTTCCAACTCAAGGTACTGCGCCATGTAATCTGGTCGCAGATGTTGTAAGTGGTGTTCAGCGTTGCGGTAGGACCGAATGTATGTTTGAAATGTTTTCCTGCATCCAAGCCATATTGCCCGATCAATTCATCAACACCCACATACTTAAGCTGATATGCAATAAAAGCCACGTTCAGGTCTCCCCTGAAGCGCTTTTTCTTTCCCCATTGGAACTCATACTTCATACCAGGTCCTACGAAAATCTCCAAAGGAGAGAAAATCTTGGTGGTCAGTTCGTCGGTATTGGGCTTGTAGTTAGAAAGTATAGGTGTTTTGGCCTCAAACTGAACTGAATAATCCAGCGACTTGTATGCCTGATAGCCCAAAGTGGTAAAGTAACGCAACTGGTTCTGCGTCGGACGGAAGGACCTCTTGGTATCACTCGGTGATGTCTGGGCACCTATTCTTAGTTCCAACGTATTATTCCACTTGAACTTCTTCTGATTATTGTAATTGGCCTGTAAGGTCACTGAAAGGTTACCCGAGAAATTGTTCTCGCCACCTTGCCACCAGTTATCAGAGAAATGAGTCTGAGATAACTGAACAAAAGATCTACCAGAGGTCTTCCAGAAGTTGGGACGGCGTGTTACCACCTGTATCCCATCGTCAAGTGTGGGAGAAAGAGTGGCCTCGGTCACCTTCTCTGAAAGTTTCTCCTTTACGTTTATCTTCTCGTTGATATCATCCCTGAACTTACCCTTGTCCTTGATGCTCTCCTCTGTCTGCTGCACAAGCTCTGGATGTCTGGCATACAGCTTGGCCAACATATTATTAATGTAATAAAGGGTCTGCAACTGCTTGTCGGCATAGGTGGAATCCGTATTGTTCATCATCTGATGCAGAGGAGAAGAATACAGGGTGGGTGCCGAAAGTATCTGGTAGTAATAGGCATTGGGCGCGGGATAAAACGGAACGATGCTCATCGAATCACGCTGCTCAACCAACTTTTGCAACTTTTGCAAGTAACTGCTGACAATGGATAAAGTATCTACCTTAGCCTCAACATCTTTGACTGTCCTTTGGCGGGCATTGGCACCTGTAATAGTGCCTAAAACAAAGAAAAATATTACTAAAGACCTCATTCGTTCTAATTTTGCGCAAAGATAGCTATTTTAGAGACAAAACGAAGAACGTTTTCGGTTTTTTTTTGTAATTTTGCGCCCTAACAATAGTTCTTTAAGAAAATTCAACAATTTTTCATATATGGATAAAAACACGATTACAGGTTTCGTCTTGATGGCACTCGTTGTTATCGGCTTCGGCTGGTACAGTCAGCCATCAGAGGAAGAACGTCGCCTCATGCAGGCTAAACAAGACAGCATCGCTGCAGTAGAAGAACAGAAAGCCGCCCTGGCAGCTAACGAGAAAAAGCAAATCCAGACTAAGCAGGCAACAGAACAAGTGGCAGACAGCAATGCCATCTTCTTTGCACAGCGCCAGGGGCAGGAACAGGAGATTGTTCTCAAGAATAATAAGGTAAAGGTTACCCTCAGCACTATGGGTGGTACCATCCAGAATGCAGAAATTTTCGGTTACAAGAGTCGTAATCACAAAGGCGATGTCACACTCATGACCCGTAAAGATGCTCAGATGACATTCTCGCTGGCGGGAAAGCAGGACAATATCATCAGCAGCGACCTCTTCTTTACCCCTACTGAGCAGACAGATAGCAGCGTTGTTATGGTTGCTGAGCAGGATGGCAAGCAGTTCAGCATCAGCTATCAGCTGCAGCCCAACTCTTATATGGTAAACATGCAGTTGCAGACCAAGGGATTGAGTGGTTTCTTTGCTCCCGGCATGAAGACTTTGGCCATCAATTGGGTGGATCGTATCACTCAGCAGGAGAAAGGCTACTCTTTTGAAAACCAACGCTGTAACCTCACCTATATGCGCAAGGGCAAAGGCACCAAGAACCTGAGCGAGACCAGCGATGAAACAGAAGAACCAGAGGAAGCCCTCAGCTGGGTTGCTTTCAAGAACCAGTTCTTCAGCGCTGTACTCATTGCCCCCCAGGACTTTACAAACACAAAGCTTACCAGCACACAGGAAACAGAAAAGAACAACGGCTACCTGAAGACTTATGAGGCCGAGATGAAGACTTTCTTCGACCCCACAGGCAACAAGCCTACAGAACTGCAGATGTATCTGGGTCCCAACAACTTCGGAATACTGAAGGCTCATAACAAAATAAGCAAGACCCAGGAGGATTCCGAATTAGAGGAACTTGTATATCTGGGATGGCCTTTCTTCCGTTGGATTAACCGTTGGCTTATCATGCCTCTTTTCGATTGGCTCAAGGCAATGGGTCTCTCAATGGGCATCGTCCTGCTTCTGTTGACCATCATTGTCAAGGTGCTTGTTTATCCTACTCAGAAGAAGAGCTATCTGAGCGGTGCCAAGATGCGCGTACTCAGACCCAAGCTCGACGAACTGGCCAAGCAATACCCCAATCCCGACCAGGCCATGCAGAAACAGCAGGCCACGATGCAGCTCTACAGCCAATACGGCGTTAGCCCTATGGGCGGCTGCCTGCCTGCACTTATACAGATGCCTGTTTGGATTGCAATGTTCAACTTCATCCCCAACGCTATTGACCTTCGCGGCGAGAGCTTCCTTTGGGCAGACGACCTCAGCGCATACGATGACATCATACGTTGGAGTACAGACATTCCTCTCCTCGGCAACCATCTCAGCCTTTTCTGCGTTCTGTTTACCCTGACCAACATTATTAATACATGGATAAACATGCGTCAACAGCAGAACCAGATGGTCGGCGATCAGGCACAGCAGATGAAGATGATGCAGTACATGATGTACCTCATGCCACTGATGTTCTTCTTCTGGTTCAACGGCTACAGCAGCGGCTTGAGCTATTTCTACTTTATCTCTGGTCTGATCAGCGTCATTACTATGTGGTACCTGCGCTGGGCAACCGACGAGAAGAAACTCCTGGCTAACCTTGAGGCTTACCGCGAGCAGCACAAGAACGATCCCAAGAAGGTAAGCAACCTGGCTGCACGCCTGGAAGCCTTGCAGAAGATGCAGGCAGAGCAGCAGGCTGCACGCAAGAAATAAAAGCTCCCTCCTATAACCTCCCCCAATCCCCAAATGGATGGGGGGAGGTACTTATACAAACAATGAAAAACCATGATAAAGAATTTGTTAACAATCGCAACTGCTGCCCTTATCTTTGCAGCTTGCGGCACACAAAAAGAGAACGACAAGGTGAACATCCAAAAACAGACTGTACAACTGGAAAGTGACCAGATGACTCCTGAGGCCCTATGGGCAATGAGTCGAATCAGCGGCTACCAGGCTTCGCCCGACGGCAAGCACATCGTTTTCCAGATGGGCTACTACAGCGTAGAGGAAAACAAGAGCCACCAAGTGCTTTGGATGATGAATGCTGACGGAACGGAGCAGAAACAGCTCACCACAGAAGCAGACAACGAGACGGATGCCCAATGGCTCGACAACGAAACCATCGCCTTCCTCCGTGGTGGAGAAATCTGGAAGATGAACCTCAATGGCTCTGCCCGTAAGCAACTCTCAGAAACAGAGGGAAAGGTAGAAGGCTTTATGTTTTCACCTGACCGCAAGAAAGCTATCATCCTAAAGAGCATCGACTTCAACGAGATTATCCAGAAAAATCCCGAAGACCTGCCCAAGGCTACAGGCCGCGTTATTACCGACCTGATGTACCGCCATTGGGACCACTACGTGGAGAGCATCCAGCATCCCTTCCTCTGTTCGGTAAGCGGCGATGCCATCGCCACAGACGCAACCGACATTCTCGACGGCTATCCCTACGAGTGCCCGATGGAACCGTTCGGCGGCATCGAACAGCTGGCTTGGAGTCCCGACTCGAAGTTCATCGCCTTCACCTGCCGCTGCAAGACCGGCCTGGACTACAGCATTTCGACCGACTCCGATATCTTTCTTTATGACGCGGAGAGCGGCGACATGAACAAGACAAAGAACCTTTGCAAGAACTGCTGCGAGTTCGATGTCGTGCCTGATGGCGGCTTTGTTGACAGTCCTGACCACATCTGCAATCCTACAAAGACACTCAAGGACCAGTTCATCAACACGAACCTGAAAGACAGCAATGTCGGCTACGACATTAATCCGAAGTTCTCACCCGACGGACGCTATGTGGCATGGCTCTCTATGGAGCGCGACGGCTACGAATCCGACCGCAACCGCCTCTGCATCTACGACCTGAAGGAGAACACCAAGACCTACGTCACCGAGAGTTTTGACTCCAGCGTTGACGACTTCTGCTGGGCCCCCGATTCCTATACCTTATATTATATAGGGGTTTGGCACGCCACAGAGAACCTGTACCGTACCAATCTGAAGGGCGAAGTCACACAGCTCACCAACGACTGGGCCGACTTCGGTTCCCTGCAGATGCTCAACGGCAAGCAGATTCTGGCTGAACGCCACAGCTTCACCGCCCCCGCCGACCTCTATACGGTAACCCCAGGCGACAGCATCAAGGACACCAAGGTAACACAGCTTACCCAAGTCAACAAGGAAATCCTCGACCAGCTGGCTAAGCCCACCATAGATCAGCGTTGGGTTAAGACCACCGATGGTTTGGATTTGCTCTATTGGGTAATAAAGCCCCCTCACTTCGACCCCAACAAGAAGTACCCCACCCTGCTCTTCTGCGAGGGCGGTCCTCAGAGTGCCGTCTCTCAATTCTGGAGCTATCGTTGGAACTTCATGATTATGGCCTCACAGGGATACGTTGTGATTGCTCCTAATCGTAGAGGCGTTCCTGGCTTTGGTCAGGAATGGCTGGAGGAAATCTCTGGCGACTGGACAGGCCAATGTATGAAGGATTATCTCTCAGCTATCGATGATGCTGCCGAGAACCTTCCTTACGTAGATAAGGACCACATGGGTGCCGTAGGTGCCAGCTTTGGCGGCTTCTCTGTTTACTATCTGGCCGGCCATCACGACAAACGCTTCAAGTGCTTTATCGCTCACGATGGTGCCTTCAACCTCGAAGCTATGTACACCGAGACAGAAGAGAACTGGTTCTCTAACTGGGAGTACGATGATGCTTACTGGAATAAGGACCAGACAGCACGCGCAAAGAGAACTTACGAGAACAGCCCCCACCGCTTCGTAGATAAGTGGGATACCCCCATCCTCTGCATTCATGGCGAAAAGGACTACCGCATCAACGCCACTCAGGGCATGAGTGCCTTTAATGCTGCCCGCATGAGAGGCATAGAGGCCGAGCTGCTCATCTTCCCCGACGAGAACCACTGGGTACTGAAACCCCAGAACGGCATCCTCTGGCAACGGACTTATTTTGCATGGCTGGATAAGTGGCTGAAAGACTAATTCATAATTCTTAATTCATAATTCATAATTATTATGAACAACATTCAAAAATCTCTTCGCGACAGCGCTGCTATGCGTTGGACCGCCTTGCTGCTCTTGGCATTGGCCATGTTCTGCAGCTACATCTTCATGGACATCCTTTCACCCATCAAGGACCTCATGCAGGAAACCCGTGGATGGGACAGCGCTTCATTCGGACGTATGCAGGGCGCCGAGGTATTCCTGAACGTTTACGTCTTCTTCCTCATCTTTGCTGGAATCATTCTGGACAAGATGGGAGTCCGCTTCACAGCCGTGCTTTCTGGCTTTGTAATGCTGGTGGGCGGTATCATTAAGTGGTACGCCGTTAGCGATGCCTTTGTTGGCACAGGCTTGGAGGCTTGGTTCACCAATAATCTGAATTGGAACGGCGACCTGCCCATCATTGGTGCCATCCTGCCCTTCTGCGATGGCATGCCCGCCTCTGCCAAGTTAGCTGCCTGTGGCTTCATGATCTTTGGTAGTGGTGTAGAAATGGCAGGTATTACCGTCAGCCGTGGTATTGTTAAATGGTTCAAGGGTCGCGAGACAGCCTTGGCTATGGGTTCCGAGATGGCTCTGGCCCGTTTGGGTGTTGCCACCTGTATGATTTTCTCACCCTACTTTGCCAAGTTGGGTAGCGAGGTCAGCGTAAGTCGTTCCGTTGCCTTTGGCGTAGTATTGTTGTGCATTGCTCTCATCATGACTATCGTCTATTTCTTCATGGATAAGAAGTTGGATGCACAGACTGGCGAAGCAGAAGAGAAGGACGACCCCTTCAAGATTGCCGACCTTGGCAAGATTTTCTCTAGCCTGGGCTTCTGGCTTGTTGCCCTGTTGTGCGTGCTTTACTACTCAGCTATCTTCCCCTTCCAGAAGTATGCCGTTAATATGCTCCAATGCAACCTGACCCTTAATCCTGCCGAGGAAGGTACTTTCTGGGCCGACAGCTCTGTTACCATCGTTCAGTACATCATCATGCTGGTGGTTGCCATCTGCGCCTTTGCCAGCAACTTCTCAAAGAAGAAAAGCCTGAAGTACGGACTTATGACCTTTGCAGCCATCACTCTGGTAGTTTACTGCTATATGGGTTATATGCGTGGTACAGCCGAGACCATCTTTGCCGTCTTCCCCTTGTTGGCTGTTGCCATCACTCCTATCCTGGGTTCTTATGTGGACCACAAGGGTAAGGCAGCTTCCATGCTGATGCTGGGTAGCATCCTGCTGGTTATCTGCCACCTCACCTTCGCCTTCATCCTGCCCGCCTTCGAGGGTAATGCCGTTGGCGGAACCATTGTAGCATACGTAACCATCCTGGTGCTGGGTGCTAGCTTCTCTCTGGTACCTGCCGCTTTGTGGCCCTCAGTTCCCAAGTTGGTAGACGAGAAGATTATCGGTTCAGCCTATGCTGCCATTTTCTGGATTCAGAACATTGGCCTGGGCCTCTTCCCTGCCCTTATTGGTATGGTACTAAATAGTACCAATCCCGAAGGCACAGCAGCTCATGATTTGAACTACACATGGGCACTTGTTATGTTGGCTGCTTTGGGTATTGCAGCCCTGCTCATTTCTGTTTATTTAAAAGCTGTTGACAAAAAGAAGGGTTACGGCCTCGAAGAGCCAAATATCAAAGAATAAAGTGAAACGATAAAACCCGTTTTAGATTTCACTTTGGAGGCAAGAACAAGCGAAAAACCGCTTTGTAATGTTAAAATCAGTTAAAATACATTACAAAGTGGTTTTTTTATTGTCGAAAAATTTGCCAGTTTAAAAAGTCGCCGTATCTTTGCAATGTGTTTTTCATAGTATTAGATTTAAGGTTAACAAAGGTTGGGCTACAGCGGTAGCCCTTTTTTTTGTCTTTTTTCGAAAAAAAACACCCTCTTTTTTCACTTATTTTTTGCAGTTTTTCGAATCGCAAATGATGGTTTGTCATTACGCGATACAGGAAAAAATTCGTTAGGTTCAAAAAAAGTAATCCGACATTTGAGGAACTTCGGTTCCAAACACCATATTTTAAGCCTGCCCCCGTCATATACAGACAAGGGCAGGCTTAATGTTAACGGACACTCTTCCGTTCGTGTTCTTTTTACTTATTAATGGTTTTCCCCACTACAACTCCGTATGCTCTACAATCTGACCGTCATACAGGTTAATGATGCGGTCTGCATAACTGGCATTATGCTGCGAATGCGTCACCATGACAATGGTAGTGCCCTGCTCGTGCAACTGGCACAGGAGATTCATTACCTCACGGCTGTTTTGGGAATCCAGGTTACCCGTAGGCTCGTCAGCCAGAATAATCTTAGGATTGGTCACAACGGCCCGTGCCACAGCTACACGCTGCTGCTGTCCGCCTGAGAGCTGACAGGGATAGTGTCCCCTGCGATGGGACATAGCCATGCGGTCCAGTATATCCGTAACACGTTTCCGCCGTTCGCTGGCCGGCACACCCATATATAGCAACGGCAACTCAATGTTCTCATAGACATTCAGATCATCTATCAGGTTAAAGCTCTGGAACACGAAGCCGATGGTCCCTCTGCGGATATTTGTACGCTCCCGTTCCGTAAGCCGGCTCACCTCCTTACCGTTCAGCATGTACGTCCCCTCAGTAGGTGTGTCCAGCAAGCCCATTATATTTAATAAGGTAGTCTTGCCGCAGCCTGACGGGCCCATGATGGCAACAAATTCGCCGTCCTTTACTTCCAGACTCACTTCGCGCAAAGCCCAGGTGTCAATCTCTTCCGTACGGAAAACTTTTTTGATGTTTTGTAACTGAATCATAACATTAACTGAAATTTAAGGTCCCTCCCCCCTCCCTCCCGAAAGAGGGAGGGTTAACACTGGGACCTACCCCGTCCCTACCAAGGAAGGGGGGCAACTTTATAATTAACTTAAAACTCTCTCAACTTTATACACTAAACTGACTCTCAACTCTAAAAACCCCCAACAGTCTTTTATTCTTTCTTAATTACGTCGGCCGGATTCAGCTTTGAGACTTTATAGATTCTTAATCCTACCGTCAGCAGGGTTACCAGGCCTACGAAAAGGATGGAATACAGATAAGGTACAGCAAAACTGCTGAAAGTTGCCTTACCGTCGAAAGTAGTGTAGCCAATAAGAATAAAGACGAAAGACACAATGCTGCTGATAACCAAGTTCCTGGCGTACAGTTTGCCGAAGAGCCACAGAATCTGCCTCCTACCGGCACCATTCGCCTTACGGATGGCAACTTCCCGCAGCCTGCCTCTTGTATCAAGCGAGGCCGAGGAATAGAGCGTCATCACCATACACAACAGGGATACAAAATATATTACCACCAGGACTATAATTAAAATCCCAATCGTATACAACTCCGGAAAGATTTTCTCCACCATATTGTCAACAGGGGCATTGACCGAGGTATATATGCCTATATGATGGTAGAGGTCATTCAGTTCCCTGACAGCATCCTTGTACTCATCATGCTTTGCTTTTAATATGATATGGGGCTTCGAATACCATTCTTTGAAATCACATCCAGATTCATCGCAAACCCTAAGGTATAAACTGTCCTGCAGAAGGAAATCCGTATCACATAAATAGTAGGCCCGGGGAAGGGCATCATATCCATGCCTCAGAATGGCCCCATACGAACATGAAAGCCTTGCAATGGCCCCAACCTTGATGTATCCCAACTTCCCAGGCTTACCCACCCAGGGCATACCCCGATATACAGGAACCAATAAGTCGCTCTTACATTGCTTGTCAGTAGCGGAAGGCTGCAGTTCCTGTTTCAGAATATCCAGGAGATGCTTATCCGTAAGCACCACATCACCCTTTACGAAAGGCCGGAAGTCCTCATCATAACAGGTTTCTTTACTCTTCTTCTCCCCCTCCTTCAGATAACGTTCGTAACGAATAGTAACAAAAGGGGCAATGCCCTGTATATGCTTCAAGTGCTGCACAGAATCCGGGAACTCAGCGCGCCACTGATTTTTATCCGTTATCATACACTCCTCCCAACGCTCTATATCATTATCTACTTCTGCAAGAAAATGGAAGCGTTTCTCCCAAGTTTCCTGGCGGGCATTGATTTCCGAATGCGAAGCGTTCTGATACATATAGATGCCAGTCATGGGAAGACTGAAGATTATCTGGCAGATTACCATCTGTAGCACAATAAACAGACTGTAGCCACGGGTCAGTTTACGCTGGCCCTTCCCCACCACCTCGCTAAGCGGCCTGGTAACCACCTTACGGACAGAATAGACAGCAATAAGAGCCGTAACAACAAACACCGCCAAGCAAATCCACAGTTCCGTGGCATAAATACGCGGCAAATCTACTGACAGGAACCCACCCGAGCTCATGCTGCGCAGAATAGGTTCAGAGGCTGCGACCAGCCAATAGGTAAACAGCAGGGTAAGAGGGGTTATAAACAAAAAGATGATAGCCACCTCCCATATCAGCATCCCGAAGAGCTGCCCCTGATGTGCGCCCAAACACTGGCGCAGCCCTATTTCGCGCTGACGAAGCAGGAAAAGCTGAATCTGCATTTTCAGGAAGCCGAACAAACCGATAAACAAGACACTTCCGCCCATGAGCAGCACAAGAAGAAATCCTTGTATATCCGAACCGCTCTTCTTGGCGAGGAACTTAACCTCATATTCGGGAAGCACCTTATGCAGGTCCCTCTTCAGGTCCGCCTCAGTTTTCCCCTTAGCCTGAATAATGTTAAGTTGTGACATACCGTAACCTCCATCCCATGAGGCATCAGACTCTTTCAGCTGGTCGGTAACAACAAACATCCGGTCTTCGCAGAAGAACCAGTCCCCCATATCCACAACATCCGCAATAACATTACGGGTAGAATCAACACAATGATGGGAATACGGGTTACTCCTGTCAATCGTAAAGCCTATGGGGTTCACCTCCTGACCGAAGGTACGCGCCAGCATACCCTTGGTCATAACCATATCACCAGGCTTCAGTACAGGAATGCGCTTGCCCGTAATGGCCGACCGCAACCCCAAGTAGTGCAAGTGTTCCGGACTGATCCAACTCCATTCCGTGGAAACCCGGTATTGTTTCCCCTTAGGATCAACAAAGGTAGTAACGGTACTGCAGGCCTCCAAGTTAATGTCTATAAAACCGATGCTGGGAAGGTGACGGCCTTCAATACGCTGCAAAATGTCAGGCGTAATATACAAATTGCTATTCTGCTTAAAAAAGGACACAATAGTCCGTCGGCTGTCACCAGCATGCTGCATAGCCTGCCATGATCTGTACGTAGAGATAAATGTCATGCTGAAGACAACCATGCCCACCGCCAGGCAGAGGACAGAGATGATGTTCTGCACCTTGTACTTCATCAGATTGCGCCAGGCAATACGGATGTTGAGTAAAATCAGTTCGTAATTCATAACTAACAATTCTTTTAATTGGTTTTCTGACACAAAAATACAATGAAAAATAATTCTTCACTCATCATTTTTCACGCTAAACTCCAACATGTCCAAACATTATACACACTTGTGTCCAATTATTTGACACTCTTTAGTAGTTTCGTCCCTTCTCGGGACAAAAATTAAGAATGAAGAGTGAAGAAAGAAGAATTAATACACTATCTTTGCACTCAAATAAATGGTAAATGTAAGGTGAAATACGGAACAATACTTGTCATAGACGACAATCCTGCCATCCTGACGGCTGTGAAGATATGCTTAGCTGGCACGTTTGAGCGTGTTGTAACCCTCGATTCGCCTGAGAAAGCGTTGGTGACCATTGCTCAGGAGAATCCTGCCGCCATCCTGCTGGATATGAACTTCTCTCTGGGCGTAAACTCTGGGCAAGAGGGTATGATGTGGCTCTCGGCCATTCATCGCAAATTCCCCGACATCCCCATTGTGCTCATCACAGCCTATGCCGATGTTAAGTTAGCTGTTCGTGCGTTAAAGAATGGCGCAGCCGACTTTGTGACCAAGCCGTGGGACAACGACGAGCTTATCCGTGTACTGAAAGACGCCATCGATAAGGCAGGCGAGATTGTTCCGCTTGAACAGTTGGAGACGGAACATGTGCGCAAAGTGCTGAACAAATGTGATGGCAATATGAAGAAAGCTGCCGACCTTCTGGGCATCAGCCGACAGACATTATATAATAAGGTGAAAAATGAAAAGTGAAGAGTGAAGAATGAAGAGTGAAGAATTTGCTACCGCCATTATTATAGTTTGCCTTGTTGTTGCCATTGCTGCCATAGCTGCTTTGGTATATTGGTATCGGCATCAGCGTCTGCTCCGAGAGCGGGCACAGATAATGCGCGATGCTATCAGACACAGGGATTTCTCGTTCCGCCTGCCTACACGAGGACTATTCTTTGGAGAAAAGGCGCTGCAGGAGGTGCTGAATGATATGGGGCAGGAAATTCAGAAACTGGTGGCACATAGCGAGGTGGAATCGTGGCAACGACTGACACGTGTGCTGACGCACGAAATTATGAATGCCACCACTCCCATTCAAAGCATAAGTCAGGCGTATCTGAAAAACCCCAACATCAAAGGTTCGCCCTACGAGGAGGGCATTCAGGCTATTCATGATACCAGTGCGGGATTAGCTGCTTTTGTGGAAAGCTATCGCAAACTTACTCAGTTGCAGGAGCCTGTGATAGCGGATGTAAATATGTTGGGATTCTGCAAACAGATAGCTGCGCTCTACCCCACTCTACAATGGGATATTGACATCCCTGCCGACCTGACTCTACAAGCCGACGAGAACCTTCTGCGTCAAGTTTTCATTAATCTGACAAAGAATGCCATAGAGGCTGAAGCAGGAAAAATAGGCATTAAAGCCCCCTCCACCTCCCCCTTTGGGGGAGTGTTGTATATGGCCAACGATGGTCATGTAATCCCCCTGGATGTAGCGCAGGAGATATTTATCCCCTTCTTTACCACCAAGCAGACGGGGACAGGTATCGGCCTCTCCCTTTCCCGCCAGATCCTGATGAAACAAGGCATGACAATAAGCCTCGCAGAAAATCCCCTACGAGGCTATAACGTCACCTTTGTTATCGAAAGGAACTGAACTTATTCCTTCTTTTTAATCGTTTTATATCCAAGGATAAAAGGGTTTGTCCTGATGACAAATTCTTTTCTTGCTGATGCATAAACAAGAAATCCCTGTAAGAAAATTATTCTCACATCGAGAGAATAAATTCTCACGGTGTAAAAATATATTCTCACGTTGTGATAATTTATTCTCACGACGTGAGAATAAATTTCCTTGCCCAAAGAAAGAAGTATTTTCCGAGGTCTAAACTCTTTTCCTTCGGCAACGCTCGCCTTTTTGTAGGCTTAACAATAAAAACTCCCACGTTTCGCAACGCAGGAGCCATTTGGTACCATCTTGTTATTAACTTAAAACCAATCTGATGCGATTCAATTCTCGCGTCTGTTTTCTCTTTCGGCAACCCACCCTTTCATCTTACTAAGGATGGATTTCCTGTTCATATATTATTCGATATTAAGTGTATTTTGTGTTTCTGAATTTTATGTACCTCCACTTATTATAACGCAGAAAAAACAAAAATGTAACAGACAGGAAGTGTTAAATAAACTTAAAGCCCCCACGTATACTCAGCGCAGGAGCTTTATTTCTATAGCCCTAAGAACAGACTGTCCATTTTAGTGTATCCCGAAGGCGTATCATCTGGCCGGGAAGTATCAGCGGCTTTACTGGGCGTATCATCTGGCTGGGATATATTTGTGACTTTATTGTTATGAATGCACTTTACATCCCACCAGTATATAGGAATTGCCCAACGTCGAGCGCCCTCCGACTCGACTTCAAGAATCCAGAAATAATCTCCAAAAGATACCACCGAAATCAAAAATACGCCTCGACCTCTTTTATGGACATGGAGGCTATGCATCTTTTCTTGCTTTTTTGATCCTACTTTATATAAACATGAATTATAAGAAGCACCCAAAATAGGCCGTTCGGTAATCAACTTAACCACGCGTTTGGTAAGGTCTGCAATTACAGAGTCGCTACGTTTCTCATCCCCTACACGAATCTTGTAAAGGGTACCGGTGGTCCTTGTTGCTGGCAACGAATCAGGAGGTGAAGTTTTCAACCTATTACCAACTATACTTTCAGCAAAAGGAACACCCTCATCCCACTCATAACAGACATCGTACTTTTCCACATTTTTCTGCTCTGAAATGAATTTCCGCATTAGAACGCGAATGGGGGCAGGGTCATATATCTTGGAGGAATACGTAGCAGGCCTCAACGTTGTATGGGCAAATCTTAATATATCATAGCCATTATCATGCCTATAACGCTTAAAGTTTACCAATTCCTTAGGCTCATTATTCAAGGTGATACTGTAATCCACAGAATCGTTAGAGGAGTAGCGATAATTGTTCACCGCTGTTTTGCATAATCTATCCAGCAGTTCCGGCGTTTTGTCTGACAAGAAAAGCCAAGTATCCTGATTCTTCTTATCGTTGTTGTCAGAAAAAATGTAATATTGATCCTCATACACATTATCGTAAGCATTATTAAAGTACATGTGGTGATTTACTGATTCTCCCCTCTCCATCAAGCTATCCAATAATTCGCTGACGGACTCAATCTGATGCTCAGGTTTAGGCTGAGTGCATGAGGCAATGCTCAGAACAGCGAGCACTACATACATAATGTGTCTGGTTTTCATATCTTAATAATCTAATTCGGGATATGCCTGCTTTTGGATATAGGCAGCAAGACGTTCGCCCTTCTTCTTTATTTCCTGCTGATGAGCCAACTGGGCTTCCATAAGCGACTGCCCTTCTTCAAACTGGAAATACTCAATTGGCATCTGTGAAGTAATAGTTGGTTCCTCCGAAGCGCTCGGATGCGGCTCTTCTGTCAATTTTGGCGGAGCAAGGAAAACAACAATGACGGCAGCCACGCAAGCAGCCGCGGCAAAAAGCCCCCATCCAAACCTCCCCCCGAGGAGGAAGGCTTTCTTGCCTGGGTCAGGGGTGAGGTTGTCCTTCAACTGGTCATACTCAGCCTCGGCATTGTCCAGTTCGTTGGCTGAGGGCAGTTCCCACGAGTTTTGTTCCATGGGGTGACGGCCTTGCAAGTAATCCTCTATGATTTGTTTCTTATCCATCTATGTATCCTCCTTCTTTCAACAGTTTGTAAATACAGCCTCGGGCGTGGCTGAGCATGGAACTGACAGAACGCACGTTAATCTCCGTTATGGCAGCAATCTCTGCCGCAGACATTCCTGCCTCGGCAAACAGACGCCACATACGGGCTTCTGACTTAGGGAGCGTACAGGCAGCCCGGCGGATGGCTTCCGAGAGTTCATCCCCTTCCATCGGTTGTGCGTTCTGTGCCATCGGGTGCGTTGCTTCCGTTGTCAGGCTGAGTGAGGTATGAGGCCTGCTCTGCTCCCTTCGCCAGGCATTTATGCACTCATACTTAGCAACCCTTACGGTCAGACGTTCGGCTTCCTGCTCGGATGTCACTCCCTCCCATGCCTTCCATAGTCGGATAAGTGTCTCCTGCGCCACATCCTCTGCCTCTTCCTCGGAGGCAAAGAACGACTGGCTGACAGCCATTGCCCTACCTCGTAATTGGGGTGCTAATCTTATGAACTCTGTCTGTTCCATACACCTTTATAACGTAGCAGAAAGGACAATGTCAAGTAAAATTAAAGGTTTTTAACATTAAGGGCAAGCATGATGGCGACGATGGCTTGCTTCGTTGTATTATTTATATGTAATCCTGAAATAGCCAAGTAATGATTTGTATTGGTCTTGGGCGGTGAGACAGGTGTCCGTCAGGAAACCATTGATGTGTCCCCACTCTTTCAGGCCACGATAATAAAATAGTTTGATATCGTCGGTAATGATGAAGGGGACAATACCGTTTGCCAGACATTCCTTGAACATTAGTAGGCGCCCTACGCGACCATTGCCGTCTTGGAAAGGGTGAATCTGCTCAAAGCGAACGTGGAAATCAAGGATATCTTCCAGTTTTTTCTGCTTATTATGATTGTAGGAACTGAGTAATGCCTTCATTTGCTTATGAACCTCTTTGGGTGGGCAAGTCTCCTGACCACCTACTTCGTTGGCTAAAAGTTTGTAGTCACCCACAGCGAACCAATTCTTGCGGCTGTCTGATGTTCCCGTTTTCAATAGCAGATGAAGCTGCTTGACAAGGGTTTCAGTCACAGGCTCCTCAGCATGGTCGATGATGTAGTCGATGCAGCGGAAGTGGTTCACTGTCTCAACAATATCATCTACATTCACCGTCTCATCCGAAATACCGATGGTGTTTGTCTCGAAGATATAGCGTGTCTGATCGTGCGTCAACCGGCTACCCTCAATATGGTTGGAGTTGTAGGTCAGGTCAATCTGCGTGCGATGATAGATGCCACCCTTCATTCGAGAGTCTTTTTGTTCCCTCAGGGCAGTCAGCAGGGGCGACACCTTCTTTTTGGCGGCTCCACGCTGTGGAAGAGCAGCATCCACAGGGATATTCCATGTTTTTCCTGTTAGGAAGGCTCCCTCAATCTTTCCGCTCGCACAGTAATTGCGGGCCGTGCGTTCCGAAATGCCGAATTTCTCGGCAAACTGCATAACTGATATATACTCCATTGTCTTCTATCGGCAAGATTTTATTCTATTTCCACCGCAAATATATTCATTTTTGCCGATACCGGCAAGTTTGAGGCGGATTTTCTATCTTTAGCCAGTTCGTGTCGGGGGATTGTCCGGAACACAGCCGGCCCGTATTCGGTTAACAGCTTCTGGCAGGCAGCAGGCTGGTGCTGCCGCAGATTGTTTATGAGGGTGTCTGTTTCTTGTTCCATTTTCGTGGTCTCTTCTACCTATATATACACGCAATCTCAGAAATTATTGCACTTGGGCAGAACTTTTTGCCGTTTTTCATAAAAAAAAGTGGCCAGCGCCACTAAATCTGTGTGGTTTTCTTTATCCTCCTATAGCGAACTAAACGCCTCAATAGGAGTTGATACGACAACCCACACCGATAATCATATCCAGGTTGTAATAGGCGATGTCACGTTCTACCTTTCTTTTGCCCTCTGCTTGAACTGTTGCATTTTTTGCAACAACCACTTCTTTGTTCAGTTCTCCCATCTCAAAGATAATTTAGAGATGCAGTCTCTAAGTTACGAATAAATCACACCTTACCCAACTTTTCCTTTAAAGAACTTTCTGCACTTCTGCTTTATACTTGCGTGAGACGGGATTTAGTCAGGCGAGGTCCGGCTCCCAGAGGTGCCGGGCCATATCCACATGACCGTTTGCCTTGAAGGTAACACCCTCTTCCTCCAGGAGAGGGCGTTGCCATTTCCAGCCGGGAGCGGTACGCCCCACCTTGTTCACAACACGATGACAGGGGAGAAGGGCTGCCCCGGGCGTATATCGGAGGGTACGGCCTACCATACGTGAATGGCTGGGCCAACCGGCCAAGGTGGCAATAAGACCGTATGTGGTAACTCTGCCCCGTGGAATCTGCCCCACAATACTAAGCACAGCATCCCTGAATGCCTGCGCCTCCCCAGCCGTCATCTTATCAGGAAAGTCCTTCATCCGATTGATTGTTGGCATATCTGTACACGTTCTGCTATTTGCAAGGACAAAGATATACAAAAAGTGAAGAATGAAGAGTGAAGAGTGAAGGATTTTTGCTATTAAACACCTTTTCGTCCGCTCCAACCTGATACCCACTTACAATTACGCTACACAATTTCCATACGCGTGAAAATCATCGGATTAGGGTATTTCCGGTATGAGGGAATAGCTGTACCTTTGCAGCCGAAAATTTAAACCATAAATAATTGTGATACAGGTAAAAAGATTAATGGCCTTGTCGCTACTGGCAAGTGCAACAATAGTCGTTATAGCTCAGGATGATTCACTCAAGACGGTAACGTTGAAGAATGTGTCGGTAACGGCTAAATCGAAGGTAAGAGAGCAAAGTGAGCAAGCCTTTGCCGTGAGTGTTGTGGATATGAAAGGCGAATATGCCAAGTCGAAATCCCTGAATAAGATGTTGGAGAACGTATCGAGCGTGAAGATTCGCGAGACAGGCGGATTGGGCAGTTCGTTCAACTTTGCCCTGAACGGATTCAGCGGCAATCAGGTAAAGTTCTTCATAGACGGGGTGCCCATGGATAACTTCGGAAGCAGCTTTAACCTCTCTACGCTAACAGCCAACATGGCAGACTACGTGGAGGTGTACAAGGGTTCGCTGCCCGTTACCCTTTCGGCTGATGCGCTGGGAGGAGCCGTGAACATCGTTACACGCAGGAAAGCCAACTATCTGGATGCTGCCTACAGCTTTGGTTCGTTCAACACACATCGCGCAAGTGTAAACGGTGCCTACACCAATCGTAACACGGGATTTACCCTGAAGGCTAACGCATTCCTGAACTATTCGGATAATAATTATAAGGTATATGCTCCGATTGTTGACCTCTCTACGGGATTACAGAAAGGGAATGAATGGGTAAAGCGCTTCAACGACGGATACATCGGAGGCGGCGTCAGAATGGAAACAGGACTGGTAGGCAAATCGTGGGCTGACTATGCGCTACTGACCTTTATTGCCAGCGGCGACAAGCACGAGAACCAGACGGGTGCCACGATGGATGCTGTTTATGGTAAACCCAAGACAAACAGCCTGAGTATCGTGCCAGGATTGAAGTACAAAAAGAGGGACTTGCTGACAGCCGGACTGGACCTGGAGGCTTACCTGAACTATGCTTATGTGCGTACCCACAACGTGGATACAGCTGCGCTGAGATACAACTGGCTGGGCGAATATGTACCTACCACCAGTAGAGGCGAGGGCTACCTAACGGATGCCGAAATCAGAATGCATCAATGGCAGGGAAATGTATCGCTAAGCTATCTGCTGGGCGAACATCAACGATTCCTGTTGAACCATCTGGTAAATGCCAACAAGCGCATGAGCGATGACCGCGAGCACAGGGACAATCCGATGAACGATGTTCCACAGTACCTGACAAAGAACATTACGGGTCTCTCCTACCAGTTGAGATACGACCGTTGGAACGTGAATGTGTTTGGCAAACTGTATGCGCTGAATACCTCCTGCAACAAATTACTGGATCAGTTCCTCTCTACAGAACGCTGGGAGACGGTCAAGGCCAGCCAGACGAATTGGGGCTATGGTGCTGCAGGCACATACTTCTTCCTGCCCTGGCTGCAGGGTAAGGCAAGCTTCGAGCAGGCATACCGCATGCCGGAACCTGTGGAGATGTTTGGCGACGGATTCATTCAGAAGAGCAATACGGACCTGCGCCCAGAGATGTCGAGAAACCTGAACATCGGAATGATGATGAACAAACAAATGGGCAAGCACAATATTGCAGCAGAGGTGAACTACATCTACCGCAACACAAGGGACTTCATCCTGAAAGGGGTAAACCTGACAAGCGACCCAACAACCTCGTACGAGAATATCGGCAAGGCCGTAACACATGGTGTGGAGGGTTCGCTACGCTACGATTACCAGAAAACGGTTCACGTAGGCGGTAGCATTACCTATCAGGATATCCGCGACAAGGAAGAGTTTATCACAAACAACAACAGTTATGTGGGAACAGAGCCTACAGCCAACGTATCATACGGCCAGCGTATGCCTAACATCCCCTACTTCTTCCTGAACGCTAATGCAGGATACGACTGGCACAACGCCTTCCACAAGGGTAACACCCTAAGCGTGGAGTATTCAATGAGCTATACCTACGAGTATTACCTCGGCTTCCCCGGCCTTGGCCGTCCCAGCAGCAAGAAGATGATTCCTACACAGACGGTGCACAATATTGCAGTAGGCTACACCCTTGCTAACGGCAAGTATAGTATCTTTGCTGAGTGCAACAACATCGGAAACGAGTTGCTCTACGATAACTATCGTCTGCAGAAACCAGGCAGAAACTTTAACGTAACATTCCGTGTTTATCTTCCTAAAATGTAAATTAAACAATGAAAAATATAACCAATTCGATATTGACAATGTGCCTGAGCGTGGCACTTCTGACTTCTTGTGACAAGGATATGGGCAGCATGGAGGTGCCCTTCGAACCTTATGTACTTTCGTTGGGTATCACATCAGCAGGTACCACCACCTACTATGTGGTAACGGCTGAGGATCTGATGAGCCAGCAGACTATTAATGCTTATGCCAAAGGATTGGAACAGAATGGCTACCGCGACTACCAGCGGGCCGAGGGAACAGTATTCTCGATAGGCGGAATGGGTGTAACAAGCGCCACGGGAATACGACGCGACGCCAATGGATTCCTGCAGGAAATGGGCGACTTTGTGTTCAACAACACTCCTATCGGCTTCTGCCAGATAGACGCCAACACGATGGCTGCATTGGAGCTTCCTACCACACCCGAAAAGGGGCAGAATCTCACCTTCTACACAGTAGATATCCAGACGATGGCGCTCACACGCAAGGTGGAGACAACGCCTGTGGCTCCAATGGACGATGTAGACTGGCCCAGCGTAACTGGTATGGAGTATGCAGGCGGAAACATTTACGTAAGCTACGTGCCTATGAACCAGAATACATTTGCCACACCTGAGGTTACAACGGCTTATGTGGCTGTATTCAGCTATCCAGAGTTTCAGTTCCAAGGATTAATCACAGACAACAGGACGGGCAACATTGGCAGTTGGAATGCCTTTAACGGTTTCCAGAAGGATGAGAACAGCGACCTATACTGTATGTCTAACACCTCGCTGACAAACGGTTTCTCACAGACTGCAGGACATAGCGGTTTTCTTCGTATAAAAGCTGGCGAGATGAAGTTCGACGAGAATTACTTCTTCGACTACGAAGCTCTTACAGGACATAAGGTGGCACATTGGCTCTACCTGGGCAACGGCAAGGTGTACGCCGAAGTTTCGACCAACCAGAATGCTGGTGCCTGGAGCGATGCCGAAGACAGATGCGTGATTATCGACCTGAACAACAAGACAAGTAAGACAATTGAAGAGATTCCCCTGCATAGCGGAATGGGAGGACGCCGCTTTGTTGCCCTATGTGAAGGAGGGTATGTCTATGCTCCCGTCTCTACAAGCGATGGGCTGTGGATTTATCGTACGGAGATTGCCACGGGCAAGGCTGTACGCGGTGCCAGGATAGACGCCACCTTCGTGGGCGGTCTGTTCAGACTACAATAGTCAGCACAGTAAGGAAGTGGGCCATGGCTCCCAGCAGGACGAAAACATGCCAGATGGCATGGTAGCCCGGTTTGCTGTCGTGCGCAAAAAAATAGGTTCCCGAGGTGTAGAAGATACCCTCGGCAACCAACAGCGCCATAGAGATAGGAGCAAGACGCTCCATTACGGGCTTGAATACTAATACCACACTCCATCCCATCAACAGATAAAGGGCCAAAGACAATTTGGGCCACTTGCCTATGGCATAAATCTTATAGAAGGTTCCTCCCAGAACAACTGCCCAAAGGAAACCGAAAACAGTCCAACCCAACCAGCCACCTACCACACCCAGGCAGATGGGAGCATAGCTGCATGCTATCATAACATAGATGCTGATATGGTCCAGTTTGCGCATCACTTGCTTGACCTTACCCGGCCTGAGCCAATGATAAATGGTGCTGCTGAGGAACATCAGAAACATTCCCACAATAAAAAAGATAACTCCCATAGTCATCTGCCAACCAGAATTGACGGCAGGCCAGATAACCCACATGGAAGTGAGTGCAAAAACAGCACCTATAAGATGCGTCCAAGTATTTCCTTTTTCTCCTTTACACATTTTTTTCAGTATTATTGTTTACTGTTTACCGTTGCAGGGGTTGGTTTTCTATCCCCTCGCCAACGAGAGAGGAGCTGGGAGTAAGACTCTTATGCGTCCAAACAACGATGAAAGCAAAAAATATTCTTGTTGCTAATATCCAAAACACAGAGATACCCGTCATAGCCATAACGATAGTATCCTCGAGCATGGAATGGTTCATAATTAGGTGGTAGTTGACGGCATTGGCATCCCGACGGGTGACGTAACCTTTCTCCTCCATATCCAGCATGACAGCCGATCCGTAGCTCAATCCCAAAACATTTCCTACTAGCCACATATAGGCTGCCTGACGGGGAAGACCAAAGAGACGCATCAGCGGAGCCAAGAATCGTGACAGCGGTGCTAACAGAGAATAAGCCTCTATCAGACATTGTAGCACCATCAGCGAATAGATAATAAGGAACACTATTATGGCTATCTTAATCTGCGAAACAGCCCACGTTAGCAAAACCTCTGCCATAGAACTCTCTGCCGCGGCCCCCATATATATATAAGGTACTGACATTTCAGGCAATACCTGATTCAGGCACATAGCAGCAACAAAAGCCATAAGGATGCGTATCAGTCCCATTTTCCAGAAATTGGAACCGGTCTTGTGGTTAACCGTACACTCCATAGGCAGAGCGTGACAAATAAGAATCATAATGCCAACTATAGTGGCTTGCCTAAGCGTCAAATGCACAGACATCATAGCTGCCACACCCGCATAAGTGCCCGCTGCCGCTCCACTAATAAAGAGGACAGCCGACTCGCCCGGCAGTCCCATCATAGAGAACAGGGGATTAAGATACCTGGCTATCCATGCCAATACACCCCAATGCTGTAACAGGGCTACAGCAAGGGAGATGGGTATCATAAGTTTCAGCAACCAAGAAGCGCTCTTCCACGTAGTAGGAAGGGCACTTCTAAGCGATTGCATGACTTTATCAAGCAAATCACTGCCTATCATGCACTAATCTTTAGTCTTTGAATACACGATGACGGATGAGAGGATCTCCCTCACGGGAAGGCAGGACAGCAGCTCCCTCAGGAATCTTCTCGATAACCTTTCCATCCTGTGCAAAAACAAGAACCTGTTGGTCAAAGCGCGCACGGGCGAGCAGACGCTTATGAGCCAATTGGATGCCGGCGTCTATCAGACGCTGCATCTCGCGAACTTCATAATCCGTCATTTTTTCTTGCCCTCCTCCGGCTTATAGTATTTCTTTTTCAATTCAAGATAACGTTCCTTTTCGAAAACCTCAATCTTCTCTACCCCAAATCCGCTGGCTATACGCACAGCAGGACAGTTGCTATTATCGTAGAGCGTCCAATAGTCGCACACTGGCATATAGAGTTGGAAGAGGTTCTGCAATCCAGCCTCGTAACGACGTATAATCACATCGGTGGGGATGTTATGCCCCCCCATGCTTACACGCTGAGCCACACGGCGCATAGCCTGCTCAGCACTACTCAGCGAGAAGAAGAGTAGCGTAACAAAGTATCCACGCTTCTTGGCCTGCTGAATCAGCTTGACATACGAACGGGTGGCAAGGGTTGTCTCGAAGGCAAAGGTCTCTCCGTCCTTGAGCAACTGGATGATACGGTCTATCATCAATCGTCCCGCCTGAATGGCTACGCCTTCGGGGTTGAAAGGCGAGATACCTGCGGCAATCTCATCGGCATTCACAAACTCCCTGCACTTCAGCATCTCGGGCAGCACGGTAAAAGAAGCCGTTGTCTTTCCAGCTCCGTTGCAACCCGCAATGACGTACAAGTTCATTTTCTTCTTGTGTTCCATAACTCTTACTTTTTATTCAAAAGGTCTGGACGTAATCTTTTTGTTCTCTCAAGGCTCTGCTGCAACTCCCATTCCTTTATTTTGGCCTCATGACCAGAAAGAAGCACATCAGGCACACGCCCCCAGTCTTTGTACTCAGCAGGACGTGTATAAACGGGTGCTGCCAACAAATTATCCTGGAAACTGTCCGAGAGGGCGCTTTGCTCATCTCCAATGACTCCAGGAACGATGCGCACGATGGCATCCGTCATCACAGCAGCAGCCAACTCTCCGCCCGTCAGCACATAGTCGCCTATGGAGACTTCCTTGGTTATCAGCTGCTCGCGCACACGATAGTCGATACCCTTGTAGTGACCACATAATATAATAATGTTCTCACAGAGCGAAAGGCTGTTGGCCATAGGCTGAGAGAATTGTTCACCATCAGGGGTAGTGAAGATAATCTCGTCGTAATGGCGCTCACTCTTGAGCTTGCTGATACAACGGTCTATAGGCTCGCACTGCATAACCATACCGGCAAAGCCACCAAAGGGGTAGTCGTCAACACGGCGCCACTTGTCCAACGTGTAGTCACGCAGGTTGTGGATGTGAATCTCAACCAGCCCCTTCTTCTGCGCTCTGCCCACAATACTCTCCTGAGTAAAGTTCTGCAGCAGCTCGGGCAATACTGTTATGATGTCTATTCGCATATACCTATTATATCTTTTACGCTCTTGAATCCATGACGGTCCAGATAAGCATTAATACCTTGGGCCACCTTAACGGTGACGGCAGGGTCAAGGAAGTTGGCAGTTCCTATCTCTATCGCCGAAGCGCCAGCAAGTAGGAACTCTACTGCATCCGTTGCACTACTGATGCCACCCAATCCTATAACAGGAATCTGAACGGCATGAGCCACCTGATAGACCATTCTAAGGGCAACAGGCTTAACGCATGGACCGCTTAGACCGCCTGTACCTATGCTAAGGATACGCTTACGCTTCTCAACATCTATAGCCATTCCCATCAGTGTGTTGATAAGGCTGACAGCATCGGCACCAGCATCCTGGACAGCCAAAGCAATATCCGTAATACTGGTTACATTGGGCGACAATTTCACTATCAACGTCTTCTTATAAGCATCCCTAACGGCCTTAACCACACTGGCAGCGCCTTCTGTGGTTGTTCCAAAAGCCATTCCACCATGCTTGACGTTAGGACAAGAGATATTCAACTCTATGGCAGGAATATTCTCCAGCTCGTTGATACGAGCGGCACACTCGGCATAATCCTCGGGACTATTGCCTGAGACATTCACAATCATGTTGGTGCGGATATCCTTAATCTGTGGATAGATATGCTCACAGAAGTAATCTACGCCCTTGTTCTGAAGACCTACACAGTTCAGCATTCCCTGAGCAGTCTCCGCCATACGAGGGTAAGGATTACCCTGGCGAGGCTGCAAAGTTGTACCTTTTACTATAATACCGCCTATCTCTTCCAGGTTCACAAAATCCTGAAACTCCAGACCGTAGCCAAAAGTTCCACTGGCGGTCATTACAGGGTTGCAGAGCTGTAGACCAGCTATGTTAGTTCTTAAATCTGCCATTTCAGTTTCTTTATGTCAAATACCGGACCTTCTTTACACACACATACATTGCCCATCTCTGTGTCTTCTACGCAACACAAACAGGCACCCAGTCCGCAAGCCATCATATTCTCAAGGCTCACCTCGCAAGGTGTATTCACAGTCTTTGCATAACGGGCAACTGCCACCATCATTGGCTTAGGACCACATACGCTAATCTGAGTGAACTTCTCCTGCTGCAGAAGGCTATGCTGGGTTACAAATCCCTTCTCACCTTCAGAGCCATCTTCTGTAGTAACAAACACACGTCCCAATGCCTTGAACTTATCCTGCTGTAATAAATCGCCAGCACTGCGGGCACCCAATAGGAAGGTTGGCTCCATGCCTTTCTCTTTCATAACAGCACCCATATACAATAAGGGAGCCACGCCAACACCACCGCCAACCAACAAGACGCGGGAAGAGGCATCTGTAGGCATAGTAAAGCCGTTACCCAAGGGCAGTACCACATTCAGCGAATCCCCAACCTGCATCTTAGCAAGCTGGCGGGTACCATCTCCTACCGTCTGTACCAAGAACCATATCTGATTCTGCTGTCTGTCTACATAATGTATGCTAATAGGGCGGCGCAAGAATGTCTGCGCACTACCTTTTATCTCTAATTGGGCAAACTGACCAGGCAACATCTCTGGTAAAGGGTTCTGGGTATCCGTAGCCTTTAACAGCACGTATCGTTCATGAATACGGTCTACAGCGGTCAGTGTAAGATCTAATATATACTTCTTCATTTGTTATTCTGCCGTATTTTTCTGCGAAGGTATAAAAAAAACCTGAAACACGGGGAAGGGTTTCAGGAGTTTTTTCATTTAAGATGAAAATGTTTCGAACGTTCCATCATCATAAAAAACACGAATTTCTGTTATCTTACGTTGCGGTTTGTCAATATATTTTACTACTTCTTGAATTTGAGGTGCAGGAGAGGGGGACGAATTTACCTCTGACGAAGGGGATGCTGCACCAGCAAACAGATCAGCCTGTTCAGAAGTAGTTCCCGCATCCTGAGAGGAAGCACCTTCCAGAAGCATATCTCCTTCGCCAAACATTAGCCAATTAATACTAATATGTGGGAAGCACTCATGTATGGCATTAACGATATTGTTAGTGGGACGTGTTCTTCCTGTGAAGATACCAGAAAGGGTGCCTTCAGCAACACATAGTGTAGCAGCAAACTCTTTTTGCGACATACCCTGATATTTCATCAACTGATAAATCCTATCTTTCATCCTTTTTATATCTAATTAGTAGGGGCTAGCCCTCCGATTTTAATCTCTAAACTCAGTGCAAAGGTAGAAAAACGGATTTAAACTTCCAAACTTTTGGATTTAAAATTTGAAATTTAAATTTCTGCCGGTATTCGACTTTACAAATATTTACATTTGTGAATCAAAATATAGATAAACATGCAAATCCAGCCAGATTCATGCAGAAATGCAAATTTCCAATATTAAAGTAAATCGTATAGGTGGAAAAATCTATAAGCCTGGCTTTCTTTGCATTATAATACACAGAAACAATCAAAAACACTCCAAAAGCTCCAAAATAGTCCCGTATTCAAAAGTATTTACATTTCACTAAAGCTGAATAATGTAAGATTTGTATTAAATTACTGATTTATAGTTTATTATACAGAATCATGAATTATGCATATTATTCGGTTTTATAAATAAAATTGCATAATTCAGAAACGTAAACAAGGAATAGAATTTATGAATTTACATTTGTATATTTGAATTCATACCTTTAGTTCAGACTTTCGAAACGAACAGGTATGTTGTTTTTGTAAATTCAATTTGCAAACGCAAATTACAAATCTAAACTCAAAAATCACAAAAATGGCCATTTTTGACCAATTTTGGAATGCTTAAAGAATACACGTACAGCATTAAATCGCGCGATTTTACGCAATTCTCAGCGCATAGAAAAAGGCCCTAACTTACTATTTTTCAGAAGAAAGGGCCTTATTTTTCGTGTAAGCCAAAGCTCACAATCTAGACAAAAATCAGTGTAAAATAAAGTAAATAAGCTCTTGCAAAAGCTCCTCTTTTGGAGTTTTACATCCCCCTACCCCTTTACCTTTGGCGTCAGTTTTGCGTATTTCAGATAGAATCTGCAAAACCTTCACTCCTTTATAATTCCGGTAGGCGGGAATAATATCTTTTCTGGCTTGCCATTCTGGCATGCCCAGCCATGCAGCAATTCCTCTATCACTTTTATCGGGCGCATAATATGTCATCAAAACAGCCGAAAAAAATGTAAATAAATTGGAAAGTGTCTGCGGCAAGGCAAATTTTTGTTGTTGTCCTTGATAGTACTTTACTATCTGCATGCTCTTGAAAACGTCCTTTACGGCTAAAGCAGAACGCAATTCAAAATCATTGAATTCCTTGCTCATTCCCGTAAGCTCCTCTACCCTGCTTGCTGTTACGCAATTCTCAGATCCTGCAAGCGAAAGCAAAAGCTTGTCCATTTCGGCAGATAGGCGACACAGATCAGCACCCACATGCCCAGCCAGCATCTGTACTGCTTGGGTCTCTATCTTCACCTTCTTACGGCTAAAATACTGCGTAATGAACTGAGGCAGCTGGCTATCATACAGTCTCTTGCTCTCATAAATCACACCTATCTGATCAATTTGCTTCGTTACAGCCTTGCGTTTATCCAGCACCCCGTGCTTGTAGCAAATAATGAGCACCGTAGTAGGTGTATAATGCTGCATATAGGCCTCCAATGCATCTAACGAACGCATAGCCTGGGCTTCGCGCACCAGAACCACACGACGGTCAGCCATCATAGGATAGGCCCTTGCCAATTCCACAACCTTGTCGGCCGTTACCTCCAAGCCATATACAACATCCAGATTAAAATCGCGCTCCTCCGGTTTCAATAACGTATCCGTCAGGAAATCGCTCAGTTTGTCTATATAATAATCCTCAGCACCCATCAACAAATAGACGGGCTTTACGTCTCCTGCACGCACAGAACGTATAATATCTTCGTGCGTGATTCCTCCTTTTGTCTGTGCCATTAATAGTCGAATTTCAAGTGACGAACAGTCTTCTTCTCCTCCTTAATCATCTCCAACGCCTGAATACCTATGCCAACATGATCTTCGACGTATCTGCTTGTCACAATTCTATCACTCTCATCGGTTTTAACACCTTCAGGAATCATTGGATTATCACTTACCAACAAGAGAGCACCTGTAGGAATATGATTGGCAAATCCGCAGGTAAAGAGCGTTGCCGTCTCCATATCCACAGCCATAGCACGTGTAGTGCGCAGATAATCCTTAAACTTATCATCGTGTTCCCAAACACGGCGGTTAGTGGTAAATACCGTTCCCGTCCAGTAATCAAAGCCTCTGTCTCGGATGGTACTGGAAATGGCACGCTGCAGCATAAACGCCGGCAAAGCAGGCACTTCTGGTGGGAAGTAGTCGTTACTGGTACCTTCGCCTCTGATGCCGGCAATAGGCAAGATAAGATCACCACGCTGTGTCTTGGTAGAGATACCACCACACTTACCCAAGAACAAGCAAGCCTTGGGCTTTATGGCACTCAGAAGGTCCATAATAATAGCCGCATTGGGACTTCCCATACCAAAGTTGATAATGCTGATACCATCCGCTGTAGCAGAACGCATATTAGAAGTGTAGTCTGGTGCTTCTATACCAAACTTCTCGCAGAAAATATCCACATAATTATTGAAATTGGTTAGCAAAACATATTCGCCAAACTCCTCCAGATGCTTATGCGTGTATCTGGGTAACCAATTTTCTACAATCTCTTGCTTGGTTTTCATATTTTATATAATTTTGTAGGCAAAGATACGAATTATTCTCATTATTTTTCGAATGGAAGTGCTGAATTTACCAAAAACAGACCTAAAGTTACAAAGAAAGGGAAACAGACTGATGGTTTTTGACATCATACGTAAGAAAATGATTACCCTTACACCCGAAGAGTGGGTCCGCCAGCACTTTATTCATTTCCTTATCAATCAAAAAGGATACAACGCCTCTTGCATAGCCAACGAAGTTGCCCTCAACCTGAACAACACACAGAAGCGTTGCGACACCGTTGTATATGACTCGCATGCCCTACCAATTATGATTGTCGAGTACAAAGCATCTCACATTCCGATCGACCAGAAGGTTTTTAATCAGATAAGTAGGTATAACATTAAAATGCACGTCAGATGGCTTGTTGTTAGCAACGGAATGCAACATTATTGCTGCAGAATTAACTACGAAGACGGGACATATGAGTTCATGCCCGACATCCCCTCGTGGCAGGATCTTCGTCCATAAATGAAATATGCCCACCCCTATACAGGATGAGCATATTTGTTTTATATTGAAATAACGTTTCTTTAATCCTCTGCCTTTTCGTCTGCCTTCTTGCGAGTAGCTCTTCTGCGCTTTGGCTTCTCCTCTTTTCCTACCAGTTCTACACCAGCCAGTTCTGGGTCAACCATAATACGACCACAGTATTCGCATACAATAATCTTCTTACGCATACGAATGTCCAACTGACGCTGAGGTGGAATCTTATTAAAGCAACCGCCACAGGCATCACGCTGTACATATACAACGCCCAAACCATTACGGCTGTTTCTACGGATACGCTTAAAGGCACCAAGCAAACGGGGCTCAATGGTCAACTCCAAATTCTTAGCCTTTTCACGCAACTTATCCTCGTCAGCCTTGGTCTCAGCAATAATTTCCTCCAACTCACCACGCTTAACATCCAAATCTGCACGTCTGTCGTTTGCCAACAGGTTGCAACGAGTAATCTCAGCTGTCTTGCTCTCAACCAATGACTTTGCCTCGGCAATCTTCTTCTCGTTCAGAACATTGTCCAATTCAGCGTACTCAATCTGCTTGCTCAGTGTATCATACTCACGATTGTTTCTTACACTGTCCATCTGAGTCTTATAGCGCTCTATATTGCTGTTATTAACCTCAATATCACCATTACGCTGGCTGATTTCGCGCTTCAACTCAGCTACCTCAGCAGTAATTTTATCTACACGGGTAGCCAAACCTTCTATCTCATCTTCCAAATCCTGAACCTCAAGAGGCAACTCGCCACGAAGAGTCTTGATTTTATCAATCTCCGTCAGCAGTTTCTGCAGTTCATACAAGTTCTTCAGTTTTTCTTCCACGCTCAAATCTGCGGGATCCTTAGCTTTTTCTCTTGCCATAATTATATTTACGATTTGATATTATTCTATTTTCTCTCAACTGTAAACCGTAAAAGGTAAACAACAAACCAAATCAAAGGTACTTAATCGGATTCGTACAAACGGTTGTCTTGAAGAGAGCCAAATTGGGGAACTTATCCTCGATTACATTACGGAATATATCCGTCGTGTACTGCTCACTCTGATAATGACCTAAAACACCTATCTGAATTTGCTGGGCATGACCAAAATACTGATGGTAATGCATTTCGCCTGTCAGAAAAGCATCTGCCTTCAGCCTTAAAGCCTCATCCAGAAGGAAATCGCCTGCTCCACCACAGATAGCAACACATTGTATGGGACGCTGCAGCAATTCATTATGCATCAGACATTCCACGCCAAAGGCCTGCTTCACCCTTTGCAGGAATACCAGAGAATCCTCTCCTTCTGTCAGATAACCTATTACTCCGTTTCCACCCAATACCATACGCTCCTTTGCATCTGTCTGAACGGGAACTTTCCGTTGCTGCATCAATTCTACATCAACTAGCCCCAAACGCTCTGCAATAGCGTAGTTCACACCATCAACAGCACTGTCCAAGTTAGTATGGGCAGAATAGATATTGATATCATTCTGGACAGCCATCCTCACGCACCGCTGAACCATATCGGTATCAGAGAGCATTTTCAAGCCTCGGAACAATAATGGATGATGGGACACGATCAGGTTACATCCCAAATCTATGGCCTCAGAGATGACTTCCTCAGTCACGTCAAGACACAATAAAACCCCTGAGACTTCCGCCTCTGTCAGTCCAACCTGCAAGCCAGCATTATCATAACTTTCCTGCAAGGGCAGAGGCGCGAAATTTTCAAGGGCGTTCATCACTTCCCGAACTATCACGCTCATAGTAAGTACGTTTCTTGGGCGCAAAGGTACACCAAAAGAAGATAAAATCCAAATATATTTTGTTTTTTCTGTCAATCTGCCATAACTTTGAGGCTGATGACTCCAGGTTACTTTCGCTTGGGAATAAAAATAAAAAAAGGATTTTTATTTTGTATTCCGCTCACTTAATCGTAACTTTGCAGCCAATTTATATATAAATAGGTAAGAGAACGATGGCTATACACTTCCAACGCCCCACAACTACAATCACAGACCTGCTTCTGCAGCTTAGGTACGACGAAGAAAACGGTCCCGAACTCACAGAGATCCGAACTACCCAATTACCTGCAGAATGGTATCCGCAATGCGCCGTTCAGCTTACATGGCCACACGCAGAAACAGATTGGGCTCCCATCTTAAAGGAAGTTACTCGTTGCTACATCCAAATGGCTATGCAGATAGCCTTACGCGAGAAGCTTATCATCGTTACCCCTGAGCCTGATATGGTTAAGGCATTACTCACAGAGCAACTTCCTCAGAATATTTGTGAGCAAATAACATACTGTACCATGCCAACCAACGACACATGGGCTCGCGACCACGGCTTCATAACCTTACTTACCGAAACAGGCACACGCCTACTGAACTTCAAATTCAACGGATGGGGCGAGAAGTTCCCCGCAGAACTGGACAACCAGATAAATCACAATCTTATTCAACAGGGCATTTTCAAGGGCGAATACGAAGAGCATCTCGATTTCGTCTTGGAAGGCGGAAGCATAGAGAGCGATGGTCGAGGAACTATTATGACCACCAGCCAGTGTCTGTTGGCTCCACATAGAAACCAACCTCTAACTCAGGCCGACATAGAAAAACACCTGCTTTCATTCTTTCATGCCGAACGCATCCTGTGGTTGGATCATGGCTATCTGGTCGGTGATGACACGGATAGCCACATAGACACACTGGCCCGATTCTGTTCCAGTGACACCATAGCCTATGTACAATGCACAAACAACGAGGACGAGCATTATGCAGAACTACATTTGATGGAGGAGCAACTTCGCACCTTTCAGACACTCAGTGGCGAGCCCTACAACCTCATCCCCCTGCCTATGGCACCCAAGCGATTCGACCAAGATGGAATGCGCCTGCCTGCCACATATGCCAACTTCCTTATCATCAACAAGGCTGTGCTGATGCCTACCTATGGTGATTACGAATTGGACCGTCAGGCACACGAACAGCTAGCAAAAGCATTCCCCAAGCACGAGATTGTGGATATAGACTGCCAACCTCTTATCATTCAGCACGGCTCGCTGCATTGCTGCACCATGCAATTCCCCGTAGGAGCGTTGGAAATTGAAAGTTGAAAATTGAGAATTGAGAATTAACGACAACGTCAACAAACTTGTTAAATAAGAAAAGATGAAAGTCGGAATCATACAACAAAGCTGTACAGCTGATGTAGAAAGCAACAAGCAGAAGTTGGCCCAGAATATTGCCACGGTAGCAAAGCAGGGTGCACAACTGGTTGTACTGCAGGAACTGCACAACAGCCTTTACTTCTGTCAGGTAGAGAATGTCGACAACTTCTCTCTGGCAGAGCCAATCCCCGGGCCTAGCACCGAGTTCTATGGCAATCTGGCCCGCCAATACGGCATTGTACTGGTGACAAGCCTGTTCGAACGCAGGGCTGCCGGTCTGTACCATAATACAGCAGTAGTCTTTGAGAAGGATGGCTCCATTGCCGGCAAGTACCGTAAGATGCACATTCCAGACGACCCCGCATACTACGAAAAGTTCTACTTTACACCTGGCGACCTGGGCTTTCACCCCATAAAGACTAGCGTGGGTGTATTGGGTGTTCAAGTTTGTTGGGACCAATGGTACCCCGAAGGAGCGCGCCTGATGGCTCTACAAGGAGCAGAACTGCTCATCTACCCTACTGCCATCGGCTACGAGAGCAGCGATACCCCAGAAGAACAAGAGCGTCAGCGCGAAGCTTGGACTACCGTTCAACGTGGCCATGCCGTAGCTAACGGCCTTCCTGTAATAGCTGTCAACCGAGTAGGTCACGAACTTGACCCTAGTGGCCAAACTAAAGGTATCCAATTCTGGGGCAGCAGTTTTGTGACAGGTCCTCAGGGCGAAATGTTGTATCGAGCCCCCAAAGACGAGGAAGCCATCAACGTAGTAGAGGTTGACATGGAACGTTCTGAGAATGTCCGCCGTTGGTGGCCTTTCCTGCGCGACCGACGTATAGAAAATTACAGCGGCCTGACCCAGCGCTTCATAGACAGTTCAGAGCTAACGTGAATAATCATTTGAATTTTGAATTAAAAAATTTTGAATTAGAAAGATATATGTCAAGTACACTCAGATTTCAAGTAGTAAGAGGAGCTTTTAACAAGAAACCCATTCCCGTTCCCAATCGTACAGAACGTCCAAGCGAATTCTTCGGCAAGTTTGTTTTCAACCGCGAGAAGATGTACCAATATCTTCCAGCCAAGGTTTACAAGAAGATGTGCGACGTAATGGACAACGGCGAGACACTGGATTTGGCAACCGCCAACATCGTGGCAGAAGGTATGAAGAAGTGGGCCATGCAACTAGGTGCCACCCATTGCACGCACTGGTTTCAACCCCTGACAGAGGGTACTGCAGAGAAGCATGACGGCTTTGTAGAACATGACGGAAAAGGCGGATTGGTAGAGGAATTCACAGGCAAGCAGTTGGTTCAACAGGAACCCGATGCCAGTTCATTCCCCAGCGGTGGTATCCGCTCTACCTTCGAAGCACGCGGTTATTCTGCTTGGGACCCAGCCAGCCCCGTTTTCGTGGTAGGCGACACGCTGATGATTCCCACCGTGTTCATCTCTTATACTGGAGAAGCGCTGGACTATAAGGCTCCGCTGAAGAAATCCTTGATGGCCGTTGACAAGGCCGCTACTGCCGTAGCCCGTTATTTCTACCCTGATGTCAAGAAGGTAATTACCAACCTTGGCTGGGAGCAGGAATACTTCCTAGTCGACGAAGACCTGTATGCCGCACGTCCCGACCTAGTGATGACAGGTCGCACCCTGATGGGACACGATAGTGCAAAGAACCAGCAGATGGACGACCATTACTTCGGTTCTATTCCCGGTCGTGTAGCAGCCTTTATGAAGGATTTGGAGATAAAGGCCCTTGAACTGGGTATCCCCTGCAAGACACGCCATAACGAGGTTGCTCCCAACCAGTTTGAGTTGGCGCCCATCTTCGAGGAATGTAACTTGGCAGTAGATCACAACATGCTGTTGATGATGCTTATGCGCAAGGTAGCTCGCAAGCACGGCTTCCGCTGTCTGTTGCACGAGAAGCCCTTTGGCGGTGTGAACGGAAGCGGCAAGCACAACAATTGGAGCCTCTCCACCGATACCGGCGTACTATTGCACGGTCCTGGCAAAACACCGCTGGACAACCTGCGTTTCGTCACCTTCCTCGTAGAGAGCTTGATGGCTGTTTATCACCACAACGGACTCTTGAAGGCCAGCATTATCTCAGCTACCAATGCTCACCGTCTGGGCGCTAACGAGGCACCACCAGCTATCATCTCCAGCTTCTTGGGCAAACAACTCTCTGATTTGTTAGACCATTTGGAGAATGCCACCGACGAAGAGATTATCAATCTTAAGGGCAAGCGTTCCCTTACACTGGACATTCCTCAGATTCCAGAGCTACTCTTGGATAACACCGACCGCAACCGCACCTCACCATTCGCCTTCACCGGCAATCGCTTCGAGTTCCGTGCTGCCGGTTCACAAGCCAACTGTGCTGCCTCTATGATTGTCCTCAATACAGCCATGGCCGAGGCACTGACAAACTTCCAATTGCGAGTTGAAAAACTTATAAAGAGAGGACTTGAGCCCATGAAGGCTGTTTTGAAGACCGTCCGCGAAGACATCAAGGCCTGCAAGCCCATACGCTTCGATGGCAACGGATACAGCGAGGAATGGAAGCAGGAGGCTGCCCGTCGTGGCTTGGATGTTGAAAATAGCGCACCACTGATGCTGGACAACTACCTGAAGCCAGAGACCATCAAGATGTTTGGTGATATGCACGTCCTCACAAAAGCCGAACTGGAGGCTCGTACCGAAATCAAGCAAGAGACTTACACCAAGAAGATTCAAATCGAGGCCCGCATCTTCGGCGACCTCTGCCTGAACCATATTATTCCCGTGGCCACCAAGTACCAGAGTCAGCTAATAGATAATGTGCACAAGGTTAAGGAAATCTTCCCTGAGCAGACAGCCATGAAAGTCAGCGCCAACAATCTGGCTCTCATAGAGCGCATCAGCGAGCACAGCAGTTTCATCACCGAGAACGTAGAAGCCCTCGTAAACGCCCGCCGTGTCGCCAACAAGATAGAAAGCGTACGTGAGAAGGCCATTGCCTACCATGACACCGTAGCCCCGCTCATCGAGAAGATTCGCTATCACATCGACGAGCTGGAACTCATCGTGGATGACGAACTCTGGCCCCTGCCGAAGTATCGCGAGATGTTGTTCATCCGATAAGAAAGAACAAATAAATGAGAAAGAACGAGGGTGTGTCATTCATGTGACACACCCTCTTCTTTTGCAGGTTCACTCCCTGCTCAGATACAATCTTTCTACCCGACCAAAATTATTTCACAAATATCTTTTTCCCGTTATGAATATAGATCCCCTTCTTTAATTGAGAATTGAAAGTTGAGAATTGAGAATTAATTTTTCTACCGTTCAAGTCGTACACTGCATCAACTTCATTATGAATTATGAATTGTGAATTATGAATTGATCCGATGCCATCAGCGCTATCGCCGTCAAGGTCCAGCTTGAATGCCTTCACCAGCGATTCCTCGCCCCTCATTCTTAACCCCTCGCTTAACTGGAAGTATCCACGGAAGGCATTGAACGTCATATTGGCATTGGGATAATAAAGCTTATTTGCATCGCCCAGGAACAGCTTCGTGCGGTCGTTAGCCATGAAGCCTACAGACGACATCGAACCAACAAAATCCAGGTACTCCGTTTCCACGCCATCCGTTTCATCACTGATGGTAACACCCCTGAACTCTGGATTGGTAACAGTAGGATTCTCCGTATCGTTATTCCACCTTATAAGATAGGGCTTACCGGCCTCCAGTGTATAGACATCCATAAATGTCAGCGTCAGCGTACCGTTGTCAAAGGATGTACCAGTAAGCATCTTCATTTCTTGGGGAACATCCAGAAACTCATTCAATTCATCACACGTCAGGTCGAACGGCAGACACAGCGTATTCCAGCTGCCATCCTTGTAAAATGTGCGTCCCGAGAGCGTTACATCAACGGTCTTGCCGACATTCGACTCTATCACGTCAGCGTTCTTAGAACCTTCGGGCTGAGCACTATCATCGTTGAGCAACACCACGGGCTCATCGGTGCTGTACACAATAAGGGACGCCGTAATACCTTTTACTTTACTGTACGTTCCATCGTCATTGGGGATACCGATAAATATTGGGATACGACCATTTTCATGTGGGGTGACTCTGATAGTTACATCCGTTGTCGTTCCTGCCCCTATCACGAATTTTCCCATTTCACCAACAGTTCTATTATAAATTATAGCAATATGACCATCGTATTCATCTTCGCTGTTGTTTGTTACATTGAGGTTCACATCCACGCTGTTGCCCAGGATAACGGAAGATGACGAGAGACTGATGCTATTAATAGAAAGATCTACCGTATTCTTTTTTACATCTAGCACAGTACCCGTATCGGTCGGTTTCTGAATACCGACAAGTGCGCTATGATCGGAATCAAAAACGAGACCTTTCTCCTCACTTGCATCCAACACAGAGAGGACGAAGTAACCATCCAGAGCACCGCCCCATCCCCAGTTGATATGGAACAAGTCTTCATCGCCCTCGTATTTGTAGCCATCGCACACGAAAGCGTGACCACCTGCATCCCTAGTCATAGCATTATAGATAACCGGACGTCTCTGCTCCAATTCGTTGTATATCAGGTCTGTCCAGTTAGCGTAGGAATAGTAGCTGCGTACCAAATACTGGGCAGATTCATTATAGCCGAAATAAGTCTCAAGGGCAGGAGCCACATCCATAGTATATGCCCCAGAACTGCTTGGACTGTATTGCATCCTTACCGACTGACCGCAATACCGCATCAGGGTGGAAACAGCAATTGCGGTAGGATCTTCTATGGGCTCTTCGCCTGTATATGTATCCTTCATGTTATCCCAGTCGAATGTAATAACTGGAAGGGGCTCCGAGGTGTCAACATATTCCGACATGCTATAACCTGGGATTTCTGTTGTTGGACTCTCCGGCCATTTATGGTAGTTCATTACCTGCGCCATAGCAGTAGCCACACAGCCAGTGACACAACGTTTTCCCGATGACGATTCTCTGGGGCAACGATCGCTGTAGGGAGTGCTCTGAGACCATTGCGTAGTGACTAAGGGACCAAGGGTCGTGGTGGCATGATTGCCCACCTTGGCAGGCACGTCCGTCGTGGCGATGCCGCTAATGTCGTCAAGGCATTCTATCTCCCTGGCATAGCCCTCCAGCCATGCCTTCATATTGTCGGGCATGTCGTCTGGGTCCAGATGACCATTGTCGCTGTAGCCCAGCACGGGTATGGTACGGTCGTCGTTCGATACGATGACGTAGCCGCCTTCATCTGCCACGTTAAAAACATATAGGCCACAGACCTGCTGCGTTGGCGTAAGCCGTGGCGATGTTGCCTGAGCTTTGCGTTGTCTGGCGCCAGATGTCTGGCGCTGACGCATGAAGTTCTGGGCTTTCCTTATTGCTTCCTCTGGGGTCACCTCGTCAGCCCACAGCATTTGTGTCGTAGCGATTAAGGCAACAAATAGTATAAGTATTTTCTTTATCATTATTATGCGATTATAGTGTGAGTGTTTTTTTACCATTCCTCTTCCCAAACATTGTGGAACTCCCTTGTGCGGGCAGAGCTGTTACTGCCACCGCCGTATTCAAGGTTTGCATTATTGGATGTAACGTTAAAAACACTCTCCATTAACAACCCCTTATGCTGAATATGAACCAGCGTCATGGCGGGGGGTATATATTTTCTTTTCATAATACCGTTGTATATAATGATTATTAATTATCAAAGCAACTCCTTGCCGTTTACCATTTTCTCATTCTCTTCCTTACGCACAGCCTGCCCCGCACGCCACATGAAATAGGCGAGGCAGACGGCGCAAAGGACAATACCAATAATAGCTACAATACTGAATGTGGTCATTCCGTACATATTTTATATATAGAAACAAGTGTGTGGGCACGAAATTACACATAAACACTCATAAACTGCATTCCGCTCAGTGTAAATACACCTAAAAGAAAGAAAAATACACGCACGGGAAATAAAATACACTAAACAGAAAGGGATTTTCTAAAAGTTGAAGGTGCAGCCTTACCCTGCGACTGGAAAGCCTTGGCCATAGAGGCAGGCGACGAGAATCCGCAGCGATCCGCTATGTCACTCATGCGACAAGCGGGCTGCTGGTGTATCAGGCTAATGGCATAGCGCACGCGGTGTTGGCATATCATATCGTAGAACGACTGGTATCCGCTGCGCTTGATAACCTCGGCAATATAATTAGCATTCGTGCCCAGGCGCTGCATTAGCATGTCGCGGGTAATATGCTGCTCTGTAAAGATCCTTTCCTCTACGAGAAGTGCCTCCAGCCTGCCAGCCAAATCGTCCAGTCGGTCGTCCGTAAGTCGATGTGTGGCAATATCAGCGTTTTCGACACTCTCATCATCATCAGAGTATTCCGACATAGCTGTTTTACGCCAAGGGTTAAGGGTATAGATGCAGAACCACACACTAAGGCCTATGAACACAATGTCGCGTACGAATTTCACCCATGGATCGTTGGCATAGAAATTAATGGCCAGCACCACCAGCACTAAGGTTGGCACCCATTGAATATACTGCGCAAAACGCACAGGAAAATCATCAATGTCGGCATACCTGTCCTCGTTCACACGTTGAATGACACGCCCTATCTTCAGCGCCATTAACAACGTCTGTATGAAGTATCCGGCAAAGATTACGCCCACCCAGACAAAAGCCCAAATATGCCATCCTGCAGGCATAGAAACTAGCCCCAATGCCTGCAGGAACAGAGGCAGCAAAGCCAGGAATGTTGGAACGAACAGCATCCATCTTGCCCCCGCAACTGGCAGCAAACTACGTCCGAAAACCTCAACGTTCTTACTCCTCTCTGGAAAGAAATAGCACTCGCACATCACCAGCATCTGCGGTGGGTAAAACAGTAAGGCAAAAGCATTAGCATATAGCAAAGCATCGGCATTGCCAATACGGCAAAGGTATGGCAGTTCCAGAATCTGCAGCAAATAGATAACACCCACTGCCCGTTGAGCAGGGAAAAGTTCGTGAAACTTCGCGGCATAAGCCCTTGGGCGGTAAAACCACTTTAGCAACCACCCGTATAGATGAGTCACTATAAATGCCAGGTTAGCCCCGAAGAAAAGCAGATAGGACAAGGAGACAGACATGTGTATGTTTGTTGTTTGGATGTACAATATTTTAAAACTCCAGCGCAAAGATAATACATTATCTATATATATATCATAAATTTTGTGAATTTCGCATCTTATCATTGTTCTTTTCTTTAATTTCCCTATCTTTGCATCCTATTAGTGACATTGCACAGATATGAAAAGAAGAGTTGCTATAACAGGCATGGGCATCTGGTCGTGCATAGGAACCAGTATAGAGCAAGTTAGGGAAGCCCTGTACCAAGGGAAGTCCGGCATTATTCTGGATCCTAAGCGCCTTGACTATGGATTTCGCTCCGCACTGACCGGTGCTGTGGAGGTCCCTGTGCTGAAAGGACTTCTTGACAGACGCCAGCGGGCCAACATGTCGGAACAGGCAGAATATGCTTTTATGGCAACAAGGCAGGCTTTTGAACAAGCAGGAATAGACAATGATTTTCTAAACCAGAACGAAGTGGGTTGCATATTCGGCAACGATTCGTCAGCAAAAAGTGTCATAGACGGCTACCGCGTAATGGAAGAGAAACACGACTCAGAACTCGTCGGTGCCGGTTCGGTGTTCCAGTCTATGAACTCCACCGTCAACATGAACCTGTGTTCCGTCTTCAACCTACGCGGCATAAACTTCAGCGTAAGTGCCGCCTGCGCCAGTAGCAGTCACGCCATTGGCCTGGGCTGTATGATGATCAGGCAAGGCCTGCAGGATATGGTGCTGTGCGGCGGAGCGCAAGAGACCAACATGTACGGCATATCCTCGTTCGATGCCATCCGCACATTCTCGATGCGTATGGAGGAACCAACTAAAGCCAGCCGACCCTTCGACCGTGACCGCGATGGCCTTGTTCCATCGGGCGGTGCAGCAGCCCTTGTGCTAGAGGACTACGATCATGCCGTAGCCCGTGGTGCTAACATTCTTGCCGAGGTTTGCGGCTACGGATTCTCGAGCAACGGAGGTGCCATCTCCGACCCAAGCGATAATGGCAGTTCCATAGCTATGCAGCGAGCCATGACAGATGCCGGCATCAAGGCTTCCGACGTAGATTATATCAATGCCCACGCCACCTCTACCCCACAGGGCGACATGGTGGAGGCCAGCGCACTTCATAGCCTCTTTGCCGGAGAGCATGCCCTTATCAGCAGCACTAAGTCCATGACAGGACACGAGTGCTGGATGGCAGGAGCATCTGAGATTGTTTATAGCATCATCATGATGCAGAACAACTTCGTGGCACCCAACATCAACTTCGAAAATCCTGATGAGTTTTCTGCAAAACTGAATATCGCCCCCAAGACTACAGAAACAGAGGTCAGAACCGTGCTAAGCAATTCCTTCGGATTCGGCGGAACAAACAGCGCTCTGATAATAAAGAAACCCTAAGCAATATAAGATATGAGCTTACACCCTGCATTGAAGAAGAAATACACCAGCGAACAACTATCGGCACCCGAAGCACAACGCCTGGCCGAGTTCATAGCTTGGGGACCAGCCGTTTTCCAGGCATCAAGGCTGATGATAAAATTCGGCATTCTGGATATGCTCAGGGATGCCGACGGAGGACTTTCCCGTCAGGAGATTGTCGAGAAGACACAATTGTCAGACTATGCTGTAAAATGTCTGCTCGAAGCTTCGCTAAGCATCGGCACTGTACTCATTGACGAGGAAACAGAGAAATACACCATCAGTAAGACCGGTTGGTTTCTGCTGACCGACAAGGCTACACGCGTAAACTTGGACTTCAATCACGATGTCAACTATCAGGGATGGTTTCATCTGGAGGAATCGTTACTGAACGGGAAACCCGAAGGACTGAAACACTTTGGTCCCTGGCCCACTATATACGAAGGACTGAGTTCTCTGCCCGAACAGGTACAGCAATCATGGTTTGCCTTCGACCATTTCTACAGCGACTCAGCCTTCCCACAAGCACTGGAGATTATTTTCAAGGAGCACTGCACCCGTTCACTTTATGATGTGGGCGGCAATACAGGTAAATGGGCATTGCAATGCGTTGGATTCGACAAGGACGTAGAGGTAACCGTCCTGGATCTGCCCCAACAGATAAAGATGATGCAGCAAAACATAGCAGGTAAGCCTGGCGCCGAACGTATCAGGGGCTGTGGCATCAACTTGCTACAGGAGGATGCAGCCTTCCCCGTTCGTGAGGGCGGCCTTGATGCCATTTGGATGAGTCAGTTTTTGGACTGCTTCAGCATGCCAGAGATTGTCAGCATCCTCAAGAGGGTCAAGGCCATTATGACGCCTACCACCCGTCTCTATATCATGGAGACGCTGTGGGATCGCCAGCGGTTTGAGCCAGCAGCAATGTGTCTGACAATGACCAGCCTTTACTTTACGGCTTTGGCCAACGGCAACAGCAAGATGTACAATACCGCCGACTTGCAGCTGTGCATCACTGCCGCAGGATTGCAGGTTGAGAAGATATACGACGGGTTGGGACAAGGACACAGTATTGTTGAGATAAAAGATAAGAAAAAATAAACATCAATCATAAGAATGACAAGAACAGAAATAGAAGAGAAAGTAAGGGACTTCATGATTGAAGAAATGGAGATAGCCGAAGAAAAGGTTCATGCCAACGCCTTACTGAAGGAAGACATGGGCATTGACAGCCTGGACTATGTTGACATCATCGTCATTGTCAACAGAATCTTTGGCTTTAAAATCAAGCCCGAAGAGATGAAGGAAGTCAAGACATTAGGCGACTTCTGCGACTATATCGAGAACAAGATGGCATAAGCAGATGGAAAAGGCTTGGGCAGGCACAACATATGGTAACGCATGGATGCACCGATGGCTCATACGTATGCTGCGGTACATTGATGTCAGGGTGCTGTATGCCTTTACCGCCATATTCGTTATTCCTGTTTGCCTGTTTGTCAACCCCAGCGGCGCAATCATCTACCGCTATTTCAGAAAGCAGCATGGGTACGGTCCACTTAAGTCAGCCCTCAAGACTTACCAGAACCACTGCCAGTTCAGTCAAGTGGTAATAGATAAGTTCGCCACTTATGCAGGCAAGACGTTCCGCATGGAGATAGAAGGCATTGAACACTTCCAGCAACTTGCCAAAGGGGAAGAGAGCTTCGTTATGCTAAGCTCACACATCGGTAATTACGAGATTGCCGGCTATACCCTCTCTTCGGAACAGAAACCCTTAAACGCCCTGGTCTTCTTTGGCGAGAAAGCCTCCGTAATGGACAACCGCGCCAAGCTCTTTGCCGACACAAATACGCGAATGATACCCATACGGCCAGATATGGGACACCTGTTCGAGATTGATCAAGCCCTGCAGAACGGAGAGATTGTAAGCATGCCAGCCGACCGCCTTCTTGGCTCACAAAAGAAACTGCAAATACCTTTCTTGAACGGCACCGCCGCCTTCCCGTACGGTCCTTTCAGTATAGCCACTTTAAGGGGGCTGAACGTGCTTGCCATACATGTAATGAAGCAGTCGGCACGCACCTACAAGATATATGTTACACCCCTCTGTTACAATAGGGAAGCACCCCGCCAGCAGCAGATACAGGAACTGGCCCAACAATATGTGGCCGAGGTGCAACGGATAGTAAAGCTCTACCCTACCCAATGGTATAACTACTTTGAATTCTGGACAAACGATGAGTGTTAACGACTATACCTGCCCAACTGACGCTTTTGTGCAAAGCTTAGACATCCATACACTCCTGCCACAGCAGGAACCGTTTGTGATGATAGATACGCTAAGGCACTATAGCGGGAACGTTGTCGTAACCACACTGCACATCAGGCCAGACAATCTGTTTGCGGAGCAGGATGTCCTTTCCGCAAGCGGACTTGTTGAGAATATTGCCCAGACTTGTGCCGCCAGAATTGGATATATCAACAAGTATATTCTCAAGAATGACATACAAGTAGGCTTCATCGGTGCAGTACGAAACATGGAAATCGTTTGCTTGCCTAAGATGGGAGATACCATCACAACAACAATCACTATCGTAGAGGAAGCCTTTGGCATATCACTGGCCACAGCCACCGTTATGTCTGGGGATAAGACTCTGGCTACTACGGAGATTAAGATAGCAATAAAAGAGGAATAGATACATGGCAGCAATAATAGCAGATAACATCATATCGCCGTTAGGTTCCTCTTCAGGAGCCAATTACCAGGCCGTAAAAGCCGGTAAGACCGCATTGCGCCTCCATAATCATAAATTCAATCTACCCTTCCCCTTTACTGCCGCCTTGTTTTCTGAGGAGCAGAAAGAGGAATTCACAATAGACGGCCTTACCTTGTTCGAGAGTCTGGCCGTAACATCCATCCGGAAAGCCCTTGAGGGTTGCCAAATTCCATTGGACAGCCGAACTTGTCTGGTGTTAAGTTCCACCAAGCAGAACATCAGCCTGCTGAACATAGAGGGTAATCCCCCCGAGAATGTCCTCTACCCAGGGCGTTCTGCCGAAAGGATTGCCCAGACCGTGGGCTTATCCACCACTCCCATCATCGTCTGCAATGCCTGCATTTCTGGTGTTTCGGCACTGATATTAGGAAACCGCCTGATAGAAATGCAGGAATATGATTACGTGATAGTATGTGGCATAGACCTGCAAAGCTCATTCATCATCTCTGGCTTCCACTCACTGAAAGCCTTATCAGAAACCCCATGCCGCCCCTTCGACATAGAGAGGACTGGACTCAATCTTGGCGAAGCGGCTGCTACCGTAATACTGGGAAAGACAAGCCAGACAGACAGATGGAACATCGCAGGGTCAGCCATCAGAAACGATGCTTACCACGTGAGCAGCCCTGCCCCTAAGGCCGACGGATGCCTGATGACTCTGGAAGCCGTTATGAAGGGACAGGATGCCAGCAAGTTGTCCGTTATCAATGCACACGGCACTGCCACGTTGTACAACGACCAGATGGAGGCACGCGGCATCTGCAGAGCAGGATTATCGGATATTCCCGTAAATGCCCTGAAAGGATACTATGGCCATACGATGGGAGCCGCAGGTATCCTGGAAACCATTATCACCCTACATGCCGCAGAAGACGATACCATCGTTGGCACCAAGGGTTATGAAGAGGTGGGCGTAAGCGGTAACCTGAACATTGTCCGTAACAATACCGCAACGGCGAAGAAAGACTTCGTGAAACTTATCTCAGGCTTTGGCGGATGCAATGCAGCGGTATTACTGACTCCCAGCACCCCTTTAGAGGGCGTGAAGGGACAAGAAATAGAGACACTACACAAGGTCACCATCACACCCCAATCGGTGCTGATAGACAACGAGGTAATAGACACTGGGCAGCAGACGGGGAAAGCCCTGCTGACATACCTATACAAGACATACATTCAAGACTACCCCAAGTTCTACAAAATGGACGCCTTGGCACGTCTGGGCTTTATCGCAACAGAGTTGCTGATCCAGAAGGAGCAAGAGGAAAGGGGCAAGGAGCAAGAGGCTGGGAGCGAAAGAGCTGTCATCTTCTTTGGCCAGTCGTCCTCTATCAATGCCGACAAGGAGTTTCTCGCCTCCATTGCCGACCCTGAGAACTTTTTCCCCTCCCCTGCCTCATTTGTATATACACTGCCCAATATCGTAAACGGAGAAGTTGCCATCCGGAACAACTATCACGGCGAGACGGCTTTCTACATCCTCCCTCGCAAAGATGATGATATGATGCGTATGATAACCCAAGCCACAATGCTCGACAACTACCACAAGAGTATTCTCACAGGGTGGTTGGATTATAGGAGCGAAGAGGATTTTCTTGCGGAATTGAGAATTGAGAATTGAAAATTGAGAATTATGAAGGCTGCGATTGAGCGAGAGACCAACTAAGCTTGCTTAGGCTATCCCGAGCGTGAGCAGTCTCGAAGCGCAGCTTCAATTATGAATTATGAATTGAGAATTATGAATTAAAATATATATATGGAAGAACTGATTTTAGAACTGAAAGAACAGATTATCGAAGTACTGAACCTCGAGGAACTGACTCCTGAGGATATCGACCCCAAGGCTCCGTTGTTCGGAGCTGGCGGACTGGGTCTGGACTCTATCGATGCGCTGGAACTGATTGTATTGTTAGAGAAGCGCTACGGCATCCGTCTGGCAAGTGCAGCCGAAGGTAAGAGCATCTTTACCAGCGTAGAGAATATTGCCCAGTACGTAAGTCAGAACAGAAAGAAGTGAAGACAAGCATTGCCATAACAGGAAGTGGAATCATCTGTGCCTTGGGTACCGATAAGGAGTCGGTGCAGAACTCACTGTGGGAAAACAGAACGGGCATAGGCGAACTGCGCTATCTGCAATCCCAACACAAGGAACTGCCTGTGGGGGAAGTCAAGATGTCTGACGCAGAACTCAGACACGCCCTTGCCGTAGCGCCACAGGAAGAGGTCAGTCGTACTGCCCTGCTTGGAGCCTACGCACTCCGTCAGGCGTTGGAAGATGCCAGCCTCTCTCCTCAATCGCTGAAAGGCAAGCGTGTAACCCTCATCTCTGGCACTACCGTAGGTGGGACAGAAGCTACCGAACAATACTCCTGCGGCAACAATACACAGGCTATTGCCCGCATGGTGGGTATCGACTGCGAACAGAGCACCATCTCTACCGCCTGTTCATCGGCTCTGAATGCCATCATTCTGGGAACAAGGATGCTGCTCTGCGATGAGACGGACATAGTCCTGGCAGGCGGAACGGAGGCGCTGTCTCTGTTCCATCTGAACGGATTCAACAGTCTGATGATTCTTGACCATGATGTCTGCCGTCCGTTTGATGCTACCCGCCAGGGGCTTAACCTTGGCGAAGGAGCCGCCTATCTGGTATTACAACGAACGCCTGACGCACACCTGCAGGGCAGCAATATCCAAGCTTACATCACGGGCTGGGGCAACAGATGCGACGCTTTCCATCAGACCGCTACTTCCGAGAATGGCGAGGGAGCCTTCATGGCTATGACAGAGGCGCTGCAGATGGCGCATCTGAGGCCTGAGGAGATTGATTACGTAAACGCCCACGGAACGGGCACGCCCGACAACGACAAATCCGAGAGCACGGCCCTGCGTCGTGTCTTTGCCGCGAACATGCCGCCTGTATCCAGTACCAAGTCCCTTACGGGTCATACCACCTCGGCATCTGGCAGCATCGAGGCAGTGATTTGCCTTATTGCCATGCAAAGTCGTTTTATCCCAGCCAATTACGGATGGAGCAACAGCACACCGGATTGCATCAATCCTGTGTCGAGGACTATGCAGAAGGAGCTGCACCACATATTGTGCAACTCGTTCGGATTCGGAGGCAACGACTCTTCTCTGATCATCTCAGACAAGGAGATTTCCCTTGACGGTGTCCCCCAAAAGGACTACATGCTGGCAGGCGAGAACGAAATCACCCAAGAGGAGGAGTTGAAGGAGTTGCGCGAATACATCTCGCCCATGGAGTCCAGAAGAATGTGCAAGGTTATGAAGGCTGCCTTCCTGACATCCCTGCGTGCCATACAGAAGGCTGGCATCACCAAGCCGGATGCCATTATCGTGGCCACACAATACGGAATGCTGGAGAACGGCGAGAAGATTCTGAACACCATCCATGAACAGGGAGAGGAGAGCATAAGCCCCACCCTTTTCATGCAAAGCACGCATAACACGCTGGCAGGAGCACTGGCAATCCATCTGGGCTGCCACGGATACAACATCACCTACTCGCAAGGCGCGGAATCCCTCCAATGGGCGCTGCGCGATGCCCAGAGGCTTATCCGCGAGGGAAAGGCCAGCAGCGTACTGGTGGGACTTCACAACCACGTACCATCTACGTTCAAGGCCGTGCTCGACCAGCAAGGCATCACGGAGCCCTACGAGATATACTCTAAAAGCATCATTATAAAATCCGCCTTATGAATATAAGTCTGTTGTCATTGGCCCTCATACAAAGTTTCCTGCTGGCCATGGGGCAGGTAATGCTCAAGTTCGGCCTGCTCAGGATGGAACCCTTCGGCTGGAACCTTTCCTTCTGGCGCTCTGCGCTGGTGAACTGGCAGTTTGCCCTCTGCGGACTCTGCTTCGGTGCTGCCAGCCTGCTGTGGATGTACATCATCAAGCACTATCCCATCAGCACGGCATACCCGTTGGTCAGCCTGAGCTACGTGTTTGGCATGGTTGCCGCCATAGTGTTCTTTCACGAGCATGTTGACATAGGCAAATGGATAGGCGTCCTGCTGATAATGGCGGGGTGCTACTTTATAACAAGATAAAAAGCCCCCTCCAGCTCCCCCTTTGGGGGAGTGACAGTTGTGAATTGAGAATTGAGAATTGAGAACGCCGAAGGGGTCGCGAGCGAAAGCGAGAACGAAGTGGCAATTATGAATTGTGAATTATGAATTATATCATCCTAACGATACTATTTAGCCTCTGCAGCATTACATCCGCTCTGGCACAGACAAGCGCCATAGACGAGATTAGCAAGGCGTCTCAGGCTGTCGAGACGGTGCAGGCCGACTTCACGCAGACCAAGCGCCTGAAGATGCTGAATGATGCCATGGTGTCAAAGGGCAGGATGTGGTGCACACAACCCAACCGCCTGCGATGGGAATACACTACCCCCTACGCCTCGCTTTTTATTCTCAACGACGACAAGGTTTTGTTCAAGAATAGCAAGCGCAGCAACACCCTCAATGCCAACCGGCACAAGAGAATCCGGGAAATGATTCGCATCATGATACCCAGCAATCTAGGTAAGGTATTATCACAGAAGAAAGACTTTCACGCAACCGCAGAAACGACTGGAAATCAACATATTCTGACACTCGTTCCCCAGAAAAAAGAATTAAAGCAGATGTTTGCTCGGATTGTTCTTTACTATGATCGCAAGCAGGCGGTTGTTACCCAAATAGAGATGTTCGAGAAGAACGGAGACAGCACCACCATCCAGCTCTCCTCGATAAAGAAAAACATTGTTATCAACCCATCAGTGTTTACCCTTAACAATGAAGCTAAGAAATAATCTTTATAATATAAAAGATGTGCAACAGACCTCGGAGAGTGTCACATACGGCATACAGCTCAACAAGAATTGCATCATCTATCAGGCACACTTCCCCGGCATGCCCATTACGCCTGGCGTGTGCATAGTACAGATAGCAGAGGAGCTGCTGTCGGAGCATTTGCACAGGCCCCTGCAGCTTACCTCCATCAGGAACGCCAAGTTCCTGGCTATCCTCCAACCAACGGACCACATTGTGCTGGTGCGCCTCTCTGCCATCAAGGAGGCGGAGGGTAAGGTCAGCGCCAAGGCCGTGGCGGACGATGGCGAGGAGACGATATACGCCAAAATCTCATTCACCTGTAATGACGTCTGAACAGAAGCATACGGCCAACACAGCCAGATTGCTGCACGAAAGGGGCATCTGCGCCATAATACCTACATACAACAATGCAGGAACCATTGCTGATGTGGTCCGCCGTACCCTGCTGCAATGCCAGGATGTTATTGTGGTGAACGACGGCAGTACCGACGGCACGCGCGAGTTGCTCCTGCAGACAGAGGGCATCACCTTGGTGGATTATCCAAGGAACGCAGGCAAGGGTACCGCCCTGAAACGCGGACTTCGCAAGGCCATAGAGATGGGCTTCTCCTATGCCATCACCCTGGATGCCGACGGTCAGCATTTCCCCGAGGACATCCCCTTGTTCCTCGATGCCAACCAGCGCCACCCCGAAGCCATCATCTTGGGTCAACGCAAGCTGGACGGCGTAGAAAGGTCGGGTGGCAGCAAGTTCGCCAATGCCTTTGGCAACTTCTGGTTCTGTGTGCAGACCCTGCATTACGTCCCCGACACACAGACGGGCTTCAGACTTTATCCCCTGCACAAGCTGCACGGGCTCTCCCTGCTGACTTCCCGATACGAGGCAGAGCTGGAGCTGCTAGTATCTTCCGCCTGGAATGGCGTAAAGATTGTCTCCGTGCCCGTGAATGTCTATTATCCGCCCCGTCAGGAGCGTGTATCGCACTTCCGTCCAGGGGCCGACTTCACGCGCATATTCATTCTGAACACCTTCCTGTGCCTGCTGGCCTTTGTATGGGGCTATCCCCTGTACCTGCTCAGGTTCATTGATACCGCATTCCGTACAGCCTTTGCCCTGACGGTTTATCTGGTGGGACTGTGTATCATCATACCCCTCTCCCTGATCTATGTGCCCATAGCCAAGCTGTTCCACCTAAGCAGTATGCCATTGCATACGCTGCTGTACGTCACGGGAAAGGTGGTTTCCAAGCTGCTGTACGTGGCCAGCGGAAGGGTGAGCATCGTCAACACCCCTGCCGAGACCTTCCGCAAGCCTGCCATCATCATCTGCAACCACCAGAGCCATCTAGACCTGATGGTGTTGCTGGGGCTGACGCGCAAGATGGTATTCCTGACCAACGACTGGGTCTATAACAGCCCTTTCTTTGGCTATATCCTGCGTCATGCCGAATACTACCCCGTCTCTATGGGATACGAACAACTGAAAACCCGAATCAAGGACCTGACAGACAGAGGCTACTCCATAGCCATCTTCCCCGAGGGCACACGCTCTGAGGATTGCCGGATAGGAAGGTTCCACAAGGGGGCTTTCCAGTTGGCCACCGACTTAGGGATAGACATCCTGCCCCTGCTGCTGTATGGTGCCTGCAAGGCGCTGCCCAAGAACAGCAAATATATGCGCAGAAGTCCTATTGTACTGCATGTAGGAGAGAGAGTTACTCCGCAGCAGCTCAATCAGTTAGGGGATACTGTAATGGACCTCGCTAAGTGGTTCAGAAAATTCTATATAAACAAATTGTCTGCTCTGAGTAACAACTATGAATCATAGGCTCTTACTTACCATACTGTTTGCGACAATCGCAACAGCCAGCTTTGCCCGGATAAATATCTGGGAGGGCACTTCCTGCCACAAGAAGGTATGGCTGACACCCTACCCTGCCAAGGGCAGGACGGACATTGCCGTCATTGTATGCCCTGGCGGAAGCTATTTCTGGCACGATATGGATGCCGAGGGACGCTGTGTGGCAGAATGGTTGCAGGCAAACGGCATATCGGCCTTCCTGCTGAAATACAGAACGGCACAGACGCCAGCCTTTGTGCTCAGATACAGATACCTGTTCAGGGGCGTCAGATACCCCGATGCGCAAGCCGACCTCCAACAAGCCCTGTCCGTGGTACGGAGCCGTGCGGCTGAACTGGGCATAGACCCCGCGAAAGTGGGAGCAATGGGATTCTCGGCAGGCGGACACTTGGTGATGTCGGGTGCCGAACTGTTCCCCGCCCAGGAACGTCCGTCGTTTGTGGCCCCCATTTATCCCGTTGTAACGATGGTGGAGGATTGTGTGCACAAACGCTCCAGAAGGGCTTTGCTGGGCGATAGTCGCAAGAACAACCAGCAGCTGCGCGAACTACTCTCGCTGGAGCGGAACGTCCCTGCCGACTGTCCGCCCGTCTTCTTGGTGAACTGTCAGGACGACCCCATTGTGCAATACAGGAATGCCGAGCTGCTGGATGCTGCCCTGACGGAGCGAGCCATTCCGCACCGCTATCTTCAGTACCAGACAGGGGGGCACGGATTCGGGGCCTCCCAGACCAAGGGGACACCCGAATGCAGGCAGTGGAAGGATGCGTTCATGGATTGGATAAAAACATTGTACAAGAATGGCTGACATCATCTTCAGGATATACGACTATATGCGCCGTCACACGCCGATGTGTGTGACCACCCTGTGCGTCTCTACCGCATTGCTGATACTCTTGGTGTCCAGGGTACGCTTCAACGAGGACATTTCGGCCTTCCTGCCCCTTGGCGAACAGTACCAGGAGTCGCTGCAGGTCTATCAGGACGTATCAGGTGCCAGCAAGTTGCTGGCTATCTTCCAGATGGAGGATACCACGCAGACAGACGAGGATGCCCTTGTCTGCGCCATGAACGACTTTGGCGAGTACCTTTCCGCAGCGGATACGTCAGGCATCATACGCGAGGTTACGGCACAGGTGGATTACGACGGCATCTCGGCCGTTACGGACTTTGTCTATCAGCATATTCCGCTCTTCCTGACAGAGAACGATTACACGCGGATGGATAGCCTGCTGGCCGTTCCCGGCTATACCGGGAAGCAGTTGCAGGAGGACCTGACCATGCTGATGTACCCCACCTCGGGGCTCCTGAGTGCCAACCTGCAGCGCGACCCGCTGAACTTATTCACACCTGTTGTTTCCGAGCTGATGGGCAGCTGGGGAGCGGACGGCTTCCAGCTGTACGACGGCTATATCTTCACCCACGACATGAAGCGGAGCCTGATGGCGCTGACCTCGCCCTACGGCAACAGCGAGACACACAACAATGCCCGCCTCATGCAGATGCTCGATGCCGTAGCCGATAGCGTGCAGGCACATTCCCCGGCCGTATCCGTCCGCTACATAGGCGGTCCCTCCATAGCCGTGGGCAACAGCACGCAGATCAGGCAGGACAGCATACTGTCCGTCAGCCTGGCGGTGATACTGATTCTGGCCTTGCTGTACTATGCCTTCCGCAGCCTGCGCAACATCCTGCTGGTTGTGCTGTCCATATCATGGGGCTGGCTCTTTGCACTGGGCCTGCTGTCCCTATTTCATCAGAACATATCCCTGATAGTGGTGGGCATATCCAGCATTATCGTGGGCATAGCCGTCAACTACCCGCTGCATCTGATAGCCCATGCCTCGCATACCCGCGACACGCGGCAGGCACTCTCCGAGATTATCTCACCCCTTATCATTGGCAACATCACCACCGTAGGAGCCTTCTGTGCTCTCATTCCCTTGCAGGCCGCTGCGCTGAGGGACTTGGGCATCTTTAGCGCCCTCCTGCTGATAGGCACCATCCTGTTTGTGATACTATGGCTGCCACATATCATCCATATCAAGGCTTCCCAACAGAGCCCCCGCACTCCCCTGCTGGATTGGATAGGCAATATCAGGTTGGAGGAGAAGAAGTGGCTCGTTGTGCTCATGGGTATTCTGACGCTTGTCTTCGGATGGTTCAGCCTGCGAACGGGCTTTGACGTGGATATGAGCCATATCAACTACATGACTGCCAGTCAACGCTCCGATATGGAGTATCTCAGGCAGCTGACGGAGGGCAGCAGCAAGGGCCATAGGAGCATTTATGTAGTCAGCAAGGGCAGCTCCATCGAAGAGGCGATGGACAACTCCCTGCAGATTCAGGACAAGCTCAGGGACGTTGCCGAGAGGTTCAGCGGCACTTCCCTATCCTCGTCGGAAAGGTTCCTTTGTTCCAGGGCTGAACAAAACAATAGGATTCACAGATGGGAGAGGTTCGTAAGTGAACACTCGCACTTGCTCGGTCAGCAACTGACGCAGGAAGCAACCGCAGCAGGGTTCAGTGCCGATGCCTTCGACAACTTCCACAAGATAACAAGCAGGCAGTACCAGGCGCAGGACTTCCCGTTCTTTAAGCCGCTGCAACATGTGTATGCCTCGCATCTCAGCACCGACTCCTTGTCAGGCTGCTATCGCATTATCGACATCGTAACAGTCCCTGCAACGTCCACAGACTCTGTCAGCCAGGCCATCAGCGCCGTGCTGCCGTCCACCTCGTTCTGCTTTGATATCGGAGGGCTGAACAGCACCTTGGCCAACAATCTCACGGACAACTTCAACTACGTGGGATGGGCCTGTGCCCTTATCGTCTTTCTGTTCCTGTGGTTCTCGTTCGGCAATATCAGGCTGGCGCTGCTGTCCTTCATGCCGATGGCCGTCAGCTGGATATGGATTCTGGGCATCATGGGGCTTCTGGACATACAATTTAATATAGTTAATGTAATACTGGCAACGTTCATCTTCGGCCAGGGCGACGACTACACCATCTTTATGACCGAGGGCTGCCTCTACGAACGCACGCACGGCCGCAAGATGCTGGCTGCGCACAAACGCTCCATTGCCCTCTCGGCCCTGATCATGTTCATAGGCATCGGCACCCTGATATTTGCCCGCCACCCTGCCCTCCGCTCGCTGGCAGAGGTCACCATAGTGGGCATGTTCTCCGTAGTCCTTATGGCCTACGTCATACCGCCGTTGTTTTTGAAAGTGAAGAGTGAAGAATGAAGAGTGAAGAATTAAAATTCAAAATTCAAAATTTACGCTAACCCCTAACCCCTAACCGCTCAATGTTCAATGAAATAAAAATGAAAGAAAGAATAAAAGAATTATTGGAAGACATGCTGCCATTGGTGGACTTGGAATCCGACTTCCTGTTTAGCGACCTCGACTCGCTGGGAGTCACAACCATCCTAATGACACTATCGGCAGAGTACGGCATAGATTTAGAGGCGAAAGACGCCACACCCA
>CAMOMP010000001.1:0-166138 GCA_946619915.1 uncultured Prevotellaceae bacterium | reverse complement strand
TCCACCATCTCGATGGTGAGCGTGTGTCCCTGACCATTGAAGCTACACTCACTCCAGTCGCTGCTGTTGAAGATGAGTTGACCAGCGGGAGGAGTACATGTAACGTCGTTCACCAACTTCAGGTTGAACTTGCAGCCGTTTTGCAGACGGTTCCAACCTTCTGCCAGGAAGAGGTCGTCGCCACTGTTGATGAGGAATGACCTGTCGGCAGGATCATATTTTTCGGGATCGTTGAAGTCGAAGCTGTTCCAGTTGAACTGACCGCAAGTGGTGCAGACGCCATACTTGTCGTAAGTGTGTGCTGTAGCTATGGAATTGTTGGGAGTGTTGCTGTATGTGACATCTCCATCAGCCTTACCCTGGCAGTTGGTAGATGCAGAAGCATAAACCTGACCTTCAGAGCGGAATACAGCAGGAACAGGGTATGGATCAGTTCCGAGGTTCTGTTTCCAGCGGATTTGCTTCTGGTCGCTGTTCAGCTGGAAGCAAATCTTACCGCTTTCAATGTCTGCGGTAGTGATAACAGTTGTACCTTTGTTCTCACCGCCAAAGTTATCTACAACATAGTTGTTGGCAACGGCACCAATGGGACGATTATGATAACTGTCGGCATTGTAAGTGTCAAGGTCAACAACTACCAACTTTGCGTCGTTACGAACCAAACCGGCACTCTTGCCGTCAGACCTGTCAAAGTTGCAGTTGTCATTGATTACCAAACAGTTGGCAATGTGACAACGGTCTGCGTCTGCCCATGCGGCAACACCACCGAACCTGCCAGAACCAACGGCATCGATAGCAATCTTGGCAACACTGTTCTCGATAAGCGAGTTCTTGTTACACTGGCCTACAAAGGCTGCTGCACTGGCATCCGTCATGGCTGTAGGACATTTGATAGTCACATCTGCCCAACAGTCGCGAATAACACCGCCGCTGTAGTTGGCGATACCTGCTGCATGCTGTCTTGAGGTTGTGATGGTACCTTGCACCTTCAGTCTCTTGATGAGGGCCTGGTTACCGATAGAACGGAAGATAGCAGGACCCTGATTGTCCTTTGTTCCGTCAGAGAAGTTGATGGTGATGGTGTAACCTGCACCGTCAAAGGTACCGAGGTATTCACCGTTGTAAAGTTTGTAGGTGTCAATGTCTGTGCCTAAATCAATGTCAGCCGTCAGGATGGCATTGGCACGTTTTTCGCCACCATTCACGAGTGCAGCGAATTCCGCAAAGTCTTCCGCTGTTCCAATTTGGTACACGCCGTTTACTTTTTCCAGCGCATACGCCGACATGCTAACAGCCATCATAAAGGCCATTATACATGTGCCAAGTAATTTTCTACTCATAGAATGTTAGAATTAAAGTTTATATAAAGAATTGTTTTCTTTTCTACACAAAGGGCATGCAAAAATAGCAATAAATAGCATTGCTCCAAACTATTTTAAAAAGAGATTTCGGCTACTGTACGTTTAAAGCAAGAAACAACTTCCTTCAGGAAAAAAAATACTACGTGAGACCTGTGAAAGTCCCACGTAGTAACCCTATCTTGAAGAATTTATGAAATTCTAGTTATGCTTTATGAATCAGACCAGATGGCGGATGATATCTTCGCGATCGCCAGGCAGATAATCAATAACAGGAATCTCTATCATGGTATAGGCACCAGGTTGCTGCTTGAGTGTAGCACGAGCGGCATTAACCAATACCTGAGCTGTAAGAGCGGGGTTATTGATCTTCATATTGAACTCGAAGAGTTGATTATGTGTCTGACCACTCACACCCTTGCGAACCAAGTTCACGCCATGACCAACATCGTTCAATTCATCTACACTATCTACCTGGAAGACGTGTGTCTCGTCACTGGCAAAATAGGGATCAGCCTTAATAGCAGCTGTAACAGCTTCCAAGCTGGCACCTTCTTCCAATTCTACATAAACCATGCGGCGGTGAATACCTTCACCTACAGGAATAGTCATGCTTAGGGCATCCTTAACACCTTCCTTGCTGCGAACACATACGCTGTGACCCATGCTGCGGCCGGGACCAAAGTTGGTATATGTGATTCCCTTGGGGGCCAGACTCTGCATGAGAGTGCGGACAATGCTGTCTGATCCTGGATCCCAACCAGCACTGATGATGCTTACAGCACCTGTCTTCTTAGCGGCAGCGTCAAGGCTACGACGCAGGTCGCAGATAAGTCCGTGAATATCGAAGCTATCTACCGTATTGATACCCAAAGCCAAGCACTTCAAAGCATATTCTTCAACACTACGTGTGGGAGTTGCCAAGATGGCCACATCCACCTTGCCCAATTCCTCAATATTCTTAACCACATTATATTCAGCCAGTTCGGCGGGTTTACCCTCTGCACCGGCACGACGTACTACGCCAGCTATCTCCATATCAGGAGCGGCTTGCAAGGCTTGGATAGTGTAGCGGCCGATGTTACCGTAACCAACTACTGCTACGCGAATCTTTTCCATGTTTATTATGCTTTTTGTTACCTTTGCTGTTAATTTGCGCGACAAAATTACACCTTTTATCTGAATTAACCAACATTTTGTACAAAAATCTTATCCTACCTGACTGCCGCCCTTCACATCATCAAGTGTAGTGGTTACACTGAGGTCGCCATTATAATTGACAGCGCTGAGAATCATGCCACAGCTTTCCTCACCCATCATCTGGCGGGGAGCTAGATTGGCGATGAACAAGACACGCTTTCCTACGAGCTGCTCTGGCTCGTACCACTGTGCAATACCACTTAGGATGGTGCGGTCTTTTCCGCTACCGTCATCAAGAGTGAACTTCAAAAGCTTCTTGCTCTTCTTTATTTTCTCACAAGCCTTAACAAGACCTACGCGGATATCCAGCTTCTCGAAGTCCTCGAAAGGTATAATATCCTTAACAGGAGCAGCCTTATAGTTAGCAGCCTCGTTAGCCTTGATGGTATCCTCCAACTTCTTTATTTGAGCGGCGACAACATCATCTTCTATCTTGGTGAAGAGCAACTCTGGCTTGGGCAACTGCTTGCCGGCAGAAAGCAAATCCAGACTACCCAGCTGTTCCCAAGAGAAGCTTTCCATTGCAATCATCTTACGCAGACGATCGCTGCTGAAAGGCAGGAAAGGCTCGAAAGCGATAGCCAAATTGGCTGTCAGCTGCAATGAGATATTAATAATGGTTTTTACACGCTCAGGGTCAGTCTTGATAACCTTCCAAGGTTCACAGTCTGCAATATACTTGTTACCGATACGAGCCAGATTCATAGCCTCCTTCTGAGCCTCACGGAACTTAAAGCCTTCCAGCAAAGCCTCCAAGCGTTCCTTTACGCCCTGGAATTCAGCCAAAGTCTCGCGGTCGTAGTCGTTCAACTCACCACAAGCGGGCACCACGCCCTCATAGTATTTCTGGGTAAGCTGCAGAGCACGGTTCACGAAGTTACCATAGACAGCCACCAACTCATTGTTACAACGAGCCTGGAAATCAGACCAGGTAAAGTCATTGTCCTTAGTCTCTGGCGCATTAGCTGTGAGTACATAACGAAGTTCGTCCTGACGATTTGGCAGTTCCTCCAAATATTCATTCAACCATACGGCATAGTTCTTAGAGGTCGATATCTTGTTGCCTTCCAGATTCAAGAACTCGTTGCTGGGCACATTGTCAGGCAGGATATAGTCGCCGTGTGCCTTTAGCATAGCAGGGAACACAATGCAATGGAACACAATATTGTCCTTTCCGATGAAGTGTACCAAACGGGTTTCGGGATCCTTCCACCAAGTTTCCCAAGAGCCCAACTCGGGATGTGCGTCGCACAACTCCTTGGTATTGCTGATATAGCCGATGGGAGCATCGAACCACACATACAACACCTTTCCCTCGGCACCTTCTACAGGAACAGGAATACCCCAATCCAAGTCGCGAGTCACAGCACGGGGACGCAGTCCACCATCCAGCCAGCTCTTACACTGACCATATACATTCGAGCGCCACTCTTTATGATCCTCCAGTATCCACTTCTCCAGCCAAGTCTGATCCTTATCCAGAGGCAGGTACCAATGCTTCGTAGCTTTCTTAACAAGAGGATTGCCCGTCTCGGCATTATAAGGATTGATGAGTTCCTCAGGCGAAAGGGTTGCACCACACTTTTCGCACTGGTCGCCGTAGGCCTCAGGGGCATGGCAACGAGGACATTCTCCCTTAATGTTACGGTCGGTCAGGAAATGACCAGTCTGCTCATCATAGAACTGCTCACTAACCTGCTCTACGAACTTACCATCGTCGTAAAGTTTGCGGAAGAAGTCGCTAGCCAACTTGTGATGTGTCTTGCTGGTAGTACGGCTGTACACATCGAACGAGATACCGAACTTCTCGAAACTATCCTTAATAAGATAATGGTAACGGTCAACAACCTCCTGGACAGTAATTCCCTCCTTACGGGCACGTATGGTTACAGGCACACCATGCTCATCCGAACCGCCGATGAACAACACATCACGACCTTTCAGACGCAGATAGCGCACATAGATGTCAGCAGGGACATATACGCCTGCCAAGTGACCTATATGAACAGGACCGTTTGCATAAGGCAAAGCGGACGTTACAAGGGTTCTCTTGAATTTCTTTTCCATAATATTATATATTTTATCTATTTTCTCTTTTTCTCCCACTCTGTTATTTTTCCCAACACATTGATGTGATAAGCCACTCCTAATTGTAGCTGATGGAAGGGATAGTCACGTATTCCGAACTGATAAGATGCCAGTGCTTCCCATTTCCCTATCCGATAGGCAGCGCGTGTCTTCAAGACAAAAGGATGGTCATGCGCCAGTTCCTTGTCCCTCGTACTGGAATTCTCCCAGCCCTTATAGCCACGCAGTGTCTCCTCCAACATGAAACGTTTATAGGTCCACTTCAGCATCAGACCATACATCCAGGCATCATTCTGACGCGACTTACCCGTCTGCCAACAAAGGAAACCGAAACTTGCGGCAACACGCAAATCATGTTCCTTCCTAGCGCCCAAAGCAAAGGATTTGGCTACTGTACCATCAAAGAAATAGCCAGGGCTATCGTAGTTACGGGCGTATTGGGAATCATTTCCCGAAGCCGTTCTCAACGCTGCACGCAATGCCACATCGGGCAGATAACGCTTCTGACGGAACAACTGAACGTCGGCTGTTACATATACATCACCACTCACGCAGCCCTTGCGTGCCTTGGGATCCGTAAGAGCTTTCTCTGCAATACGGCAGGCAACCAAGCTCTCGTCAGAGTTTCTGTACCATTCCACCAAAGGCATCCAGGCAGAAAGGTTCACCCTATCTGTAAACAAGGGTATATTAACCTTCAGGGTAAGGTCTGTTGTATGGTCGCCCCTGGTTCCGAAGTAGTGATTACCATCCAGTTCTATACGCAAATCGGGCTGTACAGTTCCATCCAGCATATCTGGCACAGGAAAGGCATTGGGGCCAAAATAGTAAGGCGAAACCATTGAGGTCTCAGGCCCGCCAGTCTGTGCCAGAACGGGAAGTCCTGTTACAAACATAAGCAATATAAACGCTATCTTACTCTTCATCTGCTACAAAACTGCGGTAAAGGCGAATCCAATGGTATTATGTTCCGTCTCGAAAGTCGGCACCACCATCATGCTGGTAGTATTCTGACTTTTCTTCCTGGACGTAAAAAGCTTCTTCTCTAAGGGGTAAAGCCAATAAGCAACGTTAGCCGAGAGGATACCTATACCTGCACCTGCCAGCACATCGTTACACCAATGTTTGTTGTTATACACTCGCAAAACGCCTGTTGCCACTGCAATCGCATAAGCAGCAGAACCTGCCCCCCAACCATATTCCTTACGTACCAGTTCGGCTCCAGTAAATACCGTTGCCGTATGACCTGAAGGGAAAGACTTTCTATCTAGCCCCTCTGGCCTTGTTTCTCTAACAGAATATTTGAGGCCATTAACCAAAGCTATCTCCACGGCATAGGCAGTGGCTGTAATCAAGATCCTTTCGCCAAAATTATGCTTGTGCTTCACACCACAACATCCCAGAAAGACGCTGGCAGCAGCAGGGATATACTGAATGTAGTTGTCCACTTTCGTGTGATTACCCGCACCCCATTCGCCCAGCTTATCGTGAAAGGCAATCCCCACACTACCGGCAGCTATCAATGCCCCCGGCACAATCAGTTGCTTGGCCTTGAAATTATGTTCTGTGCCACATACGTCGGTAAGGCTGTCCTGCGGAACAACCTCCTGAGCCATCATGCTTACAGTAACAAGCAGGCAAAACAATATAGGAAAAAACCTCTTCATCTATTTAATGTCCCTTCTTTCCTTCGCGGGAGTCAAGGGAGCCCTCAATGTTTATACCCTTCAGTCTATCATAACTGCGCTGCAAAATAGCCTTTGTACGAAGCACCCTGCTTTCAGCCTCATCTCCCTCGGAATATACCACACAGCCCGACTGGAGGTCCATCATCGTTACACCTGTGCTATCGGCATATAGCATCCCCGAAGGATAGGTAGAATACACAAATGGATAGTTGTAGTTCTTGCTCAATACATTACGACTCCAAGGATAGTCCTTACGGCTTATCTGCATCTGTGCAAGTAATGTGCCCACCATATCGCTCTGGCTGACAAACATATTATATGTCTTGGGGGCCTTTACGGCACCTCCCACCATCAGCAGAGGCATCCTAAAGAACATAGGATGCTGGTAATCCAACTGATACATACTTCCGTGATCAGCGTAGATAACAACCACCAGATTCTTCCACACCGGAGTACGGCTCAGACTGTCGAGGAATACTCCAAGGCAATGGTCGGTATAAGCAAAGGCGTTGTACACCTCATTATCCAACTTATGATATGGAACCGTCCAAGGCTCGTGGCTCGATATTGACTGATAACCAAAATACCATGCAGAGTCCTTACGTGTTGTAAGGATGTTGTACAGACGTTGGAAGGAGATGCTGTCATTGGCACCCCACGCATCACGCTCCTCCTCGGGTACATCCAGATTGCTAATATCCCATATTTGCTGGAAACCCGTTGCAAGCAGGTATTTGCGTTTGTTCATATTCTCGGAATGACCGCCATACAGATAGTCGGTCTTGTAGCCATAAGCTGCCAAGGTGCTGGCCAAACTGGGGAAATAGCCCAGACAGTCATCCTCCATCATCAGGCTATAGGTAGGATACGAAAGATATCCCGACAGAGCGCTTACCGTTCCTCTGTCTGTCCTGAAACTATTAGCCCACGCATTAGTGAAGTTCACACCTTTTTTCATCCATCGGCATAATTCTGGCGTTACACCTTCCGCACCACCCAACGCTTCGACAAAGGAGGCACCAAAACTTTCCAACTGAATGGTCAAGACATTGGGGCGGGTGGTTGTCAGAAGTGTATCCGTGATATCATCCATCTGTTCAGGATAAAGGTCCTGCATCAGTTCGTCGCACTCTGTATCCTTCATGCTCCGGAACTGCTTTTCTGGTGTGCGATGGTATATCCACAACGAATGCAACATGTGTCCAGGCGTATTCACGGCGGCATGATTCAGCACAATGGGCTGGAACTCAAACACGCTGGATTCCGTGCATCTCTGTCCTGTTATACCCCAGACTGTGAAAGCCAACAAGGCTCCTGTTGCCAGAAAGTTTGTTCTGTTGATACCGCTCCCCTCCTCCATCACACGCTTAGGAGTCATCAAGATAGCAGCAACGACGGTTCCCAGAAGCAGGATGACGGCAGACGTGATGCATGTTACAATGTACCACATAGGGGCACTGGCACCTGCTGAACCGGGTGACGACATATAGTTGAAGATGCAAGCATCCAGTTTGAACTTCCAATGATGGTACATCACAATGTCTGCCACTGTAGTAATAATCACAAACACCATTGCTACCACCAAATAAGGCGAAAGGATAGCCCTTAGACGCATGTTGGGATAACGCAGACTGAATGCCGTGACAATCCATACGGGCATCGTCAGCAGAGCTGCCACACTAAGGTCAAATGCCAGTCCTGCCCACAAGACACTGAAGATGTTTTGCAATGTACACTGATCTCCAGCATTGTAAAGCATAAAAGCAATCTTTCCCACCAACGATATGATGATGAGAAACATTACAAGACGGAAAATATAAAGTACTCTATTCATTGAGATTCAATTCATATCCCCCCCGAGGAGGTCGGAAGGGTTCATTTTCGTCCAAAATCCGCAGGAATCTCACCCCATTGAGCGGTTTCCCACTTCAAGACTTGCGCATGCTGTGGATTCTTCCAGAGCCAGTCCTCGGCACGGGCAATCAATCGGAAAAGCCCCTCCGTCTCGGGGGTATGTTCCAGTTTGGTCTTGCACCTACGATTCTTGACCCACAGGATCGCGTTGTACGAATCGCTGTACACCTTCATGTCCCACCCTTTCTGCTTAATCAGGGCCAAAGCATGAACAATAGCCAGGAACTCACCAATGTTGTTGGTTCCGTGCACAGGCCCATAATGGAACAAGCGCTGCTCATTGCCCAGATACACGCCCTGATATTCCATCGGACCAGGATTGCCGCTACAGCCGGCATCCACAGCAATGGCATTGAAATCAACCTTGTCCTTTAGCAATTCATAATTCATAATTCATAATTCATAGTCCTCATTGTCCGCGGGAGAGGGGTTAGGGAGTGAGGCTTTTTCCTACATTCTCTCAGGAACTTCAATTCCTAAAAGACCCATACCATTCTTAATCACCTGACTGACAGCAGCAGAAAGAGCGATACGGAACTGACGCTTCTTTTCGTCCTCTTCACGCAATACGCTGAAATCGTGATAGAACTGGTTGTACTCCTTCACCAACTCGTAGCAGTAATTAGCTATGCAGCTGGGGTTATAGTCAGTACCAGCCTGCTTAACTGCAGCCTGGAATCCTTGCAAATGCTGGATAAGGCTTATTTCCTTGTCGCTCAGCTCTGTATCCTTCGCCAAATCAGCAAGATTTACTTCGCCAGCCTTACGCAGAATACTACGGATTCGGGCGTATGTGTATTGAATGAAAGGACCGGTATTTCCGTTGAAATCGATACTTTCTTCAGGATTGAAGAGCATATTCTTACGAGCATCCACCTTCAGAATAAAGTACTTCAAGGCACCCATACCTACGATGCGGGCAATCTCCTGAGCCTCCTCCTCGGTAATACCTTCCAGTTTGTTTACCTTGTCGGCACTCATCTGGCGAGCATCAGCAATCATCGTTGCAATAAGGTCGTCTGCATCCACAACAGTACCCTCGCGGCTCTTCATCTTACCGTTAGGCAGTTCCACCATTCCGTAAGAGAAGTGAACCAAGTCTTTACCCCACTTGAAGCCCAACTTGTCCAACAGGATGCTGAGTACCTGGAAGTGGTAGTTCTGCTCGTTGCCAACCACGTAAATCATCTTATCAATGGGATAATCCTGGAAGCGCAACTTGGCTGTACCGATATCCTGTGTCATATAAACACTGGTACCGTCGGAACGAAGCAGCAATTTCTCGTCTAGGCCCTCCTTGGTAAGGTCAGCCCATACGGAGCCGTCTTCTCTGCGATAGAAGAAGCCTTTCTCCAGACCTTCCTCCACCTTCTCCTTACCTTCCAGGTAGGTATTGCTTTCGTAGTATATCTTGTCGAAACTTACGCCCAATGCCTTGTAGGTTTCGTCGAAGCCTGCATATACCCATTCGTTCATCTTCTTCCACAAGCCACGAACCTCAGGGTCGTTCTGCTCCCACTTCACCAGCATCTCGTGAGCTTCCTTAATGAGGGGAGCTTCCTGCTTAGCCTGCTCCTCGTCCATACCCTTGGCTACCAACTCCTTCACTTCCTCGCGGTAGTGTTTGTCGAAGGCAACATAGTAGTCGCCAATCAGGTGGTCGCCCTTCTTTCCGCTTGTTTCGGGCGTCTCGCCGTTGCCGTACTTCAACCAAGCCAACATACTTTTACAAATGTGAATACCACGGTCGTTGACGATATTGGTCTTTACCACCTTGTTTCCATTGGCCTGCATCACATTAGCCAACGCCCAACCCAACAGATTGTTACGTACATGACCCAAATGCAAAGGCTTATTGGTATTGGGACTTGAATACTCAATCATCACCAGAGGACTCTGATCCGTTACAGGAGTAAAGCCGAAAGTGGGGTTCTGCTGAATGCTCTCCAAGAGTTCAATCCACTGGGCAGGATTGATGGTCAGGTTCAGGAAACCCTTTATAACATTGAACTTACTGATTACCTCGGGAACCCTAGCCACCAGTTGCTCACCAATCTCCTGTGCTGTTGCCTCGGGGGCTTTCTTACTCATCTTCAGGAAGGGGAATACAACCAATGTCAGCTGTCCCTCGAACTCGGCGCGAGTCTCCTGCAGCTGCACCATTTTTTCAGGTACCTGCTGACCGTACAACTCCTCAATTACAGCCTGAACGGCCTTCATTATTTTGTCTGCAATTTCCATATTCTACCTTATATATATAAATTTCGGGCTGCAAAATTACGAATAAGTAAGAGATTTTCCAAATTTTGGAGCAGCGAAGGCAAAGAAAAGGTTACTTCTTCTTTGTTGAGTCGTGACAAAATTCGAGCCTATGGTCAAATTTATTTGGGAAAATCCGAACAAGAGGAATTTCGAGACAACAGCCTCGAAAGTATAAAGAATTAAGGAAATTACGCGACGAAAAGCTATTTTATTTTCGCACCATCATTCTTCTGACGTTAGTACCCAATCAAACTTCTTTTCCCAACGCCAAATAGTAACACGGGCTATATCAGTCATGTTTATAATCTGCTGCTTAGATAGACCTATACGTATAAGATACAGAACCTGCATTTCCTTGTCACTGACGCGTTTGTGCTGTTTCAGAATCGCCTCGTGGAATGTAGGATACAATTCATCCACAGCATTGTAAAGCTGTTTCCATTCTGCCAATGTCATCTCCTTCTTGCCCTTCGAAGCAGCACGAACGGCACGGATCACATCCTCTGCCTTTCCCTCGAAATCCGACTGATGCAGCAGTTTGATGAACGTTTTGTTCTGCTCTTTCTTCTCCTCCAGCTGCTCCTCTGTCTTCTTCAGCGCTTCAGTGTTCTCCGACAACTCTTGGTTCACAAGTTGAAGTTTCTTTTTCACGTCATCCAACTCGCGCGATGATTTTTTGAGCGATTCCCTCGACTCAGCCAACACTTTCTCCTTACGCTTGATGTCCTCGCGCAGTTTCCTATCGTCGTCAGTGACACGCTGCAATTCAGAAGACATCGCAGCAACCTCCTTCAGATGTCTCTGCTTCCTCTTGAAGTTAATGATATATCCCACACTGGCTAACAGCGAAGCAGCCAGGAAAGCTATGGCAGAGAGACTCTTGTAACGCTCCTTTTCTTCCTTCAGGTCCTGCTCTCTTTTCTGGTCCAAATGATACTGATAGGCGTTATTGACGGTAGCAGCCAATTCCTGACGCTTGCCAAAGTCCAGCGAGTCACTGAGCCGCATAAAAGAGTCTGCATATCGTTTAGCATTTTCCTTATCACCTGCATCGCTATACATCTTAAACATGAGCTTTGCTGCATCATATTTCGCGATGATATCTGTTGATTCATCCAGAATCTTGTCAAAATAAACAGCGGCAGAGTCTACCATTCCCAACATCTTGTAATAATCTCCAAAAGCCACGCATGCGTATGCAGGTTCCCCTTCTAAAGGATTGCCCTCTATCAACTTAAAGCAATTTCTTGCCTTAGATATCGCCCCCAATTCAGAATAGCGATGCAATAAGACTATAATAATATTTTGGAACACAGTTTCCGAATGAGACTGAATGATACGGGCATACACCGAGTCGTAAGCGTCTTCTGCTTCCTTGTTTTTCTTTAATGCCTGATACGAAACGCCCAAGTGCGAGAAGGGGGTTACCATATCCGTTTTTGTCTTCTTACTTATTTCCAACTCCTTAAGGGCAGCCTTCAAGGATTCACTGTAATTCTGCACCTTATCTTGCAGATAATTAATATTAGAATAAGTATTACTCAGCATCACTGAATCACATTCTTTAGGATTCTCACTGGCATAATCCAACGACTTAAAGAAGTGTTCCAATGCACGAGGCGTATCCTGCAAATCGCGATAGACACTGCCTGCATAGTGGTAGACCTCTTGTTTGTCGGCTGTAGTACCGTTATCCTCGAAATAGGTCACCAACTTCCTAACCATAATATCCGAAGTAGGCATCTTATATGCCTTGTCGTTCAGACGGACACGCAACAGGTCATATTTATTTTTTATATAATCATTCTTTCCTCTGACTTCAATTTCAAGTGAATCAAGCATAGACAATGCCTTATTGGGGTCACTGTCTCCTATTACTTTTATATGCTCCATTCTGCTCAGAGAATGATCTTTCGAACACGATGCCACTATCAACATCATGAGCACAAAAAAGTACCCTAAAAAATGCTTTTTCATAAACATAACACCTAAAATCGGGTACAAAACTAAACAAAAAAAATGAGATTTTTGTGTTTCATACCCCAAAAAATGTTTCATTTTGTTTCACTTTTCCATATTTCATAGTGAAACAAGGTAATAATTTCATACTCCATACAATTCTGATTTTCAATATCTTGTAAACTTAAAATAAACCGAATAACATTTTTTAACAAAAAGTGAAACAAAATGAAACATGATTTTTTCTTCTGTTTGGTTGATAGCTCGTAATTTTGCATTCGGAACAAATCAAACCAACACAAAAAGATATGAAAACAACAGTAAAATTTTTAGTGATTTTGTTTGCTCTGGCAATGAATGTAACTAATGTACGCGCAGACGGCGACCCCAAGCCTGTAGTTGTAAAGACAACAAGACCTACTCCACTCGTGGGTGGCAATCCAGGTCCCAAGAGAGGTCGTACGAAAGTAGAGATTTTGAACATCGACATCCTGCTGGATCAGGAGAACCGTTCACTTAGCTTCTACGATCCCGAAGGCAGAACAATTACATATTATATATATGACGAGGACGAATTCGAGGTAGCCAGCGGTATCATCTCCTTCGCTACAACTGAGGAGGCAACCGTTTCACTGGAAGACCTGGAAGACGGTATCTATACACTCTGCATCGAATGTAACAATACAACCTACGAAGGAGAGTTTGGACTGGAAGAGTGATTTAATTGCATAATAATATTTCTGACAAGTGTTATACTAGCACGGTCACGCACGCTGTTTGTCACAAGATTAACGAACCTCACACTGTTTCTTTAATTACAGGGAAGTCTGTTTCGGCATTAGCAGTTCAGACTTCCCCAAGTGAGGCCCCACTTCTTAATAAGGAAGAAAACTAATCACAGCATCTGACCGCTCAACTAACAAAAACGAACATGAAACGATTCATTACTTATCTCATAGCTATCGCGCTGTTTCCACAAGTTATTTCAGCAGTAATTCTTGTGTCAAAACCCCAGAAAACGTTTTCTATTTCACAAACGTATGTAATCACACACAATCCCCATAAGTGTATAAGTTGCTTGGCACCTAACATCTGGGCTGCCTACAACGCTCACGATCACAACGGGGATTGGAAGGTTGAGAATGTACAGCATCATAACGAACAGAATAAGCCTGAGATGCTTAGCAAGAACTTCTGCCAGCAGAAGTCCGCTACAGGCATGAGACATCTGTTTGGAGGCAGAATAGTGCCCAACTCTCAACAGAGATTGGCGCAAGCACAATAAGTAGCCCAACCCATGTTATAGAATAAAAGAAAGCACACGAAAGGTTTTTGTAAAAAAGGAATTGTTTAAGGTAAAGTGTTGGTAATGCCTGTCAAACCCTTACATTTAAGGGGACGGCAGGCTTACCTCTTTTATATAGGCTGAATTCAAGGAGTTTGGAGGCTGAATTCCCCGAGTATTTACGCTCCAAACTCCTCGAATTCAGCCTTTAAACTTTTGAAGCTTATTTGTAATTATTTTCTAACTTGATTTTGACCAACAATCAACTTGAATAAAAAACTTTTCAAGTTGATTTTTTCCACCTTTTAACCTGTATTCTTAATCCTTGCATGATTGCTTCCCCAATAAAGTTGGAGAAGAATTATCATATTCAGGAAAAAAACAAATACCTGAATACATTTGGTATTTAACTCGCTAATTCGTATCTTTGCAGGCATTAAAAAAGAAATCTAAGGATGAAACGCTATATAATCATATTGATTGCGGCAGTATCCGCACTCTGTGCTAATGCACAGGGAGAATTGATTACCGAGCCCGCCAGAAAGGACACTATCAGACTGCTGACTATCGGTAACAGCTTCTCACAGGATGCCGTAGAGCAATATCTGTACGAACTGGCCAAAGAGGCCGGCATACACATGATAATAGGCAATGCATACAAAGGCGGACAAAGCCTGGAGCAGCATTGGTCAGATTTAACCCTGGAACATGACGTATATGAGTACCGCAAGGTAGTGAACGGAATCCGCTACAATACGCCACATGCGCTCCTGAGCCCTATCATTACAGACGAGCCATGGGACTTTATCAGTTTTCAGCAGGCAAGCCATTACAGCGGACTGACAACAACATACGAGCCATACCTGTCGCAACTGGTCCAGTTCACAGACAGCATAAAGACTTGTCAGGACGTACGTTACGGTTGGCACATGACATGGGCTTACTCCAAGGATTCGAACCACAGCGGATTTACTAACTACAGCCGCAGCCAGGAGGCGATGTACGACAGCATACGCTACGCAGCACAGTGGACCCTGATCCTGCATCCCGAGTTCTCTTTCAATGTACCAAGCGGTACTGCCATACAGAACGCACGTACCACATACCTAGGTGACAACATGAATCGGGACGGCTACCATCTGGATTTAAAATTTGGCCGTTACACAGCCGCTTGCACCTGGTTGGAGACACTGACAGGAATTTCGCCCGTGGGACTAAGGTACAAGCCAGAAGGAGTGGATGAAGCAGCGGCCCATGCCTGTCAGGTTGCAGCTCACGCAGCCGTCCAGAATCCCTTTGAGGTAACAAAGCTAAGTACTGAAGGATTCAATGCTCGGAATGACCTCATCCCAACAGGACTTATAAAGTTCAATTTCGGAGAAAAGACAGAGGCCGACCCCAACTGGAACAGCATAACACCGCAAATGCGCACCTTCACTTGGATTACAGATTCCAACGGCAATGTTACAGGCATTACATTGACCAGTCAAAATGCTTTCTTGGGCACAAATACAAATGGTCCCAGCTATACTACCACAAACATGCTAATGCCCAGCAGCGTATCCCAATCCTGCATGTGGGGATATGCGGCAGACAGTTTCGGGAGTCAAAAACCAAAGAGTTCCTGCACCCTGACCCTGGGACACATGAATCCCGACCTGAAATACGACTTCACATTCTTTTCATCGCGACAGGATTGTCAGGATTGGCGCGAGACCGCATTTACCCTTCAAGGCGACAAAATCTATACAGACAAAGTTGAGGCAGCCAACAACGTCAGTCATACGGCTCAAGTCAAGAATATCCAGCCTATGGCAGACGGTAGAATCATCATAAACATTGCGCCAGGTGAGCGAAACAACAACAAAAACAAATTCTACTATCTGAATGCAATGACAATAAAAGCACACAGGTAAAGGATTGAAAGTTGAAAATTGAAAGTTGAGGGCTGAGAGTTGAGGATTGTGAATTATGAATTGTGAATTATGAATTAAACTAAATATGGAACAACAGAAACAAATACAGATACAGTTCAGACTGGTTGATGTGCAGGAGTTGCAATTTGTAAACCTTTCTAAACAATGGCCTGAGGGCGAACTTCAGGTGAACAACCAACTGCAGTTCAATTGCGACACAGAAAAACGAATAGTAAGATGCGTTACAAACTTTGAATACAAGAAAAATGATATAACACAGCTTATCCTGGGCGTACAGACCGTCTTTGAGTTTGCACGCGAAGGATGGAGTGCTATGTACGACCTAAATGGCGATCAATGGATACTGCCCGTAGGATTGGTTCAGCACATTGCCGACATGACCATTGGTGCCGCACGAGGCATCTTGGCCATTCGCAGCGAAGAAGCTGGAATTCCCAAGCAGATACTGCCCCTTATCAACCCTGGACAGATTCTGCAAAGCAACATCAGTTTTAAGCGTGTACAACAAGGCAAAACTGTTCCTATAGGCAATTCTGGAGGGAATGCATAAAAAGACAAAATATACATATTCGTCTACAGAACGTATATATTTGTCGAAATAATTTTCCCATTGCAGAATATAACCATACATTTGCCATGTGCAAACAAGCGATGCATGACCATAGCTAGAAAAATCTAATGGCGAGGGCTGTAAGTACTTACAGCCCTTTTATTTTGTCATTATTGTACTATTTGCGGATATAATCGGACAAAATACACATACCTTATATAATAAATTACTTCATCTCGGCATAAAAAAAGAATGGATTCTTTTGTTCTGCGCTCGATTTTTCGAAACTTTGAGGCTATCGCCTCGAAATTACTTCATCTCGGCATAAAAAAAGAATGGATTCTTTTGTTCTGCGCTCGATTTTTCGTAATTTTGCAACCGCAAAGAAAAGCCCCTGTAGTTCAATGGATAGAACAACGGTTTCCTAAACCGTCGATCCGGGTTCGATTCCCGGCGGGGGTACCTTAACAATTGAGAGTTGGAAGTTTAGTGTTTAGAGCCCATCGTTTATAGATGGAAGATGAAGGTTAAGGGTATAAGGTAAAAAGACTTAAGTGGAAATTTAGAATCAAAAATAAGAGATAACAATGGAAATTAAGGAAAAGGACAGCGTGGTTGTCCGTTTCTCGGGCGACTCAGGCGATGGCATGCAGTTGGCCGGAAACATCTTCTCTACGGTCTCTGCTACCGTAGGAAACAGTATCAGCACATTCCCCGATTATCCCGCCGATATACGTGCCCCACAAGGCTCGCTGACGGGTGTGAGTGGTTTTCAGGTGCACATTGGCGCAGGTCAGGTATTTACTCCTGGCGACCAATGCGATGTTTTGGTGGCCATGAATGCTGCCGCCCTGAAAACTCAGTACAAATTCGCTAAGCCAGATGCCGCTATCATCATTGATACGGACAGCTTCGGACCCAAGGATCTGGAGAAGGCTCAGTTCAAGACAGAGGATTACCTGGGTGAGATGAACATCGATCCTGACCGTGTTATCGCCTGCCCCCTGACTACAATGGTTAAGGATTGTCTGGCTGACAGCGGTATGGATGTTAAGAGCATGCTGAAATGCCGCAACATGTTTGCGCTGGGTCTGGTCTGCTGGCTCTTTGACCGCGACCTGGACATTGCCTTTAACTTCCTGAAAGAAAAGTTTGCCAAGAAGCCCGGCATCGCCGAAGCTAACATAAAGGTTATTCAGGCAGGATACGACTACGGACACAACACACACAGCAGTGTAGCTAACGTTTACCGTATTGAGACAAAGAATAAGGTACCCGGCCGCTATATGGACATTACAGGTAATAAGGCTACAGCATATGGTTTTATCGCCGCTGCCGAGAAGGCTGGCCTGAAGCTCTATCTGGGTTCCTACCCCATCACTCCCGCTACCGACGTGTTGCACGAGCTCTCTAAGCACAAGAGTCTGGGCGTAACAACCGTTCAGTGCGAGGACGAGATTGCTGGCTGTGCTTCCAGCCTCGGTGCTTCATTTGCAGGCGCCTTGGCCGTAACAAGTACCAGTGGACCTGGTATCTGCCTGAAGAGCGAGGCAATGAATCTGGCTGTCATCATGGAGCTACCTTTGGTTGTGCTGGATGTTCAGCGTGGTGGTCCTGCTACAGGTCTTCCCACCAAGAGTGAGCAGACCGACTTGCTGCAGGCTCTCTTTGGCCGTAACGGCGAAAGCCCCATGCCAGTGATTGCAGCTGCCAGTCCCACCGACTGTTTTGACGCTGCCTATGCTGCCTGCAAGATGGCGCTGGAGCACATGACTCCTGTTATCCTGATGACAGACGCCTACGTAGCAAATGGCTCAGGTGCCTTCAAACTGCCTAACCTGGCAGAATATCCTGCTATCAATCCCCCATACGTTCCTGAGGAGTTGAAGGGTACTTGGACACCTTATATGCGTGCTGAGAACGGAACTCGTTACTGGGCAGTTCCCGGCCGTCAGGGCTTTGAGCACATCTTGGGCGGACTTGAGAAGGACGACAAGACCGGTGCCATCAGTACTAACCCCGAGAATCATGACCTGATGACTCGCAAGCGTCAGGCTAAGATAGATGCCATTCCCGTTCCCGACTTGGAAGTACTCGGTGACAAGGATGATGCCGAACTGCTGATAGTAGGCTTTGGCGGAACCTTTGGTCATCTGCACGCTGCTATGGACGAGATGCGTGCTGCCGGTCACAAAGTGGCACTGGCACACTTCAAATTCATCAACCCACTTCCCAAGAACACAGCCGAGGTACTGAAGAAGTATCCCAAGGTAGTTGTTGCAGAGCAGAATATGGGTCAGCTGGCAGGCTGGCTGCGTATGAAGGTGGATGGCTTTGTTCCCGCTCAGTTCAATCAGGTTAAGGGTCAGCCCTTCGCTGTAGCTGAGTTGGTCGAGAACTTCACACAGTTGTTAAACAAATAAAGAAAGGACATACATTATGGCATATACTCAGAATGATTTCAAGAAAGGACAGCCACGTTGGTGTCCTGGATGTGGCGACCACTTCTTCCTGGCATCGCTCCACAAGGCAATGGCAGAGATAGGTGTTGACCCTTGGAACACAGCCGTTATCTCTGGTATCGGATGTTCAAGCCGTTTGCCCCACTATATGGCTACATACGGTATGAACACCATTCATGGCCGTGCTGCCGCAATTGCAACAGGTGCCAAAGTTGCCAACCCCAACCTGACCGTATGGCAGGTAAGTGGCGACGGTGACGGACTTGCCATCGGTGGTAACCACTTTATACACGCAAACCGCAGAAACATCAACCTTAATATGATTCTGCTGAACAACCGCATTTATGGTCTGACAAAGGGACAGTATAGCCCCACCAGTCCTCGTGGTTTCGTCAGCAAATCATCTCCCTACGGAACAGTTGAGGATCCCTTCCGCCCTGCAGAGCTCTGTTTCGGCGCCAGAGGCCACTTCTTTGCCCGTGCCGTTGCCACAGACGCTCCTGGCACAGTAGAGGTACTGAAGGCCGCTTACGAGCACAAGGGAGCCAGCGTATGCGAGATTCTGCAGAACTGCGTCATCTTTAACAACGGTACTCATGATGCCGTTTACGACAAGGCTGGCAGAGCCAAGAATGCCATCTACCTGAAACATGGCGAGAAGATGCTCTTTGGCGAGAACAACGAGTATGGTATTGTTCAGGAAGGCTTTGGCGTGAAGGCAGTAAAACTGGGAGAGGATGGCTACACAGAGGCTGACGTACTGGTTCATGATGCCAAGTGCGAAGACAACACCCTGCAGCTGAAACTGGCAGAGATGGAATGGCCCGTAGCCTTGGGCGTTATCCGTGACGTTGAGGCTCCCACCTATGACGACTGCGTAACAACTCAGATAGAAGAGGTAAAGGCTCAGAAGAAGTATCACAACTTTGCCGAGCTCTTAGAGACAAACGATATCTGGGAGGTAAAATAAAAACAACCCAACCAATAAAAAACCCCGCCTTGAGCGGGGTTTTTTATTTATCAGAACAACCTGTGTGTGAAAGTGATGCTTAAGACAGGCCAGCACTTGAACTTCTTTATTGTACTAACCATATCCCCCACCTTTCCAGGAACATTTGTAACATCACGGGTAAGATCTATACGTTGAGGTTCTTGCTTAATCCATGCCTCATCCACATTACCTGTCTCGTCGAACTTATCCTGATCCCATGAAATCATGTCGTAATCATCGCTCGCATTAACACGATATACATTATCCACGTACACATGTGGTGAGCCGCCCATAAACATAACACCGGCATCTATAGCCATATTGAATCGATGGTCGCGAGACAAAGCCGTAGTATAGCCAACGCCCAGATAAGGCCGTATCTTGCTGACAGTCATCTCTGCCGTTACCTGATTGTTCTTATCCGGCACCAAAACAGCCTTGCTGCCATCAGGGAAATTTCCCATATGGGCTCCCATCATACGAGTCTCTATGAGCTTATCCTCCATGCCCTGCATATCAAAGGCGTGCATATTGCCGTTTGCATCCTCATAACGAAGCATTGGCTCGCCCTTACAGGCTTTAATATACATACTGTTATACATGTTTATGCCTACAAGGGTTGTATTGCCAGAGGGATCATTTATCGCCTCTCCAATGGTGGAAGGACCGGCATAGAAACCAAGGGTAACATTCCAATGCTTGTTATTCTTGAACGGCATAATATCCACCAGGAACTTAAATTGGCTCCATGAAGGTTTCATCTGCATGTCAATATTATCCTTCATAGGTTCGCCTGTAAAATAGGACATCATATCCTTCATGCGACGTAATTTGTCGGCCGATACATCGCCCATGAAATTCACCGCAAAGTTGCTATTGAAGGTAAACTTGGGCATATAGGTAAAACCTGCACGCAAACGAACATAGTCACCCACAGGCATAGCAATATCAGCGCCGACACCCGTACTAGACACATTGACACCAAGATCCATGTGGTTGAAATAATCCTGAGCTGATACGCTAAGCGATACGAATAGCCCCGAAATTGCGAGCAACCTTTTAATCTTCATCATATAATTATATTTTTGAACGAGTTACTGTTTTAATATCTTCTTTCCATTTACGATGTACAAGCCTTTTGACTTCATAGCAGAAACACGTCTGCCAGAGAAGTCGAATATCATCCTACCCTCGTCCTCCTCTGAACGCATAGCATTCAAACGGTCAACAACATCCTGAGGACAGATGAATGAAATATTCTTGGCAGGCATTGACACGTATCTGGTTCCCTGCCAATCCGCATCTGTCAGAACAACCTCATTGGAGTAATAGTCATAAGCCGGAATGGAATCATCGTAAGCCACATCCTGCTGATGAACCAGCTTGCTGCCGACATAGTAGCTTACCTTATAGGTATTGGCCTGATACTTTCCACGTACGACGACATTGGAGGCAGGCATGGTGGCAGGAACGTCTTCCCATCCCATGAAGGTATATCCAAGGCGGGTAGGTGCCGAGGTCAAAGGCTTAACCTGAGCCCCATAGGTATACCTGCTGCTGCGGAAAAGCTGTGTACCCCCTTTCTCTCCAATCTCAAGTACATACTTCAATACATAGGAATTAACAGTGAACTGACCCGTTACGGACAAGTTCTGTGCAGGCATTGTAACAGGCAAGCTCTTCCATCCATTGAATGTATAGCCAGCCTTCTCAGGAATCAGCGCTGGGATGGTATCACCACAAGCAACCGTCACCTTTTTATATACACTACCATCAACCATATAGGTGATTATGTAGTCGTTGCCTTTATATGTTCCATAGACCTTCACATCATGACCTGGCATAGTAGCAGGAGTCTCACCCCAACCCATGAAGGTATATCCAGTTATTGCTCTTGGGGTACGGGTATAAGGAACAACGGTTTGTCCAAACTGATAAGTAGTTGAGTATATGACATAGTCCTTATATCCTGCGCCATTGAGAATATATTCAAGGCTGTACGTACCTTTCGCAAAGGTTCCTGAAACCCTAACATCGTTTGCTGGCATAGTAGCTGGCATCTGGCTCCATCCGCTGAATATATACCCCTCCTTAATTGGGGCATCTATAGGAGTAAGGGCTGTGCCGTAGGCAATTTCATACGTCTCGTAAACCTCACCATCAACCACGTATGTCAAGGTGTATTTATTTGCCTCATAAACAGCCGTTACAGTAAGGTTTCCAGCTGGCATTATCGAAGGCAGTCCGCTCCACTCCTTAAAGGTATAGCCCACCTTTTCAGGAGCAGTCAGTGGTGTTATGTTCTGTCCACACGACACTTGCTGCTGATGGAACAACTGACCGTCAACCATATACTGGACAGTATATACAAGAGGGGTAAAACTACCCGTTATGCTTACATCATGTCCTGGCATAGTAGCTGGTATAGTACTCCAGCCGCTGAAGGAATATCCGTCTTTGGTTGGACTGGCAAGCGGCATGATTGTCTCTCCGTACGTCAAGGTAAATGTCTTATAAGCACCACCATCAACCATATAGGTCAGTTTAAAGCTACCCACCGTAAAGGAGCCTGTAACTGTGATGTCGTGGGCTGGCATAGTGGCAGGCAAGCCGTTCCAACCACCAAAGACATAGCCTTCCTTTTCAACCTGCAACGGAGTAATAGTTGATCCGTAAGGAACTGAGACCACCTTGTAAACAGTACCGTCCAGGTTGTATGTGATGTTGTAGCTGTTTACTGTAAAGGTACCCGTAACAGTGAGGTCGTGAGCCGGCATAGTGGTAGGCAAGCCATTCCATCCGCTAAAGGTATAGCCCTCACGGGTTGGAGTCTCAGCATTGATTGCCTGACCAGACTTCAACTGTTCTGTCTTGTATACAACTCCGTCTATTTTATAGGTTATGGTATATTTGTGACTTTCCAGAATCTGGTTATACTCAGCTTCTGTTACGACAGTTAACTCTGCAGGACTATTTGCAGGAACATTCAGGAACGAAGTATTAGCCGGCAAATAATATGCTCCTTCTATCAGATTCAGATATCTGGTATCGGTAACAAATCCCAACTTCCCCTGACTGGTTACGCCAAGCACACGCATCTTGTTTGCATCGAACGCTTTTACTGAAGCAGACCATGAATATACATTTCTTCGCTCGAAGTTGCAGAAATACATGCCACTCAGGCAATTCCCGGAGAGGGGCGAGGCAGAAGTTTCTACCAAGTCCAGTCGGTTGCCGGAAGCCTCGCTGGAGGAGCATTCTATAAGCACAGGCGTACTCGCAGGAACAACATCTGTGATCTCGGATATTACCGCATAGCCCAACTGCGTGTCGCACGATGACACTTTATAAACCTTTAAGCCCGAGGAAGCCGCCTTAAAAGGGAAACCTGCATAAAACGGATAGTAATACTTCCCGTTTACAGAAAAAAGAGGTTTGATTCCAAAATAATTATCCGAACTACTAACAGGGTGTATGTACCAATTTCGATAAGGAGAACTTCTATTGGTACCTACGACACCATATTCAATTTCTCTGTTCGTCTCCTCATCATCTAGATACTTGGTTACGCCAGATTCCGTTGCACTTACAGTATAGCTTCCCTTGTAAGCTCCGGAACTAACACTCTTCAAATCGACATACCTGTTTACGAACTGATAGATACCAGATCCCTGACCCTGAATATCTATCTGTGAGCCGTATTTCTTAATGTAAAAAATACAAGCTGGATCGGAGATTGTTTTCTCTGCTCCTGTATATAACTGAAGGGCACCAAAGTCACCCACATCGCGTTTCATGTCATAAGAACCTGCATTATCCGTAAGATAGAGGTAACGCTTGGTTCCAAAATTCTGAACACGATAGAAGCCGTCAGTTGTGTACTGAGCCGAAACATTAGATACCAGCACAGTAATAAGGCCTAGCAAGAAAAACAATCTTCTCATATATATAAAGGTAACCATCCTTGCTCCAAGTAAACACTAACTATGGAGCAAGGACGGTTTATCTTATCTTATTATTTCGACCGATTACTCGGCAACACAAATACTAACACGGTTCAAAACGTTCTGCTCGTAAGGCTGAACAGTATCACCCTTAGATTCAACTGTAATACGACTTGAAGCAATGCCAAACTTGTTCACAAGCAAATCTGCAACAATCTCAGAACGCTTCTTAGCAAGTTTCTCATTAACCTTGGCATTACCAGTACCCTTGTCGGCATAACCTGTGATAGTAACCTTTGCCTGAGGATACTTATTCAGATAAGCAGCAATATCCTCTACCTTAACCATCTCAGCGCGAGATACGTCTGAATGACTAATAGTAAAGAATATATCCTTGCGCAAAGGCTCTGCCTTGATAACCTCTCTGTCGCGATATACAATCTTCTCGACGGGCTTCTCAACGATTTTCTCTACAATCTTCTCGACAACCTTCTCCTGAACACAGCAAGGCTTCTTCTCAACCTGCTTAGTAGTCTTACCCAGCTTTACCTTTACGCCGCCCAGTGCATTGAAGTACCAGTCGAGATTAGAGGCATCCTTAGAGTTGTAGATATCACTTGTAGTGTTGGCATTAACCTCCAATCCCAATGAAACACGCTTTGAGACACGGAAATCTGCGTAAACGCCGAAACGGCCCATAAAGCGGGCAATGGTACCACCCCACAATTTATCAAGATACATAACATCACCGTTAGTTATGGGAAATACTTCGTCAATGGCTTTTAAAATCTGGCCATTGGCAGCTATTGCCTCATCGTTATTAAAGGCAACATTAACGCCAATACCACCTAAGATACCGGCATTGAAAACCCTGTTTGGCTTATAACCCCAAATGAGATTAACAAGATCGCAGGTAACATCAAAAGTAGGAGCAACGTAGTTCCACTTCCACTTATAGACATCATTGCCAACAGTTGAACCGCCCTTGCTCTGCCAAGCATTGACAGCCAGACGTAAACCCCACACAGGAGTAAACTGATAACCACCAGCAACCTGAACATTGGGGCTAATCAGGTTACCAAAACAAATTTCACCTAAGGTGTACTGAGCACCTGCCTGACCCTGCACAAACCAATGATGGTTGAACTCTTCAACGGTCTCCGTCTGAGGTGCCTGCGCAGATGCACTCATGCATCCGGCAGACAACAATACGGTATATAATAACTTCTTGAATTTCATCTCGAATCAATTTTTAGAGTCCTACGTAAATTCCCATTAATCAATTGTAACAAAGTACTTCCTGGTTGCAATCTTGCCATGGAAGTCAAGAGCAGAGTATGCTATCTCGTAGGTATAGCCAGACTTCAGGTTTACATAAGCACGACGAACTTCACCTGGGAATACAGTATTCATATTATCACCAGTGTTTGCACGACTCAACTCATCCTTACATTCGGTGTCGCCACCCTGAGCAGACTTGTTACCCTTAAATACATTTACAACAGCTACATGCTTCTTAGCCAAAGGAACAGCCAACTCTAATGTCCATGTTGTAGGAACAAGGCTAATTGTACCTGCCTTGAACTTTGTAGGATAATTCTTTGCCATACTCAGCATCTTGGTACCTGTACCATCACTGGCAATCAAGGTGGGCTGCAAACGACTATTTGTACTATTTACGAAGTTAACAATCTTCTCGTTAAACTTCTTGAGGTAAGAAGCAACCTTGTCCATAAATTTGTCAATCTTGGTATCAATCTTTGCCTGATAGCTGTTAATCTTGGTGATCATGTCATTGACGTCATCAACAATATTGTTCAGATCGTCAAGCATATTATTAACACCGCCAATAGCCTGCTGAGCACTACCCCAGAGAGATTCTGCAGCTTTAGACAAATCCTTCTTCACCCAGATACGGATACTCTTCTTATCTGTGTGTATTGGGTTGCCATTGCCATCGTAAACAATGTTACCATTAGCATCCAATTGATAGTCACCAAAGTAAATCCACTTTTCAATGTTGACTGTGGTTTGTACTGTTTGATCCACATTAATGGTAACCTCCTGATTTTCATTATACTCGAAGTGAGCAACAGCTTGGCCGTCAAGGGTAATCGTTCCACCACCCATAGAAGCATTTGCATCAACAGCAATCTGGTCAAGGTCAATAACTGCATTACCAACTGTATTGTCGTATGCATCCTTAACGGGAACAACCAATTGAGCAGAACCTGGATCACTTGAGTTCTTTACATTTGCGGTAACTACGATAGTAGGAGCATCTACAGTCACAGTAGACATGTCGATAAAAATATCCTTTGCGATATTGATAGGAACATTTACAGGCTGACTGAACTTAACAGGAACGTTAACAGTCTGGTTCAAATCCAAGTGATAAGAAAGACCGCCAATCTCGATAGTGGTATCGATATCCACTTTGAACAATGCCTTCTGACTCTCAGTAAGGTCAGCAACCTCAACATGCTTGATCTTCAGGGATGCAACATCCTTAACAAGGTCAGAGCTATTAAACTCCTTATAAACAGTCTTAACTGCACCGTGCAGACTCTTGGAAACAGAATCCAACAACTCCATTGCGCGCTCGTAACCAGGAATAGTCTCATAATGGAAGTCCTTAGCAGTCTGCAAAGAGAGAGGCTTAACAGCGGTAGCTGCCAAATTGTAGTTAGAGTAAACAGCGTGCTTCTTAGCTGTCTCGCCAGCCTTAGCTGAATCTGACCACTCGCACTTAACAGCGTTAGCATCGATTCTGAGACCCTTGATTACGTCTGCCATATCAGAAGCAACCTTGGTAAGGTCTGCAGAAGAACGCTTGTTAATGATTTCATGGATAGCATCCTTAATAGAAGATGTATTGAAGTTAATCTTCTGTACCTTATTTACATCCTCAGCTGCCAAGTTAGCAGTACACTCATAGAAACCATTGTCTGCTGCACGTGAGTAACCCAGCTGCAAGATCCTATCGCTACGCTTCAGACCATCCAACTTAATATAAGACTCGTGATCCTGGCTATTAACAAGGCTCAACTGCAACTTAGAGAAGTCAACAGTATTGGGGTTAACGGTCAGGAAGAGTGTACCTGCATTGCTCTCCTCGTTCTGCAGAATAACATCACCTGTCTTAAAGAGAGGTGTATCATCAGACAGACCAAGAGCCTGCAAATCCTTTGTTGTCAAAGCGTACTTCTCATGCACGTAGTTAGCTGTACGAGCTGTGGGGAAGTAAACAGGCTGGGTAGCCTCGCCATAGTAAGTCAGCAATACGTTAGACTGTACACCGATAGGCAGGTTCAAAGTACCGAATGCAGGATTGTAGGTTCCTTGTACGATAATGCCGGTTACCTGTCTCTTCAGATTCTCCTGCAGAATATCAAACTCACCTGTAAGTTTTTCAATATCTTCTGTATTCTTTGCTACGAGTACGCCCAGAGAGTCAATTTGTGCCTGCAAGCTGTCAATCTTCTCCTGGAACTCGTCCATAGCGGTCTGCAACTTAGTCTCCAGATCGGAGATCTTTGTAGTGTTGCCATCAATCTTTGACTCGAGAACACCCAGAGAATCGTTTACAAGATCAATTGCCTTATTTACATTAACAATGTCAGCCAAAGTCTTGTCGATCTTCTGGTCGGTAGAATCCTTGTAAGCCTGCAGGGTCTCGCTGATTTCAACGTCCTTCTGCTGCAGCTTCAAAATCTCTGCCCAAAGGTCATCAACCTGATCATCGAGGTAATCGCGCAGATCCTGAACACTTACATTAGCATTGGCAAGATCAGCTCTAACCAAAGCAATCTCCAAGTCGGTATAAGCCTTTGCCTTCTCCAGATTAGCATCTGCATAAGCATACAACTTGGTAATCTCATCCTTCAGGTCGTTAACCTCACCACCCAGGCTATCTACTTTCTCATACAACTCAGTTACAGAGCTCTTCAGGGCAGGAACGGTAGTGTTATTCAAGACCTTCAGTACACTGTCATTGTCATGAACAGTCTTCTCCATCAATTCGATGGCAACCTTGTTTGCAAATGCCTGAGCATAAGCTGTGTCGGCAGTAACATAAGCGTGCTTCAAAGAATCGCTCATGGCAACCATCTGAACCTTCATGTCGCTGATGGCCTGAGTATTTGTGGCAATCTTCTCTTTATTTTCCTTAGACAACTTATCTGCGGCCTCTGCTATTTCCTTCAAGCTATTAACAAGCTCATTAGCTTCTTTAGCAATAGTCTTTGCAGAATCAGCCTTTGCAACAGCAGCCTGAACCTGACTGATAGCCTGCTCAGCAGCAGTCTTAGCATTGTTAGCAATAGTTGTAGCAGTCTCTATCTTGCTGTTAGCATCTGTAGCCAACTGATAGGCACTATTTGCAGTCTGCTCAATCTGAGAAATCTTACTAAGATCACAGTGGCATTTATCAATTGCAGCGATTTTCTCCTCCAACAATCTTACAGCCTCATTCAATTCAGCCTCACTAACGCCAATATTGTTGAAGAAGTTGTTAATCGTCTGGTAGTTTTCGGTGATACCTTGAATCAAGCCCTTCAAAGTCTCCAACGATTTGTTGTCACTAACAGAAGCCTCATCCATCTTGTTCATGAAGTCCGAGAACTTCTGGATGGTCTCTGACATATTCTCAGGACAGTTACATTGCTTAATCAGAGCCAACTGATCCTGGACGTACTGCTTCATTTGCTCCATCTGCTGCTGCTGCATTCGAGCAACTTCCTCAATACTTGTATTCCCGTCAATCTTCAACTCCAATTGCTTGTACAGATCTGAGTATGTATCCTTACAAGATACAAACATTCCTAAGGAGACCGTTACGGCACCCATTAGAAGAATTTGGAAAAACTTTTTTTTCATAATTATATCGATATATTAATTTAAGTATCACAACGTCACTACACAATTCACCCTTTTTTATAAGGCGCTAATCATTCGCAAAAATATGATTATATTATGAAACCTATACATTTTGCACCTTGCGTTTAAGAATATTTAACACTTCTACGCGTTTTCGACTGTAAAATTTGGTTGTTAAAAAGATAAAGTATAACTTTGCAGCCCATAAAACATATTATCCGTATGAATTTTGTAGAGGAACTTAAATGGAGGGGCATGATTCACCAGATGATGCCCGGAACAGAAGAACTTTTCGAGAAGGAAACAGTCACGGCATACGTGGGTATTGACCCCACTGCAGACAGTCTGCATATCGGACACCTCTGTGGTGTAATGATGCTTCGTCACCTGCAGCAGGCAGGACATAAGCCTCTGGCTCTTGTTGGCGGTGCAACAGGTATGATAGGCGACCCCAGCGGTAAAAGCCAGGAACGTAACCTGCTGAACGAGGAAACTCTGCGCCACAACGTAGAGTGTATCAAGGCCCAGTTGAGCCGTTTCCTCGATTTCAATAGCGAAGCTCCTAATGCTGCCGAGTTGGTAAACAACTACGACTGGATGAAGAACTTCTCATTCTTGGAATTTGCCCGCGAGATAGGTAAGTGCATCACCGTCAACTATATGATGGCTAAGGACAGTGTAAAGCGTCGTCTGAACGGCGAAGCTCAGGACGGCATGTCATTCACAGAGTTCACCTATCAGCTTCTACAGGGTTACGACTTTCTCCACCTCTACCAGACAAAGAACTGCAAGCTGCAGATGGGCGGTAGCGACCAGTGGGGTAACATCACCACAGGTACAGAGTTGATTCGCCGTAAGCTGGGTGCCGACAACGAGGCATTTGCCCTCACCTGCCCCCTTATCACAAAGGCAGACGGCAAGAAGTTCGGAAAGACAGAGAAGGGTAATATCTGGCTCGATCGTAATCGCACAAGCCCTTACACATTCTACCAGTTCTGGTTGAACGTAGCAGACGAGGATGCCGAGCGTTACATAAAGATTTTCACCTCTTTGGACAAGGCTACCATCGATGCTCTGATTGAGGAACATCGTCAGGATCCTGGCCGTCGTATTCTTCAGAAGCGTTTGGCAGAGGAGGTTACCGTCCTCGTTCACAGCCGTGAAGATTATGAACTGGCACTGGAAGCCAGCAACATCCTCTTTGGAAAGGCTACAAAGGAAAGCCTTACGAAACTGGACGAGCAGACGCTGTTGGATGTCTTCTCTGGCGTTCCCCAGTTCGAGGTTAGCCGTTCTCTTCTGGAAGGCGAAGGCGTAAAAGCCATTGACCTGTTGGCAGAACATACAGCCTGCTTCGCTTCAAAAGGCGAGATGCGTAAGCTCACTCAGGGCGGTGGTGTTTCCATTAACAAGGAAAAACTAGATGACCCCAACAAGGCCATCACAACAGCTGACCTGTTAGACGGTAAATACATTCTGGCTCAGCAAGGCAAGAAGAAGTACTTCCTGCTGATTGTAAAATAAAAAAGTGAGAAGAAAGGAATAATTTTTCATTTTTCACTTTTTACTTTTCACTTTTTGTTGTACATTTGCACCCGCAATCTGAAAAAGATTGGGATAGGATTGGGCTATGGTGTAATGGTAGCACAAGACATTTTGGTCGTCTTAGTCCTGGTTCGAACCCGGGTAGCCCAACCCAAAAAGAAGCGCTGGTTCTCTATTGAGCCAGCGCTTCTTTTATTATATTTCCTGATTACAGAAAATTTACTGCCTAACTAGAAAAAACTTTTTCCCTAACCAGAGAAAAAGTTTTTCCTAACTATCGCATAAAATGCAATAAGCTAATATACAAAGGTCAATTCACCGCCCTTCTTCAACTCCGAAACGGCAATGCGCCAATTCCGAAGTTTCTTGCCATTCCATGTAGCGTATTTCAGCGGCTGGTTCTTGTCAGAACGTCCCTTAGTACTGATGACAACACTCTTATCACCCAAACGCATTGTAACCTCATCAAAGAGAGGAGAGAAAACCTCGTATTGCGCTTCTCCTACCACCAGAGGATAAAGACCGACGCTGGCAAAGACATACCAGGCACTCATGGCACCATCGTCTTCGTCCATCTCCGGAGCATATCCACGTGGAGCATTCACGAAAGCACACCCCACCCAAGGCGTTGGATAGGCATCATTGCCACCATAGCGATGGGTAACGACTTCTGTTGCCAAGGGGCGAACAGTAAGTTCTGTCTTCTCGGGCATTCCCAGACGAGCGAAAAGGAAAGGCACATGAATGTCGGGTTCATTCCCTTGGTTGTACAGTTCTTTCTCGAAGAAAGTAACCAACTCCTGTCCCAGTTCTTTCTTACCCACCATATTTATCATACGATCCAGGAACATGGGAGCGCCCCAACGATATTGCCAGCGTGTACCTTGGTACAAGCCGCTACCGCGCATTTTCAGGAAGGAATCGTCAATCTTCTGGAACTCACGAGGCCAAATGCTATCGAAGATTTCCTCACCACGGGCCGTCCATTTGCTGGCATCATCCGTCACGCCCAACTCACCAGCCAACTGCCCCAGCGACCAGAAGTCACCAGCAGCCTCCAAGCATTGGTCGGGGCTCTTCAGCGAGAGACGCTTCACCTCTTCCACCATACCTGGATAAGCATCGCGCAGATTCGGAATACTGATTCCCTGACGGTATGCATCCAACAAAGTAGCTATGGCATGTTCTGTACGAACGGTAGGTACACACTCGTTAGATGTACTCCAGTCCTTCTTGCCTGTAATATATAGGGTGGATAGTGAACGCATGATGTCGCTGGACCTGCGTGGGTCAAGCAACGTTATCAGAGGAAACTTGGTACGGTAAGTATCCCATAAAGACCAAGAGCTGTAGTATGTATAGCCCTGCTCCTCGTGCACCTTTCCATCCGTTCCCAGGTAATGCTTCATATTGCGGTCTGTAACCACAAACGGGCTGTGGAAAGTACGATACAACGAGGTATAGAAAATAATACGCTGATCGGAAGTGCCACCCTCGACCGTTACCGTTGAAAGCAACTGACGCCACTGACGCTTTGCCTGTTCAACCATGGATAGGAAATCCATTCTCCACACATCGGATTCTTTCATAGCGTCCAACTCCTTTTCAAGTCCTGTAGAAACCACGATGCGTACCTCAACATAGCGGGCAGAGAGAGTGGGGAAAGTCAATTTCTTCTTGCCACCCTCCAGTTCCTGCATTTCGAATGGAGCAGATGTGTATAGTCTGTAATACAAGTGGTAATTGCCACGACGACAAGTATTGGCACAATCAATATAACCCTGCCCAACGTTCTCGCCAATCTTACTAAAGGACGACTTATACACTTTATCGAATGCCGTTCCTGGGTTCAAGAGCAACACAGCCTTCTCGGCAGAGGGGAAAGAGAAACGCTCTACTGCCATACGTCTGTTAGCCGTAGCCGTGAACCATACGCCATTACTAAGCTTCACGCTGTAATAGCCGGGGGTTGCCTGCTCTGTGCTTTTAATCAAGTGTACATTCTCACCTGTCTCGTCAGGCATCAGCGACACATTGCCGCCACAACCGCTACCGCCTACTCCGGAAAGACGATTGATACTGAACCCAGATATTTGGGAAACCTCATAATCATAACCGGGGTGCTGACGAGGCTTACTGTCGGGGCAAACCTGAATCTGGCTATACGGCATACATGCACCCGGAGACATCTGTCCGTAGTCGTTTGCCGTACCAATGTACAGATTTACATTATCCAACACATCCTGCGCAGAAGCCCAGGTTGTAGTGACGGCACAAAGGAGAAGTGCGATAGATAATTTTCTTATCATATTGTATAAAATGTTTATGCTTCGGCTGCTGTAAAAAGAATCTCGCTAAGCGTAGGATGAATATGCACCATATCACGCAGCTGCTCTACGGTGGAACCAAGACACATTAGCACGCTAGCCTCCTGTGCGAGGTCAGCACTATGAGCGCCAAAGACATGACAGCCAAGAATCTTACCAGCATTAGGCTCGCTGAACAATTTCAGCAGCCCCTCCGACTCGTTCATAGCCAATGCCTTTCCGTTGGCGCGATAGAAAGCCTTACGACACTCATATTCCACACCCAGCTCCTTCAACTGATCTTCGGAGGCACCTACACATGCAGCCTCCGGCGTCGTGAAAATAGCAGCAGGCATGATGTCGAAGCAGATGCTATCGTTCTTACCCAGTATGTGGTTCACAGCTCTTATGGCCTGCATTTCTGCGGCATGAGCCAACATTTGCTTACCATTCACATCGCCAATGGCATATACAGTTGAGAGTTGAGAGTTGAGAGTTGAGAGGCAGAAATTCTCATCGACGGGGATACTGCCATTAGGAGCCAATGTGATGCCGGCAGCCTCTACGTTCAGCCCCTCGGTACGAGGCTTCCTACCTGTTGCCACTAACACGACATCTGCTTCTACAGAATCCTCTTTACCCTTTTGTTCAAAAACAACATTCACTCCTCCCTCTCCTGGAGTGAGGCTTTTTACACCTGCTCCCATCTTGAAGGTAATTCCATCCTTCTCCATCTGCTTGCGCAAACGCTTGGCAATATCGCCGTCAAGGGCAGGGAGGCATTCCTTCAGGAACTCAACAACGGTCACTTCGGAACCAAAACGATGGAACACACTGGCAAACTCCATACCTATCACGCCTGCACCAATGATGCAGAGACGCTTGGGCAGGGTATCCAGATTCAGAAGACCTGTAGAATCAACAACCTCTGGGCTGTTGATGCCAGGAACGGGAATAGCCTTACTGTCTGAGCCTGTGGCAATAATAACATGGTCCCCTCTCCAAACCTCTCCCGAGGGCGAGGCTTCTACTGTATGAGCATCTATAAATTGGGCTTTCTCACGTACCAATGTAATGTTGGGGTTCGAGAGGATGCCCTCGACACCAGCACGCAGTTGGGGAACCACGGCAGCCATTCGTTCGCGAGCCTCATCGAATGAGGCAGAATGAACGTATGTCTTGGTGGGGATACAACCCACATTCAGACAGGTTCCACCCACCTCCGAGCCTTCAAAGATAACCACCTTCAGGCCCTGCTTGGCAGCATATTCAGCGGCGCGGTACCCACCAGGGCCCGCACCGATGATAATCAAATCAGTGTTATTCATTGAACATTGAACATTGAATATTGAACCTTACGCTTCCGCTTTAAGCTGACGGTATGTTACAATAGGATGCTTGGCAGCCAGCACGTCATCTACACGACCAATGGGCGTAAGGTGAGGAGCTGATTTAACCTCATCAGGATTCTCCTTGGCCTCCTCGGCAATCTTACGCATCACGCCAATAAAGCCGTCGATGGTTTCCTTAGACTCGTTCTCCGTCGGCTCTATCATCAAACTCTCGTGGAAAAGCAAGGGGAAATAGATGGTGGGAGCATGATAGCCATAATCCAGCAGACGCTTGGCCACATCCATGGTAGTAACGCCAGTACTCTTATCCTTCAGACCATCAAAGACAAACTCATGCTTGCATAATCCGTCGATGGGCAACTCGTAAACATCCTTCAAACTTTCCTTGATATAGTTGGCGTTCAATGTTGCCAAGGGACCTACCAGCTTAATGTTCTCGCGACCCAATGAGAGAATGTACGCGTACGCGCGCATAGCTACCGCAAAGTTGCCGTGATAGGGTGAAACCTCGGGGAAGAAAGGCTCCAAGCCTTTTCTTACACCAACAGGTCCAGCACCTGGTCCGCCACCTCCGTGAGGAGTTGAGAAGGTCTTATGAAGATTGATATGCATAACATCAAAGCCCATATCACCAGGGCGGGCAGCACCCAACATGGGATTCAGATTGGCACCATCATAGTACATCAGACCACCGGCGGCATGTACCAGTTTCTCAATCTCAGGAATCTGCTTTTCAAAGAGTCCCAACGTATTGGGGTTGGTCATCATCATAGCAGCAATTTCTGAACCGTGCTGAGCCAATAGTTCCTTCAGCGCCTCGACATCTACGGTGCCGTCGCTCAGCGACTTCACCTCTACGATATCCAGACCACATACAGCAGCACTGGCAGGATTGGTTCCGTGGGCAGAATCAGGTACTATAACTAGACGGCGAGCCTCATCGCCCCTGCTCTCGTGGTACTTCTTGATAACCATCAGACCTGTAAGCTCACCATGAGCTCCGGCAAAGGGTTTCAATGTGAAGGCATACAGACCCGTCAGTTCGCAGAGCGATTTACACAACTGCTTGCAAACCTCCTCGGCACCCTGCGTAGTTTCTGCGGGCTGAAGGGGATGCAGGTTGGCAAACTGCGGCAATGCAGCCACCTCCTCGTTAATCTTGGGATTGTACTTCATGGTACAAGAGCCCAATGGATAGAACCCGTTGTCAACGCCAAAGTTATTGGCACTCAGGTTGGTATAGTGGCGAACCACCGTCATCTCGTCGCACTCGGGCAGCGCAGCATCTTCCTTTCTGCAAAGTTGTGCAGGAACGCTATAGCTGCCAAAACGATTCTTAGGAAGAGAATAACCGCTTCTTCCCTCTTGCGATAGCTCGAAAATCAAATTTCCGTATAATCTGTTATTCATAAGGCAGCAATCTTTACAAGGTTATCAACTTCCTCCTTCGTACGCTTCTCGGTAACGGCAAACATCAACTTGTCGGCATCCAATTTGACACCGCCAAAGATGCCGTTTTCGACAAGACGCTTCTGCAAAGCATCAACATCTCCGTTATAGCGAACCACGAACTCGTTAAAGAACGGCTGATTATAGACAAGGTTGAACTTGCCAGTCTTCAGCAGCTCGTCGCACAGGTAATGTGCTCCAGCGTATGAAAGCTCAGCAGCTTCCTTCAAGCCCTGCTTACCCATAAGGGACATATAAACAGTTGTCCATAATGCCATCAGGCTCTGGTTAGAGCAGATGTTGCTGGTAGCCTTCTGACGACGGATGTGCTGTTCACGAGCCTGCAGCGTAAGCACGAAGGCACGCTGGCCGCGATTATCCTGTGTCATGCCGACGATACGCCCCGGCATCTTACGGATGAGCTTCTCTGTGCAGCACATATAACCCACGTAAGGACCGCCCCACTGCATGGGGATACCCAGGCTTTGGCCATCACCTACTGCAATGTCTGCGCCCCACTCGCCAGGAGTCTTCAGGACAGCCAAGTCAGCAGCCACGCTGTTCATGATGAAGAGTGCCTTCTGATTGTGGCAAGCATCGGCAAAGCCCCCGTAATCCTCTACGATACCGTAGAAGTTAGGTTGCTGTACCAGCACGCCGGCAACGTCAGTTGAGAGTTGGGAGTTGAGAGATGAGAGATCGGTTACGCCCTCCTTGGCAGGAATCATCTCTATCTTTATGCCATGGAAGTGAGCATACGTCTTAACGACGGCCAGCACCTTGGGGTCGATAGTCTCACTCACCAGCACCTTATTCTGCTTCTTACCTGCTGCCACAGCCATCATCACAGCCTCGGCAGTAGCTGTGCTTCCGTCGTACATCGAGGCATTGCTGATGTCCATCCCAGTCAGTTCTGCCATCATACTTTGATACTCAAAGATATAATGCAACGTACCCTGAGAAATCTCAGCCTGATAGGGTGTATAGCTGGTCAGGAACTCAGAACGGCTAAGCAACTGAGGAATAGCACTTGGGGTATAATGGTCATAGACACCGGCACCGGCAAAGCAAGTAAGTTGCTTGTTCTGAGCGCCCAGCTTGTCGAAGAGTTGACGAACCTCAATCTCGCTCATCTCCTCGGGCAGTTGGTATTCGCCACGGAAGCGAATCTGCTCGGGAACCTCGGCGTAGAGGTCGTCAAGACTCTTGATGCCCACCTTCTGGAACATCGCCTGAAGGTCGGCATCGGTATGAGGAAAGTATTTAAACATTATTCTCTATTATGAATTATGAATTGTGAATTATGAATTTTCACAAAATGCCTCGTATGCCTTGGCATCCATCAGGCCATCCAGTTCGCTCTTGTCAGAGAGTTCAACCTTGATAATCCAGTTTCCGAAAGCATCCTTGTTCAGCAGTTCGGGCTCATCGTCCAGCGCCTCGTTAACCTCTATGATAGTTCCGCTAACAGGTGAAATGATATCGCTGGCAGCCTTTACACTCTCTACTGCGCCAAATTCCTCACCTGCTGTTACCTCATCATCTACATCGGGCAGGTCCACATAAACCACGTTACCCAATGCATGCTGAGCATAATCCGTAATACCAATGTAACCAACGTTACCTTCTACCTTTACATACTCGTGTGACTCGCTATAGTAGAGTCCTTCAATTACTGTTGCCATAATATTGAGATTATTAGTTTTTTGAATTCTTGAGTTTTTGAGTTCTTGAGTTCTTGAGTTCTTGAGTCCTCAGGATTCCCAATTTTGAATTTTGAATTTATAAATTTTGAATTAGAATATTCATCCCCTAAAAGGGGATGGGGGGGGCTTTTACTTCTTGTAACTCTTGTTATAGAATTGTTTCTTTACTGTCTTGCCGGGGAACACCTTCTTGCGAATCTGAATCTGCACCTCGGTATCCAACTTAGCATACTGGGCATCAATGAGTGCCATGCATACGCTCTTGTCTGTGGAAAGCGTATGATAACCCGTAGTCACCTCTCCAATGGTCTCTCCCTGCATGTTCAGTACAGGATAGCCGTGGCGGGGGATAGCCTTGTCTGCCAGTTCTATGCCCACAATCTTCTTTGCAGGTCCCTCAGTCTTCTGCTTAGCCAAAGCCTCCTTGCCGATAAACTCCTGCTTGTCCAACTTCACGAAGATGCCTAATCCTGCCATAATGGGAGTAATATCTGCCGACAACTCGTCGCCATACAAGGGCAGACCCACCTCAAAGCGGAGCGTGTCACGGCAACCCAGACCGCAAGGCTGAACACCGGCTGCTATCAGCTTGTCCCAACACTCCTGAATATAGGCATGAGAGGCATAGATCTCAAATCCGTCCTCGCCCGTATAGCCTGTACGGCTGACAATCACATCGCCAATGGTCTTAACGGTATAGAACGTCAGCTCCGAGCATTTCAGCCCCAGAACCTGCTCAACTGTCTTCTCTGCATCCGGTCCCTGAACGGCAATCTGCCCGTAGAACTCGCTACGGTTCTGCAGGTCTATGTCGAAGCCTTTGGCATTCTCCTGCATCCACTCCCAGTCCTTATCTATGTTGGCGGCGTTGATAACCAGAAAGAAGTCATTCTCGCCCATCTTGTACACCAGCAGGTCATCGACCGTACCACCGTTCTCGTAGCACATCATACCATAGTATATCTTACCCACAGGCGCGCCTGCGATGTCGTTGGTAAAGATATGCTGAACATAACGCTCGGCATCCTTACCCTTCACCGTAACCTCACCCATGTGAGATACGTCGAAGACACCTACTTTCTCGCGTACAGCCATATGCTCGGGGGTGATGCCAGCATACTGTATAGGCATCTCAAAACCGCCGAAAGGCGAAATCAGGGCACCCAGTGCCACATGCTTTTCATAAAGACAAGTTCTCTTCATTATTTATTGTTACTATTTAAGGTTTTTATTTCAGTTAACGAATTGTTAGTTTACGGTTGAGGGTTTTTAACCTTTTAATCTTTTAACCGCCCCCGCCGGGCTCCCTTACATCCGCTGAATGAACTCCTTGTTCAGGTACTCCTGCTCAATCTTGCGGATACCCTCCACATCGGCATCTGTCAGTTGCAGCTCCCCCTCACAGAGCGTCCGGCGTATAAACGCCTTCAGTTCCTCTATGTTCAGGCTGATGTGCTCCTTCAGGAACGTGATGCGCTGACGCACGCTCTCCACACCATTCTTCTTCAGTTTCTCAGCCGATGGAGTGATGGCGTTCAACATATGCTCCATATTCGTATCGTAAAGCATCGTACTATGCACAATGCTGCGTCCTGGCAATTGATAGAAGGCTGTTCCGCAAACCTTGCGGTCGCCAATCATCACATCGTTGTGCGTAGTTCCTGCCGCCTCAACGCCCAGCTGCTGCAACACAAAGATCACCATGGTCATGAAGCGGTTGAACGTAAACGGCACATTGTCGCCTCGGGTGATAAAGGAAAGCATAATGTTGTCCTTGTCGGCATAGACGCAACCGCCGCCGCTCTTGCGTCTGAAAATCTCTATACCATGCTCACGGCAGTAAGGTACATTCACCTCGTTCTGCATAACCTGATTCCTTCCGAATATAACGGTAGGCTCCACCTGCCACATAAAGAAGCAATCCGGCTCGTCTATGTTACGTGCCACATACTCCTCCATGGCCAAATAGAACGAAAGGTGTGTGTCTCCCTCCAATGATTTTGGTAAAGTGATATACTTCATAATCTGCCCGCAAATTTATGAAAAAAGATGTATTCCATCCAAAATATTACCCGAAAATATTCTTTTCCTCACGTGGCTGTAATTTTTCCCACGTGTAGTAGTAAATTTTATAAGGAAAAACATACCTTTGGGACAATTTTCAGAAAAAAATAATCACTTTTCTGTTACAAATAGAAAAGTTGTGCGTTACTAAAGTGAAGAGCATGCAGAAGATGAGCAAGAACTACTTGACAATAGCCTACCAGAAGTTGCAGCAGAGGTTGCAATTCGGTATCCTGCATTCAGGTGAAGATGCTCTCAACGATGCCTTCTGTCAGCTCTGGGCTGGCCAATACGACCCTGCAACAGAAGCGGAAGGCGAGAAACTGCTCAGGACTGCGGTACGCAATCGGCAAATAAGTCTCTGGCGCGAAGAGAACCGCCATCCGCAGACATCGCTCGAAAAAACGAACCTCGTTCAGTCGCCACCCGACACAGATGCAAAGGAAACCTTCCTGCAGGTTAAAACGCTGATAGAGACCCAGTTGACACCGCTGCAAAAAGACATCCTTACACGGCACGACATCAACGACGAGACGTACAAGGAAATAGCCCATACGCTGGGAATGCAGGAAGCCGCCGTCAGGATGCAGTTGAGCAGAGCTCGAAACATAATCAGAGAAACATATAAAAAAACAAAGAAATGACACAGCACGACTTATCTTATTGGGAAGAAATGACAGAACGTTACTTCCTGGCAGAAACCACCGAGGAGGAGGAAAGGAAGCTGCGTAGTTTCCTTTGTACCAGCCAGTCTCAGGATGCCCGTTTCGACGAGATTAGGGCCACACTCTCCTACCTGGATGTCTGTAAGACCCAGCAGCCCCCACGCACCGGATATTTCCTCCGTGCGCTGGCCGTTGCCGCCTGCCTAAGCGCCATAGTATTCCTTGGCTGGCACCAATACCAGCAGCAGGACATCAGCAGCGTGCGCATTGCCGGTCAGACCGTCGAAGCCGATGCAACCCAGTTGATGGAACAGCAACTGGCCGAAATGTTTTCACCCACCAACCCGTAAAGAGCCATGAAAAAGTTACTCACAGTCATATTGCTATTACTGAGCTCACATCCCTTCTTGTGGGCCCAGAAGGGACTGGCCATTCAGGCTGCTTTCGACGAACTGGCAATAAAGAAAAACGCCACTGAAGTGGTGATGAGCGGCAAAAGGCTGAAAGACTTCCACCTAAGTCTCTTCCACAGTCTGGAAATCAAGAATCCATCAGCTGCCGATCGTCAGCGCATCACGTCATTAGTTCAGACAGATGCTGCACAGGCTATAACCCAAGAAGAAACCTCAGCGCACAGCTTCTACGAGTTGCCACAGCGCAAAGGTATGCATTCTTACATCCTCTACAGAAACAACGGACAGGCCCTCACCCTCATCTACATCGAGGGTAAAGCCAGCCTGAAGCAGATAAAACAGTATTTCCAGAAAAAACAACCAGAAAAATGAAAACAACATACTTCCCCATTTCATCATTATCTAAAGTTTTTCCCCTTAGGAGAGTGAAAAGAGGGGCTCTATTCTTTTTACTTGTCCTGACAGCCCTCTCCCACGCTCATGCCGATGAAGCGGATAGCCTGCAATGGAACTTCACAGACCTCTTCCAAGACAGCAAGGAGGCACCTGCCCTCCCCTCTTCTCTGGAAGGTTGGAAGAACCACCTCGAACTCTTCGGGAAGAACATACCCCAAGAAGAAGTATTTGTTCACATGGACAACACCTGCTACTTTGCAGGAGATACGCTTTTCTTCAAGGCTTACGTCCGTCGGAGTGATACAGGAAAACTAACCAACCTCAGCCAGTTGCTATACACCGAGCTGTGGAATCAAGAAGGCTACATGCTGGAACGTCATCTGGTAAAACTGAAGGACGGACAAGGTACAGGCTCCTTTGTTCTCAACGATTCGCTCTACGGCGGCTTCTACGAACTACGCGCCTACACACGCTGGCAACTCAACTGGGGTGAGTATCAACATCCACATACATGGCCAGCAGAACAATGGTTCTTCAACAAAAAGATGGCCAAGGAGTTCTTCCGCGACTACGAGAAACTATACAGCCGCATTTTCCCTGTCTACGACAAGCCTTCTAAGCCTGGCCTTTTTATCCACGACATGACAGAACGGCCTCTCATGCGCTACTTCCGAACAAAAGCCAAAAAGGCGTCTCCCGTTGTGAAACTATACCCCGAAGGCGGTGTGATAGTAGAAGGTACACATGCACGCGTAGCTTTTGAAGCCAACGAAGCCGACGGCGAGCATACCTCGGGTATCATGCGCTTGTACGGAAGAGGCGGAGAACTCCTGCAGGAGCAACGGACAGAGAACAGAGGGCGCGGCACTTTGGAATTCGACTATGAACCTGGTGTCATCTACACAGCCGTCTTTACCACCGACGACAATCAAGTAATCCGTCAACGTATGCCCAAAGCCGAGAAACACGGATGTGCTGTTCGTGCAGATGTCACGGAACATCAGTTGTTACTTACATTACAACCTCGTGGCGAGGCTGCTAACGAAACATTGGGCGTTACCGTAACCGTAGGAGGAGCTTTGCATCACTTCCAGAAGTTCCGCGCACAGGATACTCAAATCAGCATCCCAACAGACTCCCTTCCTACCGGTGTTGCACAGATAACGGTTTACAACGCACAGGGACGTGTGTACAGCGACCGTCTCTGCTTCATCCTTCATCCACAGGACCTGAAAGCTTCGGCTGTACATTTCTCCGGCATACAACCCTTATACGAGCCTTTCGACTCCATCCATCTCTCCGTCGAGAATCCTTTAGCCGCAGGTTCAACCATCTCGCTGGCCGTCAGAGACGCGGCTACATCAGAATATCTATACGATAGCAGCAACATGCTAACCGAAATGTTGCTATGCAGCCAGATTCGCGGTTTTGTGGAACAGCCTCATTATTATTTCGAGAAAGACGACGAGACACACCGCCGCCACCTCGACCTCCTGCTAATGGTACAAGGATGGAGGCGTCACAACTGGATAACGATGGCCACCCCAGGCATCTTCCGCATCAATCATCCATTCGAGAAAACGCCCATTTACTTTGGCGCCGTTTACCATTATGAGCCCATCGGACGCGAAGGCATTGACGGTTGGGGAGAAAACGAAGATCCTAATAGACGAGGATATTATGATTATGATACAGAACAGAAAGTCAAGACCTACGGCTTCGCCCGACCCAAGGGAGGAGAAGGGTTCTCGCTAAGCAAGAACCCTAAGCTACAAGGTACCATCCCCTTGTTGGGAAATGCAGGCGAAGCACGCGACAAGCACAATGTCTATAGCTTTCTTCTGAAGGATAATGAGTCGGGCACATTCGACGGACGCAACTACTACGACGAGGGCAACCTACGTCGCGAAGTCCGCGTACATGCCGAATACCATAAGCCAACCGATATAGGCGTAGAAAGCGTCTATGGCGAACTCACCACCCATAAAGGAAGGTTCGTATTGGAATTCCCCGCCTTCTATAACCAATGTACACTGGATTTGGCAGCCTCAGACACCACCAAATGGGATGAACCGCTATCTACCACCCGAAAAGGGCGCCGTTTACTCCGTAAGCGGGAGAAACTGCTGAAGAAAGGCAAGCCTGTCCCCAGTTTGGAGCATCAATGGGTAAAGGCATCCGAGACCGACTATCCCGAATTCTATGTCCGCCTGACACCTTACTATCCTCGATTCTGTAAGCCATTTAGCTATTATCACACCCACGTGGCACCACCAAGGAAGGGAACTGCCTTGATGCCCAGCCTCCGAGAGGGACGCACACTGGCAACAGTTACAATTAGCAGGCGTGGCGGACTGCGCCCGTATGATGATTCTCACCCCGCCATAGTACGCGATGCGTACCAAACATTCAACGAGTGCGTGGATGCAGGTCTCACTCCAGGATGGTATGCCGGGAAGAATCATTTTTCCAGTTGGGCTGTACATCTGTTGGTGGGAGACATGAATATGTATCGAGGATACACGACATACCTGGAGACTGTAAGACAGAAATTCAGAGACTGGCCATATTATAAAAGACCCATGTATTATGGGGCTCCCCTATTACAATACGCCTCTGGTCATGGTTGGAGTACCACTAACACCGCTGCTTACTCCTATACCGGATTAGACGAGAAGACCAAGAGTTTGGATTACCTGCACTCGCTGGAATCTGTTAAGATTATCACCGACTATGCACCTCGCATGGAGGGAAACAAACGATATATGGGAACCGACCAGCCTACAGTAGATGTAGGATACAACTTGCTAACAAAAGGCAAACGCTTGACCTATCGCGATCGACATTTTGTTCTGCAAGGCTATGATATAAGCGAAGAGTTTTACAATCCCTGTTATCGTAACCGCCCGCTGCCCGACACACATGATTATAGGCGTACGCTCTATTGGAACCCAAATCTCGAGCTGGACGAGAAAGGACGTGCCGACATCACCCTTTGGAACAACAGTAACTCAACCAGCATTACCGTAAGTGCTGAGGGAATCACACCTGCTGGCAAGATACTAACAGGAATCAGCTATCCAGAGGATAGGTGAGAGATAAGAGTTTAGAGTGTAGAGATTAGAGTGTAAAGATTAGAGATTAGAGACAAAAAATGAAAAATATTTCGACATTTCGGGATTCGATATCTCGACATTTCAACATCTCGATCACTTTTTAATTGCGAATTGATGAAATATATTCTTTCCATATTATTATTAACACTTTCAGGCCTCATCCTTGCTCAGGAGAAGCTTGACTCCGTAGGCGCTATTATTCTGGATGCTGACACAGGAGAGCCCATACAATATGCCAGCGTATATGTATCTCCCAACTGCGGAACCATCAGCAACGACGAGGGCGAGTTCTGCCTGCAATGTCTTCCTTCCGAGACCGTTCGTATCACATGCATAGGTTACAAACGCATCACCTTCCAGGCATCGAAACTACCTTCCGTCATCCGTATGGAATCCGTCTCTACCATGCTTAATGAGGTTACCATTACTCGAGGAGATAACCTTATCTACAAACTGGTAGAAAAGATGCAACGCGAGGCCAAAAAACATAAGAAAGCTGAGAGTCAGTATTTCTTCCGTATGGCCATTAAATATCCGGGGACAGACGAATTGGCAGAAGCCTTCATGAGTGCAAAGTCGTGCGTGCAGATTCGCGACATCATCTTCCACAGCGGAAGTCGAGGCCAGCTACAGGATGGAAAAGTCAGCGGTCCCAGTTTAACCGGTCTTGGCAGAACCAACCTTCACGTCTTCCTGCGCCTATCGCCTGTTCTGGTCAATTACGACATCTGGGGTAACGCCTTTGTTCCTGCCGACTTCGCATTCCACAGAATAAAAGACGTTTACGACATTTCGTGTGTGAAATTAACCGAAGAAGACGGAACAGAAATCAATAAGATACGTTTTTCTGCCCATCCTGCCATCATATCACATCCCGTTCTAGACGGCACACTCTACGTTGACCGCAAGCGATGCCGCCTGCTTCGTTTCGATGGTCAGATGCATGGTCTGCAGATAGTACTTTACGATCAAGCACGCGATAAATATCTATACACAAGCGTAAACTACACCATGCACGTAGATTATCGTCACGACCATGGTTTTACCGAAATCTCCAATATGTCGGATGTTATCACCAAAGATAGCGTAAAGATCCGTCAACTACTCTATAATTTAGGCGACAAGAAGCTACAATTCAAGAACTCCGTCCGGGTGGGAAAGAACATGATTCACGCCATAGACATGGCAGGATTCGACTCAACGCTATGGGTTGCCAACAACATCGTAAAACGTACAAAGGAAGAGGAACGCGTGGTCTTTAAGGACACAACCTTCTGGTCAACCAACAAATCCAAGTACGATACAGAGGTCACAGAGCAAGAAAAGAACACAAACATCTATCTTAAAGATGCCGTTCAAAAGCTCATGGGCAACACCATGCAATTACAACGCACACTACCCAACGTTAACAGACGAAAGAAGAAATAGTCTCGCTTTTTATCTTCTAATTCTTAAGCCCATCATCCAGAAGAATAACAGGTAAAGGATACCAACAGAAAGGGCAAGGACCGCCCCCGACTGAGCACCTACCGCATCGCTGGCAGCTCCCATAAACATAGGAAAGACTGCTCCGCCGCAGATACCCATGATAAGGAGTCCGCTAACTTCATTCTTCTTGTCGGGCACAGCAGCCAAGGAACGGGCAAAGATGATGCTGAAGGGATTTCCATTTCCATAACCCATAAGCGCAACACTTGCGTAGATAACGGTACTATCCTTACCAAACAGCAGGCCAAAGACAGCTACAACCATCATAAGGACGCTAAGGAGTAGAAAAGTCCAGTCCTTCAGGAACTTCATGATGAAACTACCGCTGAAACTTCCTGCGGCCTTGGCAACAAAGTAAACCGTAGCGATATAGGCTGCATCGTTGAGCGTGATTCCCAATCTCTCCATCAGAATCTTGGGAGCCGTAACACTGGTACCCACATCGATTCCCACGTGGCATACAATAGCCAAGAAGCAAAGGAGCACAAAAGGATTCCTGAGCAAAGTAAAACATCCAGCAAACTGCTCTCCTACAGGCAGTTTGTTTTCCTCCCCCTCCACGGGGGAGTCAGAGGGGGTCTCTGTTCCGAAGAGCAGCAGGGTAGCCAGTATGCCCACGCCCAAGTAGATAGGATAGAGCACCCTCCAGCCAAAACCGAACGCATTGGTGGTAGCGCCCCAAGAGGCGATAATGGGAGCCAGGAAGGAGGCAATACTCTTGATGAACTGCCCGAAGGTCAGCGTGCTGGCCGAGGCACCGCCCTTCATCACGCTGTCCACCAGCGGGTTGAGCGATGTCTGCATAATGGCGTTTCCTATTCCCAGCAGGGAGAAGGAAACAAGCAGCATACCGAAGTCAAGCGTAAAGACGGGAATCACCATAGCTGCCAGCGTCATGACGAGGCTGAGCATCACGGTATTCTTACGCCCTATCTTGTTCATCAGCAGACTGGTGGGAATGCTGAAGATTAGGAACCAAAGGAATACAAGCGAAGGCAGGGTATTGGCCATAGAATCGCTGAGATCAAGGTCGGCCTTCACATAATTGCTGGCTATTCCCACAAGGTCCACAAACCCCATGGCAAAGAAGCACAGCATAACGGGAATCAGCTTTTTATTATTCATAAGAGTCCACGGGCTCCTTACCCATCTTAATCTGCAGCTTGCCGCCCTTCACCACATCAGCGAAGGAGATGTGGGGATCAGTGAGCTTCTTGCCATTCAAGCGATACTCCTGCACGTATATCTCATCCTCGGCAGGCATATTCTTCCTTGACTCATAAGTCTGGATAACGAAGTTCTTGCCGGAATAGTACTTGTCGCTCAGGCGGATAACAATCCTGTTGAAAAGCGGACTGCCCAGAGAGAACGTGGGGTTGATGTCGTTCAAACCCGTCACGCTAAACAGGCCCATGCTGGAGATAACGTACCAGGCACCCAGTTGGCCCTGGTCTTCGTCCTGACCGTAGCCATAGCCGTGAATACCGTCGGTTCCATAGAACTCGTCAAGGATGGCACGTACCCACTTCTGCGTCTTTGAGGGGCGGTTGGCCTCGTTGAAGAGCCATGAGATATGCAGGCAAGGTTGGTTGCCTTGGTTGTAGAGGGTACGGAGTCCGGCAAAGGCTCCCACCTCTGTTCCGCCGCTGAAAATCTTGGGCTGAGAAAGGGTGAAGATGCTGTCCAAGCGGGCGTTAAATTCCTCCTCGCCTACCTTGGCTACAAGGGCTTTGGCATCGTGGGGAACATAGAAGGTATATTGCCAGGCGTTGCCTTCCTGGAATCCACGCCATACCTCCATGGGGTCGAAGTTGGGAATGAAGTTGCCCTCGGCATCCTTGGGGTGCATGAAGTTCTCCTGGTCGTCATAGATGCGCTCCCATGCCTTAGAGAGGTTCATCAACTGGTCGTATTCGGGCTTGCCCAGCGCCTTGGCCAACTGAGCGGTTGCCCATGAGGTAAAGGCATACTCCAGGGTGTGGGAAGCTGAGAAGCGGAACTTCTCGGCTGGGCCGTCGGCATCCTCTACGTGAGGCACATAGCCATACTGCACAAATTCCTTGGTGTCCGACTTGCCGGCTCCGAAGGGACGATTGTCGCCGTCCAGCTCGTTCTTCTTACAGGCCTCGTAAGCCAGTTCAACATCGAAGTCGCGGATACCGCATTGGTAAGCAGCATTGATGATGAGCGGCAACTGGTTAGTTCCCACGCCCGAAACGTAACGGCTGTTGGCCAGACCGTCACCCATCCAACCGGCATCCTTATAGACTTGCAGGTGGCTGCTGATATAGTCGGATGTATATTCTGGATAAGCCAAGATCCACAGCTGACCCAGGTTCCACTGGCCACCCCAGAAGGCATCCGTGTTGTACATGTTATGTACGGGCTTTCCGTCCTTCAGTTCCAGCTGACCGATGCCGCCATCGTGACGGGGATAGGCTCCGTTCACGTCGCTACACAAACCGCGGCCCAGGATGGCATGATAGAGGCCCGTATAGAACTTCTTCATATCATCATCCTTGGCAAACCTGACGTCTATGCGCCCCAGCATCTCCTGCCAAGCCTCATCGCATTGATTCCTGGCCTCATCGAAAGTCATATCCTTGGCCTCTGTCTCGCGGTTCAGGCGGGCATTTTCAACTGAGGTATAAGAGATGCCCACAGCTGCCGTCACCTTCTCGCCCTCCTCGGTGGGGAAGGTTACATATACGCCGGCACCAGGACCTGTAGCTTCCCGCTCACCCTCGCGGACATCAGTCCCGTTGAAAGCGCCCACAGAAGCAATCTCCTTATCCAGAACTGCCGAGAAGTAGATAGGCACCTGAGCGCCAGGTTGGTACTTCTTGACGTACTCGGGAAGGGTTATCACATAACCCTCTATGGTCTTGCCATCCTCGCAAACCTCTACGTAAGCATCCTTTACGGCTCCACTTTCGCCAGAACGGTTACCGATGTCGAAGAGAATACGGCTCTCTTCCGACTTGGGGTAGGTATAACGCTGGAAGGCCACACGCTGGGTGGCGGTTACCTCGGCAGTAATACCATAGTCCTGAAGATAAACGGAGTAATAGCCTGCTGTGGCCTCCTCCTGGTCGTGCGAGAACTTAGAGCGATAGCCCTCGCCCTCGGAATCAACGGCTCCGGGAACAGTCTTCAGCGCTCCGCAGGTAGGCATCAGCACGATGCCTCCCACCTGAAACTCGTGAGTGCAGGGGAAGCCCTCGATAGAGCTGTCGCGGTAGTCGTAGCCTGTTGCCTCCCAACCATCCTTGTTGCCCAAGTGGCCGTTGGTGCTGGGCCCGGGCTTGGCCATACCGAAGGGCATAGCACCAGGGGCGAAGTGAAAGTAACGGCAATGAGCCGTACCAATACGCGGTTCCACATACTGAGAGTAAACCTGCGGAATAGTCTCAGGGTCATCACAACTTACCAAGGCGCCTATGGCGCAAGCAAGCAACAAGAATGGTTTTTTAATTTTCATTGAATATTGAATATTATTATGTCTAAAGTCTAGAGTCTAAAGCCTAAGGTCTAAAACCTAAAGCCTCACTTTTTTAACTGATTTAATGCAAAGTTGTAGGCACCCAGGTTAATGGCCTTGCTGGCTCCCAACTCGGAAACGCAAACGGCGACCTTACGCTGAGCACAGTAGAGAACCTTCTGGTCGGTATGGGGAACATTAACATAGATGTCCTTGTCCTCAAGGAAGGCTGAACGCTGCTGGGGATTCTCGAAGTTGTAAACCTCGCTTTGGAGGGTGGGAAGCAGATTGCCTGTGAATGTTCCAGCAGGACGAGCAAATTCCTCCATCATGCCAGGCAAAATCCACTTGGCGTTATGAGACAGGCCACCGCCTATTACCACAATACCATCCACGATGTTCAGCACGTTCACCAAAGCAGCGGCTGTTACCTGTCCCAACTGGCGGAAGCTCTCCTGAGCAGCCTTCATATTACCAGGACGGGTACCGTTAGCAATATCACCGATATCCTTGGGAGTAAGGTCGCCAACAGGCTCGTGCGACATCTCGGCATACACTCTGCGGACAGCACGGATGCTGACGCTCTCCTCGGCAATCACAAAGGGATACATGCCATTGCGCATACACCACACATCACCACCGCAACCGTTATCGCCAGTCAGCAGCACCTTGTCAATTACCACACCGCAACCGAAGCCGGTACCCAGCGTGATACCTATCATATTCTTATAACGACGCTTGCAGCCGCTCTCCTCCAAGGCTTTGTTCACACGTGGAAGGGCTCCGGCCAATGCCTCGCCGTAGGCAAACAGATTGCCGTCATTATTCACAAAAACGGGAATACCGAACACACTCTCCAGGTACGGTCCCAGGGGCACACCGCCACGGAAAGAGGGGAAATTGGGCAGGTCGCCAATCACGCCATGCTCATAGTCGGCAGGGCCGGGGAAGGCAAAACTGATGGCCACGGGCTCCACATCCAACTTCTCCTTTACCGTAGTAAAGCCCTGTACTAATGTTGCCAGGCACCCCTCCGTATCAGTTGTCACCGCCTTCAGGTGTACAGGCTCCACAATCTCCTCGTTGTCGCAAATGGCTGAGAACACAAAGTTCGTTCCGCCGGCATCCAGCGTCAGCACAATCTTCTTGTCGTTAGTCATAATGTCAGGTTTTATCAGTTAATGTTTTCTGCTATTATCTAATGTATGCCTTAATGGTCTTGCATTCCTCATCACCCACAGGAGTAATGGTATAGCGGCCGATGCAGGCGGGGATGATGAATGTCTCGGCATAATGAACGGTGAAGGGTTCGAACTTACCTTCGGGGCTTTCCACCACGGCCTCGTAGCCGTCCACCAGGTTCAGCACGTTCACGCCTCCGTTGGTATTGTGCTCTACAGTTTTGGTGAAGGTATGGCGGCGGGTCTCGATGAACTCATTGGGATGCAGGCCGGTACGCTCCTCCATGATGCCGTCCTCCTCGTGTAGCACCTCGAAGTGGTTGCGGATATTCCGGTTCACCCACTCGGTGGTGCGGTTCCACTGGATAACGTGCTTGCCGCGCTCTACATTGATGGGGCGGGGCTTGCCGTCCAAGCCCAGACGGTTCCAGTCCCATAGCTTGAAGGTGAAGATGCTGGGCGTACTGCTGATTTCCAACACCATGCTATCGTGTCCACTGCAATGGATAGTACCCGCAGGAATCAAGTAATGGTCGTGCTTCTTGGCGGGGAACTTGTTCACGTACTGCTCGGCGGGGAAGCAGATTTCGCCCCGCTGGGCTGCCCGCAGGTCTTTTATCATCTGACGCTCATCAATATCTTCCTTGAGTCCCAGATAGACCACAGCATCCTCGCCGGCATCCAGCAGGTAGTAGCTCTCGTCCTGCGTATAGGGCATGCCGAACTCGCGCTGGAAGAACTCGTTGGTGGGATGTACCTGCAGGCTGAGGTTGCCGCCTCCCATGGTATCCAGGAAGTCGAAACGGATGGGGAAACTTTTGCCGAAGCGGGCCCATACCTGTTCGCCCAGCAGCTGGCGGCTGAACATGAGCACGAGGTCCTGCGAGGGGAACTCTACCAGCACACCGTCCAGATTCAGGTAGAGGCTGTTCTCCTCGGGCACGCAGTCAAAGCACCAGCCGTAATTCTGTTGTTCGCGGGGCAGGTCGCACACTTCCTTCATCCACTGGCCTCCCCAGGGGGCGGGGTCGAAGAAGGGTACTACGCGGAAGGGGCTGCGAACGGTGCGCTCCATGCCCTGACGGAACTGCTGTTCGCTGATCATCTTAGGCTGCTGGCGGTTGTTGCTGTCTATCCAGTACTGGATACGGCCGGAATGCATCAGCTCGTCCTTATAGTGGTCCGCAATGTTCCAGTCGTTGAAATAACCGCGCTTATATTGTCTGGAGGGCTCCTCCTGGCTGTTGTCGATACCCAGGGCCTTCACCTCGTGCCGGCGGAATCGCTGCTGAATCTCCCAGCGGGCCATATCGGCGTAAACTATGGGGAGCCCCCTCTCCGCTCCCCCTTTGGGGGAGTACTTTTCCGCAACAAACGCCGCACCAGTTCCGATGATGATGCAATTCCCCACCTCCCATTTGGGGGAGGAGGGGTTAGGGGTTGGAGAGGGGCCGAAATATTCTTCCAAACGAATATTCGACATGTATCCGAACAGCACGTCGTCCGTGATGAAACGTTCCGTAAGCTGGCGGATTTCCTCCTCGGGCCGCATCAGGGTGCGGGTATCTATGATCTTACGCCCTGTCTTGGCAAAGGCTGCAAGAAAGTCCTCCTCATAAGTTCCGGGGTAAAGGTCGATGGCCCACACCGGCTCGTCGGCCCATTGCTCATTCAATGTAGATACAATCTTCTCCCAGCCGATAACTGCCATACCGTCCGTACGGGTGCTGGGAAACTTGTCATAATTACTTTTTCTCATTAGTCTTTTGTTGGTTTTCACGGCAAAGGTAGTGAGAAGTAAGCAAAAGAAAAAAGGAAAAGCACATTTTCTTTTCTTCTTTTTCCTAAAAGAAGTCAAAAGGGTTTGTTTTTTTTCGATAAGAAACAAATTCTTCTTCACAACCACCCGCCCCTCCTTGCCTAAGGAGGGTACCTACCCCCTCCAAACCTCCCCACAACATTGGGGGAGGCTTAGTTGACTACGGCAGCATACGCCGCCTCCGTCAAGGTTTTGGTATGGCTCACAAGCTTTCGCCCTTCGGGTGAGCCATGGTTTACGCCCACCCGAGGGAGGGGGGGGAGTTTTTCAAAAGCTGGGTTCAGCACTTCCCTTTTGGTATTCTGTCCAACCGTCTTTGTTTTTGAATAAGAAGCCGTCTAAACGGAGAATGCTTTGGTCCAAAAGACTGAACGACATATTATTGCTGTAAGCGACAAACATGTGCTCCTCGCTGTCAAAATCAGCACGAAGACAGATCCTATCCTCCCCTGTTCCGTCATCGTCCCTCTCCCATTGTAGCCTCCAAGTTCCCGAAAACGTTCCGTTCTCCTCTTCCACATCTTCCCAGTCTGTATATCGTTTCTCACCGTCAATGGCAACAATTTGTCGCACCTGCCACTTCCTTATGCCGCTTAACTTTCCGTCGGCTTGGAATGTAAGTTGTTCAAAGTAGCGATGCCTCTCCGTAACTTGCTCGACGTGCCACGTACCCTCGATGAGTGGTGTGTATTCCTTCTGTAATTGTTCTGTTTTCTCATGCGCCTCCGGATCTGCCCATTGCGCTTCACAACTACATGAAGCTATAGAAAATACAGAAGCGATAATAACGATTGCGTTTCTCCAAAATCTCATCTTTTTCATTTCTTTTGTTTTTACTTTTTATTGTTATAACGGGGAAAGAATTCCTCATTGTGTATAGAAGATGGAATTTTAAGAATTATTTGCTAAGGTCGTCGTAAATTAACAAAATTACAGAATCCATAAAGGGGATGAGGGTAAACACTTCCGACCGGAAACAGAATAGAAAAGCCTGTTTTTCTTTTGCTTTTCGCTCGCTTAATCGTACCTTTGAGACTAACGTCTCGAAAATACTACCGTTCGGGAATAAAAATAAAGTTTTATTTTGTATTCCGCTCACTTAATCGTATTTTTGTCCCCAAATTATAATATAAGGATATGAAAAGGACAATTTTGTTTACCCTCCTCTTAGGAGTTCAATGTTCAATGGCTTACGCCCAAACCAGCATCACGCCCGAGGTTCTGAAAACCCTGCAGGGAAGCTATACAGGAACACCTGCCGAGAAGGCGATGCGTAACGCTATCAGCAACGTAGGCATCTCGAAGATGGCCGTTAATCAGGAGAATGCCGGAACAAAGGACAAGAACTTCAGCATAGAGGTAAAGAATACAGGAATCACGGACCAGAAGAGCAGCGGCCGTTGCTGGCTCTTTACAGGTCTGAACGTATTGCGTGGCCGTGCCATGAAAAAGCTGGACACGAAGAACTTCGTCTTGAGTCAATGCTACCTTTTCTTCTATGACCAGTTGGAGAAGAGCAACCTCTTCCTGCAAGGCATCATCGACACCCGCAAGCAGCCCATCGACAGCGAGATGGTACGCTGGCTCTTCCAGCATCCCCTCTCAGACGGAGGAACCTATACGGGCGTTGCCGACCTTGCCACAAAATACGGTGTTGTACCTGCCGACGTGATGCCTGAGACCTATGTCAGCAATAGCACAAGCGAGTTCTGCAGTCATCTGAAGCGCAAGCTTCGCGAGTTCGGCATCACCCTGCGTGAGAAGAGCGAGGCAGGCATGAGCGAAAAGCAACTGCAGGCCCTGAAGGTGGAGCAACTGGGAACAGTTTACCGTATGCTGGTAATGGCTTACGGCGTGCCTCCCACACAGTTTACATGGAAGGAGAAGACATACACCCCTCAGGAGTTCTTCAAGACTTATTGCATCAGCGAGGGCGAGGACCTAAACAAGGATTATGTGATGCTGATGAACGACCCCAGCCGCCCCTACAACAAGGTATTCGAAATCGACTATGACCGCCACGTTTACGACGGACACAACTGGCTCTATGTGAACCTGCCCATCGAGGAGCTGGAGAGTATTGCCATCGCCTCGTTGAAGGACAGTTGTCAGATGTATTTCAGTTGTGATGTAGGCAAGTTCCTAGATCGCAACGTAGGATTTGCCGACATCAAGAACTTCGACTACGGAAGCCTCCTGGGCACTACCTTCGGAATGAACAAGAAACAACGCATCGAGACCTTCGATAGCGGCAGTACTCACGCTATGACCCTGATGGCTGTGGATTTGGATAGCGAAGGCAAGGCCAAGAAGTGGAAGGTGGAGAACAGTTGGGGCTCTGACAGCGGAATGAACGGCTACATCATCATGACCGACGAATGGTTCCGCGAATATATGTTCCGCGTGGTGGTTAACCGCAAATACTGCCCCGACTCCGTTCTGGAACTCCTGAAGCAGAAGCCCACCAGACTTCCTGCATGGGATCCTATGTTTCATAATGAAGAGTAGCCCCTCTTCACCCCCTAACCCCTCTTCCCCCAAATGGGAAGCGGGGAATTCTAACTAAACTGCCCAAGCCCCTGCTAGCAGTTCCCTCCCATTTGGGGGAGGGTTAGGGAGAGGGGCCGAATATGGAAACTACAAGACAAAATAAGATTTCAAGACTGATTCAGAAGGAACTGAGTGATATCTTTCAGAAGCAGACCAGCGCTATGCGAGGAGTATTGGTTAGTGTGAGTGCCTGTCGCATCAGCCCCGACCTTAGTATCTGCCGCGCCTACCTGAGTGTATTCCCCAGCGAACGGGCACAGGAGATTGTGCAGAACATCAACAACAACCAGAAGCAGGTGCGCTACGAGCTGGGAACCCGCGTGGGTAAGCAGTTGCGTATCATCCCCGAGTTGAAATTCTTCATAGACGACTCGCTGGATTACGTTGATCATATCGATGAACTTCTGGGCAATTCATAATTCATAATTGAGAAAAGAAATCAATCATAAGGACTACTGAAGAATATCATTGAGAACTGAAAAATTATGAATTGTAAAGGCTGCGATTAAGCTAGAGGAGAGGAAACTTGTTTACTATCCCGAACGAAAACAGGCTCAAACGAAGTTTAATTATGAATTGTGAATTATGAATTATGAATTCTTCATAGCCCGCAGGTATATCTTCAGCAAGAAGAGTCACAATGCCATTAACATCATCAGCGGCATCTCTGTGGTAGGTGTTGCTGTAGCCACAATGGCACTGGTGTGTACGCTGAGTGTCTTTAACGGCTTTCACGATTTGGTGGCCAGCCTTTTCACAGCTTTTGACCCTCAGCTACGTATCACCCTTGCCGAAGGGAGTACCATCCAGGCCAATGATTCACGACTACAAAAGGTAAAGAAACTGGACTGCGTAGCCGTCTATACCCCCGTTATGGAGGGGCAGGCTATGGTGGTGCTGAACGGACAGCAGCATGTGGTAACCATCATGGGTGTGGCAGACAACTTCAGCAAGCAGACACATATCGAGGACATCCTATACGGCGAAGGCTCCTTTGGCCTTCATGCCGATGTGCTGGAATATGGCGTGGTAGGCTTGCAGCTGGCCGCAAAGATGAATCTCAACATCGACTTTACAGAGCCCCTTCAAGTCTATGCACCCAAGCGAGGCGAGCGTGTGAATATGGCCAACCCGCTAAGTTCCTTCAATCATCAGGAACTACAAAGCCCTGGAGTGGTCTTTCAGGTGCAGCAAAGCAAGTATGATGCTAACTACATCATCACCAGTCTGGGATTTGCCCAGAGGCTGTTCGACTACCAGGGGCGTATCTCATCTGCTGAGGTTAAACTAAAGAAAGGCACTTCCCTATCTCAGGCCAAGAAAGAGATAAAGGCCCTATTAGGCGATACATTCGTAGTTCAGGACCGCTACGAGCAGCAGGACGACGTCTTCCGCATCATGCGTATCGAGAAACTCATCTCCTACCTCTTCCTCACCTTCATCCTGCTGGTAGCCTGCTTCAATATCATAGGTTCCCTTTCCATGCTAATGATAGAGAAGAAGCACGATGTGCAGACCCTCCGCAGCATGGGCGCTACCGACAGACAGATTTGCAACATCTTTATGTTCGAGGGTCGTATGATTAGTTTGGCTGGCGCTGTTGTAGGCCTTCTTTTAGGTCTTCTTCTGTGTTGGCTTCAACAGCAATACGGATTCATCACCATGGGCGAGAGCGAAGGCAGCTTCATTGTAGAGGCCTATCCCGTCAGCGTTCACCCTTGGGACCTCGTACTCATCTTCGTAACAGTCCTCTTGGTAGGCTGGGCTGCCGTCTGGTACCCTGTAAGATATCTTTCAAAGAACTTACTTTAATTCATAATTCTCAATTCATAATTCATAATCTTATGACTAGCATCAACATCAATTAAGAATTGGGATTACAGATTTGTGAATTAAACAAAGCGAATTATGAATTATGAATTGTAAATTGTGAATTATGAATTGCATATACCCCTTCGCTCGTCCCCTCTACGTAATGGCTAAGGCCGCAGGACCACTCTGTAACCTTAGGTGCCAATACTGCTATTACCTGGAGAAGCAGCACCTTAATGATAATTCAAAAGTCAAAATTAAAGATTCAAAAAGTCGGGGGATAAGTGAGAGGTTGTTGGAAGCATACGTTCGCGACTACATACAACTGCAGCAAGTGCCCGAAGTCCTGTTTACTTGGCACGGAGGTGAGCCCATGCTGCGCCCTTTGAGTTTCTACAAGCAGGCCGTCCGCTATCAGCAATATTATGGAAGAGGGCGACACATCAGCAACAGCATACAGACCAACGGAACGCTCCTTACCCCAGAGTGGTGCCAGTTCCTGCATGATGAAGGGTGGCTGGTAGGACTCAGCATAGACGGTACGCAAGAGATGCACGATGCCTACCGACTGGATGCCAAAGGCGAAGGAACCTGGCAGCGGGTAATGGATGTTATTCACATGCTGCAGGATTACGGAGTGGAGTGGAATGCTATGGCAACGGTCAACCATGCCAATGTATCCAAGCCGCTGGAGTTCTACCGTTTCTTTCGCGATGAGCTACATTGTCAGTTCCTACAGTTTAGTCCTGTGGTGGAAAGAATCCATCAGCATTCCGACGGTCGCCACCTTGCCCAACTCTTTGACGAAGATTGCCCCCTTGCTCCCTTTAGTGTAAAGCCTGCCGAGTGGGGAAAGTTCCTCTGTGACATCTTCGACGAGTGGGTAAGACACGATGTGGGCGAGATGTTTGTAAACGTCTTCGACGCTACCCTTGCCGGCTGGATGGGAGTAGCTCCCGGCATCTGCGTCTATGCCGAGGAATGTGGTCACGCAGTCGTTATGGAACATAATGGCGATGTGTACAGCTGCGACCACTTTGTCTTCCCCCAATACAAGTTGGGCAATATCCTTACCGATGGACTACCGCAGATGGTGTACGGCGAGAAGCAGACCGCCTTTAGCCAACTCAAGAAAGAATCCCTTCCCCGCCAATGTCGTGTTTGCGAATGGCTGAAAGCCTGTCACGGAGAATGCCCTCGCCTGCGATTCATGCATACGGCAGATGGCGAACCAGGCCTCAACTACCTCTGTGCCGGCTACAAGATATTCTTCCAGCATGTAGCACCCTATATGGATTTCATGCGCAACGAACTCTTGGCTGGCCGTCCAGCCAGCGGGGTGATGCAATTCATAGGGGAGTAATCAATGCCTTAGCTCTGCAAATTTTCCCAGTTTCTTAGGTTTAATAGCACTAACGTTAACCTCTACCGATGGGAAAAGCAAGGATTTGGGATGAATGGCGGATTCTACATAATCAGCTGTATTCTCTTTGGAGGCCCAAATATCACCCGTCAACTCTGATTTAGAGGGGTTAATGCCACCATACAATCTGAGATCTTCCTGCTTACCCGTTTTGGTATCTACACGCAGCACATTTCCCTTATCCCCTAAAATGTAGGCATATTCCAGATGCTGTTCCTTGGCCATTGAGATAAGTTTCTTTATGAGTTTATCCCGACTCATTGCATTATCAAACGAGATGCAGAGTACACCTGCTTTGCAATACCCATGATAGTCTTGCGAGGAGCCCAGCCATTCATTTCCTGTTGACTTTAATGCTTTGGGAGAAGGCATTCTGCCTGCAAGTTGGTTCACCAAAATACCATTCCGAATTAGCTCGATGGAGGCGGGACGTATGCCATCGGCATCATATTTGCGGTATCCAAACAGACGGTGTCCATTGAAAATAGAGTCGTTACCCAATTGCCATACAGACATATCCTTACATACCACTTTCTTGCCCAACGACTTATATGTGCTATCATACTTTTTATCTCTGGAATTCAGACCACAAGTTAAATTGTTGGAAATAGATGAACGTCGGTAGTAATCATTCCCGAATAACGTAGAACTTACCCTACTGCCTTCTATCAACACAGGACCTACGTATTCGTCATCTCCTGACATCTGCACGACCTTCTTGTCAATCAGATTAGAAGCAAACTCCCTTACCCATGCTATCAAAGAATCTGTTGACGGCAAGTCATCCACATCGTAATACAAGGACTGCGGACTACCACTAAAGGTTTTTCCTTCAGGAGTAACATAACAGGCGTTTCCATAGATGCGGACTCTCTTTGCGGGAGTACGCATACGCAGGCCTTCACTCGTCATACGATATGTATCCTCATAATCAAGTCGTCCAGAAATACGTGTATCACACAACTCAGGATAATCCTTGAAGACTGCAGACAAGGTGTCCACCAACAGCTTCAGGGTCTCTGCATCTTTCTGATAGTTGGTTAATGCCGATTCATCAATAAAATTGAAGGCAGGCATCGTGGGCCATTCGGGGATGCTGTCGTCAAGGAACTCCTGAGCCCTCCACTCCTTTCTCGACTTATAATCATTACATACCCTATTAAACACGTACGATGTGCAACGCCACAAACTATTGCGCAAGTGATTATAACTGATTTCGTTTGGCAAAACACCTATGCCTTCGCTTTCCTTACACATCTTCATTGCATCTCCCACTACGATTCTTACCTTACCATTATTTCTGATATCATCCTTGGTATAAACTTCACATGAACCTAATGATGATCTTACATGAGCCGAGCCTGTACGATAAACTATGTAGTCCAGGAAATAGGGTTTTGTTCCATCCTTCTGTTTCAGGCTGTCCATACTGCGATTCATTTCATCAGCCATAGCGCGGAAAATGACAGAATCCGTATCCATACCGCTCAGTTGCTCTTTTGACAGAGATGTTGGACTTGGCAAAATACGATTTTTCTTTTCTTCATTCTTTATACATTGTGTCTCCATCTGCGAGACATAAATCATAGGCGCAGTTATTGAAACTGGCACCCATCCAGATCGCGCCCCACATCTTCCGTTGAATGTATGAACCCTACCGCCCGCAGCCTTGATGTTGCTGAAAGCCGTCAGCGGAGTACCTATGAAGGAAACGCCACGTACCAGCGAGTCGGGCCTGCCATCGGCATATATCCTGTAGGTCTCAACTGGTACGACATTAAAGGATGATACCCTGTTGGTGTTGTTACTGGTGGTAGTCCATCCGTTGCTGACGCTGTGGATATAATACCCGTATTCCTTATTGTCCTCCTTCAGTTGCTGGACGAACATCTTGCGCAGTTGCTCTTCTGTGTACGGACGACCGGTCTCTACCAGCAGGTTAGACTGTCGGGGGATAGGTTTATTTCCGAATGCTGCACGTCCGTGTCCATTGCTGGGTGCATCTTCATTCTTCTGAGGTAAGACATGCAGAAAATCCTTCATGACACCATCCTTTATACACTCTACTCGCTGCGCCTTGGTACCTTCATCGTCATACTGATAGTACCCGTCAAGGGGTGTGCCATTTAACTCCTTAAGGGTAGGATCGCAGGTTACGCTTATCTCTGAGGACAACACATTCTTTCCCATCATAGGCTTGAATTCCGAGTCATCCTTCTCTAGACGATGTCCCAAAACCTCGTGGAAGAATACTCCCCCGGCATCGCCAGAGAAAAGCACGGGCCCGCTATAGGCTTCTGCCATAGGTGCCTTGCTCAAGGCATCGGCACGTTCAATAAGGTCGATCATGGCCTCTCGAAGTTTATTCTCGTTAGGGAGCTCCGATTCGTTATAGGCAAAGAAGCTCCTGAACATCGGACACGCAATCCCCTTCTTGTCTTTTACCGTTGCATACAACATCACCCAAAAGGTCCTATTGTTAAAGACAACCTCTGTTCCGTCAGACCTTACAATATATTTCCTGTGGTCCGTAAACGAGAAGTCTGCGGTACAGGTAGCTTCTATGCTATCCTTCTGGGTCAGGGTAATCCTGTTCAACAAAGCCGTCCACTTATCCCTGTCAACTTTATATTCGGACAGTGGAGCCTCGTAGTATTTCTCTGGTTCTATGACAATCGTACTCTTAGCAGAATCTTCCTTATCGTCCTCGGATGATTCCAGACTCTTCTTCATCATATTATATTTTTCACATAAGGCATTCCAGATAACATCTTTAATAACCGCAGTATCATTCGTTAAAGGCAAATCGTTCTGGTTACCAATTACTGAACCATATCTGCCTTGATAGGATTCCATCTTACCAATCCGCATTGTAGGGGATAGCCTGCGCCATCCCGTCTCGTTTACAGTAGAATATCCCATATCACTATGGATTGAGATGCCCTTTTCCTGCAGCGCATTCAACGAGATGGAATTGACAGGAATTGAATCCTTCGAAAGATGGGAATAATAATAGTTTACCTCGCTTTTCAGCACTTTGAACAAGACATCCTCGTCAGATGTGTTATTGGCAAATGAAGCACTACCAATTGCAACAAAAAGCGCAATGCTAAGAAACTTTTTCATTGTTTTGTGTGTCTTTTCTTCTTGTTTTTGGATTTTCCTTCAACAAATATACCATATTCTTATTTTACCAAGCACAGTCAACTCCATTATTTAATAATTTTTAAGGAAAAGGAGGTGGAATAAAAAAGCTCTGCTATCCATCACGGACGGCAGACCTTACGCGCTTACATATAAGAAATGGTTTATCGATTAGTCCGTTTTGCCATAACCGTTCCAGATGTTACTGGTAACGGATGATGCCGTAGAGACAGACGGTGAACTGCTTGATACGATGGTCATGCTGGAACCCATGCTACTATTTGACGGCACCTTGAAGTAGTATTTAGTGGTGCTGCCACTTTTGAAGGAGTACCAACTGCCCTTACTATAGGAAGAAGACTTGGATGTTACCCCACTCAGGCTACTTCCATTCTCCAATCCGCCAATAGCCGCTACGTTGCCTCCCGTAATATAAAGCTTGAAGCCACCCTCAGTATTGGCATCGATGCCCACCTCTGGCTGTCTGCTTGCCACGGCAAAGATATTGCCACCCTTGATGTAGAAGTTGCCGTTAGCATCCAGTCCATCGTTACCGCTGCTGTTTCCCATCACATAGCCACCGCTGATGGTAAAGTCGCTGGCCGAGTTGATAGCATCGTCGCTTGATTCTGCATAGATATAGCCGTCGGTAATCTCGATAGTGCTCTTCGATTCTATAGCCTCGTGGCTCTTGGCAATGGCAATGATGGTGCCACCGTTTATGACGATACCACCAGAGTAGGTGTAGTTCTTGTTATTGTGACCACCGCCGCCACCAGGACCGCCTGGGCCGCCTGGGCCTTCAGGAACACCAGACTCATAGGCCTGTACAGATGCAACTTCCGTTCTGGTTCCAGCTTTGATAGCCTTTGCAGATGCCGAGTAGCTGCTATAGCTGTAATTAGAACCCGATGCCGTAGCGTTAATGGTACCACCATTGATGGTCAGCGTTCCGTCCGCCTTAATACCCTTGCCCCCCGTTCCGGAGCTCTTCAGCGTCAGAGTTCCACCGTTGATAGTCATGTCGCCGTCTGCATCCAGACCTGCACAACCCTTGGCATCCTTTTCTTCGCTGTCATAAGTGCCGTTGCCTGTGGTTGTAACATTTATCTCACCATTGCTGACCCTCATGTCACCTGCAGCCTTTACGCCTTTCGACGCAGCTGCCGTAGTGGTAACGGTCAGGGTGCCGCCTTCAAGATAGATATTGCCAGAGTCTTCATCGTCGTGTGCATCTGTCTCACCTGTAGAAGTGTCACCATCCAGATCGCATTGAATGCCGTCATCACCTACGCCCTTGATAGTTACTGTACCACTCTTCATCTGGAAGTATTCGTTACAGCTGATGCCATCGCCAACGGCCGACGTGATGTTCAGCGTCAGGTTCTTCAGGGTAATATAGTCCCCGCTTTTTATGCCGTGCTTGGTCTTGCCCACCACAGTGAGCGTGCCGTTACCCTGCAGTTGCAGCTGTCCTTTGCTGTAGAAGCAAGCCTTCTGTGATCCGTTGGCACCATCAGTCAGGGTGTTGCTGGTCTCCTTCTTTGCACTAATTTGGATGCGCTTACTGTTGGTGATGTTGATGGCTGCATCCGAACTGCAGGTCAGGTTCACGCCTGCCAGTAATACCGTACACTTGTACGAGCCAGAGAGGGCAAACTGTCCATTGGTGGTGGTACCACTAAGCTGATAGGTTATTTCGTCATTGTCTATAGCCTCGGTATTACTCTGGGCTATCGACACATAGGCCCCGCTGACAGTAGGTTCAACATACTGCGCTACGTTACCGGCTACGGTCACCGTTGCCGATGTGCCGCTGTAGGCAACCTGCACCAGATTGTCGGTGACTTCCGTATCATCCACCGTTATACTGCTGATGTCACTCAATGTAAATGCCTTGTTCAGTATGGTTAATGTGGTGCCGTCAGTATAGGTCATCTCGCCGCACCTTGATGCGGGGAACTGATAGGTAATATTACCTACATGCACGTTCAGCGTCTGTGCCGTTGCCGCAACCGTCAGCAACAGTACAGCCACAAGTGCGTATATCTTTTTATTTACCTGTGATAGAATCATAAACTTCATTTATGCGGATATTATAGCTGTTACAGATTAATTACGTTATTTTTGCAGCAAAGCTGGGCTTTTTTTCTGGAACAACACATAACCTTTTGGCAGAATGATTTGGCAAACAGTCGGATGAAAAGGAAATTTTGCCATAATTTCACATATTTTACGGGTATTTTTGTTACGTTTGCACCGAAAACCATAAAATTATGGACACCAAGATCAACACGAACGTCCCCAATCAATATCTGTTCCACCAGATTCGCGAACTCATAGAGGAACGCGGCGTGATGATAATTGATTACACAAGCAAAATGATTGCCAATAAAGAGGCCTACATCTCGCCTTATTCCGTAATAGCGCTTTGTGAAAAGGGGTACACCAAGAGCGAATACGACATGAAGCCCGTAGAGTTTCATGCACACGACATCTCTGTGATGCGTCCTGGGCATGTGATAAAAAACATCTTCACATCTGCCGACTATTCGGCTCAACTGATAATTACCTCGGCATCCTGCCTCAACAGAATGCGGCAACAATATCTTAACCATCACCTTGCCACCCAGAAATACTTTGATATGCACCCCTGCCAGCATCTCAGCGAGGAGCAACACCTTCAGGTGTGCAATGCCTTCAGCCTCTTACGTGCGGCTTGCAACGCAGAGGGTATCTACAAGGAAGAACTGATTTACAGCGCGTTTCATACCTTGATGGTATTACTCAGTACATACCGCAACGAGTTGGACGAAAGCCTGTACGCTACCAGTCGTCAGTTGTCGCCTCAGTTCAACGATGCTGTCATCGAACACTACCGCCACTCGCGCGAAGTTGGTTTCTATGCCCGTATGTTTCACCTCTCGTCCAAATACTTCTCCACGCTTATCAAACAAGAGACAGGCATCAGCGCTGGTGAGTGGATAGACCACTACGTAGTGCTGCAGGCCAAGATGCTGCTCACCAGCCGGCGCGATCTCAGCATCCAGCAGGTAGCCTACCAGATGGGCTTTTCCGAACAAGCCTCCTTCAGTCGCTTCTTCAAAAAGAACACCGGGCTTTCACCAACAGAATTCAGGGAGAAATAAAGCAAACTCACAAACTCATAAACTCATAAACTTACAAACTCATAAACTCAAATAAAAGACGGGCATCTTTTCATCACGAAAAAATGCCCGCCGGACTAATCTTTAATCTCTCAAATTCTTTTTACCTAAAACTAACTAAACGAAATATCTTTGCATGAATGCTTTTCTATACCAACAAGTTCTGTGCCATCACGGCGCTTTCACTTTTTTGTCCATGCAAAGTTAAAGTATTTATTATTTGTCGCGACTTAAGACATATTATAGATTGTCATTTTGTTTAATTTTCTTGATTTATGTCAATCGGATAGGGATTTTCCCCCGACAAATTTAACCATCCAAGTCGTTTGGAGGGTATAATCGTATCTGTTTGAAGATAAATCAAGAAACATGTGAACACAAAATTGAATTTAGTTTTTTATTGCATCTTGTCCCGAAATTGTCTCTCCTCGACATAAAAAAGAATAAATTCTTTTGTTCTGCACTCGATTTTTCGTAATTTGAGGAGACCCACCTCGAAATTACTCACATTCGGAAATAAAAATAAAAATACTTTTATTTTGTATTACGCTCACTTATTCGTAATTTTGCCCCCGAAAATAAGGAATTCACTTAAATATAATATGGCAAAAGAGTACAATTTTAGAGAAATAGACCAGAAATGGCACCAGAAATGGGTGGCCAACAAGACGTACAAAGTGATTGAAGACGAGAGCCGTAAGAAGTTCTATGTACTGAACATGTTCCCCTATCCCAGCGGTGCAGGACTGCATGTTGGTCACCCCTTAGGTTATATAGCCAGCGATATATATGCCCGTTACAAGAGATTGCAGGGCTATAATGTGCTGAACCCCATGGGCTACGATGCCTACGGACTACCTGCCGAGCAGTATGCCATCAAGACAGGTCAGCACCCCGAGAAGACTACATTTGCCAACATTGACCGCTACCGCGAGCAGTTGGACAAGATAGGTTTCAGCTTCGACTGGGACCGCGAGGTACGCACCTGTACACCCGATTACTACAAGTGGACACAGTGGGCGTTCCAGAAGATGTTTAAGCACTTCTATGGCAGCCCCCTTCCAACCTCCCCAAAGGGAGAGGAAAGTCCCAAGGCACGACCTATCGAGGAGTTGATTGCTTACTTCGAGAAGAACGGAACAGCAGGACTCGATGCCTATGGCGTTGCCCAAAGCAATGAGCTATCTTTCACTGCTGAGGAGTGGAACAGCTGGGACGAGAAGAAGCAAAGCGATGTTTTGATGAACTATCGTCTGGCCTTCATGGGCGAGACTATGGTAAACTGGTGTCCTGCACTGGGTACCGTGTTGGCCAACGACGAGGTAGTAAATGGCGTGAGCGAACGTGGCGGCTACCCTGTGGAGCAGAAGAAGATGCGCCAGTGGTGTCTGCGTGTCAGCGCTTACAGCCAGCGTCTGTTGGACGGTCTGGAGACCATTCAGTGGAGTGAGAGCATCAAGGAGACACAGAAGAACTGGATTGGCCGCAGCGAAGGTACTGAGGTAAAAATTAAGGTCAGCCTCACCCCAACCCTCTCCCAAGGAGAGGGAGATTCTGTCACCCCTCCCTCGGAGGGGACGGGGGAGGCTGGGGATTTATCCTTCACCATCTTTACTACTCGTGCCGATACCATGTTCGGCGTGACATTCTTTGTACTGGCTCCTGAGAGCGAGTTGGTGGACAAGGTGACCACACCCGAGCAGCGTGCTGCCGTTGACGAATACATCAAGTACGTAAAGAGCCGTACAGAGCGCGAGCGTATGATTGACCATACCGTAACAGGCGTATTCAGCGGTGCTTACGGTATCAACCCCATTACAGGCGACAAGTGTCCCATCTACATAGCAGAATATGTGCTAGCTGGTTACGGAACAGGTGCCATTATGGCTGTGCCTGCTCACGACAGTCGCGACTATGCCTTCGCTAAGCACTTCAACTTGCCCATCATCCCCTTGGTTGAGGGTGCTGATGTAAGCGAGGAGAGCTACGATGCCAAGGAAGGTATTGTGATGAACTCACCCATCAGCCCAGACAAGAGTGTGAAGTATGATGGCGAGAGCCTGAACCTGAACGGTAAGACCATCAAGGAGGCTATTGCTGAGACCAAACGCTTTGTGAAGGCTCACAAGTTAGGACGCGTGAAGGTGAACTACCGTCTGCGTGACGCCATCTTCAGTCGTCAGCGCTACTGGGGCGAACCCTTCCCCGTATATTACAAGAACGGTATCCCTCAGATGATTCCCGAGGAGTGTCTGCCCATCGAGCTGCCACAGGTAGATAAGTTCCTGCCCACAGAGACTGGCGAGCCCCCATTGGGTAATGCCCAAATTTGGGCTTGGGACGAGAAGAAGAAGAGCGTGGTTGATTGTGCTGCAATCGACAACCAGACCGTCTTCCCCATCGAACTCTATACCATGCCCGGCTTTGCTGGTTCAAGCGCCTATTATCTGCGCTATATGGATCCCCACAACAGCGAGGCACTGGTAAGCGCCAAGGCTGCTTCTTACTGGCAGAACGTAGATTTGTACGTTGGAGGTTCAGAGCATGCTACAGGTCACCTTATCTATAGCCGTTTCTGGAACAAGTTCCTCTTTGACCTGGGTGTCAGCAAGAAGGAAGAACCCTTCCAGAAACTGATCAACCAGGGTATGATTCAGGGATGGTCCAGCTTTGTCTATCGCCTGAGGAATACCAACAAGTTTGTAAGCTTCGACCTCCTGGAGGAGAAGTACGATGATGCAAAGAAGAAGAACCTGTATTTCTATCATGGTACTGAGGCAGACCCCGTATATGCTGATATCAGCATGGTAAACGGCAATGTGCTGGACGTAGAGAAGATTCGCCAATGGACACCCGAGTTCCGCGATGGAGAATTCATCCTGAACGCAAACGGTCAGTATATTGTCAGTCAGGCTATCGAGAAGATGTCCAAATCGAAGTACAACGTAGTCAACCCCGATGACATCTGCGAGAACTATGGTGCCGACACCCTGCGTCTGTACGAGATGTTCCTGGGTCCCATCGAACAGTCTAAGCCTTGGGACGTAGCCGGTATCGACGGTTGCTTCCGCTTCCTGAAGAAGTTCTGGGGATTAGCTCAGAATATCCTGAACAACCCGAATAACCAGGGCACTCCAAGCCCTGAGGAGATGAAGGCCTTGCACAAGCTTATCAAGAAGGTGACAGCCGACATAGAGGAGTTCTCATACAACACCAGCATCTCTGCCTTCATGGTAGCTGTGAACGAGTTGTCGCAGTTGAAGTGCGCAAACCGTACTGTACTGGAGCAGTTGGTTGTGCTGATAGCTCCCTTCGCTCCCCATATTGCAGAAGAGTTGTGGGAGGCTTTAGGCAACAGCACCAGCGTTTGCGACGCCCACTGGCCCGAGTTCGACGAGAAATACCTGGTGGAGAGCAGCGTGAAGTTGGGTGTTCAGTTCAATGGTAAGGTTCGCTTTGCTATGGACTTCCCTGCTGATGCCACACCCGACCAGATGGTACAGATGGCTACATCTGCCCCCGATGCTCAGAAGCACCTCGAGGGTATGCAGATTGTTAAGACCATTGCCATCCCTGGCCGTATCGTAAATATCGTGGTTAAGCCAGCTTGAGGTGAGGGAATTCATAATTCTCAATTCATAATTCATAATTGAGGGAGTAGCAAACAAAACTCATCAACTCAAGAACTAATAAAACATGGGACAAAAACTGAAGTTGAGACGTATCTGGGAGTTCATCGTTGACTTCCTGGCAATAAACACAGGAATGGCTGTCTATGCTTTGGGCTGGGCTGCCTTCCTGCTACCCTACCACATCACAACGGGTGGTATGACGGGTATGTTTGCCATCCTGTACTACGTTACAGGCTTCCCCGTGCAGTATGCCATATTGATTGCTAATAGCGTGCTACTGTTATTTGCCCTATGGCTTTTGGGGTGGAAGTTCACCATCAAGACAGCCTATGCCGTACTGGCTCTTTCAACCTACTTGGAACTGGGACAGAAAATGATGACGGACGATGGTGGCGCCTTGATGCAGATCTTAGGCGAAGGTCAGGATTCCATGGCCTGCGTCTTAGGTGCCATCCTGAACGGATTGGGCATCGGTATTGTCTTTCTGTCGGGCGGAAGTACAGGCGGATGGGATATCATAGCCGCTCTGGTGAACAAATACCGCAACATATCCTTCGGTCGGGCCCTTCTTATCTTGGACTTCCTGGTCATTGCATCCTGTTGGCCCATCTTCCACGATGTCAGGATGGTGGTCTTCGGCTACGTGACGTTAGTTGTCTATACCTATGCGTTGGATATGCTCATCAACAGCGCCCGCCAGGACATTCAGTTTATTATCTTCACTCACAAACCTAATGAAATAAGTCAGCGCATTATCACAGAGACGTGCCATAGCGTAACGTCAATGGATGGCGAGGGCTTCTACAGCCATCAGGAGATAAAAGTCCTGATTACCATCGTCCACAAAAGAGAATCTGTAAAAATCCTCAGGATGATACAGGAGACAGACCCTGCCGCCTTTGTCTCACAGAGTAGAGCGGAGGGTGTATATGGTAACGGATTTAAATCTATCAGAGCATGACAGTAAAACTGACTAAAGCAGCTATATGGGACATGTGCAAGAACTATCTGCTCTTGCTCTTAGGTATTGTTATATACGTAATAAGCTATGTCTATTTCCTGCTTCCATACCAGCTTATCAGCGGTGGTATGAATGGTATCTCCACACTTATCTATTATACCTTAGGCTTCCATCCCAGTATAACCTATCTGGTGATGAATGTCTTCCTGATATTGATCGGTGCCAAGATAATGGGCTGGAGGTACAGCGTGAAAACGGTTATAGCCATTGCCATAATCTCCTTCCTGATAAATATCTTTCAGGCAGGTATAACCACCATTGATGCACAAGGAAAAGAACACCTGCTGCACATAGTGGGTGACCAGAAGTTCATGGCTTGTGTGATAGGCGCTCTCATGGAGGGTTTGGGGCTGGCACTTGTATTCCTTTCTGGTGGTAGCACGGGAGGTATAGACATCATCGCCAGCAGTATCAACAAGTACTGGAACATATCACTGGGCCGACTGATGCTCTGCATAGACCTTGCCATCATCGGCAGCAGCTACTTTATCTTCCACAATCTGGAGACTATGGTGGTGGGCTACCTGACGATGCTTATGTCTATGTTCTTCTTGGACTATGTAACCAACGGTCTCAGACAGAGCGTACAGTTTATCATCGTCAGTGACAAATACGACGAGATTGCCACTCAGGTGAACCAGAAGATGGAACGCGGTGTGACCGTCTTGTACGGTGAAGGTTTCTACAGCAAGGAGAAGCGACAGGTTCTGCTTATCCTGGCCAAGAAATACGAAAGTCGCGCCCTATTTGCACTTATCAGGCAGATAGACCCACGGGCCTTTGTGTCGATGGGTAATGTGGAAGGTGTATTTGGCGAAGGCTTTGATAAGATTAAGAGATGAGGGGGAAAGTTTAGAGTTTAGAGTTTAGAGATTAGAGATAGATAATGAGAGAAATAATAATGGCAACCAACAATGCCCATAAGTTGGAGGAGGTAAGACAGATATTGGGCGGCGAATTCCTGGTAAAGGGATTGGCGGAGATTGGTTGTCACGAGGATATACCGGAAACAGCCGACACATTGGAAGGTAATGCCCTCCAGAAGGTTCGCTATGTTCACGAACACTACGGAGTAGATTGCTTTGCCGATGATACGGGGTTGGAGGTAACAGCCCTCGAAGGGGCACCCGGCGTTTATACCGCACGCTTTGGTGCCATGAATGGGTATGGCGAAAGTCATGATGCCAAAGCAAATATCCAGTGCCTGCTGGACAAGCTGGAAGAGGCCGAAGACCGAAGTGCCCGCTTCCGTACCGTTGTGGCACTGGTAATGAATGGAGAAGAGCATCTCTTCGAAGGAATAGTAGAAGGAGAAATCCTGATGCAGGAAGTTGGGGAAGGTGGCTTTGGCTACGACCCTGTCTTTGCCCCCATAGAGGGAAACGGACTGGCCTTTGCTCAGATGGCAGCCGAAGAGAAGAATGCCATCAGCCACAGGGGAAGAGCCATCGCAAAACTTGTTGAATTTTTGAAGAATAATTAATCATAAAGCATTACTCGTATGAAGAAGTCATCATTTCTGGCAGTATTGTTGATGTTTGCTGTTAGCACTTGCCTGCAGGCAGCTCAGATAGGTTCTTGGAATGTTTACCTCAGTTACCACAATGCAACAAAGAATGTGGCAGCAGGCAAAACCATCTACACGGTGGCAAATGGTGACCTTTATTCATATAATACGGAGGATAGCGAGGTCAGGACCTACGACAATCTGAATATTCTGAACGATGTGGACATTGCTGACATCGGCTACAGTCAGGAAGCCAAGAAGATTATCCTTATCTATTCCAACTGCAACATAGACCTGCTGGATGCTAATGACAACGTCCAGAACCTTTCGGCACTGAAGGAGAAATCCATCTCGGGAAAGGAAATCAGCAATCTATACATCTATGGTTCGATGGCTTACCTGTCAACAGGTTTCGGACTGATAGAGGTAGATATGAAGGAGGGTGTTTTCAGAAATACTTACAGATTAGGCCTTGAAGGAACATGTGTTGCTGCTAACGAGAACAATGTCTTCCTTGGCACAACATCAGGCTTGTATGTATGCTCTAAGCAGGAAAACATGCAGTTACAGTCAAACTGGAAGAAACATCAGGGAAGTACAGACTGGAGCAAACTGCTTTTCTACAAGGACCAACTGCTGGGTGTGCGCAAGGACAGCCTTTTTGTGATAGATACCCAACGCGCTAATACCGCTAATAGAATCAATGGCAGCGCAGTAACATTCATTCGGGAAACAAACGACCAACTTTTCTGGGGGGACACCAAAAATATCTGCTACGGATCAGACATAAATAATTTTACCATCATTAAGGAGAACAATACCTGGAAGGACATTGCCTATCAGGGTGGCACCTATTGGGTAAGCAATCAGTACCAAGGACTGCAGGGCTATAAGATTACAGGCAACCAGGTACAGATGACCACATCCTCTGTGATACCCGACAGCCCGATACGTAACCTTTCCTATAGACTGAACTGGGTAGGAAACCGTCTATTGGTAGCTGGCGGTATCAATACCGTTGCCGGTTATTTCAACACCCCGACAGCCATGTATATGGAGGACAACCAGTGGACAAACTTCGAGGAGATGACCGAGCGCCCCGAGAAGTACAAGAGTCTGAGACTGGCTAACACCACCGACTTGGTCCAGGACCCCACCGACCCGACACATCATTACGCTTCTCTCTTTAGAAGCGGACTCTTCGAATACAAGGATGGTAAGTTTACGAAATTCCACAATGCAGACAACAGCCCCTTGCAAAGTATCCTGTCCAAGAGCATCAGTACATATTATAACTATGTATCATGCGCAGGATTAAAGTTCGACCCAGATGGCAACCTCTGGATGCTTTGTTCACAAACAGATACCGTTGTGCGTATTCTAAGACCCGACGGCAAGTGGAACGCTTTGTATTACGAGCCCATCCAAATGGCCTCACTTTGCGACAACATCCTTATTCATAGCACAGGAATGGTATTCGTGACAAGCAGACGTCTGGATCAGAGGGGTATATTCTGCATTGACACCAAAGGTACCCTTGCAAACACCAAAGACGACAAGTATATCCTGCACAAGCAAATCATAAACCAAGACGAGACAGTTTATGCCCCCGATGAATTCTACGGAATATGCGAGGACCTGGATGGCAGAGTCTGGTTTGGTACCACATTGGGATTGTTCGTGATTGACAACCCAGAGCAAGTCTTCGATAAGGATTTCCGTATCACACAGGTCAAGGTGAACCGTAACGACGGAAGTGGACTGGCAGACTATCTGCTGAGCGGTCTGCCCGTAACATGTATCGCAGTTGACGGTGCCAACAGAAAGTGGGTAGGAACGCAGAATAATGGTATATTCCTAATCTCTGCCGACGGACAGGAAACCATCCATCATTTCACAACGGAAGACTCTCCCCTGCCAAGTGATGCCATTCAGGATATTGCTGTTAACTCCATTACCGGCGAAGTGGCCATTGGTACAGAGAAAGGTTTGTGCAGCTATATGAGCGATGCCATAGATGCAGCCGAAGATTTGGTAAAGGATAACGTGTTGGTTTATCCTAACCCCGTAAAATCGGAATACACAGGTCCTATCACCATAACAGGCATGACGATGGATGCCGAGGTTAAGATTCTGAGCACAAACGGCCAGTTGGTTTGGAAAGGTGTCTCTACAGGCGGACTTGTCACCTGGAATGGTTGTAACCTGAGCGGTAAGCGTGTATCCTCTGGCGTTTACCATGTGGTAGCAAACGACAATGCGGGCAACAAAGCTATTGTCACCCGCATCGTTGTTATCAAATAGACCCCTCTCCAACTCCCCCGAGGGGGGGGAGATTAATCCATGATTAGAATCTGTATCCTACAGTAATACTGAAGTTAAAGTTCTTAACTTTGGGAAGACGCTCTCCAGGATGTGCATTGGCGTAGTCATCACGCAAACTGGTGCGATAAATATCGGCTAATCCCCAATCTGCTCCAATCAACAGGTTGTAACGCTGATTGTATTCTGCACCAATGCGGAAGCCTATACCTGCATCCCAACGCTGATATGTCAGTCTAACTGGGTTATTGATGGGATCATAATCATAATTCTTAAAGGCATTATAAGAGAACTCTTCTTCAGCTTCTCTTGCGTCGCTTCCATCAGCATCAATGCTACATTTGTGGCGTCCGCCTACACCAACGGCAAAATAAGGACCAAGTTCTGCATATACCCCGACTTCCTCAGAAAAGTTATAGTGGAAACCTACGCGAATGGGTACCTCAATGTAATGTAAGGCATATTTCCAAGAAGCTTCTTCATTTATGCCATTCACAAATATTGAACCTTTACCTCCCTTCATAGTCCAATCGATTCCTGCGGTCAGATACGTTCCGTGGGCTTTGGGAAGAACATAATCAGCACGGATACCTAACATAGCACCAGCTTTTGCTTTATCCTCCACCTGATTATTCTGAAGTTTAGAAACATTCATTCCAAAGATTCCCATAAAGCTAAGGCCTTCTGCAGGCTCATTCTCAAATGCCATTGCGTTGCCTGTACTCATAGCCAAGGCAATGATAAGATAAAAGAATTTCTTCATGTTGTACATCAATTATATTGTTAATATTATATGTATCTGTTCTTATTGGCATAGCGCATCGCAGACTTCATCCTGAAAGTCTCTGCCCAACCTGCAAGGACTTATGCCCTGGTTGATGATACAGAAAGACAGGACGTGCCCGTTGCGAGCCGTAAGGTAACCGGCCAGCGAGGAGATACCATCCAGCGTACCCGTCTTGGCATGTACGTTACCATAGGCCGGAGTATCCTGCATACGCTTGCTTAATGTGCCGTCAACACCTGCTATAGGGAGGGCAGGATAAAGGTGACTGAATATCTCCGGCTTACTGAAGGCATAGTTCAGGAAACGGACAAGTAACTCAGGCGACACGTAATTATACAAGGAAAGTCCGCTACCATCGGCAATCTGATACGGGTCGGTATCCAACCCCATTCCCTCAATCAAATCATAGATAAGCTTGGCTGCTTGTTTCCTTCCCGCTTTCTTCTGGCCGGAATAAGCTGCCAACTGATAGAATAGGCATTCGGCATAGATGTTCTGACTGTTCTTAAGTATAGGTTGCAGCACCTCGTCTATGGTATGCATAATGCAGCAGACCGACTTGCTGTCTGCTGTTGCTTGCTGTTGCCTGATGGCAATTTTGTTACGTTTAACCCCTGCCTTAGCGAGTGCCTTTCCCCATTCGCTGTTGAAGTTGTCCTTGGCGTTAACCATCAGGGCAGAGAGGGGTCCATAGTTATCGTCCCAACACCATCCCCATCCATAAGGAAGGTCGTCCTTCATGCTAAGGTCAATATACATATTTCCGCTTATGCTGCTGATGCCTGCTTGGCGCAGAGCCCCAGCCATGCTGTTCAGGTCTGCAGGAGATAGCAACGGGTCCATACCTCCCACAACGTACACATCGCCTTGCAGCGTTCCGTTGGCAACGGTTCCGCTAATCCTAACATCCGTGCGGAAGTTATAATCCCCTCCCAAATAATGAAGGCTGCTAATGCTGGTAATAAGTTTCTCTGTGGAGGCAGGTCGCATACGCTGGGTTGCATTGAAGGAATAAAGGGGAATGTTCTCTGTAAGGTCAAAGACATAAAGGCCCAGCTGTGTAGTCTCGAAAAGAGGCTGCTGGCAGAGCGAATCTAATCTGGCCTGTATAGTATCCTTCCAGGTAGCAGGCTGAGCTACCACTTGCGGGGCAACAACAGGAGTGTTAAACTCCCCCCCTGCGTTCTCCGTTATGTGAATAGGATTGTTGATCTGAACAGAGCGTCGGGTACCACAACTGCACAGAAGAAACAGAAATGCTATTATATAGATGTTCCTTTTCATCTAAACTTTAGACTTTAGACCTTAGATTTTAGACACTCTTCACTTTTCTATCGCAAAGTTAAAGAAAAAAACCGGAAAACATACAAGTAAACAACTTTTTGAGTATTTTTGCACCGGAAATAGCTTAAAATAAAGCAAATTATCATGATAAGGAAATTTGAATTTCTGATAATTGGAAGTGGTGTTGCAGGAATGAGCTATGCGCTGAAGGTTGCCAATGCAGGAAAAGGAAAGGTAGCCTTGGTTTGCAAGACCACTCTGGAAGAAGCAAATACAGCGAAAGCTCAGGGAGGCATCGCCTCTGTCACCAATCTGTTGGTGGACAATTTCGAGAAGCACATCGAGGACACCATGATAGCAGGAGACTATATCAGCGACCCTGCTGCCGTGGAACAAGTAGTAAAGAACGGCCCTCAAGGAATCAAGGATCTGCTGAAATGGGGCGTACATTTCGACAAGAACGAGAAAGGCGAGTTCGACCTACACCGCGAGGGCGGACATTCTGAGTTCCGTATCCTGCATCATGCCGATGATACGGGTGCCGAGATTCAGCGAGGTCTTATGGAGGCTGTTCGCAGCAACCCCAACATAGAGATTCTGGAGAATCACTTTGCCGTCGAGATTATCACCCAGCATCATCTGGGTATCCGTGTAACCCGCAGAACTCCGGATATAGAATGCTATGGTGCATATATCCTGAACCCCGAAACGGGAAAGATAGACACCTACCTGTCTAAGGTTACCCTTATGGCAACAGGTGGTACAGGAGCCATCTATGCCACCACCTCTAATCCCAATATTGCCACGGGCGACGGCATTGCTATGGTCTATCGTGCTAAGGGCAAGGTGAAGGACATGGAGTTTGTTCAGTTCCACCCTACCGTACTTTACAATCCCAACGAAACACATCCTGCTTACCTCATTACAGAGGCTATGCGTGGTTACGGAGGCATCCTACGATTGCCAAATGGCGAGGAGTTCATGCAGAAATATGACGAACGTCTGAGTCTGGCTCCACGTGACATCGTTGCCAGAGCTATTGACCATGAAATGAAGATTCATGGTTTGGATCACGTTTGCCTGGATGTCACTCACAAAGACCCGGAAGAGACCAAACATCACTTCCCCAACATCTATGCCAAGTGCCTGAGCATAGGAATAGACATCACCAAACAGTACATTCCTGTGGCTCCTAGTGCCCATTATATGTGTGGTGGTATCAAGGTTGACTTGGACGGACAGAGCAGCATCAAGCGCCTGTATGCCGTAGGAGAATGCTCTTGCACAGGTCTGCATGGCGGAAATCGTTTGGCCAGCAACTCACTCATAGAGGCCGTTGTATATGCCGATGCTGCCGCCAAGCACTCACTCGAGAATATAGACAGCTACGACTTCAACGAGAAAGTGCCTGAATGGAATGATGAGGGAACAATGACCAACGAGGAGAAAGTCCTCATCGCCCAGGACATCAAGGAGGTAAATCAGATTATGAGCACCTATGTTGGTATCGTACGCAGCGACCTTCGTCTGCATCGTGCCTGGGAGCGCCTAGATCTGTTATACGAAGAGACAGAGCATCTGTTCAAGCGTGTTAAGCCTACAAAGGATATTTGCGAGCTCCGCAATATGATAAATGTGGGTTACCTGATAACCCGTCAGGCTATAGAGCGCAAGGAGAGTCGTGGCTTGCATTATACCATCGACTACCCCAAGCACGCATTGGACAAGGCTTAAAGTGAAGAATGAAGAATGAAGGCTGCGATTGAGCGAGAGCAATGATAAGTTTGCTTAAGCATTGCCGAGCGTGAGCAGGCTCGGCCGCAGGTCAAGAGTGAAGAATGAAGAGTGAAGAATGAGAGTTACCAACTCTTCAACTGTCAACTATCAACTGTCAACTAACCAAAAGTGAAAAAAAGCATCTTTGGAATCCTTATCATGATGGAGAGCCTATTCTTAGGAATCTCTCTCCTTGTGGCATGTATTCATGGTGAGGCGTGCTGGAAGGTGTTTCTTGAGACGGCATCATTTTCTTTTGCTTTAGGCTTCATTTTCAAATATTTGGGTGAACGTGAGAAGGCGGCCCGTTTTACTCGCTCAGACAGTTACCTTGTTGTGGCCCTTTCCTGGGTCATCTTTTCCCTGATAGGAATGATTCCTTTCCTTGTGATTGCAAAGATGGACTTGGCCAGTGCCTTCTTCGAGACAATGAGCGGTTTCACCACAACGGGAGCTACATGTATCAGCGATATAGACTCCCTACCCCGTTCTCTGCTCTTCTGGCGAGCCATCACACAATGGATAGGCGGTTTGGGTATCGTTGTATTCTCCTTTGCCCTGATACCCGTATATGAATTCAGAAACAGCAATATCTATTCTGCCGAGGTAACGGGACTGAGTCTGGATAAGCTACGTCCTAAGATTGGCGCTACAGCCCGTCGTATGCTGCTTATCTACATGTTCCTGACATTCCTCTGTGCTTTCCTGTATTGGATTGGGCCGATGGATCTATACGATGCCTTTTGTCATTCGTTCACTACCATTGCCACGGGCGGTTTCAGTACACATACCAAGAGTATAGCCTTTTTCCACAGCTCATACATAGAGTATGTAGCCTGCATCTTTATGTTGGCTAGTAGTGTCAACTTCTCGCTCTATTATTACCTCAGCATCAAAAGGAGCAACACACTCTTTAAGAACGAGGAATTCAGGGCCTTCTTTTCCATCATAGCAATTGCTGTGGTAGGCTTCATGCTACTATTCTACTTTGCACCCGTACCTACAACGGCTGAGGGCACGCTGCCAGTAGGATTGGAAGAGACCTTCCGCTCTGCGTTGTTCCATGTAAGCAGCGTTATGACCAGTACAGGATTTGCTGCCCAGAAGTTCGATTATGTCGCGTGGGGTGCGTCCTTCTGGATGCCAACCGTAGTCATTATGGCCATAGGAGCCTGTGCAGGCAGTACAGCCGGCGGTATAAAGGTAATACGCGTGCTGATATGCGTCAAGAGCGTCCTGAAGGAGTTTGTCCTTCAACTACATCCCAGAGCCGTGATAGGCGTCAGAATCAGCGGACGTATTGTTCCTGACGAGAGAGTGAGACGAGCCCTGGCTTTTGTCTTCCTTTATTTTATTCTGGTGGTAATCGCCATGCTTTGTTACAGCCTGTTGGGTGCCGATGTTGATACCGCTTTGGGTAGCAGTATCAGTATGCTCAGCAATGTTGGTCCTGCCACAGGAGCCACAGGTCCTGCCAGCAACTTTGCCAATGTTCCTGCTGCCGGCAAATGGCTGATGAGCGCCTACATGTTAATAGGCCGTCTGGAGATCTTCACCATCCTCTTTCTTTTCATGCCCAGCTTCTGGAAAGAAAGGAAGTAATATGAACATACTTAGCCATAGAGCAGGCAGGTTGCTGCCTCGTTGCAGCCATACTGCTGCCATACTCAATGAGTAAGGCTAGAGTATGGCTAGAGTATGAGTGCAGTATGGCTAGAGTATGCGAAGTCACGGGTTTCGGGTTTCAAGTTTCAGGCTTCAAGTTTCAGGTGTAGTTCGCTGATTTAGGTTGTCAGTTTTTACGCCTTACGACTAAAGCAAGTTGACAGGTTAATTTGATACCCAAAAGAGTGAAGGCTGAATGCGGATAGTTTGCACGCTGAATTCGATGGGTTTGCACGCTGAATTCAATGGGTTTGGAGGCTGAATTCTTTTTAGCTTGTTTTTGAGCAAAAATCAACTTGATTTTGGACAAGAATCAAGTTAAATAATTTATTTTGTAAGTTAAATAATTTTGCCGTTGTCTCCTAAATAATTTTGCAATAAGTACAAAAGTGCCACAAGCCTCGTTTTTCCGGTTGAGCCGGCTCGATTGATCAGTTGAGCCGGCTCATTCGATCGTTTGAGCCGGCTCAACTTTTTGGGGATATTTCAACAAAATTAGATATAGATGTGCGTTTTGGACTAGAAAAAGTAACTTATTAAGAAGGGGATTCTTCCTTTTTTAACAAAATAGGCTGACCGATATTTCTTCGGCCAGCCATTTCTTCATATCAAGATAGTGAGGTTACTTTACGGTATGGAAAGGATTACTGTTGCTTATCAGAATCAGAGTACCTTATATTCTTCTCGTATTCGTCTTTCTTGTTCCTAGTAGCCACCCATTTGCGATAAAGCTTTTTCTTACGTATTTCGTCCCATGAGTACTTCCTCGCATCACTCCATTTGATAAGGAAGAAATAAGCGGTATCAGTCTTGCGGAGCTTATAATAATTTGTCCAACAAGTAGAGTCTGGAAATATAGCTTCATTATTATGGATGTTTAAGCCATTCACTTCAAGTAACACATAATCATCCATACATCTTGATTGTGAGTAAAGAGGAAACGCTCTATCGTATATACTATCAATATCATTACAATGAGACGGACATATAAATAGGGTATCGTTTGTACAGTTTACAAAAAAATCGTTTCTTACATAGTCCATTACGCAAGGGTCTTTTGCTAAGTCTATTACGATATAGTCTCTTGCAGAGTCCATTACGATAGAGTTTCTTACTTTGTCTCTTACGCAAGAAGAGAATAGACAAATGAAAACTATAACTGCACCCAATATACTGATTTTTCTTTTATTTGTATTCATGATGATTTGGTTTTATTTCTTGCTATTAAACAGACTATAGGTAATGTCTCTGATATCTCAAATTTGAAAAAACGAATAATCGCCATATTGCAGCTTAAGCGCATCAAATTTTAGCTTTATCCTCGTCCCAGGATTTATCACATGACATATGGTGTCATAAAAATATACAGAACCACTTTTGCTGATTATTTTAAATCTATGCTCAGAATAACTCATTATAACTGATTTAAGCGTTTCATGTTCAAATTATAAATATACGGCTTCAAATATACCACTTTCTTACTTTATTCTTCTAATAAAAGACGAAAAAAAGTAACAAAGAAAGAGAAAATGTTGTTTTTCCTATTAAGCCAAGAAAAACAAACTCCTAGGTTAAACTTTACTACATTGGAAAGATTATTCTTGGTATTCTTCAGCAAATTTATTCACTTCCTAGATTGCCAAATCTTCTCAACTCCACCGTTGATGCAGGTTCTTTCACTTATTATTTCTTGCTATTAAACAGACTGTCGGTAATTATATATTCATATTCATATTTGGACCCCGTCCTCTTGCTAAACACCTTAACAACTTCTTCTGGTCCCTCTAGACAAACAGATTTTGCTGGGGTCTCAAATATAATAAAAGGAATCTGCTTACTTAACCCTTCTATTGTCCTTTTACAATTTATAGCGGGAATGCCAATTCTCTTTCCTTCGCCGGCTTTTATCTCAAACCTAATTGTATCATAGCATACAGGCCGTTTTTGAATCATCAGACCTGCATGAGAGTAACCTATTTGGACTGGCGTAGATGATTGATTAACTAAATACACGTAGACTCGAGGAAAAGAGCATGAGGCTAATAACAGGCATATAGAGATTATGAATATACTATACTTTGATGTGTTCAACATTAGCATTGTCATTTATATATATTTCAATTATTCGACACAAATTTACAATATTTCTCTTAATATTCAAAAAAGAATCTTTTTTATAACGCAAAATGCAGCATAAAAACTATTAATAATATTAAACGTTGTTAAAAATATAGCCACATTAACTATCTCCGAGTTAAAAGTTTCTCCATTTATCTTCATTCTTATATGCATCTCTTTCAAGAGGACCTTTACCAAAGCCATATTTCATATATTGAAGAAAAAGTGTTCCGTAAAAACGTGCGACTCCTAAATGATTTATTTGTTGAAGATGTATATTCTCGTGGTATCGCGTATCCATGATTGATTCATAGTCTTCTCCCTTTTCAACAGTAAAAAGATTTCTGCCAAGAGTTAAACCGGAGCCACCTCGATTCAATTTATGCATCATATAACCAGCAATACCGCCTTTCCTATAGGCACCCTTTGCGGGAAAAGGAACTGGCTCATTTTTATCAGTTAAAGGCTGATACTGTGCTCCGAATATGGCATTATGCATTGCTGTCCTTATACCACCACTTATTGCACCGCCTGCCGCTCCTTTCAAAACCAAGGAGGGATCGTCATGTACCATTGCATTAATAGTTCCGGATGCAAAACCTGTAATAGCACCTCTAACCGTGTTGAATGTAATCTCAGATAAAGCATTTACAAAGGGATTTGATCCAGAGGGAGAGAAAGTAGGCAAAGATGAATTAACAGCGGCACCTACAACTATACCAGGAATATCCGCAAATGATATCTTTTCCCCATAAATAGCGCTTGTTATAAAATAATTCGATGTACTTGATAGCAACCCATATGCAAGTTGGTTTCCGACAGACGGCCCCAACAGAACGCCAAAGCCTGCACTTAGCCCAGCTGATACCGCAGACACCCCCATAGATTTAAAGAAGTCGCCCACATTCCATTCCCCTGTAATAGCAGCGGATATTGAATATGTAGCTCCTCCAAGTAAAGCTTCTGCACCAATAGCCGCCACAAGCCACCAAAACTCTCCGTTCCTGTCTATATACTTATAGGGGTTATTCCTTGCATAGATATATGGGTTATAGTCAAGAGGACCGCCCTCGCTGTTAAGTAGCGGGTCAGGACTTACGAAACGACCAAGGTAAGGGCTATACAAACGGGCGTTAGCATTTATGAGCCCAAACATCCACAGGTCTTCATGTCCTGTATAGGTTCTGTAGAAAGGGCCATACCCCGGTTCCTCGCCAGGCTGATAGAAAACCGTACTTTCACCTATGTAAGTTCTGACGCCCCAAGGAGAATAGGAATTCTGATAGCAAACCCCATCGGAATTTTCATAATGTATGGCACTGCCTATATTATCCCTAGATATATGGTATATGTTTGAGAACTCGTTCTCGTCAATTACCATGACGGCAGGGGATGTATACGAGTCACCCCCGGCATAATATAGATGACTTGTATGTCCAAGAGAGTCTACTGTTACCTCTGCATTTGCGTCCAAATAGAATCTTGTAAAGAGTAAATTATATCTTCCATGTTCTTTTACATAAACCTTCATCATGTAACGGTCTCCAGCCCCGTCATAATAGAGATCCGCTTTGTAATGCTCATTCTCAATACTCATCGGCCGTTCTATTGCCTTGCAGTAGCTGATTCGAAGACTATCGTCAGGAAAATAGCCACTACTAGCAGACATATCTGTCACACGGAATCCATCATACGAGAGGTTACCGACTATCGGTTGACTTGTTATGTTCCCCTTGTTGTCATAGGTATATGAATAGTTTTCCCACCCAATCAGCCGATTCATGTTATCATACGAAAAATGAGTATTATTTTTGGCACTCATATTCCCCGTCTGTATATTGTAAGTATAAGACTCACTTATCGAGAATCTCCCTAAACGGCTCATTGAGAGCATATTTCCGTAATCATCAAACGAGTGGCTTGTTGTACCAATGAAATCGCCCTCTCCTTTCGGATGCCCCCATTTGTCTTGATTGGTCAGTTCCCAAACAAGCGTATCATTCAGCACATCCGAAATCCTATAGCCATTCTGATAGGAATATTGTTCTGTTATACATGTAGGGATACTTCCAAAATAGCTGACCGTATTACTAATCAAACTTCCTGATGAATATTGGATGTCAACATCAATATATTCCAGTTGATCATTACCTATGCCGTTATGTTTATGCGTCAGTCTTCCATATTGGTCATAGCTATAGGTATAATAGTATCCCTCACCCTGCTCTCTGGTCAGGCGGTATTTACTGTCATACGTATAGGTCACGGTGTGGGAAGGCACATTGGGGTCTGACCACGTCTTACTTCTGAGTATGCCGTACTTGTCATAGTTGGTTTCCACATAGCTCCCACCAATGGTTGTTCTGAACGGATAACCATTTACATCATAGGAGTACTCCTTGACAACACCGTTCACGTCAGTTGTTTGGATAAGTCTGCCGAAGGTGTCGTATTCATAATGTTGTTCGTGTTCTTCGTAGTCTGATCCGCCGCCAACATGTACGATTGCTATGTAGTTCAGGGCTTTGTCAACATTATAGAAGTATTCTGCAACCCCGCCATTCTCATCCTCTACTAAATGAACCTTGTCTGGTGAATAGTAGTTTATTTCGGTAGTAACTCCGTCTATACAACTTACAACCTGAGTAGGAACATACGTCCAGGTACTTGTCTTGCCGTTGGAATCCACGGCGCTTGTCTTCCGGAATGAAGCATCATAGGTGTAAGTAGTACCTTCCTGTGTTGTCTCTGTTCTCTTGTGAGGGAATGAGACAAAGCCGAGCTGTCCATTAGGCAAGTAGTGATAATCGGTGTACATTAGCGTTCCGTCAGCAAGAGGCGCAGCCTCTGCAATCTTTCTTTCCCAGGCATCATAATAGGTAGTTACAGGCGTTTTGCCGGTTACAGCTTCCTTGACGTAATAAACTCCGCCACCATAGCTGGAAAGTGCTCTTATAGTCTGGCAAGTTTCAATTGTAGTTTTCCGCGTTGTCTCTCTAAGAAAGCCGTCGTATGTATATCGGGTTGTCACCGCATCAAAATCGCGAACAGATGACAAGGTGCCGTATGATGAGCTATAGGTGTATCTCCTATACAACCCCTTAGGATCATATTCCTTGGACAGTTGTCCCTTATCATTGTATTCGTATCTTGTAACAAGGGTGTCCGTAGAATTGTATGCTACGGTATAATGCTGAGTCACCTGGCCATACTCATTATAGGAATATCCGTCTGTGCTGACAGGCAGGTCGTTTCTGCTTCTTGTTTCCTTAAGAACAAGGCCTGTGGCGGGATCTCTTTCATAAATTATGTTCTCGTAGATATTGTCTCCCTCAACTGCCCAAATCGCTGACTTGGTGATTGCAACCTCTTGGGGAAGTCCTTTTAGATATACGTTATTGAGCGGGCTTTCCCAGTATGTGATTTCTTGTTCATTGTTAACTAAACCGTCGTCCGACAACTGGTAAAGTGGGAAGCCGTTATCAAAATCATCACTGCTTTCTTGGTTGGAAAATTGATTAAATGAATCTGTCTTATAACTACCCGTATCAACCGTTTTATATGAACGAGCGCCCGTTCCTGAAGAACTGACCCTCTCTATACGTATAGAATGGCCTCCCCGGCTCATTTCTTCCCCATGAATATTGCGTTCGGAAAATGTATTCGAAGTGAGAACATAGAACGTGGAATCTAACTGGCAATGTGTTTCCGTCACTCTCCCCAAGCTGGATTCTGTTCTCATGTCCTCAAAGCCGATGAATCCTTTTCCCTGCATGTGAACAAAGCCGTTGGCGTATGAGTAATTGGTAGTCCTGCTATCCGTAGGGATAGATTCTGTCCTGGTTTTCACAACGGGCATTGGGCCTGCCAGGGGAATTAAAGGAAAGGCATGATGATTGGTTACGCTATACACATCCTCCTCGGTTAGTAATCCATAGCCAATACTGTCTGTAGCGCCCAATCCATCTGTTATAGACACTATCTTCTGTGACGAGGGTTTGATTGTGGGATTGCTAAGCGTGTGCCATCCTTGAACATTTTGTTCAAGTTCCTTGCCCCAATACATTATTTCAGCTCCGCTTTGTCCGCTGAAATTGCCCTGTACAATATGAGAGATATCGGGGAAATCACCAGAATTTGACAGATGATGAAAACTAGAGGTTATAAGTGTAGAGCCATTTGACTTCAGGATTCTTATACATCCTCCTTCTCCGTTCATATGCGGATGCCCTACAACAGCATCACTCTTACCGTCTCCGTCTATATCTTGTACTATACAATATAGTTTGTTCTTCTTATTTTCATATTGTTGAGCACCAGAGGAAATGAGATCATATATTCCACTTAAATTAAAGAAACCATTGGTATCATTCCCTGTATTTTGTGCAATATACCAATAAGATTCATACGGGTTTATTATTAAATCTACAAGACCGTCACCATTGAAATCACCCTTTTCTATGATATTACACTTTCCAAATAAGGAATTGTAATACTTGTCTGCATCAGAGAAACTACCGGATTTGTTCCAATAGATATAATGCCCATTGGAAGTTGTCACTAACAAATCTTCCATGCCATCTGAATTAAAGTCGGCAACGACAACTTTGTCTGGGACACCCTGAAGGTCCAGATTGATTCTCGTAGTATCAGGGATGCTTGGTACTGACAACAAATTAAAGGAAACCAAATATGCAGGATAGGTACCATTCTTCTTGTCTTTCTCAACTATAAAGATGTCATCAAGTCCGTTTTTGTCAGCATCAAAAATTGCATAGGCTGGCATTTCACTTGACATCCCCTCCATTGGAATACTTAATCTCAGACCTTCTTTGGGAAAACAGAAAATCATAGCCTTGATATCGTCTATTCTGCAAAACGGGAAAACGATAGAGTTCTCTTTCTTATTCTTTGCATGCATAACCAACCCACTTGATCTCAGAACCTTAAACATGCTATCAATTTCAATTCCAGATTGAGTATACGCACTATAACAAAATTCAAATGCTTGGGCTTCCGGATTCCATTTTCTAGCGGTAAAATCAATATAAGGAAAGTGCATATCACCCATAACAGATTCTTTCGACTCCATGCTTATTAGCTCGGTAATGCCGTCACCATCCAAATCGCCAGAGAAGAAGTGTTCCTTACTAAAGTCTTCTAGAACATAGGTTTCCAGAGATTTTCTGTTACTATTAAGCCGGAACTCAGAAGGTACTTCCCATTCAAAAGTGGTGGGAGGTACTGATGCCGAGGAGGTTCCTGTTTCCGTAACAGATGTCAGATGCGAGAATACATCCACGGTATAATTAAGCGTGTATGTTCTGTAGATGTTTCCGCTATAACTGCATGTAATACTCTTCAATCGCTTTTTCAAAAAACGCTGTTCACCAAACATATATACAGGGACGCTGTCCGGACGGCTTTCGTAGGTAAAAGATACCGTGCAGTCCACACCGGCCGATCCATGTGTGTTGCGCCCATATGTGATGGAGGTGGGATAAAGAACGCCTTCTTGAGAGTAGTTGTATTGTATGTAGTTACCCAAAACGTCTTCGGCATAGTCAAGGGCCCACTGGTATGATTCACCATTGCTCAGGGTATGTCTTCCCGTAGTACTGCCATACTTGTAGGTGGTGCCGTTTGTGGCCTTTATCTGAAATGTGGCGGGTGTGCCGTTCTGGGTATCTGTTATACTGATAAGGTTGTACTGCTCGTTCTCTGTTCTGTAGGTGGCACCTGCCTGACCATTTGTTCCGTCTTTCAGCAACAGGCGTTGGCCGTCAAGGGTAAAGGCATTGTCCTCGCCCTCTTTGATGGCTTCAGCATGACCATCGAAGTATATGTTCTTTTGCACAATTGATATGGTGGAGAGACCTGATATGCCGAATCCGACTCCTGCAATTCCGTTTCCTGATTGGCTATTGTACACCAATGAGATATTGGGGACAAAATCACTTAATCCGCTCTGGACCTTAATAGGTATAGTATATGTTGCGGCACCTGTAGGTGACACTGAGAATGCGCCCTCAGTCTTGCCCACAAGCACGGCTGCTGACACAATTTGTGGTAATAGCGTTATCGCAAGAAGATATAATATTATGCGTTTCATATGCTCTTAATATGTTTTCATGATTTTACTTTCTGTTACATTCTTGTTCCTGCTATATCTGAACAGGTATGTACCCTTCTTAAAGTCTGAGAGATTAAAAGAAACATCATTTGATTCCAAACGAAGTGACGCAACCAGAAGTCCTCTGTCCGTGTATATATACAGCATATCGCCCTCCTTCACTTCTTCGTTGATTACTACTCGTACATCTGACCACGAGGCGTTTGCCTTGATGTTTATTTGGGTTTCCTCTTCCAGACTTTTTTCCAAGGCTTTCTGATTACGTCTGATGTACGTTCTGACTCTAGATGTGATGTTTCCTGCACCGTCGTAGGTGTACAGGAAGTGATCACCACTTGTTTGTGCAAAAGCAATTTGAGAGAACAGAACTCCCAAAAGCAATAAATACAGTTTCTTCATTATTTATAAGAATATATTATTTTGGTTGTGTGCAGAGGAATTATACGTCTTTTACGTGCCAATATGCATGCGACTTTAGCGTCCGCAAAATTATTGGTAACTTTGAGAACAGACAAATATTTCATGTTTCATTCTGTTTCTCAAGAATGTTAATAATTGTTATTACCCCCCCTAAAAACTACGTATATTATTGATTTTCAACAACCTAGTAATGCAAAAGAAACTTTAAGATTCTTATGTAAAATAGAGAGTGAAGAAACATAATGAAACATCCTTTTTCCCAAATAATACATATTTATCTTTCCGAACCGACAGCCTTCCACTATTTTCGCCAGCAAATATTACCCGAAACAGGAACTATAAACACGTTTATCATGTAGTTTAACGATTTGTTTTTGCCTACCTATCAACATATTTGCAGTATTGACCATGTCCATAGGACGATAAAAGTGAACCCCGAAAGGCTGCGAAAAACCTTTCGGGGTTCATTTTAACTTAGGAGTGAGGTCTTATTTAAACAACCTCTTTTCTCTTTTATCTCTTACTTAATGTACTCTGCCAGGTCTGTCAGACGCATATCGCCCTTGCGGAGGAAGGTGTCATGCATAGCGAAGGCGGCTGACAACTCGTGATGGGTATGACCGCCACGCTTGCTGGCATACTTGAGGTAGTCCTGAAGCATGGGACGGTAGTCAGGGTGTGCCACCTTAATCAGTTCCTCAGCCTTCTGCATATCGCTCTTGTGACGCAAGTCGGCAACACCATATTCTGTGATGACAGCATCAATAAAGTGGTTGGTGTGGTCGATATGGCTAGCGAAGGGAACGATGCTGGAAATAGCACCACCCTTGGTAGTTGAGCCACAGGTGAAGATAGAGAGGTAAGCAGATGTAGTAAAGTCGGCAGAACCGCCAATACCATTCATCATCTTGGTACCGCAAATCTTGGTGGAGTTAACATGACCGTAGAGATCGCACTCGATGGCTGTGTTCAGGGCACAAACGCCAATACGTGAGATAACCTCGGGGCTGTTGCTGATCTCTGAGGGACGCAGCACGAGCTTATCCTTGAAGAAGTCCATATTAGCATAGATATCCTTCAAGCACTCGTTGGTAACAGTCAGAGAGCAAGCAGATGCGCTCAGCACACGGCCCTGCTTCATCAATCCAACAGGAGCATCCTGAAGCACCTCTGTGTAGATGTGGAAGTCGGGAACCTCGGGGCACTGACCCAGAGCACCCAATACAGCGTTAGCACCGCTACCAACACCACTCTGCAGGTTGAGGAAGCTCTTGGGGATAAGACCTGACCGCAGGTTATGGAGCAGGAAGTCTGCAACGTTCTGACCAATCTGGGTGGTGATAGGATCCGGATCCTTGAAAGCACGAGCCTCATCGGGAACATCGCACTCGATAACACCAACGATACGGTCTGCATCCACCTCGACGTAAGGCTTACCGATACGATCGCTTGCCTTGCAAATATTGATGGGCTTGCGGAAGGGATGATCCTCAATCTCGTAGACATCATGAATACCCTTGCTGTCGGCACTGTGGAAAGCATTCAACTCGATGATAATGCCGTTCTTAGCCAAACGGCAAACAGTGGGACTGATACCGCCTGCAGCTGTCAGATAGATGTGGCACTTGTTGCCCACCTTCTCAATGGCACAAGCCTCGATGATAGCCCAATCAACATCGCCCAAGTAACCCTGACGAATCTGGGTAGCCATGTTAGAAAGGTTGAGGTCGGAATAATGCAGCTCATTGAGGTTTACGTGCTTGCGGAAATCGGGGTTAGTGGTATAAGGGGCACGGAAATCGATAGCCTGTGCATTAGCCAATGCGCCGTCACAACTCTGTCCTGTGCTGGCACCTGTAAAGATACTAATCTTAAAGGGGCGGCCTGCTGCATGCTCTGCCTCTGCCTTCTTGGCAATCTCAGCAGGAGTACACTTAGGAACACCAGCAGGCGTAAAACCACTCAGACCAATTGTCTGTCCGTTCTGGATAAGTGCCGCTGCCTCAGCAGCAGTAATCTTGTTGAATTCCATATTTCTATCTGCTTATTTTGTTAATATTTTCGTGCAAAAGTACAAAATTATCCGTTTTTAGCCAAGTTAGGAAACAACTTATTTGCATTTTCCCATATTTTCTTTCTTAATGCAACTTCTGAGATTCCCTTTATCTGCGCCACCTCTTTATACAGAGGCTCTATGGGCGCAGCTATATCATCCGTCTCAAGAAACATCATTTCCAGGGGACACAGCACCAGACTTTCTTTATTATAGTGTAATCCAAAGGATACATATATCCCCGCAGAGAGGAGCGACTGCAACTGCTGTGGCTTGCCTCTGAAACCATGCATTATCCAGGGCTGACGAGGCTGCATCTCCTTACGTACCCGCAGGATTTCCTCCAGCGTCTTTACGCAATGTATCACCAAGGGCTTACCTGCCTGTTCACTTTCTGACACATGACAACGGAAAGCGGCTTCCTGTTCTGCCAACGGAACCTCCCATCTGCGGTCCATGCCGTGCTCCTCACAGCCCAAGGACACTTCGTTCTCATAGACTGGATGATGTGTATGAAAGTTGATATAGGGAATTGTCATGGCACTGGGTCGTATCCGTGTCCTCCCCAAGGATGGCAGCGCAAGATTCTTCGGACGGCAAGGTACGTTCCTTTGAAAGGACCGTGCTTACGCAAAGCCTCAATGGCATACTGACTGCAAGTAGGTGTAAACCTGCAGGATGGCGGGGTAAGCGGGGAGATAAACTTCTGATAGAACCGAATGGGAAGTATCAGCATCCCTGCCAGAAGTTCAGACAGAGGGCGAAGATGCTGCAAGGGATTCATTGATTTTAGTTAGAAGGTTCTGCATTTTCTCCATTACCTTTTTTGTAGGGAAGAGCTCGTTGCTGATCCAAAGAAAGGCAATATTAACACCTCCGGTTGTTGGCGAAAGGAGATGCTTGTTTAAGCGATAGGCCTCGCGTAACTGACGCTTTATCCTATTGCGCTTAACAGCACGCTTAAAAAAGCGCTTAGAGACAGAAACCATTATACGGGTTCCTGTCTCTTCTGTCTTCTGGTACACTACCCTTATGGGGTAGGCCATTATAGATTTGTTGCTTCCCTCGAAGAGCTCCTCCAAAGCCTTTCGGCTACACAGACGTTCTTCTTTGGATAGCGTAAAACGTTCTTTAATCGATTCCATTTACCTTCTTCACATACGCAGCAAGGGCAGAAGTGATGCTTGGGTATTCTGGTGAGGGGGCTCCGAAGTCGAGACGAAGTCCGGCATCCTGAACTGCCTTTGCGGTAGCAGGACCGAATGTTCCGATAGAAATCTTGTCTTGCTTGAAGTTGGGGAAGTTCTTCAGCAGAGCCTGAATACCACTGGGGCTGAAGAAAATCAGCAAGTCGTAGTCAAAAGGCTCACCTTCCTGAAAGTCATTACTTACGGTACGATACATGATACCCTCGGAATGAACAAGCTTCTTGGCATCGAGCATTTCTCCGAACTGGCTGGTATGAACATCGCTGGTAGGGATAAAATACTTCTCTGTCTTGTGCTTTGCCATCAAGGGAACGAGATCGTCGATCTTACCTGTCTCACCAAAGAATATCTTACGCTTGCGATACTGCACATACTTCTGAATGTAGAGTGCAACGGTTTCCGTGATGCAGAAGTACTTCATATCCTCGGGAATGACAACACGCATCTCCTTACACAGGGTAAAGAAATGGTCAATAGCATGTCTGGAGGTAAATACAACTGCCGTGTGATCTAAGATAGAAATTTTCTGTGCACGGAATTCCTTTGGCGTAATACCTTGAACCTTAATAAAAGGGCGAAATACAATCTCCACATTCATACGCTCAGCAATGTCGAAATAAGGAGATCTTTCCGAAGAGGGCTTGGGCTGTGATACCAATATCTTCTTTATCATAATTGTCCTAGAATTTTACTATCAATACGTCGGTCACTCTTATCAGTGCTATGAAGACAGCCAACAATGGCATGATTTCAAGGGTGCAAAAGTACACAATTAAATGCAAAGTGCCATAGATTTTGGGGAAAAAGATTAGAAAAGTTTTGTATAGATGTAAGATTTTGACAAGAAGCCCTATAATAAGGGTTATCCATAACGGAATGTGAGGCGGAAGATTTAAATATATGGTAATAATTATTACAGGAAAAATCAGCAAAGATTCGACAGAAAAAAGGAAGAATCCAGATTTTTTCCAGACCTTAATTTTCTTTTTGTCAAAAAAAATCCAATTTACAAAACCTGACAGAATCGTCTTCAAGATAAAATACAGTATCCAAATTCCAGTGTATATCCCGATAAGGAGATAGGGAGACATCAAACCCAAGAAAAGATGCTGCTGGCTCTGCGTGTACATATATACGCCCAAACCGCCCATGATACTTATTACCAGCATCAACAGAAGGGGAATCAGTCGCTCTGAATTGTTATTGGGATTTTCCTTCCTGGTGATGTTCTTTGAGGGAAGGAAGAATTCCTTTGCCTGTGAGACTATATAACTCCTGATTCTCTTTTGTATCACCACCAAAAGCACAAAGCATAGCAGCACGGACAGCGTCACCCAATCATCGTGCAAAAGACGGTATGGCCTTAGTACACCTTCGAAGCCTGTGTGTCCCGCCTTTACCTCAGGATGCATCAAAGAGTCACCCTGAAAGAAACCCATATCCTCATAAAAAGGCGTTTGTGTTTCTGTCTGGGCAACGGAATCTGTTGCAAAGATGCTGATGGTATCACACAGGGACTCTGTCATATTGCTGCAAATCTGCGTATGCTTGTATCCCACAAGGGCGTTTCCAGGACTAGTTTCAGAGCTTCCTCAGGAGTCTGGGCAACCTGCCATATGGCGCTATGCTGTGTTCTCATGAAGTTCTGATCGACTGCCCGCTGCAATGCCTGCAAGAGGAAATTGAAATAACCGTTGGTATTCAGGAGGACAATAGGCTTCAAGTAAAGGCCCAACTGCTTCCAGGTAATGAGCTCCATCAGTTCGGCAAGGGTACCGCAGCCGCCTGGTAGCACGATGGCTGCATCACTCTCTTCTGCCATTTTCTGCTGGCGGATATGCATGTCAGAGGTCTCTATAATCTGCGTCATACCCTGATGACACCACCCTTCCTTTATCATAAAGGAGGGGATGATGCCTATAGCCTCACCTCCCGCCTCCATGCATCCGTCTGTTGTGGCCTGCATCAAGCCCATACTACCTGCACCATTGACAACAGCTATGCCCTGGGCCGCCATAAGCTGACCCAGTTTATAGGCATCACGAAAATAGCACTCGTCTATCTTCGTACTGCTGGAGCAATAGATACAGATGCGTTTTACTTCTGGCATATTCCAAATGCTTCTCGAATCTTTTCTACGTAATCCAGTTTCTCCCAAGTGAAGAGTTCTACCGTCACCTCTTTACTCTCACGGTACAGAGACTCGAAGCGCTTGGTGACAAAGCGAGGTTCACGTCCCATGTGACCATAAGCGGCAGTCTCCTCGTAGATGGGGTTACGGAGTTTCAGGCGCTTTTCTATAGCATAGGGTCTGAGGTCGAAAAGTTCCTTGATCTTCTGGGCAATCTCTCCGTCGGTAAAAGGAACCTTGCTGCGTCCATAGGTATCCACATAGATGCTTACAGGCTCGGCAACACCAATGGCGTAGCTAATCTGCACCAGCATCTCGTCTGCCACACCGGCAGCTACCATATTCTTGGCTATATGACGGGCTGCATAGGCAGCTGAGCGGTCCACCTTAGAGGGATCCTTACCACTGAAGGCACCTCCACCGTGAGCACCTTTTCCACCATAAGTATCAACGATAATCTTTCTACCCGTCAGACCGGTATCTCCGTGAGGACCACCGATAACGAACTTGCCCGTTGGGTTGACGTGGTAAGTAATCTGACTGTTGAAGAGGTTACGGATGTTCTGGTTCTTGATGCTCTCCAATACACGAGGAATCAGAATCTCCTTCACGTCCTTGGCAATACGCTGTTGCATAGCCTCATCGGTATCAAACTCGTCATGTTGTGTACTGATGACAATAGTATCTATGCGCTGGGGAACGCCCTCGTCGCTATACTCGATAGTCACCTGGCTCTTGGCATCGGGACGAAGATAAGTCATTACCTTTCCTTCACGACGGATAACTGCCAGTTCCATCAGCAAACGGTGAGCGAGGTCGAGGCTCAAAGGCATGTAGTTGTCTGTCTCGTTGGTAGCATAGCCGAACATCATACCCTGGTCGCCAGCACCCTGATTCTCGGGGTTTTTACGCTCAACACCTCTGTTGATGTCGGCACTCTGCTCATGGATGGCACTAAGGACACCACAGCTGTTGCCTTCGAACATATATTCGCTCTTGGTGTAACCAATGCGATTAATCACTTCGCGGGCAATACGCTGAAGGTCAACGTATGCCTCTGTCTTAATCTCACCTGCCATAACAACCTGACCTGTAGTAACAAGCGTCTCGCAAGCTACCTTCGACTGAGGGTCGAAAGCCAACAGTTTGTCCAGTACGGCATCACTGATTTGATCGGCCACTTTATCAGGATGGCCTTCAGAAACTGATTCGGATGTAAATAAGTATCCCATAATACATTTATATATATAATTAATAATGTATGGGGAGAGAAATAGGGCAGAAATGCATGAGAAACAATAGTCAGCTTCTCGTTTTAGCATTTTTTACTGTGGTTGCAAGCAGCCCAAATCTATCCACATTTAGTTTTCGGGTGCAAAGGTACGAATAAAAATGAAGAGTGAAGAATGAAGAGTGAAGAATTTTTCGATATTTCGGAATTTCGGAAATCCTAATTATGAATTGTGAATTATGAATTATGAATTAAAATTAATTTTTCTCTTTTATCTCGATTAAGGGTATCATCACAAAGTCACGCTCTTGCATGTGTGGATGTGGGAGAGTTAATTCGGGAGTGTTCATCTCCAAATCGTCGTACATCAGGAGATCAAGATCGATGGTGCGGTCATGATATTCTCCGTTGATGCTTTTGTGGGTCCTGCCTAGGAGACGTTCTATCTTCTGTGTCTCACTCAGGCATTGCAAAGGGCTGAGGGATGTCTCCACCAGGCATGCACCATTCAAGAAGGTGTTGTCGCTCTGGAATCCCCAGGGTTCCGTCTCGATAAACGAGGAGGTACGCAACACCGAGCCTATGCGCTCGTTGATGAGTTCAAGGGCTCGGTGAAGCAACTCTTCTTTATTACCCAGGTTTGAACCTAAACCTATATAGAGTTTATGCATTAATCCTGCAAGATTAGCATGGCATCTCCGTAGGTACCAAAACGATAACGGTTCTCGGGATCGTTCTCGTTGTATTTCAATGCCTCCTTATATGCCATCATTACCAAATCGTACCCACCATAGGCACAAGTAAGCATCAACAGCGTACTGTAAGGCAGGTAGAAGTTGGCAATCATAGCATCTGCCAATGTGAAGTCATAGGGCGGGAAGATGAACTTATTTGTCCATCCGTCATACTCCTTCAATTTACCATCTGCGCTGACAGCAGACTCCAACACTCTCTGTACGGTTGTTCCCACGGCAACAATCTTGCGACCTTCTGCCTTGGCGGTATTGATGATATCACAAGCCTTGGCATCAACGTGCATCTCCTCGCTGTCCATCTTGTGCTTGGTAAGATCCTCGACATCTATCTCACGGAAATTGCCCAAACCACAGTGCAGGGTAACATAGGCAAAGTCAATGCCCTTAATCTCCATCATCTTCATCAACTGGGGAGAAAAATGTAATCCTGCAGTAGGAGCGGTAACGGCACCTTCCTTTTCTGCGAAGATACACTGGAAGTTCTCCAGATCCTCCTTTGTTGTGGGACGCTTGATGATATGCTTGGGTATGGGAGCCTCTCCCAAAGCATAGAGGGCACGCTTGAATTCCTCGTGCGGGCCATCATATAGGAAGCGAAGTGTACGTCCACGACTGGTGGTATTGTCTATCACCTCGGCCACCATAGACTCATCCTGACCGAAATAGAGCTTGTTACCGATACGGATTTTACGAGCGGGGTCAACAAGGACATCCCAAAGGCGCATCTCTTTGTTCAGCTCACGGAGCAGGAACACCTCAATTCGGGCACCTGTCTTTTCTTTGTTGCCATACAGACGTGCAGGGAACACCTTTGTATCGTTGAATACAAAGACATCCTTCTCGTCGAAGAATTCCAGCACATCACGGAATGATTTACGATGCTCAATGTATTTACTCTTGGCATGTACCACCATCAGGCGACAGTCGTCGCGGAAGGGAGTTGGTTCTTGAGCAATTCTCTCGTCGGTTAGTTTGTACTTGAATTGTGATAGCTTCATGAGATTATTTCGTTTGCGTTCTTTTTATTATCGTTATCTGACTCTGTTTCTTTCTCTATTTCCTGTTTCTCCAACCATTGTGGGAAGTCCTCCACATTCATGCAGTCCTCCACTCTTATATCCCCCACCCTGGTTCTGCGTAGGGCTATCAGGTGAGCTCCGCTCTGCAGGGCTTCTCCAATGTCCCTGGCCAAGGCCCTGATGTATGTTCCCTTGCTGCATACAACCCTGATGGTCATTTGCATGGTATCTGGGTCGAAATGTTGCAATTCTATTTCATCAATGACCAGTATCTTGGCCTTCAGCTGTACGTTTTTTCCCTTGCGAGCCAGGTCGTAGGCACGATGCCCATCTACCTTGCAGGCCGAGAAGGCTGGCGGCACCTGTTCTATCCTCCCCAGGAAATGTGTAAGTGCCTCTTCCACGAGTTCCTTTGTAATGTGCCCCGTAGGGAAGGTAGCATCTACGGCAGTCTCCAAATCGAACGACGGGGTTGTCGCTCCCAGCTGCAATGTTGCCACATATTCCTTGGTATGAGCCTGCAACTCGTCAATCCGCTTGGTAGCCTTGCCTGTGCATATAGTCACAACTCCCGTTGCCAGAGGATCCAGTGTTCCCGCATGTCCCACTTTCAACTTTCTTACCCCTATCTTATGGCAGAGCGCGCTGCGTACCTTTGCAACCAGATTGAAGCTGGTCCAGTGGAGTGGCTTGTCAAAATATAATATCTCTCCTGCCTGAAAATTCATTTAATCAACCATCACTAATGAGTGACCGCTCCAGAGGAGGGCCAGAATGATGACACCTACGATGATACGGTAGACACCAAAGGCCTTGAAGCCATATTTGGCCAGGAAGTCGACAAACCATTTCATGGCCAGCAGGGCAACCACGAAGGCTACGGCACAGCCCAATGCCAGCATCAGCAGGTTATCAGTTGTGGCCCAACTGGAATCAGCCTCATCACCGAAGAACAGTTGCAGGACATCCAAGGCTGTGGCAGCTGCCATCGTAGGAACGGCCAGGAAGAATGAGAACTCGGCAGCGGCACGGCGTGTAAGTTTCTGCGCCATACCACCTACTATCGTTGCCATAGAGCGTGAAACGCCCGGTATCATAGCTATACACTGGAACAGACCTATGCCGAAGGCACGTTTCTCCGTAAGGGCTGTCTGCTCACTTCCCTTGTTGAACAACTTATCGCAGAAGAGCATAAAGATACCGCCCAGCACCAGCATGACGGCTACTACCTCTACGTTCTCCAGGAAACGGTCGATAAGCCCCGACATCTTGCCCACAAAGCCTATAACGATGGCGGGCACAAAGGCTACCAGCAGTTTCCAGTAGAAATCCCATTTGTACAGGAATGCCTGCAGAGCGGTACTGCCGGCAGGGGCAGGTGTTCTGTTCAGGCGGAAGAAACGGTTCCAGTACAGACAGACAACCGAAAGGATGGCACCGAACTGAATGATGATGGTGAACGCCTTGACGAAAGGCGTACTCTCCACTCCCAGCAGATTCTGCGTGATAATCATGTGCCCTGTAGAGCTTACGGGCAAGAACTCCGTCAGCCCCTCCACAATGGCAATGATAATGGTCTCTAATACTGACATCCTTATGCCTCCTTGCTTGTTTCGATGTTCTTTCTCTCAGCCTTCGACTTGTACATGATGGCTACCATGATGAAGACAAAACCTGCCAAGCTAACCAATGGGGCAACCTTAATCCTACGGGCACTGAAGATATCAGCATTGAAAACGCCTTCGTAGCTTCCTTCGCCAGCCATCAGAATCAGGCCTACGATGACAATGGCCATTCCTACGGCCAGAAGGATGTAGTTTGTTTTTGTAAATGCGAAATTACCCATATCTATTCCATTCATTTTTAATTCACAATCCAAATATAGCTATTTCTAGTATAGCTTTTCTGATCTCATATACAATTGCCTTGTTACAGACACATACGTACAGACTATTGTAATGAAGAGTCCCACGGCCAGAACGCTGCCAGCCATGATAAGTATATTCTGCTGAGTTACATATTGCAAAATAGCCTCATCGTATCTAGCGGCCCACATAATAAGGCCAAACAGTACAGCATCGGCTATAATGGCAGATACCAATCCTATCCAGAAACTGCTGATTAGGAAGGGCCTGCGGATGTAGCTCCACTTGGCACCCACCAGCTTCATCGTATGAATAATGAACCTGTGGTTATATACGTTCAATTTAACGGTAGAGTTAATCAGACTCAGCGATACAACGACAAGTAAGGCTGCTATGCCCAAGAGTATTAATGAGGCACGCGTCAGGTTGTGGTTCAGGTTTTCCACCAAGTCCTTCTGGTAATAGACCTCGCTCACACGTTTCGTCTCCTTCAGTTCCTTCTCTATCCACAGCAGACTGTCGTTGTTAGAGTATTCAGCCTTCATGCTCACCTCCATCGAAATAGAGAAGGGGTTGGCCTCCAGGAATTCAGACGGGTCCATACCCATACTCTCAACATGCTCCTTCAGCGCCTGCTCCTTGCTTACATAGTCAATGCTCTTAACATAGGTCTTGGCACAGAGTTTCTTCTGCAGTGCCTGCGCCTCGTCTGTAGGCGTATCTTCCTCAAGCACCACCGTTACCACCAAATTCTCTTTTACCGAGTCGCCTATCACGTTGGCCGTAAGCATCAGCAAAACCACCATACCCAACAATATCAGTACCATAGTCGTACTGATGGTATTGGTGAATGCCTGCATTCGCCAGGATGATGTTTTCTTCTTCCTACTCTTCATTCTTAACGATTCCCTTAAGGGTTGCACTGCTACTTTCTGTTATTGTCACTCGCACAGTCTCTCCGATGTGATGTTGTCCGCGGTCTATGATAACCACTTTATTCTGACCGGTACGGCCAAACAACTGATCCTTGCTACGCTTGCTTACGCCCTCCAACAGTACATCAAACTCCTTGCCTATACAACGCTTATTGCACTCGGCAGAGAGTTCATTCTGCAAAGCGATGAGCTCGTTCAGCCGGCGCACCTTCACATCCTCTGGAATATCATCGGGCAAATGCTTGCTGGCATATGTGCCAGGGCGCTCGCTGTATTTGAACATGAAGGCACTATCATACGCACACTCCTTCATCAAACTCAGACTCAACTGATGGTCTTCCTCCGTCTCGCTACTATAGCCCACAAATATATCAGTACTGATTGCACAGTCGGGGATGATACGACGGATAGCTGCCACACGATCCAGATACCACTCACGAGTATATTTGCGATTCATCAGTTTCAGGATACGGTTGCTTCCGCTCTGAACCGGCAGATGAATATGATGACAGATATTGGGTTCCTCTGCTATTACCTGCAAGGTCTCGTCACTCATATCCTTTGGATGAGATGTAGTAAATCTCACCCTCATCTCAGGAACGGCACGTGCCACACGCCTTAATAACTCCGGAAAACCTATTATGAATTGTGAATTATGAATTGTGAATTGATACGAGTTCACATTCTGACCCAGCAATGTCACCTCCTTGAATCCTCTGTCGGCCAAGTCGCGACACTCGCGCAGGATGCTTTCAACATCACGACTTCTCTCACGACCTCTGGTATAGGGTACTATACAATAGTGACAGAAGTTATTGCAACCACGCATAATGGTTACAAAGCCTCCTATATGGGTTCCGCAAATACGTTGGGGGATAATATCCTTGTAGGTTTCTGTGGTAGAAAGTTCCACATTGATAGCCTTATGACCACATTCCACCTGAGCAATCAGGTCTGGCAACGACATATAGGCATCAGGACCTACCACGATATCAGCGTGATGTTTCTCTATCAGTTCGGCCTTCACGCGTTCGGCCATACAGCCTAAAACGCCTATGATGATGCGTCTTCCCTTCTTCTGCAAGCTATAAAGGAATTCCAAGCGACTGATAATTTTCTGTTCAGCATTATCCCTGACGGAACAAGTATTCAGAAAAACGGCATCAGCCTCGTCCATATTTTCCGTCAGTTCATAGCCTGCCATACCCATCACGCTGGCTACAACTTCACTATCGGCTACATTCATCTGGCAGCCGTATGTCTCTATCAGTAATTTCTTCATTTAAAACCGAAAGCGCATTTCGCGCTGCAAAGGTACTGCTTTTTTGCCACATTTCGCTTGTTTTTCCTCAGAAATGCCTTTCCAATCGCTATAATTAAGTTAAAAAGTGTGAATTTAATGCGATTTTCATGCTTATATCCTTGTCTGTTTGCTTAATTATCCCGTATTTTGCATTACATTAGATTTTTTCATAGTTAAGGTTTAGTTTTAAGAAGTAAGGGAGCTGTGAAGTCCCCTTACTTTATTTTTATATACCTACCCCGTTATTAAATCACCACTCTGATCTGAAGGGAAAGATCATTCTTCCAGGAACTGAAAATGGCCTGGTGACTGGAGCCGATCTCTGAGCGGTCGAAGTATTTGCAGAGTGCATATTTCCCTTCCAGCATCCAACGTTTATTACGACTGGTCCATCGGGCTGTGCCAACCCCGTGAATCCCCCTGCCATAGTATTGGCCCGAGGAGACGCTGCTGTAAAGCGAAGGCTCATACAGGCTGATGCGGCTGTTGTAGTCGTCTGTATGGAAGTAGGCCACCATCAGAGCCAGGCGGACAGACGGCCGGGGAATGTTGCAACTGGCTGTTTGTTGCAGGCTCCAGCCAGTACTGCCTAGAACGGTATGCATACAACCTGTGGTCTGTAGCTTCCAGATGGAAGAAGGGGTACAGGTCCATTGCAACTTGGCACGATGATGAGGTTCCATTATATCAGCTTGTTCCTTGCGTTTCAGTTGATAGCGTATCTCCAGGATGTTATGGGTGTTCAGTCGATGGGTAGCTTGTAACATGAACTCCTGTCCGATACTGGCATGTGTCATGCGGTAACGTGGGCAAGGGTTGTGAAAGAAATCGGCATAACAGATAAACTGCCACCGCTGCCAGGGTTGAGCCTTTAGATGAAGAAGTAACCCGCTCTCGTTTTGGGCAGAGGAATTTTCCGCAAAGGCACCGCTTAGGAAGGAGTAATACTTGTAGCCATAAAATCGTTGCACAGCAGAAAGCGTGTACCGTTTGCTGATGATCCATTGCAGTCGGTTCAGCGTTCCGATACCACTCTTTTCTGTACTATAAGCCATCTCACCCGCAAGGGTTAGGCGATATTTGCTGTAACCGTAATAGAGACTCCCCACACCGAAATTCTGCCCCCTGGGATAGTAACGACGATAGGCTGCCGTGCCAGGATTCATCACTTTATTATAATGCATATAGTACCACGTTGCACCTAAGTGGAGCCCTTTATTCTGCCAAGCCAAACCACCTCCCGCCGTAGTAGCCAAAGCACTATTTTTGTTTTTCAGTTCCGATGCTGTCCGATGGTAACCAGATGTCTGCAGGGTCTGTATCTCCCCCCTTTTATTCAAGGTAGCACCTTTCTGTCTATAGGAAACAAAGGTGGTCAGTTCCCACCTCTTCCCAAGCCTCATGGTAGCCGCTGCGCCACGAAGATAATTGATCTCATCCGTACTGGTAAGGGGCTTAATGCCTGATTGCATTTTACTGGCTGGAGCAGACTTGCTAAACCAGTTGCTTCCGCCCAGGGCTACTCCCTCGCCCAATCCTATGCGATAATCACCCACTACGGCAGTCTTTAGGAAGCCCACATCCTTCAGCAAGGCAAAGCCACTATAGGAATCAAAATAACGTTCGCCTGCATCCTTCTCGGTATGAAAGCCTGCCCGGAAGTGCTTGCTATTGCCCACCTCGTATCTGATGCGCTGATACAGCGGATTGCCAGCGTATCCATTGGTGGCGTTATATCCTTTTCTTTTGTAGAAGGGTATATCTATTCGTGAGGAGAAATCATTCTTAAGGTGATCAAAAAGCCTATCCTTTCCTTTCTTCTCCACCTCTCCTGCATAGACAAAGAGGTGCAGCCAGCGGTACGTCTGCGCATCAATAAGCGGTAGCATCAGCAATTCACCCAAGGTCTGCATCTGACCGTGCAGATAGATATAGGCATGAATAGATTCTATCTGTTGCTCGTTCAGAAATGGAATTTGCTGAAAATCCTCTACGCTGGCGCTGTTGATGTTCAGAGGATGCTCGTGCAGCAGTTTCAGTTCCTCCAGATAAATGAGGCGTTCCTCCTCATCCAACAAAGCCTCATCATCTGCTGCATATTCCTGCACAAAATCATCCCAGGAATACTGATGCTGCGCCAACGCAGATATAGCAAAGCTGCAGAGAAGCAGAAGCAAGAAACTATATCTGAATTCTCTTCCCAAAACCATATTTCAGTACCTGCAGCCATTTAAATGTAACGGTTTGTGAAGGCATTATACCAATAGCATGCGATAACACATCATAGTTGGCATAGAGATCCTGTGAGATGTTTAAAACCAACTTGTCATCGCGAATAAGCCACAATGACACATTGCCTGAACCATATTGACCAGGAGTAAGGACTTCCAAAGCATAATCAAAGTCCTTCAGCGAGTAGCATCTCACTTTCCAAGGACATAACAAACTACGAACCTCTATGTTTCCTCGCCAAATGGTAATTAGCCTACTGGTATAAAGGCCATATAGGGGTAATGAGAAAAACAGCAGTCCAATCACAGATGGGAAAAGATGGCTTCTTACAATCACGTGACCATTAAAAAAATATTCGATAAAAGGGAAAGAAGCCATAAACAGCGTCAAAATAAGGAAAAAGAATATCATCACGAGAGGGATCTTTTTAAATACAGAATCAACAGCGCGATTATAATCCACACTCCATTCCTTCGTACCTACCACAGACAGAAGGCTTTTCAAATCCTCATAATTCTCGTAATCCCTCGTAGAGAAAGAGACAGTACGCTCCCCTTGTCTCAACAAATGGAAGTGCTCTATTTCTCCCTTTTGCTCAACAACATAAAAATCGAACTCTGCAAAACGATAAAATCTTTTCAGGAAAGGAAAGCAAACACGCCTCACCTCAAAACCCTGATCAACTACCGTTATTACCCTCAGTCGAATAGCCCAGATCAATAGGGCAACGACTTCTGCAATACTTACCACGATGAGCTTTGTAACAAGCCCGAGATTGTGAGCTCTCATCATCGGTCCACCTACCATCGCAAATGCTGCAACCAAGAATAGCATCAACTCTACTTTAATTCCCCTTGAGTTAAATTTGGAGGTAACAATCATATTATTTTTAATTTTTGACCACAAAGATATAACAAAGAATAATATCCCATCGCCCTTATTGCTAATTTTATTTAAATATTTGAAGCGATTAGGAGACAATGCAAATATTTTGCATATATTTGTTACCAGTAAAATGAATTACACACCTAAAAACAATAAAAGAATGAAAAGAAACTTTCTTATCGCATTGTTTGCGACCCTTACAATTACAGCTGTAGCACAAAAGAAGAATTACACCATCAGTGGCGACTTTACGGAGTATGAGAAAAACTTTCACGTTCCAGTAAAGGTGGACTCGGTACGTATCCTTAACGATTCCACGAAAGCCATATATGAAGTGAAGGACGGAAAGTTCCTAATCAGCGGTTCCGTAGAACGACCTATCTATTCCCTTTTAAGGGTTTACATGACCGTATTAGAAGAAGATGAAGAAGGGGAGATAGATGTAATCTCCCGAGATATTCCCTTTATCTTAGAGCCAAGCAACATTATTTTATGCTATAGGAAACTCCGAGGGACGCCACTCAACAATGCCAGCATTGAAATGTGTAATAAGATATACGATTTAATAATGGCAGAAGATTACGACAAGGCAAAACAAGAGGCAACCGACTTCGTCAAGCAGCATGCAGAAGACCCTGCCTCCATTTATCTTATTATTGAATTGACACGTACACCTATGGAAGTAAGGGACATCCTTCCCCTAATAAACCTATGCAGTCAGGATATGCAACACACCAATACTGGTTTTTCTGTGGTAAGGGATAGACTTATTAAAGAAGCCAACTCCCCACAAGCAGGTGATATGTTCAAGGACTTTGTCGTAGAGTATAAAGGCAAGACTACACGCCTGAGCGACTATGTTGGCAAAGGCCAGTATGTGCTGGTCGACTTCTGGGCTTCATGGTGCGGCCCCTGTCGTGGTGAGATTCCCAATCTTATCGACACATACAACAAATACAAAGAAAAAGGTCTTCAGGTGCTTGGCATAGCAGTATGGGATAAGCCTAAAGACACGCTGAAAGCCATAAAAGAAGAGAAGGTTCCCTACCCTCAAATTATCAACTCGCAGGAGATTGCCACCGATATTTACAGCATCTCTAGCATCCCAGAAATCATCCTCTTTGCTCCCGACGGCAAAATCATAAAGCGTGGTCTACGAGGAGAAATGATAGATAAGCTAATATCCAAATATCTTTAAGTAACGAACAGGGAATACACCTAAAAACTGAAGAAAAGTGTTCGCAAATTTGCGAATATCGTGTTTAATGTGTATTTCGCATCATAATACATAATTAAACGTATGATTACATTATGGTACATTTAGAAGGAGTAGGAAACAAGATGATAGCTAACAACTTGAAGTCTTTTTATCCCGCACATCCTGGTGAAGAACTTAAGGATAAGATTGAATATCGCGGAATCTCCCAACGTGGTTTGGCGCGAACTGGATATCTCTTATTCTGTCTTAAAAACTCTTTCCTTCTGGGAGTATGCCGGCTTGCTCCAAAATGGGTACGATGTGAGAAGCACGTAGTCGCTTTGACTCCTTCTTCTCCGACATATACAGATTGTACAAATCCTGCTGATTGATTAGCCAAAGTCCCATCTGCGTGTCATTCACAAGCCTAACACTAATGTGGCCATTTTTATCAAGTGGACCGTGGCTGACTATATAGCATAAGGGATTCTTTATCTGTTTTTCACGAACCATAGCAGCTGCAGCCATTCCTCCCCAAAACTGCGCTGTAGCCACTTGGGATTCCCCGTCAGTTGGAGCGCTCACAAAGAACAGTTTACCTTTTCTAATGCGTCTAGCTTCGGTATAGCCTTTACCAAGAAGATATCCGTTAAGAGCCATCTTATTCGTATTAATAAGCAAAGTACTATCCTTCATTACGGCGAAGGCCTTCTTGTTCAGTATCTTCTCGAGCTCAGAGTCATCAGTCTTCAGTTTATAGTCGCTACCTCCCCACCAGAATTTGGCACTTAGATTGCGCTCTGTCCAAGAAACATCAGGGATTTCTATCCAATTGTCAGCCATAAAATCATCGTATGACAGGCAATATTTACTTTCTGCGTTGACATTGTAAACCATCGGCAGCGCAACCAACATCAGCGCCGCACGTTTTGCATAAAATCTGAACCAGTTCATTATTAATTAAATGTGTGTTATGTGTTTTGTGAGAACAAAGGTAGTTGATTTGTTTGAAAAGCTAATCTATCGCCATGAATATTTAAAGAAATTTAGCATTCTAAGAAAAAACAAAAAGATGTGCCTGGTATTTCTCCAAGCACATCTTTGGGGATTATAAGAAGTGAGTTCTTTATTCTGTTACGATGGTCAGTTCTCCGGCTTTCAACATATCATTGTGGTTAATGAACCAACCCTTCAGGGCTTTCTTTCCGCAAAGGATTCGCTGAATCTTCTCGCCGTTGCCCTGACGCTGGATGGTAACACTACGGCCGTCACCCATCGTAAAGCGAACCTTGGGGAAGAGAGGAACGGTAACGATGTACTCTGGGTCGGCAGGAGAATAGGTATAGAGACCTATGGCATTCAGGACGTACCATGAGGAAGTCTCGCCCGCATCATCCATTCCGGCGTATGCCAGATGATCCTCGCCCATATCGTAGTACTTATCCAGCAGCTCGTTCAGGATGCGCTGAGCCTTCTCCTGTTTGTCTATAAAGTAATAGGTATAGGGAACGCTATGGTCGGGTTGGTTGCCATGACAGTAATTGCCCATGAAGCCCGTCATATTCCAAGCTTCATATCCGCGCCAAGGTTCGGTGAACATGCTGTCCAATTTAGCCTCTACAGCCTCTTTGCTGGGATAGAGTGCTACCATTCCCTGCGGGTCATGAGGCGCAAAGAAGAGGCTCTGCCAAGCGTTGGCCTCGCGATACATATAGGCATAGTAAGGATAATAAGGGTCGAAATCCTTTACCCACTCACCGCTCTCTACCCTGCCGCGCCAGAAGCCCGTGCTGGGGTCGAAGAGGTTCTTGTAGTTGCTTGAGCGTTGCATCAAGAGTTTGTAGTTCTGCTTATCACCCAAAATCTTTGCTACCTGGGCTACCACATAATCATCATAGGCGTACTCCTGTGTCTTGGTAACGGCTGCCTTGTACTCGTCCTCGGTAGGCACATTGGTGGTGTCCTTCTCGGCTATCCAGCCGCGTTGGATGTATTCGTCCAGATAGGGACGTCCGCCACGGCCTGGCACGGTGGCGTTCTTGAGGATAAGACGGTAGGCACGCTCCAAGTCGAAATCCTGAATACCACGCTGCCACATACCTACCACCATGGTACAGGCGTGGTCGCCGTGGAAGAAAGTAGGCATATAGCCACCATGCTTCTCGCCGCGGTCCATGCAGGACTTGACGATGTCGCAGGCCACATCGGGCGTTATCATCGCCAAGAGTTGCAGCTTGTTGCGATAAGTATCCCAGAAGGAAGGGTCGGTATAGTAGCGGAAGTCGCCCTTGACCACCTGATTACGGGCATCCAGATACTCGCCATTAACATCGCTGCGCAGCACAGGCCACAAGAAGGCACGGTAGAGGGTACTATAGAGGAGACCTTTCTGACGTTCTGTGCCGCCCTCCACCTGAATATGCGAGAAGATGTTTTCCCAAGTCTCATCAGCCTTCTGACGGACATCGGCGAAACTGAGGTTGGGCATTTCTGCCTCCAGATTCTCCTTGGCATTCTCTATGCTGACGAAACTGAAACCAATCTTCAGTTCCAGAGGAGTGGCACCCTTGTTGTTCTCGAAATCTACAATGGCGATGGTCTGCTTCTTGGCAGTCTCTAACTGGACACTTTTTACGGGCAAGTTAGCAGTAGCATAGAAATACATGCGTCCGTGCCCGTCCTGAAAACCCTGAAAGGCGTTAGCGGCCGTGGCCTTCTCTATACGCCAACGACGGGGATGAGCGTTGTTCTTGGTGATGTCCACCAGCAGGCGCTTCTCATCCTCGGGACGGAAGGTATAGCGGTGGTAGGCACAACGCAGGGTGGTGGTCAGTTCTGCCTTCACATTGTAACGTTGCAGGAACACACTATAGTATCCGGGGTGCGCCTCTTCCTGCTCATGACTGAACCACGAGCAGTAGTTGTAGGGATAGAAGCGGCCGGTTACTGGCAGCATGGGGATGTGCAACTGATCCCAATGGCCCTTGCTAGAGTGGGCAAAGCCATAGATCTGATGGTCCTCGTACTGATAGCCGCTACCACTATGGTACATGGTAACGGGTGTACATTGCACCATAGCATTGGGAACGGAAGCGCCGGGGAAGGTCTCGGCTCCCCAGGCACGTTTCACTTCTGTACGGGTATAGCCCAAATCCTCTGGTGTCCACAGGGTAGCGGTACCCAGCAGAGGGTTACAATATCTGGTAAGATCACCTGCATTTGCAGTTAGAACCGCAAATAGCAGGACCACCCATCCCCCCCTTAGGGGGAGTAAAAATCTTCTATAATTATTAATCATTGAACAGTTAACGGTTAGCGAAAACGACAAACCAATTTTGAATTTTGAATTTATAAATTTTGAATTAGACTTCCCCTCCCCCAAAAGGGGGCTGGGGGGCTATTTACTATTGGCTGGTTTCTTCGAGAAGATAGCCTTGATTCTTGCCATATCGAACTTGGCGGAGCGGTCATAGAAATAGATACCGTTCTGCTCCTGCTCTACATCGGTAAGCTGGGTATAGCAGTAACCCCATACATTCTCAGAGATGTTCATGAGCGCATCCACCTGTCCTTCCAGACGGGCATAGAACTCCTCCAAGGAATGAGGAGGCTCGCCATAACCCCAAGAAGCGTTGCTGTTGCCAGTGGCCTTGTCCTGACCCTTCACCCACTTGATGCCGCCAAACTCATCCAGGATGTATGGCATGGTAGGTTCGGTATAGCGGGGATAGTCGTAGCGGTTCACATCCGTAGGACGGTTGTAGCCCACATTGGTCCAATACAGGTCGATAGGTCCGTGAGGCACCTGATACCACTTGCCATCCTTATATATCTGCTCCTGCAAGCGCTGGGGATTCTGCTCGTAGTTATGGGTTGAGTAGATATCCGTCTTGACATGCACGCCGCCGCTGACATCGTGGAAGGGACGAGTGGGGTCGAGTTGCTTGGTCAGATGATACAAGTCGGTAACGAAGCGGGGGAACTGAACACGGTCGGGCCAGAACTCCTCGTTCATAGGTGTCCAGGTTACGATGCTGGGGTGGTTGCGGTCGCGAACAATCTCCTCGGTCCACTCAGCAGTGAAGTTACGAGCCACCTCGGGGTCGTTGGCATTCATACCCCAAGAGGGAGCCTCACCCCAAGTGATGTAACCCAGTTTATCAGCCCAATAGTGGAAACGCTCTTCGAAGACCTTCTGGTGCAGACGAGCACCATTGAAACCAGCCTGCATAGAGAGCTCGATATCATGCTTAAGAGCCTCATCCGAGGGAGCCGTCCAGATACCGTCGGGATAGAAACCCTGGTCGAGAACCAAACGCTGGTAGAAGGGCTCGTTATTGAGGTACGTCTTGTTGCCTACGCAATGGAACTTGCGCATGCCGATGTAGGAAGCTACCTTATCTATAATATTACCCTGAGCATCTTTTACTTCGTAGGTAAGGTCGTAGAGGAAGGGACTCTCGGGGCTCCACAGTTTAGGAGCCTTGACGGGCAGAATGAGTGTAGAGGCGTCGGTAGCCGGAGCAGTCTTGCTGGCCACCACCTTCTTACCATCCTTGAGCGTTACAGTAACAGTACCGCCATCCTGAGCATAGAAGTGAGGATGAACGATGACCTGCTTCTGGTCGATGTCCGTAATGACCTGCGCATTCTTCAGACCTTTGGGAGCTACGGGCTCCATCCAAACGGTCTGCCAGATACCTGTGGTACGGGTGTACATACACTCGAACTGGCTATAGCGGACATTCTGCTTACCTGCCGACTGCTTGAGCGTACGGGTATCGCTATAGGCGTGCACCACCAGGTCGTGTGCCTTACCATCCTTCAAGAAACGGGTTACATCCACGGCAAAGCCTGTGCTGCCGCCAAAGTGACGACCTGCCAAGCGGCCATCCACATACACCTCTGAATTATAATAAACAGCCTGGAAGTTGAGCATCACGTTACGCCCTGCCCATTCCTGCGGCATCTGAATCTGACGATGGTACCAGATGTTGCCGATAAAGTCGGTATAGCCAACGCCAGAAAGTTTGCTCTCGGGTGCAAAGGGAACGGTAATCTTACCATCGAAGCCCTTGCTCTCGTACATACGCTTCTCTACTCCGGAGCCAACAAAATCGAAGGCGTAGCTCCACTGGCCGTTCAGGTTAACCCAATCCTGACGCTCGAACTGTGGACGTGGATACTCGGGGCGGGGTTGTGCCCCAACTGCGCTTACCGCAGCAAAAAGCAGCAGGAAAACTGCTTTTGAAATTGAAAATTGAAAATTGAAAATTGAAAATTTCATTTTGAACATTATTTTAATTTGAATTTTAACATTTTAACGACTAACCGAATAAGGCACAGCCTTCTCCTCCGTATTTCGGGAAGTGTTTGGCTCGGCTCCCATCCGGAAGACGAGACGACCGCCTTGGTTTATTTCATCATAAGTGATGTAGTTGCGAGTAAGAGGATGGTCGTTGAGCTGCCCATCCTGAATATAGTAATTCTGCGGACCGTTGTCCTGCGCCTCTATAACGAACTGGTTGCCGTTCTCCATCGTGATGGTTGCCTTACGGAAGATGGGGGAACCGATAACGTACTGGTTGGTACCGGGCGTAACAGCATAAAGGCCGAGAGCTGAAAGAACATACCACGAAGACATGCCGCCCTGGTCCTCATCGCCAGGGAAGCCATCGGGCGTGGAGTTGTAGAGTCGGTCCATAATCTGACGCACCCAATACTGCGTCTTCCAAGGCTGACCAGCATAGGAATAAAGGTAAGGCAGGTGCTGAATGGGCTGGTTGCCGTGGGCATACTGTCCCATCTGGGCCTGCTCCATCTCCACCATCTCGTGAATCTTTCCACCATACCAACCAGGATCTACCTCGCCCGGAACGGAGAATACTGAATCTATCTTTTGGCAGAAACGCTCCTTGCTGCCAAACAGGTTGATAAGTCCGTTGACATCATGGAATACCGACCAGATATAATGCCAGGCGCATCCCTCGGTATAAGGGCCGCCCCACTTGATGGCCGAGAAAGGCTCCGTCCAAGAGCCGTCGGCATCACGCCCGCGGAAGAAGCAGATATCGGGGTCCCAGAGGTTCTTGTAGTTGAACATCTGACGGGCAAAAATCTCCTCGTAGAACTTGTTGCCACAGGCACGAGCCAACTGCCAGGCACACCAATCGTCGTAACAATACTCGAGGGTCTGTGTCACGCTTCCATGCGAAAGGGGGAAGGGCACATAGCCCAGTTGGAAGTACTCCTTCCATCCGCCACGACCGTTGGCACCTCCGTAGGGACCTTTGTTCATCGCCTCGTGAGCATATGCCACAAGGGCCGAATCGGGATTGAAGTCGCGAATACCCTTTGCCCAGGCATCGGCCAACAGGGAGATGCTATGGTTGCCGCACATACCACCCGTCTCTCCAGGGAACGACCACGAGGGCAACCAACCACATTGTTTCTGAGCGGCCAAGAGCGCATTCATATAACGCCCCTGCTGCGTGGGATGCAGGATATTGGTAAGGGGGAACTGGCTGCGGAAGGTATCCCAGAAGCCGTTGTCGGTAAACATATAGCCGTCGTAAACCTTACCGTCGTAGGGACTATAGTAATAAGGTGTGCCGTCGGCTTTTATCTCGTAGAACTTGCGCGAGAACAGATTGGCACGGAACAGGCAACTGTAGAAGGTACGCAACTGCTCCTCGGTACCGCCCTCCACCTTGATGCGACTCAGCAGCTTCTGCCAAGTATCATGCCCGCGTTTCTTGGTTTGTTCCAAGGTCTTGTCGGCACCTAGCTCGCGGTTCAACGTTATTTCAGCCTGCTCAAAAGATATATAAGAGGAGGCTGCCTTGGCTTGAACTTTCGCGCCCATCTTGAACTTTAGGTAAGCCCCTTTATCCCAAAGACCATAATCCTCGAAAGGTCTATCGAACTGGATGATGAAGTAGTTGCGGAAATTCTCGGCATGATTCACGAAGCGTTGGTTATTCACCCAACCGCGAATCTGGTGCTTTTCGGCATCAACCTCCATCTGGCTCTCAGCCGTATAGCCGTCGATAACCAACCACGCATCACCCGTCTTAGGGTAAGAGAAACGGAAGTGAACACCTCGTTCAGTAGGAGAAAACTCGGTCTTTATGCCGTTGTCGAGTTGTACGCTATAATAGTGCGGCTGAGCCGTCTCTTTCTGATGCGAGAACTTAGCCCCGCGCGCGTCGGGACTGACCTCCAGCGTTCCCACCTCGGGAAAGAAGGAATACACGGCATAGTCGCTCACCCAGGGCGAGCATTGGTGCGACTGACCGAAGCCACGAATCTTATCGGCCGTATAAAGGTACTTGAACCCGTCGCCATTCTTTCCCGTCTGTGGTGTCCACATGTGCTGGGCAAACGGCATGGCGGTAGCAGGGAACGTGTTGCCGTGCGAGAGGCCAAAGTGCGAATTGGTACCTTGCAAGGTGTTCACATAAGCTACGGGGTCGAAATCGACTGTTTTCTTCTCGGCAAGAACAGAAAGAGAAGCACAGGCGATTATTAGCAGTAGTAGTCGTTTATGCATGAGGCCAAAGATGTTATAATGTGGATTGAGGCCACAAAAGTAATGATTTATAAGATGGTTTACAAGATTTCTTTGTTTCTTTTTTCACACTTCCCGCGTTTATTTATACTTTTTTTGAAATTTGATAGCAAAAGAGGGCAAACAGATAATCTTCCCTGTAGCCCCCTTTAGCGTGAATATCATCACCACTCAACTGAAATAAACTGACCCTATTTTGCCACCTCCCGAAGTTGCAATTGTTGACTCGGGAGGTTACAAGTGTAGCCTCCCGAGCCTGCAAATGCAGGTGCTGCTATCGGAAAAGCGTTCTAAGGAAAGTGTTGTTTATGCTAAAGTGGTCTTCGAAATGTTAACAACTAAAAACGATTCTTTGTAAACTAAATATAAATGTTAAAAAATAAGGGTTCTGCCCTCTTTTTTGGGTGCTTTTTCTTAGCCGATATTGTATTTCCCTAACTTTGCAGTAGAAAAACTAACAACAGACACATGAATAATAACAAGGTAATGAAAGCCCTAACAAAGGCGGAAATGGAGGTAATGAATGTGTTGTGGGATGTATCACAGGCACTTACCGTTCACGAGATAGTGGCACAGTATCCCGAACCACAACCTGCCTATACAACAATTGGCACATTCCTGAAGATTCTGGAGGCCAAGGGATATGTAGAGCATCACAAAAAGGATGTTACGGGTCGTACCTTTTATTATTCGCCCATGCTCACGCGCGAGAAATACACCACCCAGGTGCTGAACGACGTGAAGAACACACTCTTTGGCAACTCAGCTAAGCGCTTCTGCTCGTTCCTGATTCAGAACGAAGAACTCTCTGAAAGCGATCTAAAGGAAATACTTTCCTTAATTCATAATTCATAATGCACAATGCATAATAAGATTTTGTGAAAGATGATAATTATGAACGCCGAAGGGGTCGCGAGCGGAACGCGATAACGAAGTGGCAATTATGAATTATGAATTGTGAATTGTGAATTGTGAATTGAAAAATAAGAATTATGAATTGTGAATTTCTCATAAAATCCGCTTTGTTGCTGGCAATCCTGTACGGAGGTTTTGCTTTGCTATTGAGTAGGGAGACGTTTCATAGGTTCAACCGTCTGGCATTACTGAGTGTGATGGTAATGTCGCTAGTGCTGCCAGCCATACAAATTAAAGCCCCCTCCCAGCTCCCCCTTTGGGGGAGTGCAGTAAATGCACAGGAATCCGCCATTGAACTTTGGGATAGTTTCTTTGAAACAAAAGAAGACCTCACCCCTAACCCATCTCCCATGGACGAAGAGAACAGCCTCATTACAGAAAACGAACAGATAATCCCCTTCGAATCTGACAATAAAGCCAAAAGTGAAAAGGCACTCCCCCAAAGGGGGAGCTGGGAGGGGGCTTTATATCTTGCTGGCGTATTTGCTTCCATTGGATTCTTCCTGTTCCAACTGTTCCGCTTCTGGCGCGATACCAAGGGAGGGACAAGCACCCGTGACGAGGAAGGAAATACCATAGTGATACGTGGTGGCGAATTTGCTCCCTATAGTTTCCTACATTATATAATAATAAGCGTTTCGGATTACGAGCGTCTGCGCAAGCCTATCCTGGCTCACGAACAGGCACACATCCGACTGGGTCACTCTTGGGACCTCTTACTGCTGGAGGCCATGAAAGCTGTTCAATGGTTCAACCCCTTTGTCTATCTTCTGGGGCGCGACCTGAAGGCCGTTCACGAATACGAAGCCGACAACGCTGTACTTAATCAAGGCATCGATGCAAAGACATATCAACTTTTACTCGTGACAAAGGCCGTTGGCAATCGACTGCAGACCCTTGGCAACAATCTGAGTCACCATTCACTAAAAAAGCGAATCAAAATGATGCACAAGAAAACTTCTAATCGCTGGATGATGACCAAAGGTATCGTCCTGCCCGCTCTGATGGCATTAGCCGTTGTTGCCTTTGCCAAACCAAAAGCAGAGGAAGTCCCTGCTACTAAAAACGAGAATACCACACCCGTTGTGTCAGAAACTACTACGCCAACCGAGGTGAACACAGAAGTGTCCCTGCAAGTAAACAACGACTCAATCTACGAAAAAGTGGAGAAGGAAGCTGAGTTCCCTGGTGGCTTAGAAGCCATGTACAAGTGGATAGGATATCACCTCAAATACCCAGAGGAATGTAGGGCTAAGAGTATTCAGGGACGCGTCACAATTCAGTTTGTTGTCAATAAGGATGGATCTATTTCTGAAATCAAAACTCTAAGATCTCCCAATCCTCTACTATCTAAAGAGGCTATCCGTGTTGTAAAAGCTATGCCTAAATGGAGTCCTGCCAAGGTGAAAGGAAAGGTCGTACGTTCCTACTTCCGCCTCCCTATTAATTTCCGTATCCCTGATACAGAAAAGAAGGTGACAATAACAGGACAAGGAAAACCGTCTGGAGAGGTTACAACGATTACAGGACAAGGAAAACCATCTGGAGAGGGTCCCAGAGTGATAGGTCCTACTGGACAGGTTGTAGATGACGATATCTTTAATGACCCTGAAACGAGTGCAGAGTTCCCTGGTGGACTAGAAGCTATGTATAAGTGGATAGCAGACCAATTAAAATATCCTGAAGAATGCATAGCAAAGAATATTCAGGGCCGCGTAACTACGCAGTTTGTAGTTGACATAGACGGCTCAATTACTGATATTAAAGTCCTAAAATCTCCTGATGATCTGTTATCACAAGAGGCTATCCGTGTTGTAAAAGCTATGCCTAAATGGAAGCCTGCCACATACGATTCAAAGCCTGTAAGAAGTAATTTACGTATTCCTCTCAATTTTAGATTACCTCCTGCCCAGACCGAACAGAACCCTAAGAATTGAGAAACGGCATATCGCTAACAGAGAAACGGCGTATCGCTGACAGAGAAACGGCATATCGCTAACAGAGAAACGGCGTATCGCTGACAGAGAAAAATTGGTTTTTATTAATAATAAAGAGATAAATCCGCGATAGACAACTGCGTCTTTCGTGGGTTTATTGTTTTATGGAAGAATAAAAATTCTTTTTTTGTGCTTTCATTTAAAAAAAATGGGGGTATTATTCACGATAATCAAAAATAATCCATAGCTTTGCGCTTGAGATAATTCATAATTCTCAATTCATAATTCATAATTATCGCTATCAACTCATAATTAACCAAATTCATATTTTATGCTTAGAAAAGTCCGAATAACACTTGCACTCATCTTCTGGGTTCTAATAACGTGGCTGCTGGTTGACTTTACCGGTACGGCTCATGTGTACCTGGGGTGGATGGCTAAGATTCAGTTCCTGCCCGCTTTGGTGGCCATGAACATCGGAGCGTTGCTGTTTATTGTAGCTCTGACACTTCTATTTGGCCGTATCTATTGCTCCATCATCTGCCCCTTAGGTGTGATGCAGGATGTTATCGCTTGGTTCCGTAAGAAAAGAAACAAGTACAGTTACTCTGAGGAGAAGGGTATTCTCAGGGCCAGCATCCTGGCTCTGACAGGTTTCCTGCTGACCACCAATCTGGCTTGGGTGGTAGGTCTTATCGCTCCCTACAGTACCTATGGCAGGATTGTGGGAACGGTATTCTCGCCCCTCTATAAACTGGCCAATAATGGGTTGGCTATGATAGCCGAACATTACGACAGCTATGCCTTCTACGAGGTGGATGTATGGCTGAAGAGCATCCCTGCCCTTATAGCTGCTCTGGCAGCATGGATAATAATAGGTGTGCTGGCTTGGAGAGGGGGTCGTACATGGTGTAACACCATCTGTCCCGTGGGAACATTCTTAGGCATTCTGGCTAAGTATTCCCGCCTGAAGATAGCTATCGACCCCAACGCGTGCAACGGATGCCGTAAGTGTGAGCGTAACTGCAAAGCTTCTTGTATCAATGCCAAGACACACGAGATTGACTACAGCCGTTGCGTTACATGTGGTGATTGTATAGAGATGTGTAATCAGAAGGCAATAAGCCTCTCCCCCCGCCCTCTCCAAGAGAGAGGGAGCCAAGGCGACGAGGAAGATACCTCCCCTCGGGGAGGACAGGAGGGGGTCGACCGTCGTGCAGTTCTGACTGGTATGGCTTTGCTGGCTGGAACAGCATTGGTGAAGGCACAGGAGAAAACTACGGACGGCGGATTGGCTGAAATCGAGGATAAAAAGAAACCCAACAGAGATAAGTTGATAACCCCTCCAGGCTCTTTGTCTATCAGAAATATGTCGGAACATTGTACCTCTTGCCAGTTGTGTATCAGCAGCTGCCCCAACAATGTGCTGCGACCCAGCAACAGCTTGGACCGCTTTATGCAGCCCGAAGTAAGCTACGAACGTGGCTATTGCCGACCTGAATGTACACGATGCAGTAATGTCTGCCCAACAGGAGCCATAAAGCCCATTACCAAGGAGCAGAAGACAGCCATTCAGGTGGGTCATGCCGTTTGGATTAAAGACAACTGTGTGCCTGTGGCAGATGGTATCCCCTGTGGCAACTGTGCCCGCCATTGTCCTGCCCAGGCTATCCAGATGGTTCCCCTGCAGGCTGGCGTTCATCAGGACGGCTGGCGTTGGTTGGATGCCGACAATCAGGAGATTCCACGCGAACATGTATTGCTGATTCCTGTGGTGAACGAGGAGAAGTGTATAGGCTGTGGTGCCTGCGAGAATCTTTGTCCATCGCGCCCCTTCAGCGCCATATATGTGGAGGGACACGAGGTGCACCGCGATATTTAATGAAGAATGAAGAGTGAAGAATGAAGAACGCCGAAGGGGTCGCGAGCGAAAGCGAGAACGAAGTGGCAATTTGCTACCGCAATGTTCAATGTTCAATGTTCAATGATTTAAAATGAAACAATATAACAGACGAGATTTCCTGAAGGTTACGGGTACTGTGGCAACTACCACGGCTTTGGCAAGTTGTGGTGCCGGAGGTGCCGACAGCAACGGGAAGATAGATTATATGGGACACCATACAGGTAAGGTTCCTACGGACAAGATGACCTATAGGGTAAACCCTAAGACCAATGAGAAGGTAAGCATCCTGGGATACGGCTGGATGCGACTACCTACAGTAAGGAATACCAGCGCCCGTACGCAGGAGAATGTCAACGGCGATGTCATTGACCAGGAGCAGTGCAACCGCCTGTGCAAGTATGCGCTGGATCACGGTGTCAACTACTTTGATACTTCGCCAGCCTACTGCAGGGGCGAGAGCGAGGCCTCCCTGGGTATCGCCCTAGAGAAGAGCGGCTACCGCAGGGACCAGTATTTCCTGGCTACCAAACTATCCAACTTCAGTCCGCAGCAGTATAGCCTGGAGGCCGGTAAGCAGATGTTTGAGAACAGTCTGAAGTATCTGAAGACGGATTACATTGACTACCTGCTCCTGCACTCGGTGGGCAGCAGCATGCAGAACCTGCACCAGCGCTATCTGGACAACGGACTGCTGGACTGGCTGATGGAACAGAGAGAGGCAGGACGCATCCGCAACCTGGGCTTCTCGTTCCATGGCGATGTGGCTGTCTATGACTGGATGCTGGACCATTACGATGACTACGAATGGGATTTTGTGCAGATTCAGGCTAACTATTGCGACTGGCACAATGACAAAGATAAGGGCCGCTCCGGCGAATACCTGTACAACAGGCTGGCCGAGCTGGAGATTCCTGCCGTTATCATGGAACCCCTGCTGGGCGGCCGACTGAGCAAAGTTCCTGACCACGTGGTGGTACACCTTAAACAACGTGACCCTGAGAGTAGCGTTGCCAGTTGGGCCTTCCGCTATATTGGCAGCAAACCTAACGTGCTGACCGTTCTGAGTGGTATGACCTATATGGAGCACTTGGAGGATAACATCCGTACCTACTCGCCCCTGAAGGTGCTCTCCCAGGAGGAGCAGGAGTGGCTGGAGGGCGAGACGGCAACGCTCATCAACAGTTATCCTACCATCGACTGTAACGATTGTAAGTACTGTATGCCTTGTCCCTATGGCCTTGACATCCCTGCCATCTTTGTGCATTACAACAAGTGTGTGAACAAGGGAAATGTTCCTGAAAGCCAGCAGGCTAAGAACTATCAAGAGGCTCGCCGTGCCTTCCTGGTTGGTTATGACAGAAGCGTACCCAAGTTGCGTCAGGCTAACCATTGTATCCAATGTCGTGCCTGCGTCCCCCATTGTCCACAGCAATTGGATATTCCTCAGTTATTAGCAAAGGTTGATGACTTTGTAGAAAAGCTGAAACAAAATAAACTATAAAAAAATATCCCTCCTAACATGGAGGGTATTTTTTTAATTCAAATTTCAAAATTTATAAATTCAAAAATATTTATTTAAGTATAAAAATCCTTATCCTTTAAACTGAGATAGTTCAGAGAGAAAATTTTGAATTTTGAATTTAACAATTTTGAATTTGTTTTTTATATTCCCATCCTTAGCATCGCCAGGTCGGCTTCTTCACCTACTACCCAGATGCGTTCGCCTGCTTGGAACTTACGTTGGGCCTCTGTAACCTGCAGGTTGCCCTTTTCATCCTCTATGCCCACAACCATACAGTTGTAACGGCTGCGGAAGTCAATATCCACGAGCGTCTTGCCACAGAGAGGACTAACGTTACTAATGCCCACCTGAATGATAGAAAGTGTATTTCTGAGGGCATTACTCTCCTCTATCATATAAATATCGTGCATCATTTTCTCTTGGAAAGAACGCAAACCTTCCTGATCAGAAACAATCTCGATGATATCACCTGGATATATGCGGCTATTACCGCCAGGGATATTGATGCGTTGCAGACCTCGGGTGATGGCTGCTATATGAATATGCTCTGTACGGCCAAAATTAAGTTGCATGAGGGTCTTTCCTCCCCACTTGGTATTGCCTGGAACAGTAAAGCGAGCTATCTGCAAGTCCCTACCCTTCAGTTTACGTCCGTAGGAAGGATATCTGGCTGTCTGCTCACGGCTGCGCAGATTCCTGCGGAAGGTACGCTCTATACGGATGCTTATCAACTTAATCCTGCGATTATAAACAATCCCTAACGTTACCAAGATACTTATCAACACATGCCAGAACCACCAGAGGGGCGATAGGAAGTTGATGATATAGTAAACAACGAATGTACCCAGACAGAATTTCAACAACAAAAGGATACGCACCATCAGACGATGGAACTTATTAAAGTGAAGCAGGAACTTAGCCTCCTCAGAATGATTCTTCTTGATAACAATGGGTCGGATAAAGGGCGATAGCAACAGAATAGTTATCACACCACAAACCATATTGCCATACCAATGACCACAAATCTGACGGCTGACAGGAAGCAAACTGGAGTAGCTGGCACCCATGATAGCACTACAAAGCGTTATGTAGATGATGGAATACATGAATACACCACGCAAGAGTGACTTCCAAGCGTTGCCCAGGTTCAACTTCCTTATAATCTGAGAACGACGCCTACGCAAGGCGGAAAACTTCTTATCCGATATAGTCTTGGGGATAAACTTCTCTATTCTATTATAGAAAGGATCGGCAAACTTAATGATATAGGGAGTAAAGAAGGTGGTAATGATACTTACAGCTACCACCACAGGATAAATAAACTTGCTGGTTACTCCGAGCGTTTCGCCAAGGGATGCTATGATAAAAGCAAACTCGCCTATCTGTACCAAAGAGAAGCCACAACGGAGTGAATCCTTCAGATCATTACCCGAGATAAGGAAGCTAAGGCTTCCCAACGTCATCTGACCCAGTATAACGGCAAAGGTGATAGCAACAATAGGCAACCAATATTCCATAATAATATTGGGATCTACCAACATGCCCACACTCACGAAGAAGATGGCACCAAAGAAATCCTTTAGCGAACTGATGGACTTGGAGATACGCTCTGAGTCTGTTGTTTCGGCCATTATACTTCCCATCATGAAAGCTCCGAAGGCTGGACTATATCCTACGCTTGATGCTATAACAACCATCAGGAAACATAGTCCTACACTTACTATCAATAGCGTTTCGGTATTGATGTATTTCTTGTATCTGCGTAGTATAATAGGAATAAGGAATACTCCCACCAAAAACCATAGCAGCAGGAAGAATCCCAGATTCAGCAGACTATTCAGAAGCTCTACTCCCTCGAACTTACGACTGACAGCCAAAGCACTCAGGATTACCATCAGCAAGATGCCCAAGATGTCTTCCAAAATAAGGACCGAAAGTACCTTAGAAGCAAAGGGTTGCAACCTGACTCCAGAATCGTCAAAAGCCTTATAGATAATGGTAGTGGAGCTCATGGCCAACATACCACCCAGGAACAGGCGGTCCATATCACTCCATCCAAACAACCATCCTACCTCGCTGCCCACGCTTATCATACAGGTCATTACCAGCAAGGCAGCTATGATGGGTTGCCACCCCATCTTTATGATACGTTTGAAGGAGAACTCCAAACCTAATGTAAACATCAGGAAGATAACACCTATCTGGCTCCAGTCGCTTATGCTGGTGCTATCCATTATGGATGGCGTATAGGGCATATGCGGACCAGCCAGAAAACCTGCTACAATATAACCCAATACCAGCGGCTGACGCAACTTCTTAAAGATTATTGTTACGCCACCAGCTACTATCAGAATGTAGGCAAGGTCTATTATTAGGTGAGGAAGTTCTTCCATTTAAATTAATTCATAATTATCAATTCATAATTTTCGAAATATAGAGATATCGGACCCTCGATATAACGAAACATCGAAATATCGAAAATAACTTTCAATTCTCAATTAAAGCGAAAGCTTTTCACTTATTTCCAACATCTTGTTGATAGACTTAACAGCTTTGTCGGCTACTTCCTTCTCCACCTCTACTGTTGGCCATTCGTATTTCAGGCAGTTATAGAGTTTCTGCATAGTGATAAGTTTCATGTAATTACACTCGTTGCAGGCACAGGTACTGTCATCTGGTGGAGCAGGAATAAAGGTCTTCTGTGGACAAGCCTTCTGCATCTCGTGCAGGATACCGCTCTCTGTTGCCACAATAAACTCTGTTGCCTCGTCGCTTATGCTGAACTTCAGCAGAGCAGCTGTACTGCCTACCTTGTCAGCCACCTTCACCACAGCACCCTTGCATTCGGGATGTACCAGCACCTTGGCCTTAGGATGTTCAGCCTTTAGCTTCAGAATCTTCTCTAAGGAGAACTTGGCATGAACATGGCAACATCCATTCCACAGCACCATGTTACGGCCTGTTATACTGTTAATGTAATTACCCAGGTTTTCATCAGGACCAAAGATAATCTTCTCGTCCTTTGGGAAGCTCTCCACAATCTGCTTGGCATTACTGCTGGTAACCACAACATCCGTTACAGCCTTGGTGGCTGCCGTGGTATTTACATAGCTTATAACCGTATGACCGGGATGTGCCTTCACGAAGGCTTCAAACTCCTTAGCCGGACAACTCTCGGCCAACGAACAGGTAGCATTCAGATCGGGAACCAGTACCACCTTGTCAGGACAGAGAATCTTGTTGGTCTCACCCATAAAGTGAACGCCGCACATTACTATGATGTCTGCATCCGTCTTGGCAGCTTTCTGAGCCAGCGCCAGACTGTCACCAATAAAATCTGCTATATCCTGTATTTCACCGTCTGTGTAATAGTGTGCCATAATAACGGCATTCTTCTCCTTACACATCCTTTTTATTTCAGCCTTAATATCTACACCTTCTGGGATAGGTTCATCGATGTAGCCCAGTTCCTTCCACTTTTTATCAACCATATATTATTATATTTATTCTTTTTCCTTTTTAAAATAAAGATGTAATGATAATGATGATGTGCTGTTGATAATGTTGAAAACTATGGATAATGTTATGCATAAATATACAATTCACATTTCTTGGTTCTTATTAACATACTTATCAACAATCATTCATTACTTATATCTTGCTCATTTATATATATTTTAGCTTCTTTTCGGTTTATAATTATTAACACCTGTTTATAACTTGCAAATATAAAAATTTTCCTGCATATATTGGTTTAATAACTCAAGAAAAATGTGTTGAAACCCCCTTAATATCTTTCCTGCCTTTTGTTAATAACTATTTTAGACTGGGTTATGCACACATTTTTGTTAATAATCCAATATATTTCCACAGGTTTTTATCAGAGTTATCAACATATTTTGTTAATTTTGTTGATAAGTTTAAGACAATTCATAATTCACAATTCATAATTGGATGCGTAAACTGAAAGTAACGGAAATGGGTAGGAAGAGTGTCGAGGAGTTTAAGGACTCGCACAAGCTTCCACTTGTTGTTGTGTTGGATCATGTAAGAAGTCTCTATAATGTAGGAAGTGTATTTCGTACAAGCGATGCTTTCCTTGTGCAGGGAATTTGTCTGTGTGGTATTACGGCTCAGCCTCCTCATCCCGAGATTCACAAGACTGCCCTTGGTGCCGAGGATAGTGTGGAGTGGAAGTACTTCGAGCAGACACAGGATGCCGTAAACTGGTTGAAAACTTTGGGTTATACCGTCTTGGCTATAGAGCAATGCGAGGGTAGTACCATGCTGCAGAATATGCAGTTCGATAAGGATAAGAAGTATGCTGTTGTCTTAGGAAACGAGGTGAAGGGTGTTCAGCAAGAAGTTGTTGATATGTGCGATGGATGTATAGAGATTCCACAGTTCGGAACCAAGCACAGTATGAACGTAAGTGTTACGGCAGGTATTATAATATGGTCTATAGCTGACCGTTTTCTACTAACAGAACAACGCGCTCAATAAGTTTGTCGTCGTCCTCTGGTTTATATTCTTTTTTCAGCGAAGCATGGAAGGTCCAGGCAAATATCTGATAGAATGTTGCCTTGGTAGGACCAAAGAAAGCTTTCACAATCTCGTAGGAATTCTGGTTACATTCCCTATCCACCAACTTTATTAACAGCTTACCCTGGCTATATGTTAATTTCTTCATCTCGGGTGTATATTGCCTCTTTATATCTCTTTCTACGTTGGCAATATGCTGTTGCTTGGATTTCTTATCGGGCAGCATCTCCAGCACCTCGTAGGTTTCGGCAATAAGTCCGTTTACACGCTGGGCAATGGGCAGAACCTTCTTAACGTTATAAACAAGTCTGTTGAATTCTCTGCGCTGCTTTTCGTTCTTGAATTTTAGGGGAGCAAAAATCCATACGCCTGGATCCCAAGTGTAGCACCAGGCAGTATCTCCGTTTTCGATAATGGGGTCTTTGTATCTGTATAGTTTTATCTTCAGTTTATAACCTCGTGGTTCGTCTTGAACCTCGAAGTCTCCCAAATCCTCTCCCTGTGCTTTTGCAACATTAGAAAATAGGATGCATAAACCGAATATAAACAATAATTTCCTCATTTTCGGATGCAAAAATAAGAAATAATGTTCAATGCTCAATGTACAATGCTTAATGTTTAAACTTTTTTGTATCTTTGTGAGGAATTAGAACAATTTTATGAGTACAATAATCTATCCTTCACCCATTTTCGGACCTATTCATAGTCGCAGATTGGGTATATCATTGGGAATAAATCTGCTGCCAAAGGGTGGAAAATTCTGTAGCTTCGACTGCGTATATTGCGAGTGCGGACTGAATCGTGAGCGTCGCACCCATAATCCCCTACCCTCTGCTGACGAGGTGGAAGAGTGCCTCAAGCTTAAACTTGAGGAGCTAAAGCAGGAAGGTATCACCCCCGATGTCTTCACCTTTGCAGGAAATGGCGAGCCTACGCTGAATCCTCATTTCCCAGAGGTGGTGGATCGTGTGATAAAGGTAAGGGATGAGTTTTGCCCTAATGCCAAGATTAGTATCCTCAGTAATGCCACACAGATTCATAGGCCTGAGATTAGGGAGACGTTGTTGAAGTTCGACAATAACATCCAGAAGTTGGATACTGTTTCTCCCCTTTATATAAATAAGGTAGATAGGCCACAGGGACATTACGATGTGGAGCAGCAGATACAGAACCTGGCACTCTTTAATGGTCATGTAATCATTCAGACGATGTTTATGGATGGAATGTTGGATGGCGAGAGTGTTTGTAATACCACCCCCGACTACGTAGAACCTTATATAGAGGCATTGAAGCGCATCCGCCCCAGCAAGGTAATGATTTATACCATCGACCGCGAGACACCCGTGCAGGGCTTGCAGAAGGCCACTCCCGAAGTCTTGGACAGCATAGCGGAGCAGATAAGGCAGGCAGGCTTCGAGTGTAGTGTAAGCTATTAAAAATCAATATTATGGAACAAGGTGCATTATATGAAATATGTGGCATTTTGGCCAGCGTCTGCATGATTCTGGGTTATCTTCCACAGGCCATTAAGACTATTCGTACACGTAATACGGATGGCATAGCCCTTCCTACCTTCCTGATGATGGGTATAGGTGCTATTGCCTTTATGGTGCAGGGGTTGATACATAAGCCAGAAATTATATGGTCGCTATTCCTGACTAACCTTGTTACCTCCACTTGCAGCGCTATCGTCTTTGGTATCAAGATTTATAATGATTACTTCAAGAATTAATAAAAACCAAATGAAGAAAGTTTTCCTATTCATTTCCCTCCTCTGTGCTCTGACCCTTCAGGCAGGAGAAAACAGATGGCAGATTCAAGACAGCCATTCCGTCCGATGGAATACAACAGACGGCACGCTGCCCTATAATGATCACATAGAGATGTCTGGTCTCTATGCCTCTGTGGTTTACTATTGGGGTGTGGATGCCCAGAAGCAGTTCCACATGGACCGCCACTTGGTTTTTCCTATGCTCAGGACCATTCCCAATAACACGCATGCCAGCTGGATGCCCCGTTGCGATGTGGACTTCCTGAAGGGAATGACGGCCAACAAACGTTATATGTCTCAGGAGGAGGTAAAGACTGTTACCATCAATGGTACGCTGAATATCTTAAGCACCATAAAGGGCGATGGCAACGAGTTTGAGGTATCGCGCCAGTATTTCCCCAGCACCCAGAGAGCTGCTGTCTGCGAGGTATATACCATCAGGAATATTGGCAATAAGAAGGAGACCATCCGCGTGCCGGCTCTCTACCAAGTCCGTACCACCAACAAGGAGGATGGTACACGAGGCTCTTATAAGCTGGTGGCCCGGACAGCATTCGAGGAGGATTTTATGCAGACCTTGGAGCCAGGGGAAAAAGCAGAATTCTATTGTTCTATTCAGGCTTTTGCCGAGGCTGATGAGAAGGAGATAGCCTTGCATATTAAATCTGAACTGGAATGGCGACAGATATTTGTGGATAAGGTTGCCAAAGAGAAACTGATATTCGAATGCCCTGATAAGACCATCGAAACCCTCTTCCAGATGAGTAAGATTCGTGCCAGCGAGAGTATCTTCCATACCCAGAACGGACTGATGCACGCCCCTGGAGGCGAGTCGTACTATGCAGCCATGTGGTGCAACGATCAGGCGGAATATGTGAATCCTTTCTTCCCTTTCCTGGGTTATGACAAGGGCAACGAGAGTGCTATGACCACTTGGCGATGCTATCTGAAACTTATCAATCCTGAATACAAGTACGTCCCCTGGAGTATTATTTGCGGAGGGGATGATGTCTTCGGACGTTTCGACCGCGGAGATGCTGCCATGTTGGCTTACGGAGCCAGTCGTTATTGCCTGGAACGTGGTGATAAGGAGATTGCACAGGAGGTTTGGCCTCTGATTGAATGGTGCCTGGAATATTGCCATCGCAAGCTCAATGAGCATGGCGTTGTTGCCAGCGATGCCGATGAGTTGGAGGGGCGTCTGCCCGCTGGTAAAGCCAACCTCTGCACCAGCAGCCTGTACTATGATGCTCTCATTAGTAGTGCTTATCTCCTAGAAGAGATTGGGAAAATTCATAATTCACAATTCATAATTCATAATTCTCAAACCTTAATAAAAAATTATCGTAAGCAGGCAAAAGAACTTCGCGCGAACATCGATAAGTTCTTCCATGCAACGGTGGAGGGGTACGATACCTATCGTTATTACGAGGGTAACGATGTGCTGCGCTCTTGGATTTGTATCCCCCTTACGATGGGAATTTATGATAGGGCCAAGGGAACCCTTGAGGCTATGTTCTCGCCCCAGCTGTGGACAGAGAACGGAATGCTCTCGCAGAGTGGCGACAAGATTTTCTGGGACCGCTCTACCCTCTATGGCTTCCGTGGTGCCTTTGCTGCAGGCTATGCCGATAAGGCTTTGGAATATTTGAAGAAATTCTCTGCCATCCGTCTGCTGGGCGAGCATGTCCCCTATGTGGTAGAGGCTTGGCCAGAGGGTGGTCTGCGCCATCTTTCAGCAGAGAGCGGACTCTATTGCCGTATCATCACAGAGGGCTTGCTGGGCTTCCGTCCCACAGGCTTCCGCAGCTTCACGCTCACCCCTCAGATGCCTACCGAGTGGAATGAATACAGCCTTCAGCGGATTCATGCCTGCACGGATTCGCAACTCGATATCTATGTAGAGCGCAAGGGTTCCAAGCTTCAGGTTCGCATCAATAACAACCAGAAGCCCCTGAAGACCTATACTATTAAGCCAGGTAAGACAATAAAGGTAAATGTAAAGTAATAAAATAGAGAATAGAAAATGAAGAAAATGATGTTGATGTTAGCCTTGTCTCTGGTATCTCTGGCAGGCTATTCACAGGATGTTTTGGGCAAGTGGTACACAGAGGCCGGCGATGCCCAAGTGGAAATCTATAAGGCTGGTGACAAGCTGAACGGTAAGATAATCTGGCTCTCTAAGGGTCCTGAGACAAAGGATACTCACAACCCCGACAAGAAGCTGCAGAGCCGCAAGCTGATGGGTGTTAACATTCTCTCTGGCCTTGCCAAGGGTAAGGACAAGTGGGAAGGCGGCAAGATTTATAACCCCAAGAACGGCAAGAGCTACAAATGCACCATGTGGCTGGAGGGCGAAGAACTGAAGGTAAGAGGTTACCTTGGTGTCTTCTACGAGACACAGACTTGGAGCAAGAAGAAATAAAACAATCACATATAAAGCAAGCAGCCCAAGGGACATTCCCCTGGGCTGTTTTTCTTGTTTGCTATATTCGTTTAAGTGTGTTTATTACTTGGCAAAAATGTTCATAGGCTTTAGGGTATAGCCCTCCTCACGCAGGAGTTGAACCAATCCTTCTTCGCCAGGCAGATGCAATGCACCTACGGCAATCAGGCAAGAACTTTTCTGCACATTCTCTTTTATAACAGGAATCCATTTTTTGTTTCGTCCTACCAGAATAAAATCTTCTGCAAACTTTTTATGAGAAGATGGCTCATCTGTTGACTGCTGCTGCTCCTTTTCTATTAACAAATCATGCTCCTTTAGCGCAGCGTCCAAGTCTTGCTTAAGATATAGCTCTGCTAATTTATGTGAGTATGTTTTTGTTTTTTCTTCTTTTGCTTCTTCTTTTTTGTTTTTTAAGTCGGAACGTTTCTTACAATAACTATACAATTGATGGCTTTGCTTTGCCAGGCTGCATGTATCCATATATATGGAATCTCCAATTCCTTCCATAAGGCCTTGTGTGGTTTCCATATAAAAGATTCGCTTACCCATTTTCTCGGCATTGTTATTTATGCCTAAATCCATAACCACAAAGTCCTTCTTCTGGTCCTTGCTTTCTTTCTTCATATCGAAAACAAAGTCAAAAAGGGCTATTACTTCACTTGTGTAATAGGGTTTTAGGGTCTCGTAATTAAGAGGGATGACTTTTTTTCTGAACTCCTTGATAACACTATCCGTATAAAGATATTCCTTCTCATTTTCGAAGATGTCCCTTAGACACTTTACGCTATCAGGCAACAAGGCGTATGCAGGATGATTATTGGTCATTAAATCATTAATAGACTTCTTAAAAAAATCAACAAATTCATTTGCGTCTGTTTCTGTTGCCACAGCATCCACACTTTCTAATATCGATTTGTATTGGGGGAGGGTATCTATTAAAGAATATTCAATACCATTTTGTGATCCGTGAAATGTTCCAAGCAGATAGGATTTTTGTGCAATACCATCTTTGGATATTTCCCAAAGGATACTCTTTACTTCATTGGTCTGAGCAATACAATTGAATGCCGTCAGATTTGCGATAAGCGAAAACAAAACTAATAGCTTTTTCATACTCTTTTTATTTTATTTTAGTTTAAGTGTGTTACTGGAAGATTTCTGCCAGTTTGTTGTTGATGTCTTTTCCTCTGAGGTCGTGAGCTACGACTCTGCCATCAGGACCGAACAAGTAGATGGTGGGGATGGAGTTGAAATCGTACGTCTCGGCAGCTATGTTCTGCGAGTTAAGAATCTGGGGATAAGTAATCTTGTCCTTCTCTATGGCCTTCAGGGTATCCTCAGGCTTGTCGTTAACGGCAACACCCAGCACAACGAGGCCTTTCTCCTTGTATTGCTCATAGACCTTGATAAGGTTGGGAATCTCTGCACGGCAGGGACCGCACCATGAGGCCCAAAAGTCCACCAGCACATACTTACCCTTGCCTACATAGTCGCTCAGACGTGTGGTCTTGCCATCATACTCTACAGCAAAGTCCTTGAACATATCGCCATTCAAGGGGTGGTTCAGCCTCTTGTAGAGCGATTCGATAAGGGGATGATGGCGTACGCTCTCGCCACATTGCTCGATGATGTTCAGCAGCACCTTTGCCTCGGCATCAGTCTTGTTTTTCATACCGTACAGCATCAGTATGGCAGAGAGGTCGTTCTTATGTTCGAGCGCATAATCGGCACTCAGCTGGGCAGCCAGTTCGTTGTTGCCATCCTTGACGGCTTCTCTAATCTTGCGGTTGCAAGGGTAGAAAGCATTGTTTAACGGCGTTCCCTCCACGTTGGGTGATTCAGCCTCGGCGTTTAGGACAATGTTTCCTGACTCAAGGAACAGGGGGACGTAAAGATTGCGTGACCATCCCTCGAACGTCTGAAATATCATCAATTGGATAATCTTGGGACTGTCCACATAGCCGCTGAGTTCCACGTTTGTTGGGTCTTGCAGGGCTATCTTCTCTGTGATGGGCTTTTTGGTGGTTACATCCAGCAGATAGACGCTGTCCGTCAGCTCCTTTTCCGATGCCCTATAATACTTTATGAGGGGCTCCACATTTGCCCTGATGGTGTAGTTGTTCTCTTGTGCCCATCCTGCAATGGTGCTGCCGACAAGCAATACTATGATAAATACTCTTTTCATTTTCATTTTTTCGTTATCGTTGACGTTATAGCCACCCTCCTAGTTCCCCCCTCCTTGGGAGGGGTAGGGGGAGGCTTTTCTATTCTTCCCTGTACTCCAGAATATCGCCAGGCTGACACTCCAGCACTTGGCAGATGGCCTCCAATGTGGAGAAGCGGACGGCCTTGGCCTTTCCCGTCTTCAGGATGGAGAGGTTGGCTTGCGTAATGCCAATTTTCTCCGCCAGCTCCTGTGATGACATCTTCCGCTTGGCCATCATAACATCTAAATTCACTACTATGCTCATAGTTTGGTCAATTCATAATTCATAATTCATAATTCATGTTTGTAATTAAGAATTAAGAGAGAAAAAAGAAGAATTGGTTTCAGGTTTGACCTATGGTCGAGCCTGCTCATGCAGCCTTCATAATTGACTAAAGTCTAGGGTCTAAAGCCTAAAGTCTAATTAATATTCTTCACTCTTCATTCTTCATTCTTCATTTTCAAATCGTCAGCTCCTGTTCTTCCTGCAACTCTTTGCCTCTTAGGATAATCTGAGAGACAATCATCAGGATAAGTCCAAAGATAACATAGTATATGATATTGCCATAATCTACGCTAACATTCATATAGGCTATGTTGGTATGCTTAACGATTATCTCTGTGGAAACCCTACCAGCTATGTAGTGCAGAAGTTGTAAAACAAAAATCAAGATACCGGCTGTTTCTATTTGTCGGGCAACCTTCGAGACGAAGACCTCTCCCTTGTAAACGGAGCGGATTACCTTAAGGGTGATGACAAGCAGAGAGATTGCCAATACACAGTACACGACAATGTTAAAGATGCCGATATAGTAAAGTGCTTTTCCTTTCACGCGGTCGGAAGGAATGCAGATCCTTGCCTTTTGAATGTCCAGATAGCAGGATTTCTTGCCCGAATTACTTACCAGATACTTACCCTCTGCAACTTGGGTGGATTTTACTTTCACATCAATACCCATCATGGGTTTTGAATAGGTTGCTACACCGCCCTTCACTTCCTTTGTTGTCGAGAAATCCTCTGGCAGAGGTGCCACCGTCAGTCCTTCATTAGCATCCTTAGTCCATGTTGAATAGTTATACGTATAAATGCCTCCAAAGAAATGATATACAAGAACAACCAGCAACAATGCTGAATATATCTTCAATTTATTTTTCATAACGCTTATAATTTCAATTCTCAATTCTCAATTCTCAGATCGTCAGCTCCTGCTCCTCTCTCAGTTTGATGCCGACGGCGAAGACCTCGGCTATGATGAAATAGAAAACTACTTCAATACCAGAACAAGCACAGGTATAAATATCAGATGGCTCAGCTTTTACCATTAATAGCACAACAACTGCAGATAGCATAAAAACGATAAATTTCCATGCACATTTACGTAGTAGCTTTACATTGTCTGTGACAAATATCTTGTCGCGACCCACGTTCAAGATGAATTTTACGTAATCTACAAGGCCACTGATGCCAAAATATATAAAACAAATAAATACAATCAAAAAGGAAAATGCCATTGCGAGCGATGGATGAATAGAACTTCTGTCATAATGAATGTCTCCAAATCCCCAGATAATCCCGATTACTGGCATTAAAACAATTTCAGCAAACATTAAAACTAACAGAAGTACACACAGAAAATGAAGTCTTTTTTTCATAATGTTTTATTGTTTTCGGTTATTAATTTATCGTTTATCGATATGCAAAAGTATGTAGTTTTTTAAAACCGCCAAAACTTTTTCAATAAAAATTTATCGAAAAACAATAATTTTTTCTCCCTCTATACATTATTATATAGGAATTAATAGGAAGTTAACTTCCCTTTAAGAAAAAAAAGACTGCCCCGTGGGACAGTCCTTTGTTTTATCTGTTAAAGTTAGCTTTTATTCCTGAAGCTTGGCTACTACGTTGCAGGTTGCCCAAACCGTCTTGCTGGGCAAGCCCAGATCTACATATCCATGACCATTTATAGCGGCCGACTTAGAGGTCTTGGTGCTGGATGTTGCAACTTTAGAGGTGGATGTACACGATGTTGTCAGGATTAGCGAGGCTGCCAAAAGTAACAAAATTGTAACCGTAATGGACTCCCTTTCGATAGAGCCTACATACTGCATCTTTTTGCCTTTCATCTTTGTTTTATGCTTGTTTTTGTGAGTTTTCTACCCCAAATGTACTATTTTTTAATACTCACTCCAAGCACAAAGACATTAATTAACAATTACGCAGGTTATTTAATATTCGTTTTCACTTAACCTTCAATGCGGCATAGATGGCATCCAGGCGTTTTATCTCCTCCAGCTGCGCGTTTATGGCAGAGGTGTCTTTCTGCTTGGCAGCTTCGGAAAGCTTCTCCAGCAGCTTGCAGACATCGCCCCCGTGGCTTGTAACCATATAGCAGGGGAAACCACCGTCGATGATATCATAGGAGGTGCCGTCCAATATCTTGGGTGGTTCGAGCGTAAATTTGGCAGACTCCATAATATTGTCCATCAGGCTTTTAAGTGCCTTGCACACCTCTTCCGAGGCTTCTGTTTCAGAGACATTCATAGAGGGGGCTGACTTGGATTTGGCATAATCCATATAAATCACCTTGTCTTTCTCTACGGCAAAGCCGCGCGTAGGTTCGAACGATGGGCGGATAATCACCACATAATTGTGCTGAGGATAAGGGCATGGCTGGCGATAAAGTTTGTGAATCTGGTTTCTGTATTCCTCGTCTAGGCTGTCGCGCACATCCTCGTCTGCAATCTTTTTCATCTTCTTCTCATGCGCTTTCTCCATTTTTCGACCTTCCTTTCGGATTTGCAATTGCCACTTTCGGAATTCCTCGAACTTTCCCTCATGGATAAAGGCGTTGGCACGCGCCTGAACATGATCTTCCTCTAGATACTTATGCACGGCACCGGCGGCCAAGAAGCGCGGATTGTCATTCTGCGCCCACATTCTCCCACTCATGGCGAATACCAGGAACAGGCCAAGGGTAAGTCTCAATGCTTGTGTACTTTTCAAAGTTTTCATACCTTTTCTTGTGTTTTTTTTAATAGTATTGCAGTTTATTCTGCCGTAAAGATACGGCTAATTATCAAAAAACAAAGAAAAACGAGAACAATTTTTTCTCATCACCGTAAATTTCCCCCAGCTATCAGAGGCAGGGCACAAAAAAGCCCGCAGGATTTCTCCTGCGGGGGGCTTCTATGATGTTATCTTTACGGCTATAGCTTACAACACAGCCACGTGGTTCAATTCATTCTTGATGGCTCTGTTGATAAAATCATTGATGGTTGTCCCTGATGCTGCCACAAATGCAGCTACACGCGAATGCAGCTCCGACGACATTCTCAGATTCAATCGTCCGCTATAAGGCTTAGCAGGTTCCACGCCATCAGCCTTGCAACCTTCCAGATAGCTGTCAACGCCAGCCTCAAAGTCTTTTCTCAGTTCCTCCAATGTTTGTCCTTCGTACAGAATCAGCGCCTTGCTCATACCCTGCACTTTACCAAACAGACAGTTGTCCTCCTTGCTGTATTCCACACTGCCCTTATAACCTTTATACTCCAAATAGTCCATATCGCAAAGGTACTACATTTGGTACTAAGTGCAAAATTATTTTGTATTTTCTTTTGCGTTATCCCCTTTAAAAAAACACACCTGCAAGCAGTTAACTCTTTTTAACTATTAGAGAAACATAATGAAACATTAAATATTTCTCCGTTTTAGAATGATAGAGTAATTTTGTATTGGAATTATAAAAGAAAATTAACGAAGGAGGCGCCAACCTTCTGTATTTTATTGAAATTATTAACCAATTAAATAATAGAAATTATGCGTATATATTTTTGGATTGCAATTGCTGCCGTTTGTTTGGTGGTAGAAATTATTGCAAGAATTAAAGTTACCAAAAGCGAATCTAATGAGAGATTTTTGAAGCTATATAAAAGGAGCAGCAACTATCATATTTTCATCGAATTGGTGATATTAGCAGCATTGCTGTATTATGCTCTTTTTAAGTAGAATCTCTTTAGGATTTGTCGATTATATGACGCCAAGATAAAAGCTTGGCGTCTTTTTCTTTATATACGTATATAAGTGTTCTGCGATCAGACGATAATATTGGCTCCCATTCTAAACTGTGAATTGTGAATGGTGTGAATGGCTGCATTGTAATGTCCTGATCTTTCCAACTCGCTACAGCACCCGTAAAATAGTGTTTTCGGGCGCTATTAATACTAGCAATTGCTGCCCTTAAGGGGCGCAAATTTTTCCTAGTTAGGGAGAAAATTTTCCCTAACTAAGCAGTTTCTGCTGCCTAATTAAGGAGATTTCGCGTGTAATGATTTTTCCTTACTGCGCTGAAATTAGAAGAGTGCAGCGCAGATTTTTCGGATGTCAATTAACCTCTCAAGAAGGGGCTTCTTCTGTCTGGCCACAGACATATTATAGCGTGTCTGCATATTTATAAGCAGCTTTGGGTTAATGCCCAACGCGGCTTCCATCACCCTATCAACACAGAATGACTCCCGCTTGTGGGAGTCATTCTGTTTTTTTATGTCCTTTTTGAAAATATTCGGGGGAAAAGGTGTGGGGTTTAGAAAAAACTCTCTATCTTTGTGTTCGCAAAACGTAAATTTAACTTTTTTGTTGAAATGAGTAAAAACGCACCAAGGGGCTTTCAGAGCCCGAGACTAAAGGCCTTCATGAGCAAGGCTTGTGTAAGAAACGTGTTACTTCTGGTGGTTCTATCCTTCGCTTCCGCAAGCCTGAAAGCGCAGGATGTCCTGTGTTTCAAGAATCTGCAGAAAGAGGATGTTATCGTCCTCAGTGCTAATTCCGACGAGGTAAGCTATCGGAAATATGGCGATGGTAGCGGCGATGTGCACGTAGCCAAAGCTTCGGACTTGTTTTATGTCCAATACCAGAATGGTAAGACTTACCGTTTCAGTGATAAGGACGAAATCAATCCCCTCGCCGGCGTGCTTGTCCCAGGCACAAGGAAACTCACATGCCAGTTTGACTTTCTCGTTCAGGACGCATGGGGCGTAGGGCTGATGCTAAGGCGTGAGCTGAATCCGTATGTCGGCCTAAACATTGCGGGTGTATCCTATATCTCTGGCTGGCATAAGTACGAGGGGCCCAGCAATATGGGATTCATTAATGTAAGGGCATTGGGTGTCAGATTCTATACTCCCCCAGTTGAGCCTTGCAGACTCTATGCCGAGATTACGCCCGGCTATACGCATAGCTACGTGGATGTACATTATTATGGGAGATGGTTAAAGGGGACTGGCGACAACTTCAGCTTCGATGCCGGTGCCGGAATCGAGATAGGGAGACATGTGGCGCTGGGTTACCACTTTTACTATATTGTGGGCAGTGACTCAAAAGATGGCTATATGCACATGGGCAAGTTGTCCATCCTCTTTTAATCCCCTCAATTTAATATACAAACAGAAACAGCCCCGGAGGTTTTCTCTGGGGCTGTGTTGTGTTTGTGAATGTATGCTAAGCTTGCTGTATTCTCTTTAGGTGGCAGAGCAGCAGTTTGCCGTTGCCGTCGCGCAGGTGCATGCCGTTGCCGCGACAATAGCGGAAGTATTTGCACGCCTTGCACTCGTCTGTGCGCATCCATTCCCTGTCTCTGTAGGGAGCGTAGCGCTTCTCCCACACCTCCATGAAGTCGTCCTGATAGATGTTGCCCTGATTGTAATCCGAGCGGATGCTGGCGCAGGCGGCAATGGAGCCGTCGGCCATCACGGAACCTACGGAAATGCCTGCACGGCACGAGAAGAAGTGGTCGCGCACCTCGCCCTCGTAATTGCCCAGGAAGCCCTCGCAGCCGTAATCGACACGTATCCTGCCCTCCTGACGCGTCTCCTTGATAAAGTCAAAGACGGCGCGGAACTCCTCGTTGGTGAGCTTCATGTCGGGGTCGTTGGCAGCACGTCCCACGGGGAAGACGGTGAAGAGCCTCCAACGCGTTACGCCCTTGGAGATCAGGAACTCCTTGATGTCGTTCAGCTTCTGATGGTTTCGGCGGTTCACGCAGGTTACTATGTCGAAGACGAACCCTTTCTTGGCCACCAGCATGTCTATGGCCTTGCTGACCATCTGGAAGCTCTGCGCGTTGCCTCGCATCCAGTTGTGGTCTTCCTCCAAGCCGTCCAGACTGATGGTCATGGTGTGGATGCCTGCCCGCTGGAGGCTTATCCATCGCTGTGGCGTAAGGTGCAGGGCGTTGGTGACCAATCCCCAGGGGAATCCCTTCTGGTAGATGGCTCGGCCGCATTCCTCCAGGTCTTTGCGCATCAGTGCCTCGCCACCTGTGATGATGACGAAGACCTTGTGCGGGTCGGTCCTGCGGGCTATGCTGTCCAGCACGCGCAGGAAGTCCTCCTTGGGCATGTCCTTGCTTTCGGGCTGCATCTTGCAGTCGCTTCCACAATGGCGGCACTTCAGGTCGCAGCGCGTCGTACATTCCCAGAAGAGCTGCTTTAGGGGGTGCTCCTTCCTAAGCATAATCTCCTGCTGTCGCCAGAGCTCAAGGGCCAGTTTCTTCCGAAGGGTAAGAGGGGTGGCCTTCATTATTTCTTCTTCAGCTGAATATTCTGTGTGATTCTAAAAGTGCCTTCATACCAATTGCCATCACTTTTTTTAATTTGCTCGGCTGATTCGTAGTCGATATCTAATGTGTCGCTGGCAAATTCTCCTCCATTGGCCTCTCCGTCCACATCCTGAACGATTAATTTTGTATATTTACTTCCAAGGAGGTTTTCAAAGTATAAATAATATTCACCAAAATAGTCCGTCTTTTTTGAGAAGAGATTAAACCAATATCTTCCATCGTTAAAATCTTGGTATCTTTCGGCTGACACCAAAATTCCGTTGATTTCATTACCTTGCTCATCGGTTACGGTACCCTGCATTATAAAATCGGCATGTGGGGAACCATACTCTTCCATCATTTCCTCTTTCGAGCAGCTGCTGAAACCCAAAACAGAAAGCAAAACCGACAGAACGGCGCCGTACAAACGATAAATCTTAGTTTTCATACTCTTTAAGTCTTTAATTTGTGTATTTCGCATACAAAGATAAGGTATTTTTCTTTTTTACTTCCAAAGATAATTAAAATTTTTTGCTTTCTCCCCCAAAATTACGTCGTGGGGTGGGATAAAAAACAGCCCAGGGAATGTCCTTGGGCTGCTTTGCGTATTGGGGTGATGTTACTCCTTATTCAGTACCGAATAATTGATTTTCAGCAGATTGTTCTTACGGCAGGCTTCCTTTGCCACTTGTTCCAAGTGTTCCATTTCCTTATCGGAGTAGATATTGACGATTGCAGGTTTGTATTTGTACTTGCTGAGAATCTGCATCAGTTCTTTGGGATTGATGGGCTTATATTCATGTTCTCCTTTTTGGCGGACGCTTAGTTTTCCGTCGTAGATGGCAATGTCAATCTGGTTTTCGATTCGTTCATGAAACTCTGCTTCTGACCTTTTCATATACTGAATATAGCGATTGAAGCGTCCGTCCTGAATGCCGTCGGCAATGGATAAGTCGTTTCGCAGCCACATATACTGGTACATGATGCAACCTTCCTCGTCCTTGTGTTTACGGTTATATTCGGCCATTGCAGCGCGATAAGCCTCTTCGCCTGCGCCATTCGATTCCACAAGTTTCTTATGTTCTTTATGATAGAACTCCCTGAATGCTGCCCAGTCGCGATAGAACTTGCTGCCACTAACGTTGAAGTCTTCAAATTTTGTACCATAGAGTTCCATATTGCAGGTCTCGCCAGGCACGAAGAATATTTCCTGAAGTTGTTCACCTAATGTACCGTCTTTCAGGACAGCTTTCAGCATTCCTGAATAGGCTTGATCTAACTCTCTGCTGAACTCGAACTTTCCGTCCTTTACATATACAGTATCTATCGGGTCGGGATGAACGTTGTCGGAATAATCCCATATATAGACAAGGTAGTGGTCAACATTCACTTCTTTCTTCACCGTTCCCTTCAGGGTGAAGGTGGTGCTGCTGGCATTGACTTTCTGTTCTATCAGCTCGCTGGCTGTCTGGAACTCTGAGGTGGCAAAGGCGCTGAGGGCCAATGCAATCATGGGTAGGAGGTACAGCACGCGGCTGCGTCTGCCCCGATGGGGATTTGTCTTAAGCATCATACTGATTCTTTTTTTGGTTAGACTGTGATTAAAATTGTTCGCAAAAGTATAGGTGCTGGCGCCAACAGCCTTCTTTATTATCAATTGGGAATAGGAATGAGCGGAGATGCCCTCGCGCAGGACATAGTCGTCCGCCTCGTACTCGTGCACGTCGCGCAGATAGATGCCCAGCAGGTAGGCGAAGGGATTCCACCATTGGATGGTTTCTACAAGCGTGAGCAGGATAATATCCAAGGAGTGACGATAGAGGATGTGAGCTTTCTCGTGCAGGATAATCTCACGCCCGCTCTCTGCGTAGTCCTTCTCGCTGATGACTATGCTGCGCAGCCAACTAAAGGGTGCCACGTTCTCGGCATGGCAATAGATGCGTATGCCGTCGGCATCGTTCTTCGTCCAGATGCTGCCCCTGCGTATGATACGCCCCATGGAGAGCACCTCGCGCAGGCGAATACCTAATATGGTTAATGCCCCGATGGCATACAGGATGCTCACAACGTAGAACCAAGGGATAACCCCCTCCAACCCTCCCCGAGGGGAGGCTTCAGGAAACGTGGGTGCAGTGGTGGGCATCTCGACGGGCACTCCCATCTCCAGCAAGCCTTTCTCCAGGGTCTGCACGGCAGGCACATTGTCCATCGAGATGTAAGAGAAGTTGCACAACGGCAACACAAGGCTCAGCAGCAGGATGGTCAACAGGGTCAGCCTATTGAAACGGAACATCTTTTCCCTGAAAATCAGGAATATACCAGGCACAAACAGCAACGTGAGCAGTATGGCCGACTTGATAGCGTAGATTAAAAGTGAAGACATTGAAACCCCTCTCTAACTCCCCCGAGGGGGAGAACATATTTATAATTATCAATTCTCAATTAAGACTCTCCCCTCGGGGAGTCGGAGGGGGTCTCTAATTCGTGGAGGAAGTCCACAAGTTCCTCCTCCGAAATCTCCTCCTCGCGTATGAAGTAGCTGAGCATCGAGCGGAGGCTGCCTCCGAAGAAGGTGCGCTTGACATCGTGCATGGCCTTGCGGACGTATTCGGCACGCCCTACCCTAGCCATATAATGATGGGTCTTGCCCTCGCCGTCCTTCTTGAAGTGGTCCACGAAGCCCTTCTCGTAGAGCATGCGCATCTCCGTAGCCAATGTGGTGTAGGCAGGCTTGGGCTCAGGCAGCTGGTCGTAGATCTCGCGTGCCGAGACAGAGTGGTTGATGTCCCAGATGATGGACATGATGTCGTATTCCGTCTTGCTGAGGATTGACTCTCGTCTGTTCGTTGTTTTCATATCGCGTTCGTGTTGTTTTCTGCTGCAAAATTATGGGGCAAGGGAAAGCAAAACCTAACTTGTGGAAGAAAAACTGCCCGAATCCGTCGGGATTTAACTTTTATTAATAGAAATAGAAATCTGCGTACTCCTCCCTCGAATAAAAATTTGGCGGCTTTCGTTGTCTGTATTGGGAAATTGTCGTACCTTCGCATTGGATATGGCACAAGACAACAGACAGACACAGAATCAGGTGCAGGTGCAGGCACAACAACAGGTGCAGGTGCAGACTCTTTCGCCCCAGCAAGTGATGTTGGTGCGACTGACCGAAATGCCCATCGAGGCCCTGCAGCAGCGCATAGAGAACGAGTGTCTGGAGAACCCTTGGCTGGAAAAAGCCTCCCCCGACCCCTCCCAAGGAGGGGAGTACGCTGATGATGCCCCCTCTCTTTTGGAGAGGGATGGGGGTGAGGCTTCCTACGACTACCGCTCGGAGGATGATATCCCCGACTATATGCTGCGCCCCACCTATGCCAGGTCAACGCCCGAGAGTGTGGAGTACGGCGATACCCTATCTTTCTACGACAAGCTGAAGGAGCAGATGCCCGACTTCGACCTGACGGAGCGCGACCAGCAGCTGCTGGAATACCTGATTGGCGAGCTGGACGACAGCGGCCTCCTGGGCAAACCCCTCTATCAGATAGTGGACGAGGCAGAAATCTATCAGGGCATAACCACCACAGAGGCAGAGTTGCTGCATGTGCTGGGCATCCTGCAGCAGTTCGACCCGGCAGGCGTAGGTGCCCGTACCTTACAGGAATGTCTGTTGCTACAGATAAAACGCGACGAGAAGAGCCCCTACCGCCCCCTGCTAACGAAGGTGATGGAGCGATACTTCGACGACTTCATACACAAGCGTTGGGAGCGCATCCAGCAAAAGTTGAAACTCTCGCCCCTGCAGGTGGAGGAACTCAAACGCGAGATTAAGCACCTGAATCCCCGTCCTGGCTCTTCCCTTGGCGAGAAGAGTATCGTCTTGGGACACCAGATAACGCCCGACTTCATAGTGGATAACGACGAGGACGGCCACATCACCATGCAGCTGAATGGCGGCAACGGCTCGGCCCTGATGATAAGTCCGGATGCCACAGAGAAGCTGGAGGCCTATGCCAAACTGAAGGATACACAGCTGACGAAGGCTGTGCAGGAAGATATAAGGTTTACGCGCGAGTACGTAGAGCGCGGGCAACTCTTCATAGATGCCCTGGCACAGCGCCGCGAGAGTATGATTCGCACGATGAACGCCATCATAAAGCTGCAGAAGCCCTTCTTCCTGGAGGGCGATGACACGTTGCTCAAGCCCATGAAGCTGGAGGATGTGGCGGAGCTGGCTGGCTACGACATCAGTACCGTCAGCCGTGTCTGCAACAGCAAATACGTACAGACGCCTTTCGGCATCTACTCCCTGAAGCACTTCTTTACCCACAAGGCTGTGCAGAAGGACGATGCTGAGATGGCAACGGCCAAGCAGGTTATGGCAGCCCTGCAGGAGTTGGTGGATGCTGAGGATAAGCGCAATCCGCTGAGCGACGAAAAGCTGGCCTCCCTGCTGAAACAGAAGGGCTACGACATCGCCCGCCGTACCATCGCCAAGTACCGCGAGATAATGAAGATTCCCATAGCAAGGATGAGGAAATAAGATAAAAATTAAAAGAGAAAAGATAAAAGTTAATTATCGAGATAAAAGTGATGTTGAGATATCGAAATCTCGAAATAACGTGATATCGAAAAAATTCAATTTTCAAGGCTGCGCGAGCAGGATGGGCGAAGCCAATTTGCAGCAGCAGCGAATTATGAATTATGAATTAAGAATTATGAATTAAACAAAGTGAGAAAGCATATAGTCATAGCCAGAGGATTCAGTAGTATATTCCGACCCATGTATTACCCTACGGTCGGCACCATCATATTGCTCACGTTTACGTACATGAGCATGTTCCCTTGGGTGTTCCGACTGATGGTCTTGGGCGTTGTGTACTTCTTTACCGTCCTCCTGCCCGTGCTGACAACGTATCTGTACCGTCGGCTGCTGGGATGGAGGCTGCAGGAACTGCGCGAGCGTCACAAACGCTTCGTGCCCTACGCCATTCACTTCCTGAGCTACCTATGCTGTATGTATCTGCTGGACAGTATGCACATGCCGCGTTTCATCACGGCCATCCTGTTCGTATCCCTGCTGGTGCAGACGTGCTGCATCGTCATAAACATGTTCTGGAAGGTGAGTATGCACTCGGCTGGCTCGGGGGCTGTGATAGGTGGATTGGTGGCCTACGCGACCATCTTCGGCTTCAACCCCATCTGGTGGCTGTGCGGAACCATCCTGCTGTCGGGCTGCGTAATGACCAGCCGTATGGTACTGCTGCAGCACAGCCTGGCACAAGTGCTGGTGGGTACAATGGTAGGTGTGATTTGTGGATTCTTTGGAATATTATTCCTATAGTGAAGAATGAAGAGTGAAGAATTTGCTACGCAATGTTCAATGCTCAATGTTCAATGTTCAATGTTCAATGTTCAATGATATAAGATGAAAGCAGTTATTAGTATTATCATGGGCAGCACAAGCGACCTGCCCGTTATGGAGAAAGCCGCTAAGTTCCTGGACGAGATGGAGATTCCCTTCGAGATGAATGCCCTCTCTGCCCACAGAACACCTCAGGAGGTGGAGGAATTTGCCAAGAATGCCGAGGAACGCGGCATTAAGGTGATTATCGCAGGCGCAGGCATGGCTGCCGCTCTGCCTGGCGTTATTGCTGCCAGCACTACCCTACCCGTCATCGGTGTACCCATCAAGGGCATGCTGGACGGACTGGACGCTATGCTCAGCATCATTCAGATGCCTCCAGGCATACCCGTGGCAACGGTTGGTGTAAACGCCGCTCAGAATGCAGGCATCCTGGCAGCTGAGATGCTGGCCCTTGACGATGATGCCATCTCTATCAAACTGAAGGCTTACAAGGAAGACCTGAAGCAGAAGATAGTAAAGGCCAACGTGGACTTGGCAATGGTAAAATATAATTATAAGGTAAACTAAAAACCCCTCTCCATCTCCCCCGAGGGGGAGTGACAGCCGTTAAAGAAGCCTCCCCTCGGGGAGGTTTGGAAGGGGTCATAATTGTAAATTTTATGAGAAGACAGACACACGAGGTTAAGATAGGCAAGCTCCGCATTGGCGGTCAGAACAAAGTGGCCGTGCAGAGTATGACCACCTGCAGCACTATGGATACAGAGGGTTGCGTGGAGCAGTGCATACGTATCATTGATGCAGGAGCCGACTTGGTTCGCCTTACCACTCAGGGTACACGCGAGGCTGAGAACCTGCGTAACATTAAGGCTGGATTGGTGGCTCGCGGCTACGGAGATACGCCCTTGTGTGCCGATGTCCACTTCAATCCCAATGTGGCTGATGTGGCTGCCACCATCGTGGAGAAGGTGCGCATCAACCCAGGCAACTACGTTGACCCTGCCCGTCAGTTCAAGCATCTGGAATATACCGACGAGGAGTATCAGCAGGAGCTGAAGCGTCTGGACGAGCGTTTCTGTGGTTTCCTGCATATCTGCAAGGAGCACGGCACGGCCATCCGCATAGGCGTGAATCATGGCTCGCTTTCGGACCGCATTATGAGTCGCTATGGCGATACCCCAGCAGGCATTGTAGAGAGCTGTATGGAGTTCCTGCGTATCTGCGAGCGCGAACACTTCCCCGACGTGGTTGTCAGCATCAAGGCCAGCAATACGGTCATCATGGTCGAGAGCGTTCGCTTGCTCTGCAAGGAGATGGAGAAGGAGGGTATGGATTACCCCCTGCACCTTGGCGTAACGGAGGCTGGCGAAGGCGAGGACGGTCGTCTGAAGAGTGCCGTAGGCATTGGCTCGCTGCTGATAGACGGCATAGGCGATACCATCAGGGTCTCTCTGAGCGAGGAGCCTGAGTGCGAGATTCCTGTGGCTCAGAGCATCCTGCAGGCTGCTCGTGTGCAGATGCATAAGACGGAATATATCTCTTGTCCTGGTTGTGGACGTACGCTCTACGACCTTCAGGACACCATACGCCGCATCAAGGCTGCCGTTGGAGAGAAGGCCAAGCAGGATGCCAGATATAATACCCTGAAGATTGGCATCATGGGTTGCATCGTGAACGGCCCAGGCGAAATGGCTGATGCCGACTACGGCTACGTGGGTGCTGCCAGAGGCAAGGTCTCGCTCTATAAGAACAAGGAGTGTATCGAGAAGAACATCCCCGAAGCAGAGGCTGTAGAACGCCTCATCGCGTTCATAGATAAGGACCTGGAAGAGAGATAAAAATTAAAAGAGAAAAGAGAAAAATTAATTATCGAGATAAAAATTGACTAAAGTCTAGAGTCTAAGGTCTAAAGTCTAATTAAAATTGTTCTCCCCCTAATGGGGGAGTTGGAGGGGGCTGTATGGAACTTCTATATCTTTTCATCGGACTTGTGTTGGGAGGCGTTGCCGTTTGGATGGTGATGCGCTCTAAGGTGGGTGCTGTGCAGCAGTTGCTGGATGTTGCGAAGCAGCAGCAGGAAGAACAGAAGAAGCAGCACGAGGCGTTGCAGGAGGAACAGAAGAAAGTCCGCCAGGAGGAACGTCAGCAGCAGGAGGAGCAGATGCGGCAGCAGTTGAGTCTGATCCGCGAACAGATGAATTCGGCCTCTGAGAAGATTCTGAAGGAGAGAGCCGAACAACTGTCGGCTGTCAACAAAGAACAGCTCTCAGGCATCCTTACACCCCTGCAGACGCACATCCAGCAAATGCGCGAGGCGGTGGAGCGCTCCGACCGCGAGCATAACTCTACCATGCAACGTCTGGATGCCACCATCAAGACCAGCATAGAGCAAAGCCGTCAGGTAGGCGAACGTGCCGATAAGTTGGCACAGGCCCTCACAGGAGAGAACAAGACGCAGGGTAACTTCGGAGAGTTGCGACTGAAGCAACTCCTTGAAGGTATGGGACTTCAGGAAGGTGAGCAGTTCACCCTGCAGGAAACCATCCGCGATAAGGACGGCTATGTGGTTTACGAGGAGGAGGGACACCGCCTTATCCCCGATGCCATTCTGCATTTCCCCGACAAGCGCGATGTGATAATAGACTCCAAGATGTCCTTCACAGCCTTCGAGGACTACCACAATGCCGAGACGGAGGCTCAGCGCCAGGATGCCCTAAAGCGCCATCTGACCAGTATGCGCAATCATGTGAACGAGTTGGCTCGCAAGAACTACTCGAAGTATATTGCCGAGGGGCACGCCAAGTTGGATTTCGTGCTGATGTACGTCTTCTCGGAATCCGCCCTTCAGTTGGCGCTCTCGAACGATGCTACGCTCTGGAAGGATGCCTACGACCGTGGCGTTATCATCACAGGCAGTCAGAACCTATATACCATGCTGCGTGTTTTGGAGATGACCTGGAAGCAGGTGCGTCAGGTGGAGAACCAGCAGAAGATTATGGAGTGCGCCAATATGATTGTGGATCGTGTGCAGCTGTTTGCCGAAAGGTTCGAGAGTGTCAAGCAGCAGCTGCAGAAGACGCAGGACAGCTTCGATAAGTTGGAATCCATAACAGCAGACTCTGGCCAAAGTATCCTAACCCCAGCTTCCCGATTGTTGAAGATGGGTGCCAGTCAGAATCCCAAGCGCAAGAAACAATTGCAACAAGAACAAGCTCTGGAGAATTCAGAAGAAGATAACGCCCCTGCTTAGCACATCAGCTAGGCGGGGCGTTATCGTATGATGGGAATATACCTTATTAAAAGTGTTTCAGCGGCATGAGTAGCAGGACGGGATTCGCCTTGATATCCAGCTTTTTTATGAACTTTTGCGTCTTGCTGTCAAGTTCATATTCCCTATTGTGTGCCAAATAGTACTTCAGTTTTGCCGGTCTTTGGCTGGAGATGAGTGTGCCATCTGTTGTTAGTGCTTGTGCCTCGCTTAAGCAAAGACCCTGCAGCGTCCATTTTGACGTACGGCCCCAAGTCCAGTAGCTTTTACCTGTTTTGCGGTCATAGACGAGGAATGGAAACTGAGCTCCGTGACTCCATGAGACGATCTTCCCCTCTTTTTCTTCATTAATCTTGACATTGGTTGGCTTTAAGTAGCGACACAGCAGGAAGTCGGGTGAAACGAGCAGCGGGTAGTCGCCGATTCTTGGAACAAAGCGGTTCTCGGTAGCAAGCTCCCACTGGTATGATGAGGTAGATATATTGTTGTCGAGAAGAAGCGAATCTACGCCCACGCTGTCGCCGCTTACCAGATAGCGGGCTACGGCTCCCTCGGGGCCTACCTGCCAGATGGTGTCGGAATGCTCTGTGGTATAGAAAAGCTCATCGCCACAGTTGCTTAGAGAAGCCTCTCTAACACCACGACCTATAGTGTAACTCTTAGTGCGACGGGTAAGGATATAACCATGTGGCATACCTTCGGGATCACGCACCATGAGTTGCGGCGCAAAGCTAAATGCTCGCCCAAAGTTGCTTATCAGATGGTTCTGCGTAAAGCCCATGATGCTTCCATCTTTAAAGAAGACAACCTCATGGCGCAGCAGGTTGCCCTCGTAGTCATAGGACAGAAGTTCGCCATCGCTATCATAGGACAGAAGGTCGCCATCGCAGTAGTTTACCCCACAATACATCAGGCAAACCTCCTTGGCCTGGCGATTCACAGCCATAACAATTGGGGTTTTATCTTTGTCCACGTCCGTTGGTTTCAACTGAGCCACCAGCTTGCCGTTCTTGCGGAAGATAAAGCCTGCCCGCTCCTTGATTTCAGGGACGAAGACCTCATCACCTTCCGTCTCGGCACCAAGGATGAAAAGTAAATCATCGTCGGTGTATATTTCCTCTATCATGCCAATGTGGAAGTCAGGCGTAGAAGCCAGTGGAAGCAGGGTTACTTCGCCAGCCAGTGGCGGTATAGTGTCTCCATCGGAAATACGGTGAGCGGGACAGATATTACGTAGAGTATTGTCCACACGCGCAGGCAACATGGGGATTTTTTCCAGGTTTTCCTCAGATAACCAAGCCTCCTCGTCATACTTCGTAATGGGTACTATCTTTACAGATGGTTTATGGCAGCCGGCAAGAAGCAGCACGATGGCCAACAAGGGAAAGATTCGTTTCATTTGCATTTCGTTTTTTGTTTGTTTTACATTTTTGATTTTACGCGCTACAACGTTTTTTCTGCTGCAAAGTAACGCTGAAACGCCAGTTCCTGCAAAAAAAGGTAGTAAACAAAAGTAAACAAACTGCATTTTTACTGGTGTTTACTGCTAAAAGGGCAGAATTCTCAGAAAAAAGACTTATTTTTGTGTCGTGAAACATACGTTCATCATATTATTCCTTTCGGGTTTGCTGCTAACCTCTTGCCGCAAACAAGTGGAGACACCGCTTCAGATTGTGTATGCCGAGATTGCCGTGGAGAATAGTTCCGACGCTCTGTTTGCGCTTTATTTGCTCAGCGAGGTGAAGGATACCATCTGCCATTACCCTCAATCCATACAGATGCGATACCGACTAGCGCATGCCATGGCTCGGAATGCCAACGGAGAGGCTGTGGATTCGCTGCTGCCTCCGCTCATGAAATGGTTCGACGCCAAGGGACCCGCAAAGGAATCTGCCCGCGTACATCATTTATTGGCCCTTTCACACCTTCAGAAAAGCCGGATGGAGGAGGCTCGTAAGGAACTCTCCCAAGCCCTGATGGCTGACCCCTCCTATAAGCCCAGCTTGTTCCTAACCGCCTATCTCTGCCTTTATAGCGGATCGTATGCCGAGGCGCTGGAACACTTCATGCGCATAGAAAAGGATAATCAGAACTCCTATTCCGTCCTGCAGGGAGCCTATGCCTTGCGCAGAAGCCTGAATGCCAATAGCAGCGACTTTGCCCAAGCCCTGAAAGGCGAGGAACTGGAGAATGTACGCCAGATGCTCACCGATATGGACTTCTGTCTGCGCTATTTTCAGGAGCATCCCGACGCTGACCAGTCCGATATCATCCATCGTTGTGCCGCAGCACGCGACTCGTTGTTGCGCTCGCAGTATCATTCGCAGGATAATCTTTCGGAGGCCGCCCCACATGAGGAAAGTGCTTTGGAGCAGAAAGACAGCGGAATTATGTCACTCCCCCTTTGGGGGAGCTGGGTGGGGGCTTTTGTTGTATTTTTGGCATTGGCAATTCTGATTGTCGCCCTCGTGATAATCTTCCGCCGCCGCAATAAGCCAATGGCTGAGCCCCAGCCTATCTTCAACGAGATTATCAGCCGCATGGAACAACTGGCCGACGGCGGACAGCAACCCTCGGCAGAGGAATGGGAACAACTTCATGCCTTTGTGCGCGACCGCTACCCTCTCCTACTCCGCAATCTGGAGAAGCAGAACCTCTCGCGTAGCGAAATACAGATGTGCCTGCTCTCTGCCGTAGATATGCGCCAGAAGCAAGTGGCAACGCTGCTGAACATCAGTCCGCAGAACCTTCGCAACCAGCGCTTACGCCTCCTCAGTCGCATCAATGGTCAGCCTTGCGAAAGCGTTTCGGACTTCATTGCCTGGCTCAAGGAGTTTCAAAGCTAATTGTTGAAGTCTTGGTAGGATAATATACTATTTTATCCTATATTCACACTTTTTCTTCCACTTTATTTGCATCGATAAAACAAAATGTGTACTTTTGGCATAAATTTTACAACTATTTAGCCAAAACGAGTCAAAAACGTACACATTATGCAAATTCATTCCATCATCCGCAATCTGCTGCTTTCCTCATTGGCGGCATTGTCTCTGGGGGCTATGGCTCAGGAGACGGAACCTATCACAGAAGCAAATGTAGATATCTGTATTTACGGCAGTACCCCTGCCGGCATTATGGCTGCCTATACGGCTAAGCTGAAGGGCAAAAGCGTGCTGCTGGTATCGCCCACAAAACGTCTGGGTGGTATGACGGCAGGCGGCCTTGGTTGGACCGATATAGGCGACAGCACCAGCCACAGGCGTATTATAAAAGGTTTCGCGCGCGAGTTCTATCGTCGTATCGGTCACCACTACGGAATGGCCTCCCCTACCTTCTACTTCGAACCTAAGGTGGCATTGGCAACCTTCAAGGGATTCCTGAGCGATGCTGACATCAAGGATAATCAGGATATATGGTACCAGTGGCGTATCGTCAGCGCTCATAAGGAGGGTAACGATGTGCAGAGCATCGAGCTGGAGGATGGTACCAACCCTAAGGTGACACCTCACCGAACCGTTCATGCCAAAATCTTTATCGACTGTAGCTATGAGGGCGACCTGATGGCTCGTGCCGGCATCTCTTATACGGTGGGCCGTGAGCCTTCATCACAATATGGCGAGCCTGAGAATGGCGTTCAGTGCCTGAACAAGCATCAGTTCTGCGATGGTGTTGACCCCTACGTGGTGCCTGGCGACCCCAGCAGCGGACTTCTTTGGGGCATCATGCCTGAGCCTATGGGTAATAAGGGCGAGGGTGACAACCACATTCAGGCTTATAACTATCGCCTTACGCTAACCAAGAATACTCCCTTCCGCGCCATTACGGATAAGGTGCCTGACAATTACGACCCCAGCAAGTACGAACTGCTCTTCCGTTGGATGGAGAAGAAGGGCTGGAGCGGATACGGCGACTGCATTAAATGGACTTACATGAAGGATTCCTCTGGCCCTAACAGTTGGAACGCCTTGAAGACTGATAACAATAACCAGGGTGGTTTCTCGACGGATATGATAGGCTATAGTTGGGATTACCCCGAAGCTACCTACGAGCAGCGCGACTCCATAGCTAAGTTGCACGAGGATTATACCAAGGGCTTGCTCTATATTCTGTGGACAGACAAGCGTGTACCTGCCAGCATTCAGGCTGAGTTCCTGAAGTGGGGCTATCCTTTGGATGAATATGAGGATAACGAGAACTTCACCCCTCAGCTTTATGTACGTGAGGCAAGGCGTATGTTGGGGCGCATGGTTATGACGGAGGATTACTGCTTGAAGACAAAGGCCGTTGACGACCCTATTGCCTGGGGTGCCTACACAATGGATTCGCACAACTGTGGACGCTATGTGGTAAACGGAATGGTGAAGAACGAGGGCGATGTGCAGCGTCACCTTACTGCTGGCCCTTACGGAATCTCCTATCGCGCTGTTACTCCTAAGGAGGAGGAAGCACGCAACGTGATTGTACCCGTCTGCCTTTCGGCTTCTCATATTGCATACGGCAGTATCCGTATGGAGCCCGTTTATATGGTTTTGGGCGAGACAACGGCTCTGGCAGCCATTCAGGCCATAGACGAACACGAGGGATGTGTGCAGCAGGTTGATCCTGCCAAGTGTATCAAACAGTTGGAGGAGGGCCTGCAGGTAGAGCGTTTCGAGGAACTGCCTGCAGAGGGCAATTCTGTTGCCGTGGATATTACCAGCAGGGTTTTGCAGAACCCTTCGTTCGAAACTGCTTATACGAATACCAGCAAGCCTCCCTACGGATGGAGCGAATTGCCTGCAGGCACAACCCTGCAACGCAGCCTTAGCACCAATCCTAACAATAAGGATGGCAAGAAAGCTTATGTCTGCAAGCCTGAATCAGGAAAGACCATCAGCGAGCCGCTGAAGCTGTACCAGCGCATCCCTGCCGAGAAACTGGGCGCAGGCGTATATAAGGTTACATGTCGTATGTGGATTGAGAAGGACTACTACGGCACCGCCTGTCTGTTTGCCGACAATGGCGAGGGAACCAACTGTAACGTTCAGTACTGGACAACAGAGGCTTATTACCGCAACGGCACATCGGGTTACGATAACATCAATTATACCGACTACAGAACGACCTTCGCCAATCATGCTGGAGGCTTCAACAACACCACTACGCAGAATATGCAGCGAATGGTTGTCTATATCACACTGAGAGACGGCGATGATATGATGGTTGGTATTCGTACCAACAGCGCTAATCAGGCTTCTGATAAGGCTGGGGCTGGCTACTTCATCGTGGATGATTTCCATGTTGAGAAGCTGACAGAGAAACCTTTGTCGCAGGAGGGTTTCTGCGACAAGAACCTTATCAACTACACCTTCGAGAAAGACCCTAAGGGCAATACCTACGACTGGAATACGAAAGCCACAAAGAACGAGGCTGCTAATGGTCCTATCCTGGGTTGGCAATGCTACCCGGAATGGACGGATAACTATGGTGGCGTGAGTGACGCTACCAATCTGGAGTGGAAATGGGCTGGGTACGTAGCCAGTACAGGAGCCGTTATCCCCAATGATTTCAAGTTGTATCAGACAATTCCCGCAGAGAATCTTACCCCTGGTGTCTATGAGGTGAATGCTCGCATGTGGCTGCATCAAAGCAAATTAGGCATTACCCGCCTCTATGGTGCTGCAGGGGACAATTGTAGCGTTCAGTATTATGGTAAGGCCGATAAGTATCCTCAGGATATTCTGACAGACGGTGAGGTGGCATCTTTTGCCAACCTTACCGCCTGCACTACTACAGGAAGGGTGAATGAGATGTCACTCGACGTAGAGGTTGGCGATGGCCAAAATCTGGAAGTGGGCGTGAAAGCAGGCTATGGTGCAGAGGCCAATAATACAGCAGGAGCTAACTACGGAAAGTTCTATGTTGATTTGCTCCGCACCTGGAAGGTGAGTGATTTGCCCGTAGAATACACAGAAACGGCCTCTGACAACGTTATTTCACCTCAGACGTACACCAACAAGGTAATCCTGAATAAAACGTTCAGCAACGACGAATGGCAATATGCCTGTTTTCCCTTTAGCCTGAATAAGTCTGATATTGAAACCATCTTTGGTAAGGGAACAAAAGTGCAAGGTATAGTAATTGAGCAACCCGATTGTCTTTGCCCTGACGAAATAGGTTTTTACGAGGTCAGTCAGATGAAGGCGGGATTGCCTTATCGCATTCGCCCCACAGACGCGCTCCCCTCCCCTATTACATTGCAGAATGTACGTATCGAGGTTGCTGAGCCAACGGACATTTCCACTTCGACCTATACACTAACAGGTACGTTTCAGGCAACGGAGGATGTTCCCGCATTTGGCGTGATAGACATACAGGACCCTAACCATACATCCATTCATTCTGTAGATGCTGAAAAGACTGCTGGCAATAGCTACGACCTCTCTGGTCGTCGTGCCAACCCCACCACCAAAGGCGTTGTAATCAACAACGGAAAGAAATCTCTCTTCTAAAACCTCTCTGTAAATTCCTAAGATCGTTCTTGAGGGGCTTAGGAATATTCGTGTTTTATTCTTGGTTTTCTGAGGCGTTCTTCCCCTGCTTAATATTCTTGAATAGACCAGCTTTTTTAAGGATGGGATAAATGTGTTCAGGTTTCAGACGTTTTTCGGGGTCATATTCTGAAATATATTCGCCGTATAAGTCGGAAGTTACACCAAGAAACTTCTTCATCTCTTTATCGCCAATCATTGTAACGTTGTTCTTGGGCCCACGGTTGTATGTATCGGTGGTAATGAGATAGCACACTTGCTGCAACGCTTGCTGGCCGGCAGCAATTCCCGCTCCGATGGCGCCAAGCGCCATTTGAGCAGCCATTTGCTGTTCTCGCGTTTCTTTTCCTAACTTTGTATAGATAATAAACAAGGTATCCTGTCCCATTTCCATAGCTTTGGCATAGCCCTTTCCAAACAGAATCTTCTGGTGTGCCAAATTTCGGCAATTAACAAACAACTTATTTCCCTGTTTCACGGCAAAAGCCTCTTTCCCGAGCATCTTATCGGTGGCTTTGTCACCCGTTGTGAGAGAAAAGTCGTTGCCTCCCCAGAAGAACTTGTGAGTTTTTGTATGTGTTTTGCAATATATGGTATCCAGCATTTCCCATTTGTTTTCCTTAAAATCCTCATAAGTTCTACAGTAACGACATTGAGCACTGGCGTTGTAAGCTATAGAAAGAAGTAATATACAATTAATAAGTTTTTTCTTCATAAGAATTCTCTTTTATGCGTTTTCGGACAACAAAATTATAAATATTTCTTATACCACCCTCTCTTTTTGTAGAATAATTTAAAAGAAAAGCGGATAATGCTGAATTTTCAACACTACCCGCTAATATCTTTTATCTTTTTATTCGTTGAAGTTATTTCTCTGCCAGCTTTTTGCACCACTTACCGCCTAACATGCAGTAAATGCCAAGAATCACGAAGGGAACGCTGAGCAGCTGGCCCATATTGAAGAGCATGCCGTTCTCGAAGGCTTCCTGATTCTCCTTGGTGTACTCGATGAAAATGCGGCTGGTGAAGATAAGGAAGAGGCAAAGGCCGAAGTAGAAGCCTGAACCCACCTTTGGGAAACGATTGCCTTCTGTTTGTTTCATAGACTTTCTGTAAATCCACCACCCTATGAAGAAGAAGCAGGCGTAACAGATTGCCTCGTACAGCTGTCCCGGGTGACGGGGAACCATATCCACGCGCTCGAAGATGAAGGCCCAGGGTACATCTGTAGGACGACCGATAATCTCGGAGTTCATCAGATTGCCCATACGAATGGCACAAGCACAGATAGGTGTTACAATAGCTACATTATCAAGGACGTGCATGATGTTGAGCTTCATATTGCGGGCATAAAGCCAAAGGGCCAGCATCAGACCTAAGGTTCCTCCGTGACTGGCAAGCCCTTCGTAGCCGGTAAACTTCCAACTGCCATTAGGAAGATGACGGATGGGTAGCACCATTTCGATGGGGTGAGTGAGGAAATACCCGGGTTCATAGAACAGACAATGCCCCAGTCGGGCTCCTACCAGAATACCCAGGAAGCAGTACATGAACATAGGTTCGAACTGCTCCTCGGAGATCTTCTGCTGCCTGTACAGACGGTGCATCAGAAGATATACGCTTAGCAGTCCTACACACCAGCATAGCGAGTACCAGCGGATGGCGAAAAAGCCAAGGTCCAGGGCTACTACGTCAGGGTTCCAGTTGATATACAATGCAGAAATCATAATTCAGAATTCTCAGTTATACTCCTCCCCTCGGGGAGGACGGGAGGGGGTTACACATTAAAGCGGAAATGCATGATGTCGCCATCCTGAACGACGTATTCCTTGCCTTCTACCCCCATCTTACCTGCCTCGCGAACAGCGGCCTCGGAGCCGTACTTGATATAGTCCTCGTACTTGATAACCTCAGCACGGATAAAGCCCTTTTCGAAGTCGGTATGGATAACGCCGGCACATTGGGGAGCCTTCCATCCCTTGCGGAAAGTCCAGGCTTTAACCTCCATCTCGCCAGCTGTGATGAATGTCTGCAGGGTAAGCAAGTGATAGATAGCCTTTATAAGGCGATTACAGCCGCTCTCAGAGAGTCCCATATCCTCCAGGAACATCTGCTTCTCCTCGTAGGATTCAAGCTCTGCAATGTCGGCTTCTGTCTGTGCGCTGATAATCAGCATCTCGGCATCCTCGCCCTCGATAGCTTTCTTGACGGCCTCAGTATAATTGTTTCCTGTGGAAGCGCTGGCATCGTCAACGTTGCAAACGTATAGCACAGGCTTGGTTGTCAGCAGGAACAGGCTCTTGGCGGCAGCATTCTCGTCTTCTGTCTCGAAGGTAACGGTACGGGCGCTCTTGCCTTGCAGCAGAGCATCGTGGTAAGCCTCCAACACTTGCAGTTCTATCTTTGCTTGCTTGTCGCCCCCTACCCTTGCGGCCTTCTCAACTTTCTTGATTCGAGCCTCTACGGTCTCCAGGTCTTTCAGCTGCAGTTCGGTATCGATAATCTCCTTGTCACGAACAGGATCTACAGAACCGTCAACGTGTACAATATTGCCATTATCGAAGCAACGCAGCACGTGAATGATAGCATCACACTCACGGATGTTGGCCAGGAACTGGTTGCCCAGGCCTTCGCCTTTGCTGGCTCCCTTGACAAGTCCGGCTATGTCCACAATGTCGCAGACAGCGGGGACAATACGTCCAGGGTGAACCAACTCGGCCAGTTTGGTGAGTCTCTCATCGGGCACACTTACCTGTCCCAACTGGGCATCTATTGTACAAAAGGGGAAGTTAGCTGCCTGAGCCTTAGCGCTACTCAGACAGTTGAAAAGTGTTGATTTGCCTACGTTGGGCAATCCTACTATACCTGCTTTCATCTTGTTCTATATCTTAAATTGGCTGCAAAATTACCGCTTTAATTTTACATAACCAAATTTTCTGTATTTCTTTCCCCCTATGGGGGAATTGGCAAGGAGGGCTTAATGAGCCTCCAGCCAGTTACTACCCCACCCTGTGTCAGCTATAAGAGGCACTCGCATCTGGCAGGCTGCCTGCATCTCTTCTACTACAATCTTTTGCAGACGTTCTTTCTCTTCAGGAACGACGGTGAAGCAAAGTTCGTCGTGTACCTGCAGTATCATCTTAGAACGGAGTTTTTCTTCCTTCATACGCTGGTAAACGCGAATCATGGCTATCTTTATGATATCGGCCGCGCTTCCCTGAATGGGTGAGTTGATGGCGTTACGCTCTGCATTGCCCCGCACATTGGCATTGTTGGAGTTGATATCTGGCAGGTAGCAGCGTCTCTTAAAGATGGTTTCTGTATAGCCCTTATCGCGTGCCATAGCGATACTCTTCTCCATGTATTCCTTAACACCAGGATAGGTCTGGAAGTATCCGTCAATCAGTTCCTTAGCCTCTGTTCGGGAGACATCCATCCGTTCTGCCAAGCCAAAGGCTGAGATGCCGTAGATGATACCAAAATTGGCAGTCTTGGCCTTACGACGTTCATCGCTGGATACTTCTTCTAAGCTCTTATGGAATATCTTAGCTGCTGTAGCTGCATGAATATCCTGTCCTGCATTGAAGGCTTCTATCAGGTTTTCGTCTCCACTTAGATGAGCCATAATACGCAGTTCTATCTGGCTGTAGTCGGCACAGAAGAACTCCTGCCCTACCTCAGGTATGAAGGCTTTTCTGACTTCCTTACCCTGTTCGTCCCTGACAGGGATATTCTGCAGGTTAGGATTCGAGGAAGAGAGACGGCCTGTTGTGGTAACCGTCTGGTTGAATGAGGTGTGGATGTGCCCTGTATCAGGATTTATCAAGAGGGGCAACGCATCAATATAGGTGTTGAGTAATTTCTTTAATCCCCTGTATTCCAGAATCTTACCAACGATAGGATTCTTGCTCTTCAGGCTTATCAGAATCTCCTCGGTGGTAGCATATTGTCCTGTTTTCGTCTTTTTGGGCTTATTGGTAATCTTCATTTGGTCGAAGAGGATTTCGCCCACTTGTTTGGGACTGGCAATATTAAAATGTACACCTGCCAACTGGTAGATTTCTTCCTCTATGCGCTGCATCTCCTCAGAATATAGGATAGAGGTTTCCTTCAGTCCCTTGGTATCTATGCACACACCGTTACGTTCCATATAGGCCAGGACGGGCATCAGTGGCATTTCAATCTGCCAGAAGAGGTCTTCCAAGCCCTCCTTCTCCAACTCTGGAGCAAATAAGTTCTTCAGTCTCAGCGTGATATCTGCATCCTCGCAGGCATAGGCATAGACTTCCTCTGGGCTCAGATCTGCCATAGACTTCTGCTTCTTGCCTGTTCCGATAAGCTCGTCAATATGGATGGTCTGATAGTGCAGGTAAGCTTCTGCCAGATAATCCATTCCGTGTCGCATCTCGGGGTGGAGCAGGTAGTGGGCAATCATGGTGTCGAACATGCGTCCTTGCAGTTCTATGCCGTGATTCTGCAGTACCTGCAGGTCGTACTTCAGGTTCTGTCCTACCTTTATTATATTGGGGTTCTCATAGATAGGGCGGAAACGTTCTACTGCCTCTTGGTTTCCGAATACGGGAACATACCAGGCCTTGCCTTCCTGAATACTGAAGCTAAGGCCTACCAGACGAGCCTGAATGGGGTCTGTGCTGGTGGTCTCTGTATCCAGGCAGATCTCTTTTGCTCCTTGCAGAATAGCAACAAGGGTATCAATCTTGTCTGGCGTGTCAACTAATTGGTAATCAGTGGTTTCTACGTTGTAGCGAAGCATGCCGTTGTCGATGACCGTTTCTTCTGTACCTTCTGCTGCTTCACCTTCGTCTCCGAATCCGCTGAAGAGGTCACCCTGAATGGCTCCGCCTTTCTTCTCGGGCTTTGAAACGGGCGCTGGAGTGGGGGAGGTTATCTTCTTGCGCATGAGGGTGCGGAACTCTAACTCTTCGAAGATCTTCTGCAAGGCTTCGTGATTGGGTTCCTCCACCTTTAACAGATCCATATCCAATTGTATGGGGACATCCGTCTTGATTGTCGCCAGCCATTTGCTGGTTTTTATCTGCTCTATGTTATTCTCAACTTTTTCCTTTAGCGCGCCCTTCAGCTTGTCTGTATTCTGTATCAGATTTTCTATGCTACCAAAGTCCTGAACCAACTTGGATGCTGTTTTCTCTCCCACACCGGGACAGCCAGGAATATTGTCCACAGCATCGCCCATAAGTCCGAGTATATCAATAACTTGGGTAGGGGAGGAGATACCCCATTTCTGGCTTACTTCGGCAGGACCAAGAATCTCTTCTGCGCTTTTACCGACGGCAGGGCGGTACATCTTAACATGCTCTGTTACTAATTGCCCGTAATCCTTATCAGGCGTCATCATAAAGGTCTCTATCCCCTGTTTGTCTGCCTGATGGGCAAGGGTTCCTATTACATCGTCTGCTTCGTACCCAGGTTCTTCCAGAACGGGAATATTATAGGCTGCCAGCAACTTTTTTATAATAGGTACAGCAAAGCGGATAGCTTCTGGTGTTTCCTCGCGCTGGGCTTTGTATTCAGGATAGGCTTCGTGTCGGAATGTGCCCCCCGAAGGGTCGAAGGCAACGCCCAGATGAGTGGGCTGTTCCTTCTGTATGACTTCTTCCAGGGTGTTCACAAAGCCAAGGATGGCAGATGTGTTTTCTCCCTTAGAGTTTATTCTTGGGTTCTTTAAAAAGGCATAATAAGCCCTGTAAATAAGGGCGTAAGCGTCTAAAAGATAGAGTTTGGGCATACAATATTGAATTTTATTCGGTAAAATTATGGAAAAAAAGTGAAATGGTCATCATTTTTATGTATTTTTGCAGCTCAAAAGTGTATTAGATGAACTCATTAGAGGACTTACAAAAACCTGTTGCTGACTTTTTAGAGCAATACAAGGAGCAATTTGTTGCTACGCTGCAAAGCGAGAATGCATTGCTGCAACAAGCCCTAAATCACCTTTTACAGAAGAAGGGTAAGCTGGTAAGACCAACCCTTGTGTTTCTTTCTGCCAGTCTTTTTGGGAAGGTGAACCAGAAGGTTTACGATGTTGCGTTGGCTCTGGAGTTGCTGCATACGGCCAGTTTGGTGCATGACGATGTGGTGGATGAGAGCGATAGACGTCGTGGGCAGGCTTCCGTAAATGCTTTAATGACGAATCAGATAGCCGTTTTGGTAGGTGACTTTGTGCTTAGCAGAGCCCTTCATCATGCAGCCCAAACGGGTGATGCAAAGGTGGTTGATGTGGTAGCCAATCTGGGTGAGACATTAGCCGATGGCGAGTTGCTACAGCTTGCCAATCTGGATACAGAGAAGTTGGACGAAGCCTCTTACTATATGGTTATCCGCAAGAAGACATCCAGCCTTTTTGCTGTTGCAGCCCAGTTGGGAGTCCTTGTTTCTGGAGGTTCTGAGGAACAGGCAGAGCGCATGCGTCGTTTCGGACACTTGGTTGGCACTTGTTTCCAGCTAAAGGATGATATCTTTGATTATGATTCTAAGACTGACGTTGGAAAGCCTGCTGGCAATGATATGAAAGAGGGCAAGTTGACCCTTCCTGTTATTCATGTGGTTAACAAGACCCAAAACGAGGATATGCTGGCTAAGGCACTGAAAGTCAGACGTGGAGAAGCTACTAAGCAGGATATAGAGGAACTGGTTGAATTTACTGTAGTGCAGGGTGGTATAGAGTATGCCTACTGGGCTATGAACGAGTTCCGTATGATGGCAGATGGCCTTATAGACGAAAGCAGGGACCCTGCTATCGTAGAATCCCTGCATTCGCTTGTCAGCTTCGTAGCTGAGCGTAAGTATTAATTGTTTTCCAGCATCTGGAAGAGCTTATCTAACTTGGGAGCCATAATAATTTCCGTACGACGGTTTTTCGACTTTCCTTCTGTAGTTTCGTTATCAGCAACCGGCTTGTATTCGCCTCTTCCGCAGGGTTGAATCTGCAAGGGGTTAACAGCATAGGTTTCTGTCAGGATTCTTACTACACTTGTAGCACGGATAACGCTTAAGTCCCAGTTATCTTGATAGATAGCTGTCTTGATAGGTACGTTATCTGTGTGTCCTTCTATCATTACCTCTATCTCTGTTTGCTTATTCAGCACCTCTGCCAGTTTGCCCAGTGCCTCTTGTCCTTGCTTGTTAACAACAGCCTTTCCTGACTCAAAGAGCAACTTGTCGCTCATAGCCACATAGACCTTTCCGCCTTCTTGTCTGACAGTCAGTTCGTCGCTGCTGAATCCTTTCAGAGCATCTTTAACACTATTCAGCAAGTTCTTCACTTTCTGGTTTTGCTCGTTGATGACATTCTGCAGTTCAACGATTGTTCGTTCGCGATCAGAGAGAGAAGCTATCAGTTTTTTGTTTTCGTCTTGATTGTTGGCCAACAACGCCTGGTAGTTTCTAATGCTTCCTTTCAGTAGGGTAGTGTCTCTTAGCAGACCATTGTACTTTTTGTCAAGTACGGCATAGCTGTCTCGGCTTTGACCCAGAAGATCTGCCAAGCTGTCTCGGCTATAAAGAGCAGCCCATCTTCCTGCTTCAGCAATTTCATACTTTTTCTTGCTTACCACGCATGATGATAGTAAAATGCAGCCCAAAACGAGGGGCAAAACAGCAATTTTTCTCATTTCTTTCTAGATTAGGTAAATTCTTATACAGGATTTTCAGTACTCAATCTTTTGAACTACAACGAAATAGGGCAGAATCTGGCGTCGCGAGAATTACTTATTTGTCTCTTCCTTGCCATCTGCACGTGTATTTTGCATTGTAGAGAGGGCAAAAATCAGAAGAATTTCACTTCTTCGCCAACAACTTCGCTCAAGAGTAGATTGGCCAATCGGCTTGTTCCTAAACGAAGGTATTGGTTGGTGAGCCATTTTTCTCCCAGCACCTCTTTTACTATTGTATAATATACGAGAGCATCATGAACTGTGTTCAGACCTCCGGCAGGTTTGAAGCCAATCTGAATTCCCGTCTTATCGTAATATTCTTTGATAGCTTGGCACATTACGTAAGCAGCCTCAGGTGTTGCGGCAGGTTTCTCCTTGCCTGTACTGGTCTTTATGTAATCTGCTCCTGCATACATAGCCAGGATACTTGCCTTCTTGATGTTCTCTGCACTTCCCAGCAAGCCGGTTTCCAGGATAACCTTCATCTTCTTTTCGCCACAAACAGCCTTTAATTCGCTGATTTCATCGCAAACTGTCTCGTAGTCACCACTCAAGAACTTGCCTACGCTCATTACGATATCAATCTCTGTGGCGCCGTCTCTGACTGCCAAAGCTGTCTCTACAGTCTTTACCTCGATGCAGGCCTGTGATGATGGGAATGAGCCGCTTACACAGGCAACCTCAACACCTTCTACTTCCAGGCTCTGGCTTACAATGCTGGCAAAGCAGGGATATACACAGATGGTTGCCACATGGGGCAGGTCAGGGTAGGTGTTGTCAAAGTCGTTTACGCGTTCCGTGAATTTCAGCACACTCTCCTCGCTGTCTGTCGTTTTCAGCGTTGTGAGTTCCACACTTCCCAACAGGAATTTCTTAACCTCCAGTGTATCATTCTCAGGTACTTTTTCAGCGATGATTTGGGCAACTTTTTTCGCAATCTCCTCATCGTTCATAGCCGTATTATACTTGGCAAGTGCCTCTTCATACTTGTTCTGTTCCATATTATGTTCGTCTTTTATTGTTTTAACTTGGGATTGTTTATATGTCTCTCTCTGTCTCGTTTTGTCTTTTTCTCAAAGCTTTCCTGTAGCGCCTCCGTTAGGTCCACGCCCGTCTGATTGGCCAGACAGATTAGTACCCACAGGATATCGGCCATTTCCTCACTGGGGTCTTGCTTTTCGCCTTCCTTGAACGACTGTTCCCCATACTTGCGAGCCATAATTCTGGCCAGTTCTCCCACTTCCTCTGTCAGGACAGCCATATTTGTCAGCTCGTTAAAGTAACGAACGCCATAGGTCTTAATCCACTGATCTACTTTATCTTGTGCTTCACGTATCGTCATAGTACTTTCATCTCTAAAAACGCCCAAAGAAAAATAAGTAATGCAGCCAAACATACATGACCGGCCACGGCATTAACTCTGTTTTCTTTTTCGTACTCTTCCCAGTGCCACATTTTATAACAACTATATGGAAATTGAATAATTATTCCTATTAATGGCAGGTATCTGGTTGGCGCAAAGCGTACTACCCATAAATTGCCTTTTGCTATAAGTACCCATACGATTGCTGTGAGTATGCATATAATTCCAAGACTGCTTAGATAAGAAAGAAACTTCTTCATCTTTTATTCCTTGTTTTTTGTGTCCATACAAATAGTTACAGGCCCGTCATTCAGGAGTTCAACCTTCATGTCAGCGCCGAATTCGCCTGTTCCAATGGGTTTGCCAAGGGCCTTGGATAATTGCTCCACGAAGCTATTATATAATGGTATAGCCACCTCGTGACCGGCAGCCCTAATCCAACTGGGGCGGTTGCCCTTCTTGTAGCTTGCCATCAGGGTAAATTGGCTAACGACTATAATGTCGCCCGCAGTTTCCTGGATATTCTTGTTCATCACGCCGTTCTCGTCATCAAAGACGCGCAAACCAATGATTTTTCGTGTAAGCCATTCTATATCTTCTTGATTATCAGTATTTTCTATGCCAAGCAAGATAAGGAAGCCATTCCCAATCTCGGCTTTTTTGTTGCCTTCGATTGTTACGCTTGCATGTGTTACTCTTTGTATGACTGCTCTCATATAATCGTTTTGCTTTATGCAAAGGTAGTATAATTATTTGATACCTATCTGTTTTTTGCTTTTTTTATATTTTCTCTTTCGTATTTTTTATATAGTTTAATCTTCATGTAAACTACGTTCTATATTGACTTTAATTTCCGTCAATCATGGATAGTATGTAATGCAATCGTTTCTTGTAGGCGAGTCTTGCCTAGTACTTACCTTAAAGTACTCTAGTACTCTGGTTAAAGTACTGCAGTACTCTAGTTGAAGTACTGGAGTACTCCGCTTGAAGTACTAATGAAAATGATTATATATGATTTGTGCTTTAGATGGTCCTATTAGTTCCTCCAGAGTACTTCTCTCTGCTTCCTTGATTCGTTTAACGCTATGAAGCTTCTTCAGAAGCAGTTCCTTTGTCTTGGGGCCTATGCCTTCTATGGCATCTAACTCGCTGGCAATCTGATGCTTACTGCGTTTGTCGCGATGGAAGGTAATGGCATATCTGTGTACTTCGTCCTGTATCTGAGTCAGTAGGCGAAACAGAGGGCTGTCTGTCTTTAATCCTATCACTTGCTGAGGGAATCCGTACAGTAATTCATTGGTTCTGTGCTTGTCGTCCTTGGCTAATCCGGCAATAGGTATTTTCAGTCCTAATTCGTCTTCTACGACCTTTCTTACGACCTCCATTTGCCCTTTTCCGCCATCTGTAATAATAAGGTCGGGTAGGGGACTTTCCTCCTCTATCATCCTCTTGTACCTGCGTCTTACTACCTCTTGCATGCTGGCATAGTCGTCAGGTCCTTGCACCTCTTTTATAATGTATTTGCGATAATCCTTCTTGCTGGGCTTGCATTTCTTGAATACTATACAGCCTGAAACAGCATCTGTTCCGCTGATATTAGAGTTGTCGAAGCACTCTATGTGCATGGGTAGGGTAGGAAGCTGTAAGGCGTCCTGTAGCTCCTTCATCAGACGGGTTGTTTTCTGCTCGGGATTTAGCTTTTCTGCCTGGCTAATTCGGTCCTTTTTGTATTGTAGAACATTCTGTCTGCTAAGGTCCAAAAGCACCTTTTTATCGCCCTTCTGTGGAACAGTTAACTTAAAGCTTTGCGTGAATTGTTCCACGGGGAACGGAACTATAACTTCCTTACTTTCACTACCATATCTTTGCCTCATTTCAACTATTCCCATAACCAGAAGCTCTTCGTCTGTTTCCTGCATTTTCTTTTCGTATTCGAAGGTAAATGCCTTGTTTATACAGCCATTTGTTACGTGCAGGAAGTTGATGTAGGCTACTCTCTCATCGCTTTCTATATTAAAGACGTCTATGTTGTGAAGGGTGTTGGAGACCACCTCGCTGCGGCTTCTGTAGTTCTCCAGCAACATGTATTTCTTCTTCACAACTTCTGCTTCTTCAAACCTTAGTTCGCTGGCCAGTTGCTTCATCTCTGCCATCATGGAACGTTGCAGTTCTGCTGTATTGCCTTTCAGAATTTCCTTTGCTTCGGCAATATGTTTCAGGTATTCCTCAACGCTTTGACGGCCTGTACATGGTGCCTTACAGTTCTTTATGTGATATTCCAGGCATTCCTTGTGCTTCTTTTTCTCTATGCTTTCCGGAGTAATAGCTTCATGGCATCTTCTTAATGGGTACAGGTTCTTTATCAGATCCAGGAGTGCATACATGGTAGGAACGTGGCTGTATGGGCCAAAATATGTGCCAAATTTCTTGTTTATCTTCCTGGTTTGGAAGATTCTGGGCAGAAATTCGTTGGTTACAACGATGCTGGGGTAGGTTTTTCCGTCTTTCAGTAGAATATTGTACCTTGGATTCCACTCTTTTATCAGGTTGTTTTCCAATAAAAGGGCGTCTTCTTCGGTATTAACGACGGTATATTTGATATCCCTTATTTTACTGACAAGAATTGCAGTTTTGCGGTTGTCGTGTTCTTTGCTGAAGTAGGAGTAAACCCTTCTTTTCAGTTTTTTTGCTTTGCCAACGTATATGATTGTGCCATTTTCATCGAAGTATTGGTAGCAGCCAGGTTTCTCTGGCATGCTAAGCACAATACTCTTCAGATAGGCCTGAATCTTTTCTTTTTCTGATAGGTTGGCCATTTTTTTTCCTGTATTATGGGATTAAACCTTCAGTAGGGTGGTTATTTCCACGTCTTTGTCGAATACATCGCGTCCGTGTAAACCTTCTATGGTAAGTTCTATGATAAAGTTGATGTATATCTTCTTGGGATTAAACATCTTCACCAAATCGTAAGCCGCTTTCATCGAGCCTCCTGTTGCCAGAAGATCGTCGTGCAGCAGTACTACATCATCTTCCGAGATGGTTCCTTTGTGAATGCATACTGTATCCGTGCCATATTCCTTTTCATAGCTCATTTGTACAGTTTCACCAGGTAGTTTTCCTGGCTTTCTGCACATTACGACTCCTGCATTTAATTCTTTTGCAACTGCACTTGCCAACAGAAATCCGCGACTTTCTATACCCACGATTTTGGTGATTCCTTTATCCTTGTAAAGGTCTACAGTTTCGTCGCACATTATCCTCAGGCATTCTGCTTTATCGAAGAGTGTGCTGATGTCCTGAAACATGATTCCAGGCTTTGGGAAATTGGGTATTACCCTTAGGTTCTCAAGTAATTTAGGGTTGTTCATATGCTTTTATTTGTTATACGTTTCTTATTGATTTACAGGCGTGTAGCATATTTTTGTTTCACGTGAAACTTCCACTTTTCTTGAAGTGTTGCTTCACCTTCTCATCAGCACCAGCAATACATTTATGTCGCTGGGGCTAACGCCTGGAATTCGACTTGCCTGCGCCATTGTCTCAGGATCTATACGGGTAAGTTTCTGGCGTGCTTCTGTTGACAACGATTGCAGAGAATTGTAATCAAACTTACCTTTTATCTTTATATTCTCCAGGCGAATCATTTTGTCAGCCAGTTCTCTTTCTCGTGTTATATAGCCGCTGTATTTCATTTTTATTTCAGCAGCTTCTACAATCTCTTCCTTTCTGTCTGAAATGGATTCAATCTTTTCCTTTAGCGCAGGAATAAGGTTCGACAGATTTTCTAATGTCAGGCCGGGTCTTGCTATTAGGTCAATCAGTTTGCATCCTCTTTGCAACTCTGTACTTCCTAAAGCTTTTAATCCTTCGTTTATGTAGGCAGCTTTCACGCTGTAGTGCTTGCAGAATTCTTCTAACCCTTCTATGGCAGCTTTCTTCTCTAACCAATAATTGTATCTTTCGCTGGTGGCTAATCCCAGGTTAAAGCTCTTTTCCGTCAGACGTGCGTCTGCATCGTCTTGTCTAAGCAGGATTCTGTATTCTGCACGACTGGTGAACATGCGGTAAGGTTCATCTACTCCCTTTGTAACCAAATCGTCTATCAGAACACCTATATAAGATTCGTCCCTTTTCATTGTAAAAGGTTCGCTTCCACCGCACTTTTTTGCTGCGTTGATACCTGCCACAATTCCTTGACCTGCAGCCTCTTCGTATCCGGTGGTTCCGTTCACCTGGCCTGCCATAAACAAACCGTCAACCAACTTACTTTCCAGGGAGTGAGTCAGTTGGGTAGGGTCGAAGTAGTTATATTCAATGGCATAGCCCGGGCGGTACACTTCCAAATCCCTGAAGGCAGGAATCATTCTGAGCGCCTCCAGCTGTGCATCAATGGGTAGGCTGCTGCTGAATCCGTTCAGATAATATTCGTTGGTGTTGGTTCCCTCGGGTTCCAAGAACAGCTGGTGCTCTTCTTTGTCCGCGAAAGTAACCAGTTTCGTTTCAATGCTTGGGCAATAACGAGGGCCGATGCTCTGGATTTGTCCATTAAAAAGAGGAGAATCTTCCAGCGAAGCCTTCAGCCTGTCGTGTACCTGCTTGTTGGTATAGGTAATCCAACAGGGCAATTGAGGCAGATGCCTGGGCTCTCCCATGTAAGAGAATTTGTGGAAGTCTGTGTCTCCTGGTTGGATGGTCATCTCGTCAAAGTGAACAGATGTTCCGTTTATTCGCACCGGGGTTCCGGTTTTCATTCGGCCAGCCGTAATGCCATGGTGGGTAATGCTCTCTGTCAGGTGCAGGCTAGGGGGCTCTGCGCATCTTCCTCCAGGCAGTTTGGTTCTGCCAATGTGCATTAGGCCGTCCAGAAATGTTCCGCATGTTATCACCACGCATCTGGCGTTTATGATAACATCCATGTAGGTAAGGACGCCTGTTACTTGCTTATCCTTAACCAGCAGTTCCTTGACTTGGTCTTGCCAGATATGCAGGTTAGGCGTGTTCTCAAGAATCTCACGCCATGTCCAGATGAATTTTCCTCTGTCGCATTGGGCGCGAGGACTCCACATGGCAGGTCCCTTGCTGCGATTCAGCATACGGAATTGAATGGCGGTGCGGTCTGTAACTTCTGCCATGTGACCGCCTAATGCATCAATCTCTCTTACAATCTGTCCTTTGGCAATGCCACCAACAGCAGGATTGCAACTCATCTGTGCAATCTTGTTCATATCCATTGTTATAAGACAGGTCTTAGCTCCCAAGGTTGCACTGGCTGCTGCCGCTTCGCATCCTGCGTGTCCAGCACCAACCACAACCACATCAAAATTCATTTCCATATTACTCTGGCACTCAATTTAGCTGCAAAATTACAGATTTCTCTTAACATTTAAGCCATTTTTTTGTTCAAATCACTTTTTTAATGTAATTTTGCACGATATAATATCCTATATATTAGGTATAAGAGAGCTAAATAACATAATATTCAATAATTTAATTCAATCATTTATGTGGTTAATCAATTCATCAATCGGTAGGAAAGTAGTGATGTCTGTAACTGGCATTGCGCTTATCCTGTTCTTGACCTTCCATGCGTCAATGAACGTAGTAGCCCTTATTAGTGCAAAGGGTTACAATATGATTTGTGAGTTCCTGGGTGCCAACTGGTATGCTGTTGTGGCAACTATCGGTTTGGCAGGCTTGGTAGCTCTTCATTTCATTTTTGCTATTTGGCTTACAATTCAGAACCGGAAGGCTCGTGGTACCAGCAAGTATGCTATCACCAGCAAGCCTGACAAGGTAGAGTGGGCCAGTCAGAACATGTTGGTTCTCGGCTTTATTGTTGTATTAGGTATGGGTCTTCATCTGTACAACTTCTGGTACAACATGATGTATGCCGAGTTGGCAGGCGTTGAGGGTACTATTCCTCCAACAGACGGTGTTGGTTTCATTGCTGAGACTTTCTCTTGTCCTTACTATGCTGCTATTTATGTAGTATGGCTGATTGCCTTGTGGTTCCACCTGACTCATGGCTTCTGGAGTGCTCTTCAGACACTTGGTTGGAATGGTAAGGTATGGTTCAACCGTTGGAAGTGTATCAGCGCAGCTTATACAACCATCGTTATTCTGATGTTTGTTGCTGTTGTTGTTGCTTTCGCTGCAGGCTACCGTCCTGCCGACTTCGACGAGGCTCGTGCTGCTTCTGCAGAAGATGCTTGCCTTACACAGAAGGCTTGCCCCATGATGCCTGGCTGCCCTATGGTACCTGGCTGCTGTAAGAAGGGCGCAGAGTGCTGCGATAAGGCAAATGAATGCAAGTGCGAAGAGTGCAAGTGCGATCCTTGCGAGTGTGCAGGTAATCAGGACTGTGACTGTGAAGAATGCAAATGCGAGGACTGTAAGTGCTAAATGGTAAAACGAAATCAGATAAAACTATGGCAAAGAAAATAGATTCAAGAATTCCTGAAGGCCCAATAGCAGAGAAGTGGACCAACTATAAGGCTCACCAGCGTCTCGTCAACCCCAAGAATAAGCTGAAGCTCGACGTTATCGTTGTAGGTACCGGTCTTGCCGGCGCCAGCGCAGCAGCTTCACTTGCCGAGATGGGCTTCAACGTATATAATTTCTGTATTCAGGATTCACCCCGTCGTGCTCACTCTATTGCCGCACAGGGTGGTATCAATGCAGCCAAGAACTATCAGAACGACGGCGACTCTGTTTACCGTCTCTTCTACGATACAGTAAAGGGTGGTGACTATCGTGCTCGTGAGGCTAACGTTTACCGTTTGGCCGAGGTCAGCAACAACATCATCGACCAGTGCGTAGCTCAGGGTGTTCCTTTTGCTCGCGAATATGGTGGTATGCTGGCTAACCGTTCTTTCGGTGGTGCTCAGGTAAGCCGTACTTTCTATGCTAAGGGTCAGACCGGTCAGCAGTTGCTGCTGGGTGCTTACTCCAGCCTTTCTAAGGAAGTTCAGAAGGGTAAGGTTAAGCTCTTCACTCGTTACGAGATGGAGGATGTTGTAATTATCGACGGTCGTGCTCGTGGTATCATTGCCAAGAACCTCGTTACTGGTAAGCTGGAGCGTTTCAGCGCTAATGCCGTTGTTATTGCAACTGGTGGTTACGGAAACGCCTACTTCCTCAGTACCAACGCTATGGGCTGTAACTGTACAGCTGCTATCCAGTGCTACCGCAAGGGTGCTATGATGGCTAACCCCTCATACGTTCAGATTCACCCCACCTGTATTCCTGTTCACGGCGACAAGCAGTCTAAGCTGACCCTGATGTCAGAGTCTCTGCGTAACGACGGCCGTATCTGGGTTCCCAAGAAGTTGGAGGATGCCAAGAAGTTGCAGAAGGGCGAGATTCAGGCGTGGGATATCCCCGAGGAGGATCGCGACTACTATCTGGAGCGCCGCTATCCCGCCTTCGGTAACCTCGTGCCCCGCG